>NZ_RYYS01000037.1 GCF_004138215.1 Anaerophilus nitritigenes
CCATTTCTTCTCTTGTAATGTTTCCATTTGGATCAAATACAGTAGCACTTCTTCCACTGATCAGCTCATTTTTGTAAGCCGTTTTAATGTATGGAGCATACCAAGCAGTATCTTCTACATCTATAAAGCTCAATTTTTCATTTTCTATGTTAAATCCAAGCATTTTTGTAATTAGAGTTGCAAATTCTGCTCTTGTAATAGGCGACTCTGGGTCAAATATATCTTTACTTCTTCCTTTAATAATTTCTTTAGTTGCCATTTCTTCTATAGCTTTTTTTGCCCACTCATAATCACTTAAGTCACTAAAGCTTATTTTTTCTTCTTTTTGTAATTTTTGAGCAAAATATTTGCTAAAATGAGTGGTATCAAAAGTTACCATCTTTGTATTTGGATCATATACCCCACCTATATTTTCTATAGTACCATTATCTTTTAGATGAAATGCTTGTATGACTTCTCCTTTTTTGAATTCTCCATTGTATGGAATAGATACTTTCATAGGCTCTTGAAATTCTTCTATTTTCTTTCCTTCCGCTTTTACATCCATATCTATTACTATATTTTCTCCTATTTTACTTAATAGAAGCTTTGGTAACTGATCTTTTGGTATTTTCTTTGCATTTAATGTAATTTCTTTATCGATTTCATTTTCTCCAAAGGTATTTGGAGTTATAAAAAATCTTCCTATTTCTGTTTGAAGCCCTATCTTTTGTATGCCATGTTGTTTTAATTCTTTGATCATATTCTTTGGTAGATTTGTTTCTATTTCTTGTGTTTTTGTATCTGGTATTTGAATACTTATTATTTTATCAAATTCTTTTGATCCTTCGATTTTGTTATCTATCAATTTCTTTTTCATTGTTTTTATTTTTGTATCTATTTTTTCTATAGATTTTTTCATTTCTTTTTCATCTAATTTAAAAATAGTTTTTTCTTTTTGTGTATTTAATTTTTCTTTTTCTACTTTTTGTATAGATACTTTTTCTATAGCTTTCTTTGCTATATTTATAACTTTTTGATGAATATCTTTTGTGATTTCTTTTCCTAAGTTGTTCGTCAATTCTCCCGTAGATTTTATAAAATCTTCTATTACTTTATCTATTTTTTCTTCATCTTTTATAAAATCCATTGTCTTTCCTATCGTATCTATATTTCCTTTTACTACTTGTACTACTTTTTCTTTTTCTTCTTTCGCTTTTTCAGATGCTTTTACTATATAATCTATTACTTGTATATTTAAATTTATCATATAGCTTGCATCTTCTGGCGTTTTAATCTTTTTCATTCCTTTATTGATTTCTTCATTTATTTTTTTCACTTTTTCTACTAATTTTTTTACATCTTCATCATTATGAATATTTTTAGAAATTTCTTCTATATCCTTTAATAGCTTGTCTACCTCTTCTTTGAATTTTTGCATTTCTACTGAAATAGGAACTTGTAACTCTCCTTTTACATTAATAGTAACTGGTAGAGGTCTAACTATATTTCTTATTCCCTTTTCATCAAATTTTTCAGCTGATATTTTATATGTCCCTGATTTATAAAATTTTATTTTTGCTTGTCCATCTTTATCTGTAAAAATAGTTTCTCCATTTGGTTTGTATTCTTTTCCATCTACATAAATAATAGCCTTTTCTATCATTTTATTTTTGTTGCCATTTATTTTATTTGATCCTTTGTCATATTCTGTAATTTCTCCTTCTAATGTACATATAATTTCATCTCCTGTAGATATATTTGTCTGATCTACACTAAGTTTTGAACGCCATGTATCAAATCCATATGCTCCAAAATACCATAAAACATCTTCTCCTTGACTAAGTGATGCTTCATTACATCCTACGCTAGGAAGAGTTCCATCTACAGCATACATCCATCCTGATGTTTTTCTATGATCAAATTCTCTTTCTCCATCAATCATAGACATATATAATGACCATCCATAATCTTGTAAATCATAATGACCTTTTCCATTTCCTTTTGTAAGTCTTATACTCTCTAAAGCTTGAACAATAGCATGAGCATGACTTGGTTCTTTAAATTTGTCTACTCCCCACCCATCGGATTTGCTTGCAGAAGATCCTGTCCCTTTTCTCAAATATGGATTCAAATCAAATAATCCTACACTTATAGGCGTTCTTTCCATAATAGTTCTATTGTAGCCTTCTATTCTCATAAATACTCGTACTTGTTTTCCATCTGAGATTATTCCTTCAGATCCTGGCTTTGAACTATTTTGTGTTGAAATCGAAAAATCTTGTTTTTCTCCTCCTACTTGTATTTTTGTTTTATACTCTTTTCCTTGTTGTAATTTAAAATCAAATTTAAATTTTCCATTTTCATCTGTCTTGGATTGATCTATTGCCCATTTTTTTTGATCATCTTCCATTTGTATTGAAACAGACTCATCTTTATGATTAGAGCTTCCTTCTATTGTAATTTTTTCTCCATCATTTTTAATATCTACTTGTATTTGTGCAAAAGAAGGAAATACTAAGCATAATACTAAAAACAAAGGCCAAAAAATTTTACTCCATCTTTTCAATCTCATTATTATATTTTTCCTTTCTATATTAAAATAGGAAAGTCATCCATTCTCAAAAGCAAACTAATATTTTGTTATTTTTACTTTACTTCTACTACAATTGGTTCTTCACAAAGTATTTTCATATTTTCTATATTATCCCATACAAATGCTTTTACTTTGTACTTACCTTCTTGTGGAATTAAAAATCCTGTTCCTAATTCTTCCTCTTGTCCCATTTGAATACTCCTATGTACAAATCCATAGTAAACCATTTCATTCTCTTTATTGTATAAAGTTATCAATAGTGTAGCTTCTCTTTCCTGATCACTTATATTTTTAGCTTTTATTTTTATTTGTGCTTGGAATCCGTTTTTGAAATCGTTTTTACTTACCATTGTGATTTCAAATAAATTCTTTGCTACATAATATACTTTATATGTTTTTTCTGTTTTATTTTGTTCTTGATCTATTGCTGTAATAATAATCGTATTTTCTCCTTCTTCTAATGTAACATTATATTTTCCATCTTGGTCTTTAATTGTTTCATTATTCACTTTTACACTAAGAGCTCCTTTGTTATCTCTTACATATGCTTTAAAACTCATTTGTGGTATAGTAACACTCATGTCATCTGTTAAATTTTCTACTACTATTTCTATTTTTTCTTTTGGTTCTTCTATATCTGTCATATCATATAGTCTATTTTTATTATGGATCAATCTATCATAAGCAATCAGTGCATATGTACCTTGATGTGTAGCCATTCCATTCACTTCTCCTGGCTGTGCTCCACCATTACTATTTTCTCCTGCTTTTATATGCATAAATCCACCTTCTGCTACAGCAAAAGTCATTAATGCATCTACAATAGATTTTCCATTTTTAATAAATCTCTCATCTGTATAAGGATCTATTCCTAATCCTGTTAAAGCTACAATAACTTGTGCACAACTTTCACTATTTGCACAACCCCAACTTTCATAACCTCCATCTTCCCTTTGTGTACTAGCTAGCCATTGGATTGCTCTGTCTACGGCTTCTTTTACATTTTCATTTGTATTGTAATATGGAGTAAGCCCTTGGATTGTCATTGCAGTTATATCTACATCTGGATTTTTACTTTTTTCATTTAAATTCCATCCACCTACATTTTCTTTTCCTTTATTAATTTCTTGATCTAAAATATATTGGATCATTAAATCTCTTGTATTTTGTCGCTTTGCAGTTTCATCTATAGGTATTTGATAATTTTTGCTATCAAGAGCAATCAGTGCAAATATAGGTCCATTGATTCCTTGTGTTGTAACATAATCAAAATCAGATAAAGCTTTTGTTATGTCATATCCCCCAACATTTTTGATATCTTGTCCTATAGATGTAAGTCCTAAAATTAATCTTGAATGCTCTGTTCCTTTTGTGATATTTAATTTTCCTACTGGATCTTCCTCCATTAATTCTTTTACAGTATCTACTACTTTGTTATAATATGTTTCATAATAACCAGCAGGTATAGCATACTCTCCTCTTCCTAAGCATAGAATATCCCATTCGTTTCCAAACTCAGGTTTATCTATAGTTTTTAAAATATATTCAAGATTATTATCAATCTGTTTTTTTACTTTCGATTTTATATCTATAGGAGAATTTGCTTCTTTTTCCTTGTTATTTAAATTTTTTCCTAATGGATCATCATTCTTAATTCTATTATATACATGATCTATTACAGTATTTATATCGTCTTCGAAAACTTCCTCTCCATCTATAACCTCCATAAAACTTATTTCCATTGTTGAGAGAATTATTGAAAAAATTAAAAATAAAGAAACTAAAAATTTCATCTGTTTCTTCATAATCTTATCCTCCTTTTTCCTTCTTTACAATTTGATAGATTTTTTTACTTCTTCTATTCTAATAGGTAGATTTTCTTGTATAATGACCCTTAATTCTCCATAACCAATCTTTCGAATCCAATCGATTAGCTTCTTTTCTTTCTCATCCACTTCTATTTTATATCTTGCTCCCATTTTTTCACCTCATTTTAAAATTTTTATATAAAGTATATTAGAATAGTCATAAGTATATCCTTTTATTTGTTCAATATTGTTCTAAATTTCGACAAACTCCATGCTATTTCTGCTCTATGTACAGGTTCATTTTCTTTAAATCCTTCATATAATAACCCTTGATCCTTTGCTATCTTTACATAAGGATAAGACCAGCTTTGTCCATCTGCATCCATATTTTTTAATTCTCCTTCTAAACCTTTTGCTTTTACTAATATTACTGCCAATTGTTCTCCTGTAATATTTTCATTTGGAGAAAAAATACTTTCTCCTGTTCCTTTGATATATCCTTTTTGAGCACAAAGTCCAATCGCTTTATTTGCCCAATGATTTTCATCTACATCTATAAATTGAATAGCTTCTTTATAATTTTCTTTTTCTTTCTTTAAGTTTAAAGTACTGATTAATAAAGTTGCAGCTTCTGCTCTTGTAACATTCTTTTTAGGTTTAAATGTTCCATCTTCATATCCTGATAATACATAATCATAAACTAAATCCATAATTTCTTTAAAAGCAAAATCTGAATCATTCAAATCAGAAAATAGATTTTTTTCAGCAGTAGGTCTATATTTTTCATGAAGTAAATCATAAGCCCCTTTTTTATTATATGCATCAGCCAATCCATATAAAGCTTGTTCTGTAGACATACCATTGCTATACACTGGTAGATTATCTTCTTCATCTAGTACATGTACAAAACTACCATCTTTGATTTGAAATCTTAAAATAGCACTTATAGGATTTCCTCCTGATTCTTTCGTCCACTCAGCTCCTAAAGGATCTTGTCCTAATAAGGTTAATGCTTGAATGACCCATGCACAGCTTTCAGGATTTTCTGTTCCCCAAGATTCAAAACCACCATTATCTAATTGTTTACTATGTAAAAAATCTAATGCTTTCTTTACATGAGGATTTGTTTCATCTTCTCCTAGTATAGCAAATGCCATAATTGCTCCAGCTGTCATGTCTACATCAGATTCTACAAGCTTATAATCCTCTGGATCATCAAAATATTTTACATCCCATGTAAAACCTCCATCTTGATTTTGTTGTTCTTCTAACCAAGAAAGACATTTGTCTCTATTTGGAATAGGTTCTCCTGCACAATGCATAGAAATAATTCCAAATATATGCGCATTGACCAAATCTTCTCCTATAGGTTTTTTCGTATCATTATCTGCTACAGAGTCAGCAAAATGACCATTTGAAAGCATCGTTTTTTTTTCAATTTGTACTAGGTTTTTTCCTCCAAAATTTCTAGGGTCTTTTCCGGCTGCACAAATTCCTATGATGGTTCTTTGAAAATCTGTATTCTTTGTTTCCCAAAGTCCTATTCCTTCTTTTACTTCTTGTTCTCTAAAGTAAGGTCCATTTTTACCATTTACTGTCCACTTAGGTCCTGCTACATCTTCTCCAAATCCAAATAATCCCAATGCAGGCCAATCCAATATTCCTGCATATTCTTGTTCTTTATATGTATCATGATAATACTTAATAGTCTTTTGAGCAGCATTGTATACATCATCTTTAGTAATTTTACTTGCTGCATCTGCATCAAATAGAAATACATTAAAGATCATTAAAAAACTTAATAAAAACAATAATCCTCTACACTTTTTCATAAAAACCCTCCTTATCTTTTTCGAATCCATATATCTCCTATAAATGCCAAAATG
Source organism: Anaerophilus nitritigenes (assembly GCF_004138215.1). GTDB lineage: Bacteria > Bacillota > Clostridia > Peptostreptococcales > Thermotaleaceae > Anaerophilus > Anaerophilus nitritogenes. The sequence continues at coordinate 6,270 of NZ_RYYS01000037.1, forward strand.
GCAACAGGAAGCAATATAAAATCTAGGGATAAATATCCTTTGTTTTTATTTTTTATAGGAAGTGAAAATATATTTGTATCTTGATGGATGTACTCTCCATCTGTAGAAAATTTAAAAAAATCTAATTTATTTTGTACCATACGATCCTCTGGAGAATAATCTATTTTTATTCTTTTTGTATCTTGTTGTATAACTTTACCATTTTCTTTTTGTTTAATCGTTAATACATATTCTCCTACCTCTGAAAGAGATATCTTTTTATAAAATTTACCTGTTCCTATTCCATCAAAGAATATATTTTCTTTTTCATTAGGTCCTTGTAATACTCCTTCTATTTTTTGATGATCTCCTTTTTTTCCTGTATCTACAAATACTTCTACGTCCTCATTTTCTCTATTTGTTTCTATTTTCATAGAGCTATTTTGCTCTCCTAGTGTATAATTGATTATTTTAGCCCACATTTTTTCAAATTGATCCCACATGATTAGATCATAACTCCATTTTCCATTTAAATCAGAAGTCCATACTACTACATTTCCTAGCCCATATTTCCATGAAGCCAAAATAGGATCTTCTTCATCACTTTTTAATAGGAGAGTAGCTCCACTTTTTATACCTGTCCCTATATAGCCTTTTAAAGAAGGGATACTTGTTTTTTCTAAGAAAGATGAATTTACCCACTTTGGAGTAAAGGTTCTTTGATTGAGATATTTTTTAGATGCCAAATAAGTTTCTTTTGCAAATATTTCAGGAATCGTATAATAATCTAACGCTATATAATTTCTTCCCTTTGTCCCATCTCCTAATTTTTTTAATACATCTTTTTCTGAATCTTGTCCTAAAGCTACAGTAGATAAAGTGATTTTTTGTTCTTTTAACTTTTCTACAATTGTTTCATAACCTTCTTTTTCACCTTGTCCATCTGTTAATAAAATCATATGCTTTATTTTTGTATCTGTATTTTTTAGCTTTTCTATTCCTTTATAAATTCCAGGTTGAATAAGTGTCCCTCCACCTGGCTTGAGTCTTCCTACTTCTTTTTTTATATTTTCTTTATCTTTTATAGACTTCATTGGAACAACCCATTCTAATTTGTCCGAAAAAGCTAAAATACCTATTTCATCATTTTGATCTAGTATATCTACAGATCTTATGGCAGCTTCCTTTGCCATCTCAATTTTTTTGACACCATTTGCAGTATCTTCCATGCTTCCAGATACATCTATTAATAAAACAAGTCCTGTATTGGGTTTCTTTTTATTTTCCTTCATTTTGCAATTTACAGGTAATACTTTTTCAAATAAAGTATTTTTGTATCCTCCTAGTGAGAAAGTATTTTCTCCCCCTATGAATAAAAGACCTGTTCCTTGTTCTTTTACACAAACATTGATATTTTTTTCAAATTCTTTATTTATTTTTTCGTAAGGTACATTGACCATACAAATAGAATCAAAGGAAGATAAAAAGTTAAGATCAAAAGAAGCCCGCTCTATAGTACACTCCTTATATACTACAGGCAAATGACCCAATAGATTTCTTATGTTTCCTATATCCTTATTTTCTCCAATGAGTAATATGCGGCTTTTTTCTTTTGTATCTATATAAGTAGTACAAATATTATTTTTTCCGTTTTCATCTTCTAAAAAATTAATTTCTCCTTTTAAAGTACTTTTTTCTTTGATTGGAATATTGAATGTAAATTCATTTTCTCCTTTTTCTACTTTTACATTTTCTTGTATGATTTTTTCATCATTTTCAAAAAGATAAAATTCTCCTTGCGTACCTATGTTACTTCTAATATGAACTGTTACAGGAGCATTTTCTCCTATATGAATATTTGTCGGAAGATTGATCTCCTTTAACTCTACGTCCTTACCTCTTTCATTTTTCAAAGGATATATACTCATATTCACATGATTATGATTTATTTTTTCTTTTATCTCATCTATACTTCCCATATTTTCTTCTCCATCTGTAAATAGAATGAGCCTTTTGTTTCTATTCTTTGGAAAATAAGAGAGAGTATAATCAATAGCCTTTTGTATATTTGTTCCTTGTGCTTCTACTTTTGTTTGAAGATTTACTTCTTTTATTTGTTTGGTAAGAGGAACTTCTATCATAGGCTCTTTCCCAAAGGTGATAACCCCTATTTCATCTTTATTTTTCTTATCTTTTATATTATCGTTTATGACTTTTTCTATTTCTTCCTTATGATTTTCACAACTCAAAGATCGATCTACTAAAAATAAAGTAGTTGTATCTTTACTGGTTAGTACCATTTCACTTTCAAACAAAACTAAAATCAATGACAAAATTGCAATCATTCTAAAAAGAACCCACCCTATATATTTTTTTTTAGGAAATAAATTTTTATATACAAAGCTTTGATATATAAAATATCCTAAAATTCCTATGCTAAAAATCATGTAGTATATATTCATTGTATTAAGATGCACGTCTGTACACCTCCCATTCTAACACCATCAGTAAAAGTATGAAAAATACGATATACTTTGTAAAATGAATTTCTATATTTTCTATTTTTTCGTTTTTTGTTTTTATGGTATCTTTCAATTCTCCTTTTACCATAGGCTTAGGAGGTTGATAAAAATTTAAATATTCTCCATCTAAAAACCAATCTATTGTGTTTTTTATAAGAATTGGAAAATCAGGAGTATACACTATATTGCTAGACTTAAAATCTATACTTTCTACTCTTTTTTCATCTTCTTTTCCATACATCATCAAAGGTCTTTTTTCTGCTGTTAATATATTCATATATCCTTTTTTAAAAGAAATACTATTTTTTGTATAGATATTCTTAAGAGTCATATCTTTTACAAAAATAGAATCTTTCTTTGAAATTTTTACAGGATCTTTCAAATCCTCTCCTTGCTTGATTACCCATATCTTTTTATTTTTGAAAGAAGAATCTATTTGGTCTACAATATAAAGTTCAGGATTCTCTTCTTTTTTTACAAGCTTGATGTAAGGAATACTTTCTAGTGCTTTTTCTAAAAATTCATTTTCAATTCCTAAAAATACTTTTTTTTGATTTTCATCTTCTAATAACAAAATAGATGTATTGTCTTCCTTTAACATATCTTCATTTTCTATTTGAATTTTAACTTTTTTTGAATGGATTGGAACATGAAAAGAAATATTCTCTTTTTCTAATCCATTGATTTTCACTTTTTTTATATCCTTTTGATCTTTTTCATTCATCATAGATACAAGTATCTCTTCATCTTCTTTATTATTATTTTCAATGGTAACTAAAGCTTTTTTTGTATAAAAATCATAATCTATATGATGAATTCCTATATTTTTTAATTTTTCTCCTACCTTTACTATAGAAGCTTTTATTGGAAGCTCTTTATTTGTAACAATCATTTTCTTTCCAGAAAAATTTTTCATACTTTCATAAGCATGAGTAAGATCCAGAGATTCATCTGTACAATGAATATTTTTGATATAATTTTGAATGTCTTCCTTGCTTCCTCTTTCAATAGGTATACTATTTTCTTCTTTTAATAAAATTAAATTTACTTTTGTGTTTTCATCTGTATTTTGAAGAATTTTTAAAATTTTATTTTTTCCTTCTTCAAAATGACTTTTTCCTTTTTCCATAGCTTTCATACTATAAGAACAATCTAGCCCAATAGTTATTTCTTTTCCTTTAAAGGATTCGTACCCTATAGGCTTTGCAATGCAAAATACAATCAGTAAAGCAATCAAAAGCTGAATGAGTAATAAAATCCAATGATCTATTTTTTTAGACTTTACTCCTTCTACTTCTTTGATGGCTTCCTCCCAAAGAAATAAACTAGAAACCTTTTGTTCTATTACTTGTTTTTTCTTAAAATACAAAAATAAAATAAATCCTAATGAAAGTCCTGATAAAAGTCCTAAGGGATTTAAAAATCTCATTTAAATTCCCCCTAACCCTTTTTGAAAGATATGAATGATATTGTCATTGGTTTGAGACAATACATATCTTCCATTTCTACTTGTACAGCTTTTTTCTATATTTCCTATAAATTTTTTCATTTTTTCTTTATATATTTCTTTCATTTGATGATTCATTTCTATTTTTCTACTTTCCTTTGTTTCAACATCTATAAGCTTTAACTCTTGTCCATATAATGGATTGATTTCTTGTTGGGATAAAACATGAAATAAAATAACTTCTTGATTTTGTATCGTTAAAAAATCTATGATTTTGTCTAACTCTTTTGTAAAAAAATCTGAGATAAAAAAAGTAATTCCAGATGAAAAATGATTCATATTGAGTATATTTTCAAAATGGGTATCCCCTTTAGGATGGATATCTTTTATCTTTTGTGTCAGCTCATAAAAATGTTCTTTTCCTTTTCTTTTTTTCATAATTTCTTCTAATGTAGAATTTATGGTATAAAAATTTAAAAAATCATTTTGTTTGAGTGTCATATATCCTAATCCTAAAGCAATATACTTTGCCATCTCCCACTTATTGGGCTCTCCAAAGTCCATAGATAAACTATCATCCAAAATAATATTTACATCCATTTGTTTTTCTTCTTCAAAAGATTTTGTATAGAGCTTTTGGGTTCTTCCATAAGCCTTCCAATCTATTTTTTTGAGATCCTCTCCATAGTTGTATTCCTTGTGTCCATAAAAATCTAGTGAATTTCCAAGACCAGCTCCTCTATAATTTCCTTTTCCTCCCTTTATTATTTTTTTTCTTGGAATAATTTTAAAATGTTCTAGGGATTTTAAAAGCTGATCCAAGCTACTTCACCTTCTTTATAATTTCTATAAGGATCTCATCTGTACTTACCTTATCTGCCATGGCTTTAAAATTTAAAAACATTCTATGTCTTAAACAAGGTAGTACCACACTATATAGATCTTCTAATGAAACATGATATCTTCCTTCTGATAATGCTTTTACTTTTGCTGCTGAAATCATAGATATCATTCCTCTAGGGCTTGTTCCACACTGTACATATTCTTTTACTAGATCTATATGGGTTTGATCTGGATGAGTACTCATTAAAATATCAATCGCTTTATTTTTTATATTGGCTGCTATAGGAACTTTTTTCGCTGTATTTTTCATTTCTAAAAGATCTTCTTTTGTTGCTATCTTTTTTATTTCTAAAGATTTTTCTCCTGTGCTAATATCGATCATATGAAACAAAGCATCCTTTTGAGGCAATACTACCTTTAATTTGAATAAAAATCTGTCTAATTGTGCTTCAGGAAGAGGATAAGTGCCTTCCATCTCTAATGGATTTTGAGTAGCCAGTACAAAGAAGGGTTCTTCTAGAATATATGTATTTTTGCCTACTGTTACAGTTCTCTCTTGCATAGCTTCTAGGAGTGCACTTTGAGTTTTAGGAGTTGCTCTATTGATTTCATCTGCTAAAAGAAGGCTTGTAAAAATAGGACCTTTTTCAAATTGAAAGGATAACTGATCCTTATCCTTTCTTACAATTTCTGCTCCCACAATATCTGTAGGCATTAAATCTGGAGTAAATTGAATCCTTGAAAATGGAAGGTCTAAAACCTTTGAAAAAGTTTTTACTAAAACTGTTTTTCCAAGACCTGGAGCACCCTCCATCAAAATATTTCCTCCTGCAATGATTCCTATTAAAACATTTTGAATGATCTCATCTTGTCCTACAATTTGTTTTTTCACTTCTGCTACAATGTTTTCAAAATCATTTGCAAAATTTTTCATATTATTTTCTTCCATCTTCTTCTCCTCCATTTAACTTCTTAAAGTATTCAAGCACCAATTGTTTATGTTTGATAGGAATGGTCAATTTTTCTACATAGTCCATTTGAGTATTTTTAAAATCTCTTTCATAACCTTCTAAAGAAGACTCATCTCCCCTTCGAGAGGATACTTCTTCTTTGTTTCCGTCTTTGATGGCTCCCCCATCATTCCACTGTCCTTTTAAATAAGAAGAATCTCCTTTGTTTTCACCAATTCTTGTAGACTGATCTTGTCTATTTACTTTTCCTTCTAAAGCTTCTCCATCACTTGCATCTATTTTGTCTCCTCCAACACCACTAGGGCTTTTCATAGACTGATTTCCCATATTTCCTAGTGCCAAAGCATCTGAGGAGTTTTGACTTAATTCTCCATTTTGCTCTTCTTTGCTTTCGCCCTTTGCAAAATCTGATAATTTTTCTTCTCCACCATTTCCTTTAAAGCCTTTTTCTCCTTTTGCCAATAATCTTTCCTTCATAGCATCAAGCTTTACATCTAAAGATTCTTTGACTTCTTTTGATTTTTTACCATTTTCTAATGCTTTTACAATTTCTTTTCCTGTATTGTTTTTTTCTAAAGCTGTATTGATTTTTTTCAATTTTTCCTTTTTATCTTCATTTTTTGTTTTCATCATATTTTTAATATTTTCTTTCATTTTCTCTTTTTCATCTTTAGAAAAATGAGTATTCTTTATATTTTCTAAAGCTTCTTCATGATTTTTGCTCCACTGACTTTGAAGCTTTTGTTTTGAAGAAATTCCATCCAATATTTCTGACATGAATATATCATCATTTTCATTTTCTATTTGCTCTTGGATGGAAGAAACGTGAGCCGCTCCACTTTCATAATCATAAGCATTCTCAAGTTCTTTTTGTAGCTCTTCTAAGGAAGTGATCATATTCTTTGAAGGATTCTTCTTTTGTATTTCCTTTTTTAATTCTTCAACTTTTTTCGCTTCTTCTTTTAATTCTTTATGAATATTTTCTTTTTCTGATGCTATTTCCATAGAAGAAGAAGGTATAAAATAAATTCCTATAGATAAACTAATCATAAGAATATTTGCTAAAATTAATTTTACAGGTGTTTTTATTTTATATTTTTCTAAAATAGGAAAATCCTCCAAAGCTTCTTTTACTTCTTCTATAAATATTTTTATAATACAATCTTTTTTTTCTTTGTATTCTAAATAGGTTACAAATCTTTCTTGAAAACCTAATTGATCTCCTATAGAAGCTGTTTCATATAAAGTCGGTCTTTTTAGTATTCCAAACAAAAGCCCGACAAAAATAAAAATACTCATAAACCCCATAGCTTTTTGAAAGCTATATACAACAGGATAAAAATGAATGACAATCATAAACATAAAAAAAGAAATACTAAATACCCCTAAGCTAAAAATCAATGATTTTATAATCCGGTGGATCCATATTTTTATTCTTAGTTTTTTCAAAGTATTCTCTATTGAATTCATTGGCTACACTCCTGAGAGTTTGATATATTCATGACAAAAGTCCATAAAGCCCAGAATATAAAATATATATAAATAGGTTTAGCTCCCATTTGATTTCCTCCTCCAACTTGCATATACAAAGTACCTATAAAGCTAAGTACTGGATTTAAAAAGAAATAAATAGGTATATCTTTATCATAAACAGTAGTTAAAACCAAACTTGCATATTCATAGTAACAATACAATAATATACTGCTAACAATAATAAACATAAAAATAAATATCATCACGATAAAATTTTTCCATACACTTGGTATTTTCATTTGTGATATTTTCTTTTTTGTACTAATCAGTCCAATTCCCCAAAAAATCTCCATAAATAAAGGAAGGAATATATTCTGAATAGGAATTTTACCGCTCATAAAAATAGTCAATAAAATAGGTATAATAGAAAATGTAAAAATAACTATTTCTACACAATTTTTTATAAAATCTTTTTCATACTCCCATACTAAAAGAATTCCTGTATACAATAAAAAAGAAAAAATCATCAAATATAAATATGCTCTTTCATAAATTTGTATCTCATATGTATTTCCTATAATATTCATAAATAAATACATGATCCACATAATACTCATCATCAAGACATAAAAAAGAATCATTCCTTTTTTATGTCTGTTTATATTCAAAAGTTCCATTTCTCCACCTACCTTATATTTCCTTCTAATGAAATTTGAGGAATACTCATTCTTGCATCTCCCTCTGCTTTTATCTTTAAAAATCCTTTAGAAATATAATTTTGAAGATTTTCTTTGTTCAAGCTTGTATTTGTTAATAGATCCCATTGATTCATAGAAAAGTTATAAACCATAAGCTTCATGTATCCACCTTCTTGTTTTGTAGTAATTTTTATGTTTTCTACTAAAACTTCTGAAGGAATGGAATAATAAATTTCTAATGGTGTATTTTCTAATAAACATTCTTTCTTTTCCATCATTTCACTCGTAAAGATAGGTTTGATCATTCCTGATGGTATATATACTTTGTTTTTAAAATTCATATTCACAGGAAAAACATTACAAATTTTATTTTTTATCTTTTTATTTTTTTCATTGACTAAAATTTCTTCTTTTCCCTTACTAAATCCAATTAACTTTCCACTACAAGGATCTTCTATATTGTAAAAATAATAAGAAAACATTTCTTTTTGATCCTCTTTTAAATTTGCTTTTTCATAAATTTTTTCAAGATAATTATAATCTCCTAAGTTTTTTAAATCATGCTTTAAAGTAATATTTATTTTTTTATTTTCTTTCCCTTCTAAATTTCCTATAGGTATGATGCTATCTCCTATTACAAAAAAAGCATTTTCCAAAGTCTCTGGAATAGGATTTTCAATATTAGCACTTATTTTATCTTTGTCTATAAATTCAACAGAAATATTGATTATTTGTTCATTTTCATTTTTTTCTTGATATAATATATATTCCACATCTTTCTTTTTAGGAAAATTTATATTTTTTTCTATAGGATCTATTTTATAATTTTGTCCATCTATGCCATCGATAAAGGATGCTTCATATTTTAAAGAAATATTATCTTTTTGAGCTGGTGATCCATATAACAAATCATAAGTACGCAATATAGGATCATGAACATAAATAGAAGCTTTCATCCACTCATCCTTTTGAAAGCCTCCCCACCAAGATAAAACATAAAAAAGAATGGAAAATCCAAAAATAGTGATAGTAAAAATCCATTTTTTATTTTCTACATATATAAATACAGCTAAAATGATAAGATAAATGAAAAGTCCTACAAGTAAGAAAAGTGCTGTTTTTTCACTAGGTTTTTTCATTTCATCAATGACTGTATAAAGATTCATACTGTTTTGTATTCTTTCTTCCATAGAATCTTTTTTTACTACTTTTTCTATAAAATCATCATTTATATAAGAATATAAAATATTTTCAAAGGCTTGAGTATCCTTTATTGGAACTACAAAACCTTTTCCCACTTTTATAGGTTCTTTTGCATTTGAAAAAATTCCTGTTAAAGTCTTATAGGAATGCTCTCCTGTTTCAATGAATAATGTATTTCCACTTGAAACCCAGTTTTTTAAAAAACTTTGTTGTTGATCTGTAAGATTTTTTGTATTGTAATTATCTATCACAATCAATGAAATAGCATTTAAAATTTCTTCATCATTTAATTTTTTATGTAAAGAAATGATTTGTGTATTTTTAAGAAATATATCATCTTTATATTCTTTTAAATAATGGTTAGAAAAATCATCACTCAAAATACCTATAAATACAGTTTCTGTAGGTAACACTTTAATATTTTTTGACTTTTTTTCTAGTATTTTTCCATTTTCTTCTATACTTGCTTGAATTTTCTCCTTTCCATTAAATATAGGAATAGAGAAGAAAAACTCTTTTTTGCTATTTGAATACAACTGAATAGGGTGATCATACACTCTATTCTCTGTTTGTATTTTTAAATTTCCATCTATATTTTTTTTGCTTTCCACTTGTATTCTCACAGGTATCATCGTACCTATTTTTCCTTTTCCATCAAAGCCTGCATCTATTTTTATATCTATATTTCCCTCAGCTTTAGATGAAAAGGAAAATATCAACATCCACATCAAAAAAACACAAATACTTTTTTTCACACTTTCACTTCCTTTAGTTGATATAAGGTATATTTTCTACTCCCTTATTAGAAATAATGGCACTAAAATGCTTATCTAAACTTTGAGGTTTATTGATCATTATATTTAATGCATTTCTTACACTTTGATCATCTGTTCCTGTAACCATCCATATAGGACATGTGCTTCCTATGCCTGCTGCATAAGCATAAATGGCTCCTGCATGATCATAAGAAGTAATCGCCTTTCCTTTAAAATTTAGTCCCTGTAATTTTCCTTTTTCAAATTTCACATAAGTTCCTACTACTTTATTCTTTGTATTAATATCTTGTACGACCTTACTATTCTTAGATAAATCATTCCATTTTCCAATCAATATATAATATTTTTTAGGTTTGTTTAATCCATTAGGATTATACGCTGCCAAATCAACTTTTTTTACTCCTTGTTTGAGTAAACTATTCTTTAAATTTTGTGCATCCTTTTCGTATCCCTTTGTATACATAATCACAGTTCCAGGATTTTTACCAGAAAATCCACTTTTAAAAGGCTGTGGGTAAGAACCAATCACCGCAGGAGCAAACATAGTAGTCCCCCAATCGTGATAATCCCACCAAATAACATCTCCTGGTTGAGGTCTATATTCAGCTACTCCTATTGGAGCTAAAATTCCATTTACCCAATAAAACCAATCTACCTTTTGTCTATTTTTTCCTGTAAAAAAAGTAAACTTAGACTCCACTCCATTGATGGCATTTACAAAACCTCCACCATAGGCTGTTTGGATATCTAAATTTCTAAAAAGTACTTCCATTCCTACTTCATCTTTTACAAGTCCTACATTTTTAGAATACATACTTTTATGTCCAAAATCTCTAGTAACTACTAAATCTACATGGTATGGACTTTCTATATCTCCTGATGCTTTACGACTTTGAGCGTTTTGATCTGCTGGTCTTCCTTCTTTATATTTGATTTCTCCCTGTACAGGCCCTTTATATCCTTTATAAGTCACACCATCTATTAAAACGGTATCTGACTTTTTACCTTTTAGAGCATCTGAACAGTCTATAGATGAAGTAAATATTAGTACTGCAATAAGCACAAAAATAATACTTCTTAATTTTTTCATACTAAAACCTCCATAAATAATAAATAATTTAGATATAAAAAATCCTCTTCCAACTCAGAAGAGGATTTTTTAGAAATAAACACATTGTATTTTCATAATTTACTGTCAATTACAAAAACAACATTTTTATTTTCTATAAAACTTCTTTTCCTCTAAGTCGGAGGATCTGAAACTATGCAATAACAGGTCTTCTGGCTTTCGGGTCATCTTCAAAGTAAACCTTCCCATCTTTCGACAGTGGTATTTTTACTCTTCATCTCCGATTACAGCTGCGACTACAGCAAGGGGATCTCACCCTTTTCCCTAAATTATTACATATATATTTTTTTACTATCATTTTCATTATAACATGTACCATACACTTGTCAACTTCATCCATTATTACCAAAATATATTCAATATACAAAAGGGACGATATTTATCGTCCCCTCATATTGTATACATTATCATATTTTATTTTGCAGCTGCAACATCTTCCAATGTTTTTTGTACTGCAAATGGCCCTCCTAATTTTTTAGCTGTACGGCCATTACGATCCATTATAAAATATAATAATTGATCATACACCTTATCCGCATCTTCACAAGCTTTTTTTGAAACATCCATATGTAATTTAGTCACATAACTCTTAGCAGCCTTTGGATCCTTTGCATAAAGATCAATCATTTGCTTTTCTGCTTTTACCATATCTTCATATAACTTTTCTTCATATGTCTTCCAATAATTTTTTACTCCTTGTCCATAAAAACTTCTATTTTGTTCTGCCAAAGCACAAATTCTCTTAAACTTCCAATATGCACCATCATAGTTTGGTGTTTCGCCATCTACTTTATAAGCAGCATAAGTATCTTCGATTCCACTAAAGTTTGGAAGAAATACTGAATGTTCTGCATTACCAAGAGCAAGCCATTGTAGTGCAGAGATTTCAGCTGGATAATTGTCTTTTACTTGGATTACGTGTATTTGTGATTGACGTTCTACACCAATAACACGAAGATCTTTATTTGCAGGAAGAGAAGCATCATATTTTGTACCTTCATAACGGTTACGTAATACATCCATCACTTCTAATACAGAAACTTTTTTATCTGGTTTGTAGAAAAATGGATAATATTCATCTGTCTTATATTCTCCTACACTAGATGGTGCCAATAGACGATGTCCCACCCATGTACGCATATTAGAATAATCTTCTCTTGGTTCACCAAAAGTTGCAGCTAAATGTACTTTACCATCCACTTTTTGTGTCCATCCATGTTCATCTGCTATCTTAAATAAATCTTTATGGAACATTACATTTTCTGTATCTTTTGTATCTAATATTTCAATCATAAACTGATTTCCAAAAACTGCCACTTTATCAGTAGGCATTTTTTGAGCAGCCCATAAATGTCCACTATACACTTCAAATACCCACGCCTCTTTTTGATCCGCAAGCATTACTATATTTCCTTCTTCTGAGCCATGAGTTTCAACTAATTCTGCTAAAAGTTTTACCCCTTCTTTTGCTGTCTTAGTAGTTGCAGCTACAATTCCAGGAATAACAGCTTCACGCAAACTTCCTTCTACATATGGATCTACTGTTAAAACGTTTTCCTTAGGAGAAGCAGATACTGTTGCACTAACGCTTAATCCATATTCATTTGTACAAGCACCAAAATAAGGTCCATCTCCGCAATTTGAAGAATCTGGTACTATAGTATACTTATAAGTAGTTGATGGTAATTTGTAAGAAAATCCATTTGCATCATCAATTGTACGATCTGCTACATTTTCTACTCGATTCACTACTTTAAACATTTTATTGTAAGCACCTGTACTTTGATCCTCACTTCTTGCTAAAATTGTACTTCCATCTGCACTTACGTCTTTTCCTACATACACTGCTGTACAAGCAAGTGCACTGGTGGTACTTAGAATTAATGTCATAATTAGTGCAAATGTAATAATTTTAATTTTTTTCATAATTCTCCTCCTTTAATCATTTTTTAGAATATTTGTTTATTCTTCTATATTATAACATTTCACTAAGTAATTCACTAGTATAGATTATGTTTAAAATATTTAATATATTATGTTATCCATTTTATATGCCTTTTAACTTACATATATATCTGAAAACTCAATATGTATTCTTTCTGTATATGGTTGAGCAATATTTTCTTTTAAACTTTTATCTTTTTTCATATCCACAATATGTTCTGGAAACTTTATGCTAAATTTAGTTCCTTGTCCTACCTTACTGTTTACCCAAATATTTCCTCCCTGCATTTTTACCAAAGACTCTACTAAAGATAATCCAATTCCACTTCCTTCATGATTTCTTCTTAATGATTTATCTACCTGCTTAAATCTTTGAAAAATAAGCTCTACTTGATCTTTTGGAATTCCAACACCTGTATCTGAGACTTCAATCAAAATTCCATCGATTTGATCTAATACATTTACATAAACACATCCTCCAGGATTTGTAAATTTTACAGCATTAGAAAATAAATTTAACAGAATTCTTTCTAGTTTATCTGGATCACAAGCAATTATTTTTTCTTCTATATCTGTATCAAATTGTAGATGAATTTTCTTTTGCATCATATATTCTACTACAGATAAAGTAATTTCTTCTACAATACTCACAATATTATAATTTTGTATATCTAATTCAAAATACCCTGAATCTATTTTTGTAATATCTATCAAATTATTAACCAGTCTTAAAAGTCTATATCCATTTTGTTTTAATACCTTCATTCTTTTATTAAATATTTGTTCATTTCTCCATAGATCTTTATTTTTAAAATCTAATTCTAGCAATTGGATGCTACTAAAAATTAAGTTAAGTGGTGTTCTTAATTCATGAGATAAATTTGCAAAAAATTCTGTTTTTATTTTATCTTGCTCTTCTGCCTCTTGAATTTTTCTTTTTAAAGCTTCTGTCTGTTTTCTCTCTGTAATATCTCTAATCAAGCTTACATACTTTCTCTTTCCATCTATCCAAAATGGAATGATTTTTCCTTCTACATCAATCAATTCTCCATTGATCCGAACAGCCTTTTGTTCTAATAAAGGAACATCTTCTTTATACTTTACTACTTTTTTGATCCTATTTTGAACTGTTTCACAATAATCTTTATAAATAAAATCATGAATATTTCTTCCTATCAGTTCTTCTTTTTTATTTGCTCCAAACAATTTTACTGACGATGTATTAACAAACTCAATCTTGTCATTATCACAAATTGCCAAGCCATCTGGTAAAAGCTCTATCAATTGACTATATCTTTCTTCACTCTCCATTAAATCTATCTCCATATTTTTTCTATCTGTAATATCAGAAATTACACCAATAATTCCTTCCCTTTCTCCTTTTTCATTTGTATAAACTGCTTTATGAAAAATCGCATACTTATGCGATTTATCTTTATTATAGATTTTTGATTCATAAACTTGTACTCCTCCATTACAAATTAATTCTTCATCCCTTTGGCAATAACGATCTGCTATATCCTTATAAAATAAATCATAAGTACTATATCCTATAATTTCTTCTTTTTTTAGTCCAATAAATTCTTCAAAACTTTTATTACAGCCTATATAAACCCCCTGTTTATTTCTATAAAATATAGGATTTGGAATAGTATTCATCAACATATCCATAAAATTTATATGATCTTTTAATTTTTTTTGTATTTTTTTTCTTTTCTGAATATTCATAGCTAAAATTCCTATAAAACATATCAGCATTATCACTATATACATCAAAATATAATGAACGATCTTCTTATCTATAGAATAAGCAGAACTAGGTTTATTCACTATCTTACTTCCCTTTGGTAAATCATTTAAACTTATATCAAATTTCTCCAATTCATTATAATCAAAAATCCAATTTTTTTTTATTTTAAAATTGTTTTCAACGCTACTTATATCTTTTTTATTTAAAACTTCCTTTACTAATTTTGCTGTTTCAATTCCTTCTTCTTTTGCTTCTATTAAAAATCCTCCTGTAATACCATTATTTAAAAAAACATCCCAAAAACTATATATAGGAATATGAACATTTTCTTTAATTATATTTATAGCATCTATAGGCATTATATTTTTAAAATCATTTTTTAAAATAGGGTACATAAAAAAT
This sequence comes from Anaerophilus nitritigenes, assembly GCF_004138215.1. Lineage (GTDB taxonomy): Bacteria > Bacillota > Clostridia > Peptostreptococcales > Thermotaleaceae > Anaerophilus > Anaerophilus nitritogenes. Next base: position 21,407 of record NZ_RYYS01000037.1, read on the forward strand.
ATAACACTCTCTTTAGGTAAATTTTTTATATTATCCATAAGCCTAGAAATTTCTAGCTCATCCCAAGTTTCAATATTTATATTTGCATATTGTATTTTTTCATTTTTTATTTTTTTCTGATAATATCTTCCACGACTTGTCTGATCTGTGATAAAAATTATATTTTTAGTATTTGGATGAATTTTTAAGATATTATATATACTGTTTTGTATATTAATTTCTTCAATAACTCCTATACACCTATCATCTTTTAACTTTTCATCATCATATATTCCACAGTACACTATAGATGTATCTATAAATAACTTATCACTATATTCTTTTAAAAAATTTAAAGCCTCTATATCAGTAACAATTATTACATCAAATTTCATATTTTTATATTTATTTTTGTAAAATTCAAATAATTTTAAACAAAAATTTTTACATGGATGTCTCTTAATATCCATATATTCTACAGATAATTCTATATTGTCTTTATTTTTAACAAAAAATGATTTTATTTCATCCTCAATAGTTTCCGTCCACTCATATCCTCGATAATCTGAATGTAAGAGTAATACATTTTTTGGAGGTGATTGATCTGCAAATGTAAAATGTAGTAATAAAATAAAAACAAAAAATGTAGAAAAACTAATAAATCCAATTTTTTTATTAAACATATTGCCACTCATCTCCCTATTCCCTTTTTTGTCTTTCCTACATTACTGTATTCTACACTTTTATCCTATAAACCTTTGATGAAATATCACTTCTTTTGTCAAATACTACATTTTATTCCACTTTTTTATTTATTCTTCTCATAAACACAAACAGCATCCCTTAGGATGCTGTTTTATAAAATCTACTCAATAGCTTTTTGTATTCTTTTTAATCCTTCTTTAATATTTTCTAAAGAAGTTGCATAAGAAAGCCGTATATATTCATCTGCTCCAAAAGCTATCCCTGGAACTACTGCAACATTTACTTTATCTAATAAATACTCTGCCAAATCCATAGAACCATTAATTTTATATCCTTTGAAAGTTTTTCCTATGATTTTAGAAATATTTACCATTACATAAAAAGCTCCTTCTGGATTTCTACAAGATAAATTCTCTATAGAGTTGATTGTCTTCACCATATAATTTCTTCTCTCTAAAAAAGCTTCTACCATTTTTTGTATAGGTTCTTGATCTTCTTCTAAAGCAACAATACTTGCATATTGAGCCATCGTATTTGGATTGGATGTAGCATGGCTTTGTATATTTGTAATAATTTTTGCAATTTCTTTTTCACAAGCTAAATAACCAATTCTCCATCCTGTCATAGCATAAGCCTTAGACATACCATTTACTACAATAGTAAGCTTTTTAATTTCATCTCCTAAAGATGCAATACTAATATGCTCTCCTTCATAAGTTAATTTTTCATAAATTTCATCAGAGATAATATAGATATTGTTTTTTAATGCAAGATCTGCAATCATTTTTAATTCATCTTTTGTATAAACAGTTCCTGTAGGATTATTTGGACTATTTAAAATGATTGCCTTTGTATTTTCTGTAATAACTTTTTCTAAGCTTTCTTTTGTATATTTAAATCCATCTTCTTCTTTTGTATGTACTAGTATAGGAGTAGCATCTGCAAGCTTTACTAATTCTGTATAGCTTACCCAATAAGGTAGTGCTACAATTACTTCATCTTCTGGATTACATATAGCTTGTAGGGCATTATATAAAGAATGTTTTGCTCCATTAGAAACTACAACATTTTCAGTTTTGTATATAAGATTATTTTCTTTTTTTAGTTTTTCACAAATAGCTTCCTTTAACTTTGGAAGCCCTGAGGCTGCTGTATATCCTGTAAGCCCTTTATCCAAGGCATCTATAGCTGCATCCCTTATATGTTTTGGAGTGTTAAAATCAGGCTCTCCAGCACCAAAGCTTATTACATCTACTCCATCTTCTTTCATTTTTTTTGCTTTTGCTGTAATGGCTAATGTAATAGATGATGAAATCTCCATATTCTTTTTAGATAAACCAGTTTTCATAATAAAGCCTCCTTTTTTTATACAGGATAAGTTTTTTGTTCTTTATTGACATATTCACTATCTATTTTATATTTTTTTGCTTGCCTATATTTAAAAAATTCCATAGCAACTTGTGGAAACATCGCATAAGAAAGTACATCTTCTTCCTGTTCTAAATATTCTTTCATTTCATTTTTGATTTTGCTTAACTCAGGATCTATTAAATCTGCTGGTCTACAAGTAATCACTTCTCCATGACCAATTATTTTTTCAATGATTTCTTTTTTTATTGGCACTGTTGATTTTCCATACATTCCTCTCACATAAGCTTTCACTTCATTTGGAATCATCTTATATCTTTGACCTGTAATTACATTAAGCACTGCTTGAGTTCCTACAATTTGACTTGTAGGTGTAACTAAAGGTGGATATCCTAAATCTTCTCTTACTCTTGGTACTTCTTGTAAAACTTCTTCAAATTTATTTAATGCATTTTGTATTTTAAGCTGTGATACAAGATTAGATAACATTCCTCCTGGTACTTGATAAATAAGTGTATTAATATCTACCCCTAAAACTTTTGTATTCATAAGACCACTTTGTAAACATTCTTCTCTCAATGGTCTAAAATGTTGTGCGATTTCATTTAAATGTTCAAGTTTAAGTCCTGTATCATATTCTGTTCCTTGTAACGTTGCAACTAATGATTCTGTAGGAGGTTGACTTGTTCCCATAGCAAAAGGAGATATAGCTGTATCAACAATATCTACCCCTGCCTCAATTGCTTTTAAATACATCATACTTGCAAGTCCACTAGTGGTATGAGAATGTATTTCTAATGGAACCTTCACTGTATTTTTAAGTGCACAGACAAGCTCATATGTATAATAAGGAGTCAAAAGTCCTGACATATCCTTAATACAAATAGAATCTGCACCCATATCCTCCATTTCTTTTGCAAGGTTTACATAGATATCTGTTGTATGTACTGGACTAATAGTATAAGAAATAGTTGCTTGTGCATGCGCTCCTTCTTTTTTAGTAGATTCCATCGCAACTTTTAAATTCCTCACATCATTTAATGCATCGAAAATTCTTATAATATCAATACCATTATAAACTGCTCTTTTAACAAATTCAATCACTACATCATCTGCATAATGTTTATATCCTAAAACATTTTGCCCTCTTAGAAGCATCTGAAGATTCGTGTTTTTTACTTTTTTTCTTATGATTCTTAATCTTTCCCATGGATCTTCATTTAAAAATCTAAGGCAAGTATCAAAAGTTGCTCCTCCCCACATCTCAAGAGAATAATATCCTACTTGGTCTAACTTTTCTAAAATAGGCAACATATCTTCTGTTTTCATTCTTGTCGCAATTAAAGACTGATGTGCATCTCTTAAAATGGTTTCTGTAATTTTGACTTTTGCCATATTTCCCCCCTACCTTTCCCTTTATAATTCATCACAATATTTTTATGTAAATTTTCTTAAATTTCTTACAAGAATATTATTTATTACTATTCTATCAATTGAGTATGTCTATGTAAATAGATAATCAAAAGTGTTATAATAAAATTACTTTAGAATAATAATTTTAAATTTTTTCAACTTTATTTTTTAAAGTGGAGGTAAATTATGGATATTATTGATTTAAAGATATTGCAAATTCTTCAAACAGATGGAAGAATATCTATGAAAGATTTGGGTAAAACAGTAGGTTTAACTTCTCCTGCTGTATCAGAAAGAGTCAAACGATTAGAGGAAAGAGGTGTAATCACTGGATATAGAGCTATGGTCAATCCTCAAAAGCTCGCTAAAACTATTCAAGCTTTCATTGACATATCCATGAGCTCAGATCAATATGAAAAATTTTTAACATTTGCTCAAACTACATCAAGTATTATTGAGTGTCATCATGTAACCGGTGGAGATTGTATGACTTTAAAAGTTATTGTTAAAGATATGGAAGAACTTGAATTTTTAATTGATGAAATAAAAAAAGTAGGAAATACAAAAACATCTATTATTCTTTCTACACCTATAGGGCATAAAATCATTATATAAGATTCATACATAATAAAAAATGCTTTCTTTGTAATAGACAGTTTTTATTATTCAAACTTTCTACTACAAGGAAAGCTACTCATTTTCATAAAAAGGTTATTTTTTATTATTTTATAAAGCTTTGAAGATTTTGTACATGTTTTTTTTCTTCTTCAATCACCCTCGATACCATTTGATATGCTTGACTTTTCATATCTTGTTTTTTTCTAATCAATCTTCCTTGGATATCTAAAAGCACTGCTATATTTTGTTTTTCAAACTCTAGTGCAAATCTTAATAGTTCATTTGTATTTTGTGTTTTTGGAGCATCCATATTTTGTTTAAATTTATTCAACAAAGAGGACACTTTATCATAGATATCAAAATCTACTTCTTCATCTTTATTTTTTATTTCTTCCTTTAACCTTGTATAGACTTTAATATGCCGTTCTTCTTCTTTTTGTAATACTTTTGCCACCATCTTTATTTTAATATCTTTGCTAATTTTATTTATGTTTTCATACATATCTCTTCCATTTTTTTCGATTTCTATAAATTTTTCTAATATGTCTATAACTGTGTATGCCACAGAGGTCCTCCTTTCTACTATTTTTTTCTTGTTTTTTCATATTTATCCACATTACATTAAATTATACAAAAATATTTTTTTAATATTCTATCTTTTTTCCAAAGCTATTTTTCACTAGGAAAAAAATTAATATTCCAAACATAAATATTGCTCCATATTCTTCTAAAGTTTCATTTCCTATTGCCAATTTATTAGCTAATGTAATATTATCCTCTCCTAATTGGATACATGCCAATATAGCAAGAAATATTCCTATAAGACCTTCTCCTGCAATAAGTCCAGAGGCATATAATATTCCACCTTCTGTTTTTTCTTTTAATACTATTTTTATTTTTTCTTTTTTATTTAATATTCCTCTAATCAAACCTCCTATCATAATAGGAGTACTCAAATGAATAGGAAGATATAATCCTACTGCAAAGGGAAGTACAGAAATTCCTAAAATTTCTACAACCATTCCTGCTGCAACTCCTGTAAAAACCAATGGCCAAGGAAGGTTTCCATTCATAATTCCCTCTACTACTAGCCTCATTAAAGTAGCTTGTGGAGCAGGAATCTCTTTTGATCCAAATCCAAAAGCATGATTAAAAAGAGTCAAAATCATTCCCATTATAAGACCTGACGCTATTACTCCAATTAACTCTCCAATTTGTTGCTTTTTAGGAGTTGCTCCTACTAAAAAACCTGTTTTTAAATCTTGTGACACATCTCCTGCAATAGCGGCTACAATACAAATAATACTTCCTATGATCAGTGCTTCTGTCATACCTTCTTGATTCGTCATTCCTAATTTTTTAAATATAAATGTAGTAATTAAAAGACTTGCAATAGTCATTCCTGATATAGGATTTGAAGAAGTTCCTATAAGTCCTACTAATCTTGAAGATACTGTTGCAAATAAAAAACTAAATATAACAATCAATGTTCCTCCTACAGCTCCTACAGGAATCATAGGAGTAAATATAATAAGAAGTATTAAAACTGCCATGCTACTTAAAACAAAATACATAGATAAATCCTCATCTGTTCTTTGAATTGCTTTTTTAAAGGAAGGAGTAAATCCGCCTAAAACATCTTTAAATGCATCAATAGTTAGAGGCAGAGCTTTTATTAAACTCATAAATCCTCCAAAAGCTACTGCTCCCGCTCCTACATACCGAATATAATAATCCCAAATTCCATGAGGTCCTAAATCTTTTATAGGTTCTATAGCTGGATAAATAGGTATCGTCATAAAATCTCCTAGATAAGAAATCAAAGGAATAATTCCAAACCATCCAAGGATGGCTCCTGCTATCATATATGAAGCAATTTTAGGTCCTATAATAAATCCTACCCCTAAAAGCCCTGGATAAACATCTATACCTATAACAGTGTTTTTCATTGCTGGAATACTCCATTCTATATTTCCTGGAACAAGTTTTATACCATCTACAATAAACTTATGAATTGCTCCTAGTCCTACTCCTTTAAAAACAGTTTTTGCATTTGCTCCCCCAACTTCTCCTGCTACTAAGACTTCTGCACATGCAGTTCCTTCTGGATATGGCAAATGTTCATGCTCTTCAATCATTAAAAACCTTCTTAAAGGAACCATAAGTAACACTCCTAAAATTCCTCCTATGACTGAAATAGTAGTAATTTTGGTCATAGTAGGTGGACGAATTCCCATTTCATTTGCCCATATGTATAAAGCAGGAATGGTAAAAATCACTCCTGATGCTAAAGATTGTCCAGCCGAACTAATAGTTTGTACAATATTATTCTCAAGAATAGAATTTCTTTTTAATATTCCCCTAATAATCCCCATAGATATTACAGAAGCAGGAATAGATGCACTCACCGTAATCCCTATTCTAAGACCTAAATATGCATTTGCACTTGCAAAAATAATTGAAAGAATCATACCAATCCACACAGAAGTCCATGTAAACTCACTCATACTCTTCTCTGCTGGAACATAGGGAGTAATATTATTCTTTTTGTCTTTATTTTGTGACATCATAACCCACCTCTATCTATCAAATCCACATCATTATAGTATGTAAAAAAAACTTAGTCAATGCTAGATGTAATAAACATAAGGACATGATCACACATCATGTCCTTATGTTTATTCTACAAATCCATTATATATAGCTGATACCGCTTTTTCAAAATCATTTGTTTCAACACCTACAATAATATTCATCTCGCTAGAGCCTTGATCAATCATTCTTATATTTACATTTGCTTTTGCTAAAGATGTAAATAATTTTGCAGATACCCCTCTTGAATAAACCATTCCATCTCCAACTGTTGCAATAAGTGCCATATTTGGATGAACTTCTATAGAATCTGGACTACATTGTTCACAAATTTCTTTTACAAGTTTATTTACCTTATTCCCTAAATACGCATCTTCAATGACAATAGATATAGTATCTATGCCAGATGGGAGATGTTCTACGGGAACTTGATTTTCTTCAAAAATAGAAAGAAGCTTTCTAATAAAACTCATTTCTGCATGCATTCTATTTTTTTGTATAGCAATCACTGTAAAATCTTTTTTCCCAGCAATTCCTGTAATAGTTCCTGGAGCAGAATCTTTTTGATTCACAATTAACGTTCCATTATTTTCAGGCTCATTTGTATTTCGTACATTGATAGGAATTCCAGCTTCCTTTACTGGAAATACTGATTCTTCATGAAGCACTGTAGCACCCATATAAGAAAGTTCTCTCAATTCTTGATAAGTAATAATTTTTATAGGTTGTGGATTTTTTACAATTCTTGGATCAGCCATTAAAAAACCTGAGACATCTGTCCAGTTCTCATAAATTTCTGCTCCTACTCCTTGAGCAATAATAGAACCTGTAACGTCTGATCCTCCTCTTGAGAAGGTTTTTATTTCTCCATTTGGCATAACACCATAAAATCCTGGAATCACTGCTTTTTCATATCTTAACAATTTTTCTTTTATTTGTTTTTGAGTATTTTCTTGATCTAAATCTCCATATTCATCAAAAGATATAATTTCTGTAGCATCTACAAAATCATATCCTAACAGATTAGATAAAATAACTCCATTTAAATATTCTCCTCTACTTGCTGTATAATCTACAGATGCACCTTTTGAAATTTTTTCTTTTATATCTTTTAAATAAGGTTTTAAATCTATAGATAAATGAAGCTCATCTACAATCCCCAAATAACGCTTCTCAATCATATCAAACATTTGGTCAAAAGGTACAGAATGTTTCACATGAGCATTACAAAGATATAAAAGATCTGTTATTTTATAATCTTCCTTATTTCTTTTTCCAGGAGCAGAGGTTACTACATATTTCCTATTTTCATCATTTTCTATAATTTTTTGTACTTTCTTAAATTGATTTGCATCTGCTACAGACGATCCTCCAAATTTTGCTACCTTTAATTCCATTATTAAAAACCTCCCACATAAACTATGAATAAATATTAATATTATAAATTGAAAATTTTAAAAAGTCAATATTTATATTAGAAAATCCGATAGACTCATCTATCGGATTTTTAAGCTTTCATCTATTATATACCATATATTTTCTGTTTCAAATCCTCTTCTCCAGCTTCCTAATCCTGCAAGATTATAAAGTTTTATAAGATCTGTTCTCATATTCATAGAAGTTTCATCCTCTATCCATATTCTATTCAGAGCATTGCCTTCCATATATTCAATATAATTTTGTCCAGTTTTTGCATCATAAGTTTTTTGAAGTCCATACTGCTGTATAATTTTATTTACTGTTTCCATAGAAGCTGCTTTTGATTTTACATTGATCTTTTCTGGATTTTCAACATTAGGAGTCTCCATCCAAATTCTTGTATAAAAAGGAACTCCTAGTACAAGCTTGTGAGCTGGTACATCTTCTAGTAGTCCTTCTATTCCTTTTTGAACCCAATTTTTAGAAGCTACAGATCCACTTACAGGACTTGTTCCCCAATGTTCATCATATGCCATTAAAATCATATAATCTATGACTTCTCCTAGTCTTTGACGATCATAACATAATGACCAAGTAGCACTTCCACCTTTTACAGTCACATCCATAGACACTACTAAATTTTGTTCATGAAAAACAGCTGCAAGTTCTCTAACAAACATAACCATATTATCTTTATCTTCTAAATATACATTTTCAAAATCTATATTGATTCCATCTATATTATTGTCTTTCACTAGCTTTAAAAGATCTTTGATTGCTTTTTCTTTTCCATAAGGATTCTTAAAAAATTCTTGAGTTAATTTTGGATTAAAATCATTGCTAAAAAGTGCCCATACTTTATATCCTCTATTATGTGCCCATTGTATATATTCTTTACTAATATTATTATTAATATTTCCATCAGAATCTTTAAGTGATAACCAGGTAGGCGATATAACATTAACTCCCTTAAGATTTCCTATTTTAGAAGTATCAGGACTTTTCTTCATGACATGTTCCCATGTAAGTATAATTTTTCCTTCTGGGCTCCATATAGGCTCATGTTGTTTATTTTGTTTTTGTATGGTTTGTCTATTTTTTAAATCATTTCCTTTTGTATAACCTATTTTCCCTTTAGGAGTCAATACCTTTACCCATTCTCCATCTTCCTTTAATATCTCTACTTCATCTTCTATTTTTAAAACATCTACTGTATAAGACCATCCTTTTGGTTCCACTCTTACACTTACAGAGTCTTTTGATAGTTTTGCTATATATCTATTTTCATATACACTTTTTAATATTATTTTTTTTGATTCATCCAATATATTTGTCTGTATCCCTATATATTCTTTTATGTGCTCAATTGGAATAAAGGGTTGTCCATTGATGATTCTCATAGGAGGAATTTGAATATTTTCTTGTAAATTTAGTACTACACCTTCATCTTTATAAAATCGAATCGTTTTTTTAGGACCTGAAATCATAGCTATACCACTTGTTTCATCATAACTTACTAAAAGATCTAGTCCATCTTTTAATGACATCAGTGGTATATATGTGTCTTCTTTCACCTTAATAGGCTCTCCCTCATAAAGAACTACACCATTTTTGTTTACAATCATAATAGGAGCATCATTTTCCATTGAATCTGCTAAAGCATACCTTTGTGTCATAAACATTCCTGCCATAAAAATAAAACATACCACAATAATAGCTAAATCTCTTTTCTTCACCCCACCACACCTCTCTTTACATTAAGATATACCCTAATTATACTATTAAACAAATCATAAAAATAATGAACCATTATTGAAAATTTGTGACGTTTTTTATGATTTAGTTTATATCCAAGTTCAAGGTATATTTTTATTATAACGAATTTTCTATCTCTTTTGTGGTTACAAATTCTTTACAAATTTAATTTTCTATCAAGTAAATATCCTGTAATCATAAACAATATACCTATCATACACAAATTAAAAACAAAATAAGACATTGAACCTTCAAAATTAAAAGAAGTCATTCCATAACTTAATGCATGCATATCCACAAATTTATCAAAATATCCTACAACTTTTCCTACAATTCTTGAAATTACTAAAAAACATACAAAAGATAATATTTTTCCATATTTAAATACTGAAAATACACTTTTAGATAAAGTAACAGATAAATAAATAATCAATATAAACGTAATATATCCTACCAAAAGAATCATAAACAATGTGAAAATTTCTTTAATTCCTTCTGTATAAAAGCTTTGGAAGTTTTCCATTAATTGTGGATATTTATAAACAGCTATCTTTTGATCTATAATCATCATTAACATAGCAAATACAAATATACCAAAAGCTTCTAAAGTGATTCCTATAATCTTACTTCCCAAAATATGATATCCACTACAAGTAGTCGTAAATAATAGATATCTTTCTTCTCCAAATAAACTTTTGTACATTCTTGCAATATGATCAAAAAACAATCCTACTCCCATAACAAATATACCTATACTGGCAAAAATTGCAAATTTCGATGGGGTTTGTTCATTTAAAATACTTCTTATAAGATCTATATTTAAAGCAATAGCGATAACAATTCCTCCAAGAAAAAATTTCCACCTACTCATCCATTCATATTTAAGAAGTTTAAGCATTTTTATATACCTCCCTATATAACTCATCAATAGACATATTTTTCTCCATTCTAAATTCTTCTGCACTTCCCTTTAAAACTACTTTTCCTTCTCCAATAAAAATCACTTCATCTAATATACTTTCTAATTCTTTAACCAAATGACTAGAAATAATCATTGTTTTATTTTCATCGCACACCCTTAAAACAGCTTCCATAATTTTTTCTCGAGAAATAGGATCTATCCCATTAAAAGGCTCATCTAATACATACACCTTTGCATCTCTTGCAAGAATCAAGCTTAATTTAAGCCTTTGAAGCATTCCAGTAGATAATGAGCCTACCTTTTGTTTTTCCTCTAGTTCCATAAATTTTAGTAATTCTTGTGCTTTCTCCATGTTGAAATCTTCAAAGAAATCATTGAAATATTCTACACAATTTCTTATCTTCATCCACTTAGGCAAATGATTATGAGTAGGCATAAAAGCCATTATTTTTTTCGTCTCTACTCCAATCCTTTTTTCATTTATGCTAATCTCTCCACTCGTTGGTTGAATAAGTCCTACAATCATTTTCATAAAAGTTGTCTTGCCACTCCCATTAGGTCCTAACAATCCATAAATTTTCCCTTCTTCCAATGTCATATTCAACTCATTTAATGCTTTTTTTGTAATATATTTTTTAGTTACATTTTCTGCTCTTATAATTTCCATATTAATCCTCCTTCATAGTTTCTTGTACTACTTTTATAATTTCTTCATAGGAATACCCTAGTTCTTTCATTCCCTCTATAAAATTTTTTAGTATTTCATTTGCCATTTCTTTTTTTATTCTCAATATAACCTCCTCCTCTTGTGTAACAAAGGAGCCTTTCCCTCTTTCTGTAAATGTAACTTTCTCCCTTTCTAACTCTTGATATGCTCGCTGGATTGTATTTACATTTACCTTTAAAGAAGCTGCCATTTCTCTTACGGAAGGAAGCTTTTCTCCTTTTTGTCTAATTCCCACTATAATTTCTTTTTTAATCATTTCTATAATCTGAAGGTATATAGGAATTTTAGCATCAAAATTCATTTCATCACCTCTTTTGTATTCGTGTCATATTTAAATAGTACACTACAACTTTATAGATGTCAAATAAAAATCTGCACAAATTGTGCAGATTTTTTATTTGACTTCATTAAGTTTTTCCATAATCACACTTTCCATTTCCTTGATCTTATCTTGAGCTTCCTCTATTGTATCTCCTTTAGTATAAATATATATTTTAATTTTAGGTTCTGTTCCTGAAGGCCTTATAGCATACCATGATCCATCATCAAATAAAAACTTTAATACATCAGAAACTGGAATTTCTACCTTTTCTTCTTGTTGTTTTAAAAAGTCAAAAGCTTTTTCTTGACCATAATCCATATATTTTGCAATTTTTTTCTCTCCAATTTCTGTTGGATATTCTTTTCTATAAACCTCCATCATTCTTTTAATTCTTTTTTGACCTTCTATTCCCTCTAGTACTAATGATATAAGTTTTTCTTGATAATATCCATGCTCCTTATATATTTCTTCTAAAATATCTAAAAGACTTTTTCCTTGTTTTTTATAATAAGCAGCTCCTTCACAAATAAGCATAGCTGCAATCACTCCATCTTTGTCTCTTACAAAAGTTCCTGCTACATATCCTATGCTTTCTTCATAACCAAATAAAAATTTTTCTTTTCCTTCTTCTTCTAATTCATTTACTTTTCCACAAATATTTTTAAATCCTGTTAGTGTTTCATAAGTCTTTACTTGATAGGATTTTGCAATATTTTTTCCTAAATCTCCTGTTACAATAGACTTTACGATATATCCATTTTTTATATCTTTTTTGGATTTTAAAATATAATCAATAAATATTGCTCCTACTTGATTTCCATTTAAAGAAACATACTCTCCACTTTCATCTTTTACCATAACTCCTAATCGATCACAATCTGGATCAGTTGCAATAAGTAAATCTGCTTTTATTTTTTTGCCTAGCTTCTGTGCATACAAAAAAGCTTTTGTATCTTCAGGATTGGGATATCCTACAGTGGTAAAATCTGGATCTGGATTTTCTTGTTCTTTCACTACCTCTATATTTTTAAATCCTCTTTCTTTTAAAACTCTTCTTACTGGAATATTCCCTGTCCCATTTAAAGGTGTATATACAATTTTTATATCTTTATCTATATCCTCTCTTAAAGATAATTCTTTTACTTTTTCTATGTATAGATCATCTATTTCTTTTCCTATGATTTTTAATAATTCCTTTTCTTTTGCCATTTCTTCCTCAATGATTTTTACATGAGAAAAGTCTGAAATATTATGTATTTTTTGAGTAATTCCATCTGCAACCTCTGAAATAATTTGAGATCCTTCTTCCCAATACACTTTATATCCATTATAGTCTTTTGGATTATGACTTGCTGTAACGACAATCCCAGAAGCTGCACGCAAATGTCTTACAGCAAAGGATAACTCTGGAGTAGGTCTTAAACTTTCAAATAAATAAGCTACAATCCCATTTGCAGCCAAAACTAAAGCAGTTCTTTTTGCAAATTCCTTTGAAAAGTGTCTACAATCATAAGCAATCACAACTCCTCTTTTCATATACTCCTGACCTTTTTCTATAATAAAATCAGCGAGTCCTTGAGTTACACGTCCTATAATATGTAAATTCATTCTATTTGTTCCAGCTCCTATTTTACCTCTTAGACCTGCTGTCCCAAATTCCAATTCTTTATAAAAACGATCTTGTATTTCTTCCTCATTATCTTTCATAGATAAAAGCTCTTTTTTTGTTTCTTCATCAAAATAAGGATTTTCTAGCCATTCTTCATATATTTTTTTATATTCCACCTAAATCACCTTCTTTAATAAAATTTAGCTCATATAATGACTTCTATATTTTTTATAAATTTCCTTTTTTACCACTACACTTATTTCAAAGAAATTACTCAAAAATTTATATATTTATACCAAATACTATAATCATTCTATAGTATTTGTAAAGTGAAACAAAAAAAATCCTCTTGTTTACACAAAAGGATTTAAGGTTCTATAATAAATGTTGGGGTGAATAACTCCAACATTTAATTTTTTGCAAAAAAAT
>NZ_RYYS01000038.1 GCF_004138215.1 Anaerophilus nitritigenes
AATATGAAGAAACGATCGAAAATAGCATTACAAACTCGCTATGCTCAAACAGTGTAATGCTAAGCATTTTCTCACTTATTCTATATCTTCACAAATTCTCAATAAATGTTCCTAATTTTTATGACTTTGTTACAATATACTTTGTTAACAGCCTGATGGTTTTGTTGATCTTTCTAAATACAAGTTTATGTAAATTTTAAAAATTGAATTTTTGGTAAACTATATGAAATAAAAAAAAGAACAACCTATTGGTATTCTTATTCATACGAGGTATAATATATAGGTATACTATAGATGAAGGACGGATAATATGAAGAACATTATTGAAATAAAGGATCTTATATATGAATATAGAAAAGATGGAGATGAAAAGATACAAGCTTTAAAAGGTGTTACATTGAATGTAGATGAAGGTGAATTTTTAGTAGTCATAGGTCATAATGGTTCAGGAAAATCTACTATGGCAAAGCATATAAATGCACTTTTATTACCAAGTGGAGGAAAAGTTTATGTAAAGGGTTTAGATACTTTAGATGAATCAAAATTATGGAATATAAGACAAAGTGCAGGAATGGTTTTTCAAAATCCAGATAATCAAATTGTAGCTACTGTAGTAGAAGAAGATGTAGCTTTTGGTCTTGAAAATTTAGGGATTCCTCCAAGTGAGATAAGAGAAAGAGTAAAGAGAGCTCTAAAAGCTGTAGGAATGTATGAATTTAGAAAAAAGGGGCCTCATCTATTATCAGGAGGACAAAAGCAAAGAGTAGCTATTGCAGGTGTGATCGCCATGAAACCTGAATGTATTATATTAGATGAACCTACTGCGATGCTTGATCCATCAGGAAGAAAAGAAGTAATGGATACGATTTATAGACTCAATAAAGAAGAGGGAATTACCATTGTTCATATTACTCATTATATGGATGAGGCAGTATCTGCTGATCGAGTAATTGTTATGGAAGATGGACATATGGTATTAGAGGGAAGCCCTAAGAAAGTTTTCTCACAAGTTAAGACTTTAAAACAATTAGGTTTAGATGTTCCTCAAGTAACAGAACTTGCTTATCAATTAAAGAAAGAAGGAATTTTAATTCCACAAGATATACTAACAATAGATGAGATGGTGAGATATTTATGTCAATCTTAATAGAAAATTTAACTCATATATATAATCAAAATACTCCTTTTGAAACTACTGCTTTAAATAATGTAAATGTAGAGATAGGAAAGGGTGAATTTATAGGTCTTATAGGGCACACTGGGTCAGGAAAGTCAACACTCATTCAACATTTAAATGGACTTTTAAAACCTTCTTCCGGAAAAATTAGTATCAATGGATTTGATATTACAAAAAAAGGAGTAGCTTTAAAAGAAATAAGGCAAAGAGTAGGACTTGTCTTTCAATATCCAGAACATCAACTCTTTGAAGAGACTGTATATAAAGATGTAGCCTTTGGACCTACTAACTTGGGGCTTACAGAAGAAGAAATTGATAAAAGAGTAAAAGAATCTATAGAACTTGTAGGACTTTCTTTTAAAGATGTAAAGGATCGCTCTCCTTTTGAATTGAGCGGAGGACAAAAAAGAAGGGTGGCTATTGCAGGTGTAGTTGCTATGAAACCTGAGGTTTTAATATTAGATGAACCTACGGCAGGACTTGATCCTAAGTCAAGAGATGAAGTACTAAGTCAAATTAAAATTCTTCATGATAAATATAAAATAACTATTATTTTGGTTTCTCATAGTATGGAGGATATTGCAAGATTAGTAGATAAAATTTTTGTCATGGATCATGGGAATTTAGTTCTTACAGGAGTCCCTAAAGAAGTATTTAGTAAATCTGAGTATTTAGAAAGTTTAGGATTGGGAGTTCCACAGATTACAAATTTAATGAAGAAATTAAAAAAATCAGGTAAAGATATAAAAGAAGATATTTTTACAGTGGAAGACGCAACACAAGAGATATTAAAGTTGATAAGGGGAAAATAATATGTTAAAGGATATTACTATAGGACAATATTATCCAGTAGATTCTATCATTCATAGATTAGATCCGAGGATAAAAATTTTGTCTACATTTGTTTATATTTTATCATTATTTATTGTAAAAGATTTTACAGCGTATCTATATCCCGTGATCTTCTTAGCAGGAGTAGTAATGCTTTCAAAGGTGCCACCTTCTTATATGTTAAGGGGACTTAAACCATTATTTTTAATTATTATTCTTACCTTTAGTATTAATATATTTTTGACAAAAGGAGAAGTAATATATCAATTAGGACCATTAGATGTGACAAAAGAAGGATTACATCAAGCAATTTTTATGGGTTTAAGACTAATTTTATTAATTGTAGGAACATCTCTTTTAACACTGGCTACATCTCCTATACAGTTAACGGATGGAATAGAGAAGATATTAGATCCATTTAAAAAAATAGGTGTTCCAGCTCATGAACTAGCCATGATGATGACAATTGCTCTAAGGTTTATTCCCACTTTATTAGAAGAAACAGATAAGATTATGAAAGCTCAAATGGCAAGAGGAGCTGATTTTGAAAGTGGAAATATATTAAATAGAGCAAAAAGCTTAGTACCTTTATTGGTGCCTTTATTTATTAGTGCTTTTAGGAGAGCAGAGGAGTTGGCTATGGCTATGGAGGCTCGTTGTTATAGAGGCGGAGAAAATAGAACAAGAATGAAAGAATTATCTTTTCATACTAGAGATTTTATTGCTTCAGTTGTTACCATGCTTATGATTGGAGCAATACTAATAGATCGATTTATATAGAAGGTGTGTATATGAAAAATATAAAGATGATTATAGAATATGATGGAACAAATTTTTATGGATGGCAGAAGCAAAATAATGCAAGAACAGTACAAGAGGAGATAGAAAAAGCACTAGAGAGAATATTAAAAAAGAATGTAAAAATTAATGGGTCTGGAAGAACAGATGCAGGAGTTCATGCATTAGGACAAGTAGCAAACTTTTATGAAGATTTTACGATTCCAATAAATAAGATATCTATAGCTTTAAATTCTATTTTACCAGAGGATATTTCTATTCAATATGTAAAAGAAGAAAATAAAAATTTTCATGCAAGATATGATGCTCTAGGGAAAAAATATATATATAAAATATATAATGGTTCTATCAGAAAACCTATTCTAAGGAATTATTCTTATTTTGTACCTCATGTACTAAACATAGAAGCGATGCAAAAGGCATGTGAATTTTTCATAGGAGAGCATGATTTTAAAGGATTTATGTCATCTAAAAGTAGTGTCATAGATACGAAAAGAACTATATATGAAATGAAATTATATAAACAAGATGAAATGATTATACTAGAAACAAAAGGAAATGGATTTTTATATAATATGGTGCGTATTATAGCAGGAACACTTATAGATGTAGGGAAAGAAAAAATAAATTTTTTAGATATTTCAGACATTATAAAATCAGAAAATAGAAAAAATGCAGGTCATACAGCTCCACCACAAGGATTATATTTGTCAAAAGTTTATTATAATCTTTAAAATTACCTTGACACACACGGCTCTATGTATTAAACTATATTGGTGATATGTATATAACAAAATCCACTAGCCCCGGGTTTTGTATATATAGATGCGTGTGAATTTTGAAAAGTAGTGTTAGGAGGGGAAATATATGAAATCATTTGTTGCAAAGCCACAAGAGGTTGAAAGAAAGTGGTATGTAGTAGATGCTGAGGCAAAAACATTAGGTCGTTTAGCTTCTCAAGTAGCAGCGATTTTAAGAGGAAAAAATAAACCAACATATACACCACATGTAGATACTGGAGATTTCGTTATTGTAATCAATGCAGAAAAAATTGCTGTAACAGGTAAAAAAATGAATCAAAAAATGTATAGACACCACACAGGTTATGTAGGAAACTTAAAAGAAGTTGCTTTTAAGGATATGCTTGCTAAAAAACCTGAAAGAATTATTGAATTAGCAGTAAAAGGAATGCTTCCAAAAAATAGTTTAGGAAGACAAATGTTTAAAAAATTAAAAGTATATACTGGTGCTGAGCATAAACATGAAGCTCAAAGACCAGAAACTCTAGATATATAGTCTTAGGAGAGGAGGAAATACAATGGCAAGTGTACAATATTATGGAACAGGAAGAAGAAAAACTTCTATTGCAAGAGTAAGATTAGTTCCTGGAGAAGGAAAAATTACAATCAATGGAAGAGATATAGATAATTACTTGGATTATGAAACATTAAAAAGAGAAGTAAGAATGCCTCTTGTATTAACTGAGACGGAAGGAAAATTTGATGTTTTAGCAAAAGTTCATGGTGGAGGATTTACAGGACAAGCTGGAGCATTAAGACATGGTATTTCAAGAGCATTATTAAAGGCTGAAGGAGAATTAAGACCAATTCTTAAAAAAGCTGGTTTCTTAACTAGAGACTCTAGAATGAAAGAAAGAAAGAAATATGGATTAAAGAAAGCAAGACGTGCACCACAATTCTCAAAAAGATAGTATTTTCTACGATTCTTTTATGGATCAAGATAGACAAAAAACACTACTTGGATATCCAGGTAGTGTTTTTCTATCATCTTGTAGAATGAATCTTAAAGGGAGGTGTTTGTATGAGATATTGGTTTTCAAAGAAAGAATGGAAGAGATCTTTAAATACTTTAATGATTATTATATTGTCTATTGTATTTTATAAATTTATGGACAATATGGATGGATTGTATTTTTCTATTTATGAAAAGGTTACAATTTTTATAAATGCGTGCAAACCATTTTTATTAGCAGTCGTCATTGCTTATATTTTTAACCCTATTGTAAAATGGCTTGAAAAAAAAGTAGTAGGTCGTGTATTATCTAAGGAGTATAAAAAATATAATCGAACCATTAGTACCATATGTGTATTTATAATATTTATATTGATGATCTCACTTGCGTTGATATATGTAATTCCACGAATATCTATAAGTATAAAAGACCTTTTAAGCAGTTTACCTCACTTTGTTTATGATCATCAAAATAAAATCATTGATTGGGTACATAATCTCTATAAAAATGATATGTACAATATTGCTCCAACTATTGAAAAAAATATTAATCATGTATTTTTAAATGTTAGTAAGATTTTTCAAGGGATATTAAATAATGTTTTAGACAGTGTGATCGAACTTACTTCCAAGACTTTAAATATATTTGTTACTTTAATTGCATCTTTTTATATTTTGATGGACAAAGACTCATTAATAAAAGGATTAGAAAGAATACTTAAAGCAATATTTAAAGAAAATCATATAGAAGATCTTAAAGCTTTTTGTAAGGAAGCAGATAATATATTTGTAAAATTTGTAATAGGAAAATCTATAGACTCATTTATTATAGGTGTTATAGCATTTGTAGGATTATCTATTATGAAAAGTCCTTATGTATTGTTGATTAGCTTAATAGTAGGAATTACAAATATGATTCCTTACTTTGGACCATTAATTGGAGAATTAGTAAGCTTTATATTTGTCTCTTTTTATAGCCCAATAAAAGCTTTATGGGTATTATTGTATCTTGTGATTTTACAACAATTTGATGGATTTTATCTAAGTCCCAAAATACTTGGAGATACAATGGGAATCAGTCCTTTGTGGATTATTTTTTCTATTGCATTAGGAGGAAGTTTGTTTGGTGTGATCGGTATGTTTTTAGGAGTACCAGCTATATCTATGATTATTGTAGTAGTAAGAAGGTTTGTAGACAAAAGATTGGAAATGAAAATTAAGTAAAATGCTATTGGAAAACTTCCAATAGCATTTTACTTAGTTTTCAATATAATTTTTATACAATCATAAAAGAATAAATGATGCGTATGATGAAAATGAGAAGTGAATAAAAGTATTACTTAGAAAAGAAGGATACATCTTGATAAATTTTTAACAATATAGTATACTAAAAGTAGATTTTGATATGAAGCAGTAGATATCCTAATTATGACTATCAATCTACCAAATGAAAATATGAATTGGATCATAGATTTGACTATAAAATTGAGAGTAGTAGATGAACTGGTAGAGTTCATGAAAGAATTAGGAAAACGTATATAAAAATAATATATAAGGAGATCTGTTATGAGAAAATTTGAAAATAATGTTCAGATGATTAAGTATAAAGTTTTAAAAGAAGTATCTAAATTTGCCATGGAAGGAACATTGCATGAAAATTTAGAAAATATCCCGAATATTGTTTTAGCAGATCCAAAGACGAGAAATAGGTGTTGTATATATAAAGAAAGAGCTATTGTTACAGAACGGGTAAAGATTGGTATTGGAGGAGATAAAAATAATCCTAATATTATAGAAGTTTTAGAAAGTGCCTGTGATGAATGTCCTATAGATCGATTTACTATTACAGAGGCCTGTAGGGGATGTCTTGCACATAGATGTTCAGAAGCCTGTCCTGTAGGAGCTATTTTTCATGTAGGACAAAGAGCATATATCAATCAAGAAAAATGTATTGAGTGTGGAAGATGTAGAGATGCATGTCAATACAATGCAGTTTCAGATGTAATGCGTCCT
The DNA here is from genome assembly GCF_004138215.1 of Anaerophilus nitritigenes. Lineage (GTDB taxonomy): Bacteria > Bacillota > Clostridia > Peptostreptococcales > Thermotaleaceae > Anaerophilus > Anaerophilus nitritogenes. The sequence continues at coordinate 6,572 of NZ_RYYS01000038.1, forward strand.
TGCAGAGGAGCTTGTCCTACAAAAGCTTTATCTATTGATGAAGATAGAAAAGTAGTTATAGATAATGATAAATGTATACAATGTGGTGTGTGTATCATACAATGTCCTTTTGGAGCGTTGATGGATAAATCTTATGTGTTAGAGGTTATTGAACTTTTAAAAAATGAAAAAGAAGATACACATGTATATGCAGTGGTTGCACCAGCTATAGCCAGTCAATTTACAGAAGTAAAAATAGAACAGATTATAACAGCCATCAAAAAATTAGGATTTTATGATGTAGTAGAAGCAGCTTTAGGAGCAGATATGGTAGCGCTGCATGAGGCTCATGAATTTAAAGATACAATAAACGAAAAAGGTTTTATGACAACTTCTTGTTGTCCTGCTTTTGTAGAGTATATAAAAAGGCAGTATCCTACTCTTTTAGATCATGTATCTAGTACTGTATCCCCAATGATTGCTATTTCAAGATACATTAAAAAAACAGATCCTATGGCAAAAGTAGTATTTATAGGTCCATGTACTGCAAAGAAAGCAGAAATTCAAAATGAAAATGTAAAGGGTAGTACAGATTATGTGCTCACTTTTGAGGAACTTTGTGCTATGATTGATGCAGCTGATATAAATGTAGAGGAATGTGAAGAAGATCAACTTAATAATGCTTCTTTCTTTGGAAGAAGTTTTGCAAAATCAGGAGGAGTAACACAAGCAGTTAGACATATTATAGAAGAAGAAGGAATAGATGTAGATTTAACTGCAGTATGTTGTGATGGAATCAAGGAATGTGACAAAGCATTGAAATTGGCAAAAGTAGGAAGACTTCAAGGAAATTTCATAGAAGGTATGGCATGTATAGGAGGATGTATTGGAGGAGCTGCATCACTTCATCATGGACCAAAGGATAAAAAAGCAGTAGATCAATATGGAGAAAAAGCATTAGAAAAGAAAGCTAAGGATGCATTAAAAGTACTTGAAATGAAAGATATCAATCTTCATACAACCCATAAATAAAACCACCTATTTTATAGGTGGTTTTATTTATGGGTTAGAATAGAAAAAATCAATTTAGCAAATAATACTATAGACTATAAAGGATGTAGAGGGTGTTGATATGTTTAGAATCCTAAAAAATAAACTTTTCGGACAAGATCACATAACTAGAAAGAATATATATAAGCCTACTTATTTGACAAAATCTCTAGATGAAAATATTTTAGTATTTCAAACTATTTTTGATCATGATGAGACAATTATTTTTAGAAAAATAGAAAGTAGAGAGTGGAAACATCTAAAATGCTGTTTAATTCTTGCAGATGGAATGGTAAAAAAAGAGGATATTCAGGATTTTATTATTCAGCCTGTTGTAGAAAGCAAAGACCCTAAAAATCAAGATTTAAATATTTTAGAAAGATTGTCTAATCAAATCATAACTACAGCAGAAATACAAAAACAAAAGGATATAGATCATTTAGTGGGAGCTATTTTATCAGGAGATAGTGTTCTTTTGATAGAAGGAGTGAAAGAGGCTCTTATATTAGATACAAAGGGATGGGCATTTCGTGCTATTACAGAGCCTATATCAGAGCAAGTTGTAAGAGGTCCTAGAGAAGGGTTTACAGAGACTTTAATTGTAAACTTATCTTTGATTCGAAGAAAAATTTTAACCCCAGATTTAAAATTTCAATTTAAAAAGATAGGAACAAGAACAAATACCAAAGTATGTATATGTTATATTGAAAGTGTAGTTCATGAAAAAATACTCAAAGAGCTACATAAAAGATTAGATGATATAGAGATTGATGGAATATTAGAGTCAGGGTACATAGAAGAATTTATAGAAGATGCTCCTTTTTCTCCTTTTTCTACTGTAGGACATACAGAAAGACCAGATGTTATTGTAGGAAATTTATTAGAAGGGCGAATTGCTATTTTAATAGATGGTACTCCCTTTGTATTAAGTATACCTCATTTATTTATTCAAGACTTTCAAGCAAACGAAGATTATTATAATCGAGCTTTTTATGCAACCATTAATAGAATGCTTAGAATCTTATCATTTTTTTTAACTACTAGTGTACCAGCTATTTATATAGCACTTGCTACTTTTCATCAAGAAATGATCCCAACCCCTTTGATTCTTAGTATATCTGCAGCAAGGGAAGGAGTCCCATTTCCTACTATTGTAGAAGCGTTATTGATGCTATTAGCTTTTGAGCTTTTAAGAGAAAGTGGAGTGCGTCTTCCTGCTCCTGTAGGAACTACGATAGGCTTTGTTGGAGCTATTATTTTAGGGCAAGCAGCAGTAGATGCAAAATTTGTAAGTGCCCCAATCGTTATTGTAGCAGCACTTACTGGAATTACAAACTTTTTAATACCTAAAATGATCGGACCTGTTATTGTCATAAGATTTACTTTTTTAATGCTTTCTGCGTTTTTAGGGTTATATGGGTATATATTTGGAGTCATTGGATTATTTATTCATCTTATGTCTTTAAGATCTTTTGGTATTCCCTATATGTCACATATCGGAAGTTTAAAGATTCAAGATATGAAGGATACTAGTATTAGAGCTCCTTGGTGGTATATGTATTATAGACCTAAGCTTTTATCTCATAATTCTATTCGAAAAAAGGACTCTCAGATTCCTGAAAAGAGGTAAAAAATGAAAAAAATAATGATGATAATATTTAGTATGATTTTTTTATCAGGATGTTGGAATTATGGAGAAATTGATGATACATCTATTTCAGCAGGATTAGCAGTAGATTATGATAAAAAGAAAGATCAAGTGATTTTAAATGCAGAAATTATCTACCCTAGTATTGAAGGAGGAGAAAGTATTTTAAAAAGCCAGATGATACAAGGGAGAGGGAAAAATAGTTTTGAGGCAATTAGAAATATGATTCAAACCACAGGTAAAAAAGTATTTTGGGCTCATGCAAAAATAATTGTGATCAGTGAAGAGGTAGTTAAAAATGAGAAAGCACTCATGAGTTTGATAGATTTTGCCAAAAGAGATGCAGAGTTTAGAGACGATTTGTGGTTAATGTTATCTAAAGAAAATACTGCACAAGAAATACTGACAATGGAGCCTTTAATTCAGGATATAGCCTCTTTTCAGATAGAAGATATTTTTAAAAATGAAAAAGGAGTATCAAAGTATATAGGGACTCCTCTTTGGAAATTTGTTGATGACTTATCTATAGAAGGAATATCACCTATTCTTCCTACAGTTAGGATACATAGCTTTGAAGGGAAGAAAATTGTAGAAATATATGGTACAGAAGTTTTTAAAAAAGAAAAACCAGTAGGATGGCTAGATGGAGAAGAAACAAAGAGTTTATTATTTATTTTAGATAAGCTCAAAGGAGGAACTATAGTAATTGATCAAAAAGAAGAAGGAAAATATAAAAAAATTGCATTAGAAATTCTTAAGAATAATACAAAAGTTGAACCTATTTATAAAGATGGACAGTTAGATATTACTATTCATACAAAAACTACTGTGAATATTAATGATCTAGAAAGTGAAATAGATTTTATGGATAAGAAGGTAATGAATAAAATTCAAAAAACAGCAGAGAAAAAAATAGAAGAAGATATAAAAAAATTAGTAGCTAAAGTTCAAAAAGAATACAATAGTGATATTTTTAGATTTTCTCAAAGTATAGAAAAAAAATATCCAACACTTTGGACAGAAATCAAACCGAATTGGGATAAAGTTTTTAAAAAATTAAAGATCAATGTACATGCAGAAATTTTGATTCGAGGAAGTGCATTAAGATCAAAACCGATTGAGGTGAAAAAATAAAATATGGTGATTTTAATTATATTAGCATATTTGATTATTGGAGTAATAGAGATTGTACCTCTTATCCAAAAAAGACAGAAAAAAGAAATCATTCTTTATGTAACATTATTTTTAACAGCTTTTGTAATGAGTGTATTGTTAAGCTTGGGAGTAGAGATTCCTAGTCCTGCTAAGCCTATTGAAAGAGTGGTAAAAGCAGTCATAGGAGGATGATATGATGAAAAAATTTTTACTACTAAGTATAACTTTATTTTTATTAAGTGGGTGTTGGAATTACCAAGATATTAATAATACTAGATTAGTAGCAGGAATGGCCATAGATTATGATCAAGAAAAAGATGAATATATTACTACTATTGAGATTGTGAATCTACAAGCAGGGCAAAGAGGAGTTATGAAAGGACAAATTTATCAAAGTAGAGGAAACCTTCCTTTTGAAGGCGTAAGAGATATGATTATAAAAACAGGAAAAAAATTATATTGGCCACATGCAAAGATTATTATTATTAGTCAAGATATAGCAAAGGAAAAAATGATTCCTATTTTAGATTATATTTATAGGGATTCAGAGTTTAGACAAGAAGTTTATCTTATTGTTTCAAAAGAAAAAACTGCCCAAGAAATTTTTAAAAGATATACAGGAGAAGAATTTAGTTCTATTTTAGGCTATCATATACATCAAGGAATCAAATCAGAAAAAAGTATATCTAAATATACTGGAATAGAATCCTGGAAATTTATAAAAGCATTATATGAAGAAGGAATTTCGGCTACTCTTCCAGCTATTAAAAACGTAGAGAGAAATGAAAGAATCTATCCTATTTTAGGAGAATTGGCAGTATTTCAAAAAGATAGTCTTGTAGGATGGCTTACAGAATCAGAGACAAAAGCATTTTTATGGGCAGTAGATGAAATAAAAGGGGGATTAATCATAATCGATCCACAAGTAGAAAATGAAAAAGTAAATGTAACGTTGGAAATATTAAAAAGCAAAACTACAGTAAAGCCTATCTATAAAGATGGAGAAATCATTATGAATATAGAAATTACAACAGATGTAGCAATAGGTGAAATTGCTGGATCGATAGATGTGATTGGTAAAGAAGGGAGAGCCATTGTACAAAAACAAGCACAAAAATATATTAAAAATCAGGTAGAAGAAGTCATTAAGAAGGTACAAAAAGATTATAATAGCGACATATTCCAATTTAGTAAAAAAATTAAAAATACAATGCCTCATATATGGAAAAATATATATAAAGATTGGGATAAAATGTTTAGTCAAATAAAATGTAATATAGAAGTAAAGATAAATATAAGGGGAAGTGCTTTAAAATCAAAACCTATTTTAATAAAATAATATTTAATACACCTACTCAAGAACAAAGTAATGCTATAGAAGATATAGCATACACCATAGAAGAATTAAACAAAATGATGCAAGTTTTTATAGAATCTATGGGTATTTTCAAAGTATAAAAGTCTGGTATATTGCCAGACTTTTATACTTCCTTTAAATGCAAATGACTTGCATTTGCATCAAGATTTACATATAATAAGAATAGAGGAAAATAGAGAGGAGTATGGATATGAAAAATTTTTTTTGTATTTTATGTATGAGCTTTGTGATTTTAATGTTTACAGGTTGTAGTCAAGAGGCAGAGAATAACCAAAAAATAAAAGTAGCTGTATCTATTGTTCCACAAAAGACTTTTGTAGAAGCTGTAGGAGGAGATTTAGTTGAAACAGTAGAAATGATTCCACCAGGAATGAGCCCTGAAAATTATGCACCATCTCCTAAAGAGTTAAAAATGCTTAGTGAGTCTACACTGTATTTTTCTATAGGAGTTCCATCAGAAAAAGAAAATATTTTGCCAAAATTAAAAGATATGAATAAAGATATTCAATTGATATCTTTAGAAAATGAAGTATCAAAAGTTTATAAAGATCGAGAATTTGCTAAAAACCAAAGAGACCCCCATATATGGCTTTCTCCTAAAAGAGTAGTCGTCATAACTGAAGTAATTAAAGATGAGCTTATAAAAATTGATCCACAAAATAAAGAAATTTATGAAGAGAATGCCAATAAATATATACAACAACTAAAAGAAGTAGATATAGAAATAAAAAAATCTATTGAAAAACTTCCCCAAAAGTCTTTTGTTGTATATCATCCAGCCTTTGGATATTTTGCAGATGATTATGGATTAGATATGATCTCTATTGAAGAAGAAGGAAAAGAAGCGACTATAGAAGATATCAAAAGAGTTATTGATTTTGCGAAGAGTGAAAACATAAAAGTGATATTCTATCAAGCAGAAATTGATTCTAGACAATCTAGGACTATTGCAGATGAAATAGGAGGAAAAACAAAAGAAATTGAACCTTTAGCTAAAGATTACATACAAAACTTAAGAGATATGGCAAAAACTTTTACGGAAAGTTTAAAGTAGAGGTGAGGATATGACTCATGTATTAGAGTTAGAAAATGTAGATGTTTTTTATGATCAAGTACATGCTCTTTCAGATATTTGTTTGAAGGTAGAAGAAAAAGATTTTTTAGCTATTATAGGACCTAATGGAGGAGGGAAAAGTACTCTTTTAAAAACCATATTAGGATTATTAAAACCTACATCGGGTAAAATTATGCTGTATGGAAAATCTATTCAAAAAAGTTTGGGAAATATAGGATATGTTCCTCAATTTAGTAAATTTAATAGAAAATTTCCTATTTCAGTACGAGAGGTAGTACATTTAGGATTTTTAAAAAATAAGAATAGTCCATTTGCAAAATATAAAGAATTGGATATTAAAAAAGCTGATGATATTATGAAACAATTAGATATTTTTCATTTAAAAGATAGACAAATAGGGCAATTATCAGGAGGGCAATTACAAAGAGTGTTGATTGGTAGAGCATTAGCAGTAGAGCCTAAACTTCTTCTTTTAGATGAGCCTACTGCAAGTTTAGATGCAAGTGCTAAAACTCAAATACATGAAGTACTAAAAGGACTGAATAAGGAGATGACTATTGTGATGGTAACTCATGATATGAGTGCTGTATCTACTTATGTAAAAAATATTGCTTGTTTAAATCAAAAATTATTTTACCATGGACAACCTTTATTAACAGAATCTATATTAGGACAAGTCTATGGATGTCCTATTGATATGATTGCCCATGGAGTTTCTCATAGAGTATTACACAAACATAAGGAGAATTGATATGCTAGAAGAAATTTTTCGTTACCAATTTTTACAACATGCTATTTTAAGTGCAATTTTTGCAAGTATTGCATGTGGAATTATTGGAACTATTATTACAGAAAAAAATTTGATCATGATGAGTGGAGGAATTGCGCATACAGCTTTTGGAGGCATTGGAATGGGCTACTTTATAGGAATTGAACCTATATTTGGAGCGTTGGTATTTTCTATTGTAGCAGCTCTAGGAGTAAATAAAATTCATAAAAAGACTCATACAGGAGAAGATATATTAGTAGGTATGTTTTGGTCTTTAGGAATGGCTCTTGGAATTTTATTTATATGGTTGACACCTGGATATCCTCCAGAGCTATCCTCTTATCTTTTTGGAGATATTTTGACAGTTTCTAAAATGGATTTGTATATGATGATTATAGTAAATGTGATGATTGTAGGTATAGTAGGAGGTTATTTTCAACAATTTAAGGCGTATTTATTTGATGAAGAGTTTGCAGCAGTAATAGGAATGAAAACCTCTTATTTAGAAAAAATAGTTTTTATTTTAATTGCGTTAACTATTGTAATATTGATAAGAGTAGTAGGAATTATTCTAATTATAGCTCTACTTACAGTCCCTACAGCAATTGCAAAGGAATTTAGCTATGATTTAAAAAAAATTATGATTCTTTCAAGTTTAGTAGGAATTTTATTTTGTCTCTTTGGTCTATTTATTTCCTATTTATTGCAGATTCCCTCTGGTGCTAGTATTGTGATTTCATTAGTGATTTCTTATTTAATCATTTGTATCATTAAAAATAAAATAAAAAAAGGAAAACTTTCTATTTAAAGAAAGTTTTTTTGTAATATATAGGAAATTATATATTTGATAAAATTGTAAAGTATCTTTAAAAATAAAATACATATACTAAAAATCAAAAGGAAGATAAAAATTAAAATAAAAATATGTAGATCAATAAGAAATGGTGTGAGACAATCATCATGAAAAAAATAAAATGGTATATTGTATTGATTATTGCTTTGTTTCCAATAGAATGTTTTGGGATTGATAAAGATATAGACAGTATGGTCTATATTGTAGTAAATGATCAATTGGTAAGTTTTGAAGAAACTTATCCTGTAATTAAAGAGGGTATGACCTATGTCCCTATTAGATTTTTAGCAGATCATTTAAAAGTAAAAATAAAATGGGATAAAAAAAGTAATAGTATTTTTTTGACAAAAGGTAGTAAGCAAATCATTTTAGATATAACTTTAAATGCTTTATTTACAAATCAAGGACAAATTATTACGGATGGTATTTTTTTAGAAGACGGAAGAACAATGGTTCCTTATAAGTTTATAGCTAAATATTTTGGATATGAAGTAAGCTATATTGACAAAGGACCTATTGCAAGAGCTACGAACCAAAGCCTATGTGTAGAAGATGAAGATTTGTTTGATATACTTCAAAACAAAATTATACAAGAAAAAGAAAAAATTTTAATTCAAATACAAAGAAAAAAAGAAGAGCAAATAGCAAGAGAAAGAATTGAAATGAGAAAAAATCTTAAAGTAGTATATATTACATTTGATGATGGGCCTACTCCCTATACAAAAGAAATATTAGATATACTCAATCAATATGATTCTAAAGCTACTTTTTTTATGCTTTCTGATAGAATTAGAAACTACAAATCAGTAGTAAGAGAAATTATTGCTCAAGGAAATAGTGTAGGGCTTCATGGAGTAAGTCATAATGTAAATAAAATTTATAAGTCAGAACATACGGTAGTTGGAGAAATGAATCAATGTAATGAGGAGTTGCAAAAAGTAGTAGGGATAAGAACAAATTTAATTAGAGTTCCTTATGGAAGTATTCCTCATATGAAAAAAAATTATGTAGAGGCTGTAAACACAGCAGGATATAAAATGTGGGATTGGAATGTAGATAGTGAAGATAGTTCTCAAAAGAATATTTCACCCAATCAAATATTATCAAATGTAAAAAAACAAGTGAAGAATAAAAACGTAGCAGTAATCTTACTTCATGAAAGAAAAGCTACAGTAAAAGCTCTTCCAGAGCTTTTAAAATATTTAAAAGCTGAAGGATATATTACAATTCCTATTGATTATAGAGAAGAACCTATCAATTTTTGGAATCAAAAAAAATAAGACTATTATAATAGTCTTATTTTTGTAGACAAGGATATAAATACTTTTAATATGACTTATAAATAATGAAAAATAGAAATAAAATAATTTGGTTAAACTATATTATAACATTTGAAAAAAGGATTGGAGAGGAAAATAGTGGATAAAGAGATCATTTCAGATAGCCAAGGAATATCTATTGCTGTTTTATTTCTTTCAGGAACATCTACTATATTAGTAATGGCATTGTCTGCAAAGGGTGATTTCTGGATTGCTATTATTTTAGCTCTTTTATTGTCTCTTGTTATTTGTCTTATACTGATTGGATTACATAATCAATTTCCTGGAAAAAATTTATATGATATACATGAAATTTGCTATGGGAGATTTTTAGGGAAAATAATTAGCTTTTTATATATGTATTTTTTATTTGAAGAGGGAATTGCAGTTTTTACGAATACTAAGCAATTTATTACAGAAACAGGTATTTTAGAGACACCTCAAATTATTACTGTTATACCTTTAGCTTTATTATGTGCTTGGGCAGTAAAATTAGGAATAGAAGTAATAGGAAGATGGGCAAAACTTTTTATGATTATATTTGTGATAGTAGTTAGTTGTATGTGTATTCTTTTATTACCTAGATTAGAATTAAGCAATATGGAGCCTATTTTATATAATGGAGTAGAACCACTTTTAGAAGGTACATTTATGGCTTTTGCTTTTCCTTTTGGACAAGTGATTATGTTAGCTTTTGTTTTTGAAAATTTTAAAACAAAAAAGTCTTCTAAAAAAATTTATATAGGAGGATTAATTTTTGCTGGAATAATTGGAATGAGCAATTCATTAATAACTGTTTTGTTTTTAGGAATTGATATTTCTACGAGTTCTTATTTCCCAGTATTTCATGCAGCAGCAGGCATAGATATAGGAGATTTTATACAAAGATTAGAAATTTTTACGGTTCTCATAGGGGTATTTGGAGCTTTTTTGAAAAATAGTATTTTGCTACTAGGTGTTTGTAAAGGTTTAGGGAAAATATTTAATGTATTGAATTATAAATCACTAGCAATGCCTGTAGTATTGATGATGTTAATTGGATCAGAAATCTATCATCCTAGCAGAATGGAATTTTTATATTGGAATACTTATGTCTGGTCTTATTATGCAGTTATATTTGAATCAGTATTTCCGATTTTACTTTTAATTACCTCAAAATTTAAAAAGGACAGGATATAAATGTAGCGTTTCATATGAAACGAATTTTTAATGAAGATATAAGGATATGACAATTTTGTATGTTTGAAAAAAATATTTTTAGAGAAAATATAAATAGGTTGACGAAAAAATAAAATTAGATTATTATATAAGTATAGACCACCCCTGATAGGAGGGGGTGATAAAAGGAGGGAGAAATGAAAAATAAAAATCATCAACAATGGAGTTGGATTATAATAGTTACTTTCTTTGCATTATCAGTAGTAAATATTTGGTTTGGATTATTTGGATTTGTATGTATGGGAATGCCAATTTATCATGCTTTAAGAGGAAGAGGAAAAGTACATTGTTCTAAATATTGTCCTAGAGGATCTTTTTTAGGTAAATTTCTTCCTTATATATCTTTAAACAAGACATTGCCTAAATTCATGAGAACAAAATATTTTAAGAATTTTTTACTCATACTAATGATAACGATGTTTGGAATTTCTCTATATCATTCTCAATTTGTTCCAATAAATATTGCAAAAGCTGTATTTCGATTGATGTTTGCATCCTTTATCGTTGGAACCATTATGGGAGTAATTTTCAAGCCTCGTAGTTGGTGCCAAGTTTGCCCTATGGGTCATGCAACAGGTTTGATTAAAGAAAAACAAAATGGAAAAAATAAGAAGGCACTATAAATATGTGTTAAAATAATATTTAAGGGTAAATAATAATTAAAGTGAAAAAAATAAAAGGAGGAATTTTTAATGGATAAAAATGTAGTAGTTTTTTCAAGTAATACTTGTGTGTATTGCCATGAGGTAAAAAAATATTTACATGATATAGGAGTAGAATATACAGAAAAAAATGTATCTACAGATATGGAAGCTAGAAAAGAATTGATGAAAAAAGGATTTATGGGTGTACCAGTTATTATAGTAGAAGATGAAGCAATTCAAGGATTTGATAAAGATAAAATAGATGAATTATTAAAATAAACAAAAAGTTCCTAGATAAAAATCTAGGAACTTTTTGTTTAGAATAATAAAAAATTGTTAATAATGATAAAAGGATTTTGTATAGAAAGGACAGGAGATTTATGAAAATAGGAATACCTAGAGGACTTTTATACGATCATTATCAGTTTCTTTGGAAAAGTTTTTTTGAAAATTTAGGAGCTGAAGTTGTAATATCTCAAAAAACAAACAAAAAAATAGTAGATGATGGAGTAGCGGTTACGGTAGATGAAGCATGTCTGCCTGTTAAGGTATATCACGGTCATGTGATGGATTTAAGAGACAAAGTCGATTTTATTTTTGTGCCTAAAATAATGAGTATTCATGAAAAAGAATATATTTGTCCCAAGTTTTGTGGATTGCCAGAAATGATCAAAACTTCTATCTCTAATCTACCGACTATCATTGATCCTACTATAGATTTTATAAAAAATAAAAAACATTTATTAGAAATTGTATATGAAATAGGAGGATATGTAACTTATGACAAAAGAAAAATTAGATTAAGCTTTGAGGAAGCTTTAAAATCTCATCAAAATTATAAAAATAAAATGAAACAAGGATTTTTTCCTATGGATCTAGATAAAAAACATGAAGAAAAACATGAGGCAAAACATAAAGAGGATACACAAAAGATTCTTCTTCTTGGACATCCTTATAACATTTATGATGAATATTTAAGCATGAATATTGTAGAGAAATTAAGAAAATATGGCATGACTGTAATCACTCAAGATCATTTTTCTAAAGATCAAATCAATCCACAAATGAATGAGTTACAAAAGAAAATGTTTTGGACCTTTGGAAGAAAGATGTTAGGAGCAGCTTTATATGCAATGGAACAAGAGGATATTCAAGGAATTATATATCTTTCAAGCTTTGGATGTGGAATTGATTCAGTGATTGCAGATATTGTAGAAAGAAGAACCAGAAGAAATTCTAAAAAGCCTTATATACTCCTTACTATGGATGAACATACAGGAGAGGCTGGAATAGATACGAGAATTGAAGCTTTTGTAGATATGATCAAATGGAGGGTAGAAAATGAAAATTACGTTTCCACACATGGGCAATACATATCTGCCCGTTAAAGCCATGTTTGATGATTTGGGGGTAGATGTGATTACTCCTCCTATCAATAGTAAAAAGACATTAGAAATAGGAACAAAATATGCACCTGAGCAAATATGCTTACCTATGAAAATCAACTTGGGAAATTATATACAAAGCATAGAAAAAGGAGCAGACACCATTGTAGTTACAGGTAGCTGTGGTCCTTGTAGATATGGATATTTTATGGAAGTTGAAAGAGAAATTTTAAAAGATTTAGGTTATGAAGTAGAGATTATAAGCCTTGAAGCACCAGATGGTGACATAAAAGAATTTTATAATAGGGTCAGTCAGATGCTAGAGACAAAAAATATATTTAAAATCGTGAAAACTTTTAAAAATGCTTTTGGTATTTTGAAAAAAATAGATGAAATAGAAGAAAAAGTATTAAAATATAGACCTTATGAAAAAAATAAAGGAGAAATAGATAAAATTTATAATCATTTGATTGATCAATTAAGAAAAAGTACAGGATCAAAAGAGATGCTTCAATATATCAAAGAAGCAGAAAAAAATTTTATGAACGTAGCATTAGAAAAAAGACAAGATGTACTCAAAGTTGGAATCATTGGTGAGATTTATACTATTATTGAAGATTTTTCAAATATTGATATAGGAAAAAAATTAAATAATTTAGGAGTAGAGGTACATAAATCTCATAGCACTTCTGGTTGGGTATTAGAACATCTATTTTATGAAAGCATAGGAAGAAGTAGAGAAAAAGATATAAGAAAAGCAGCAGCACCCTATGTAAAAACTATGGTAGGAGGACATGGAAGAGAAACAGTTGGGAATGCAATTTTGTATGCAAAAGAAGGATATGATGGATTGATACATATTATGCCATTTACTTGTATGCCTGAAATTGTAGCTATGAGTATACTTCCTAAGATACAAAATGATTATCATATTCCAATATTGACACTCATCATTGATGAAATGACAGGAGAGGCAGGATATATTACAAGGCTTGAAGCCTATATTGATTTATTAAGAAATAGGAGGGACAAATTTCAAAATGAAAAAATGTTATCTTGGAGTTGATATAGGATCTGTAAGTACAAATGTGATTGTAATGGATGAGGATGAAAAAATAATAGATACATTATATATTAGAACGCAAGGAAAACCTATTGAAACGATTCAAAAGGGACTTTATAAAATAAAAGAAAGAATAAACAATGAAATAAAAATTGCAGGAATAGGAACTACAGGAAGTGGAAGACAGCTAGGAGGAATCATGGTAGGAGCTGATGTGATCAAAAATGAAATTACAGCTCATGGTGTAGCTGCTCTTCATTTTGTACCTAATGTACAAACAATTCTAGAAATTGGAGGGCAAGATTCTAAGATTATTCTTTTAAGAAATGGAATTTTATACGACTTTGCTATGAATACTGTTTGTGCAGCAGGAACAGGTTCGTTTTTAGATAGACAAGCAGAAAGAATGGGTATACCTATTGAAGAATTTGGAGATTTGGCATTAAAGTCAGAGGCAACAGTGCGAATTGCAGGAAGATGTGCAGTTTTTGCAGAATCAGATATGATTCATAAACAACAAATGGGTCATAATCAAGAAGATATTATTAATGGACTTTGTGAAGCATTGGTAAGAAACTATTTAAATAATTTAGGAAAAGGAAAAGAAATCAAATCACCTATTATTTTTCAAGGAGGAGTGGCTGCTAATGTAGGGATTAAGAAAGCTTTTGAAAAAATATTAGGACAAGAAGTAATCGTGCCTCCCTATGCAAGTGTAATGGGTGCTATTGGAGTAGCACTTTTGGCAAAAGAAGAAGTAAGAAAAAGTGGAAGAACAAACTTTAAAGGTTTTGAAGTGGCAAATAGTAGTTATCAAGTAAAAAGCTTTGAATGTGACCATTGTCCAAATATGTGTGAGGTAGTAGAATTTTTTAGAGATAAAAATATGGTTGCTAGATGGGGAGATAAGTGTGGAAGATGGAGCAATGTTGAGGTGAAAAATACAAAATTGGCATAAAATCACATATTAAAAACAAGTTACTCCAAAAAATAATTTTGAGAAAACTAAGCTTCGCATTATAAAAAATCCTAAACCTTTAAAACTCGCTTTTACTCAAACAGTTAAAGGTTTTACGGATTTTTTATAATTTCTTAGCAAGTTTTCTTACAAAGTTCTTTTTATGTCGTGTACTTGCTTTTTAATATATGATTTGTAAAATAAAAAAATCAAGCATCAAGATTTTAAAGCAAATATTTATAAAGTATATTTTGTAATAGTTTCGCAGTACTCACACTGATAAGAGAGAGTTTTTTTACATACCAATTCAAAAGTAGGATTGGACAAAGGCTCTGAGTGAGTAATACATCTTGGATTGTGACAAGTTAGAATTCCCTTTACTTGTTTTGGAATGGTGACTCTTTCTTTGTGAATAACTTCTCCATTTTTAATAATATTGATGCTAATATGTTCGTCGATTAAACCTAAAAACTCTAAGTTTATATTTTCTACATTTTCTAGCTTGATAATATCCTTTTTAGACATATAATCACTATATACATTCATAAGAAGCACCACAGGATTGTCAGTTTGTGTAGGCATCAATTTATTAAATATCTTAAGTCCATTCCCAGGACTGATGTGATCAAGTACAATACCATTTTGGATTTGTGTTACTTCAAGCATGTACAGTCCACCCCCAATAATTTTAAAATGAGTGCCATTCGAATGTATACACCAAAGCTTGCTTGTTCAAAATAAATAGCTCTAGGGTCTTTATCTACTTCATATGAAATTTCATTGACTCTAGGAAGTGGATGCATAATAATCATGTCGTCTTTTGCTAATTTTATCTTTGAAGAATCGAGTATATAAGAGTTTTTTAATCTTTCATAATCTGCTTCATTAAAGAATCTTTCCTTTTGTATTCTAGTCATATATAAAATATCAATTTCCCCTATAACTTCTTCCATGGTGGAAACTTCTTGTAATTTTACATCATATTCTTCAATCAATTTATTTTTAAGTTCATAGGGAAGAGTGAGTTCATCAGGGGAAATAAGTATAAATTCTTTTATATTGTACCTACATAAAGTTCGAATAAGAGAATGAACGGTTCTACCAAATTTTAAATCGCCACAAAAGGCAATCTTTTGATCTTTGATATTTCCTTTTTTCATGTAAATAGTAAATAGATCCGTTAAAGTTTGAGTAGGATGCTCATGTCCTCCATCTCCTGCATTAATAATAGGAATCTTTGAATATTTTGAGGCAAGCTTTGGAGCACCTTCTTTGGGATGTCTGATGGCTGCTAAATCAGCATAACTAGATATGACTTGAATAGTATCTACAATACTCTCTCCTTTAGAGACAGAACTTGTACTAGCATCACTAAAGCCTAGTACATTTCCACCTAAACGAAGCATAGCAGATTCAAAGCTGAGTCTTGTACGAGTACTAGGTTCATAAAAAAGGGTGGCAAGTATTTTGTCTTTGCAAATATTTTTGTAATCTTGAGGGTCTTCTAAGATGTTTTGTGCAATTTGAATCAATTGGTTTAGTTCTTGTACTGTAAAATCTTCTGGATGAATCAAATGTTTTGTATTCATAGGTACTCCTCTCCTTGATGGTCTCTCAGGACCAGTTTAAAGGTAAAATAAAATTGTGATAATGATATTTATTATACCATATTTTATTTAAAATATACATATGAATACAAGGTGATCGATTAAGAAAGATAAGTAGAGTTTTTAAGGGCATCTACTATGACTTGTGCCATTTTCATGACCAAATTAAGACGAATACTGTGAATAGAAAAACAATCTTCATGATTTAATTGATCTACAATGCCTATAATAGATAGATTCCCTATATTAGGAAGACTTTTCCCTACCCCTTTTCCTGGTGAAATGGGGCCTTTTTTAATATGTATATGACCAATTAAATCTTCATTTCCCAAACAAGCATCTATGGCAATAAAAAATCCTTTAGGGTGTTTTGATTTGATTTTACTAATAGATTCTTCTAAATTGATAGCATGAATGGGTTCGTCTAAAGTACCATAGACAGGCAATCTAAAATTTTTATCTTTGAGTAAAGTACCTACTAAAGGTCCTAGTGCATCTCCAATGCATCTATCTGTTCCCACACAAATGATGACACATTGGTCATTGATTTTTTCTTTTAGTGCATGGGACAAGATTAGTGAAGCATTTTCTTTTGCATAATGGATACGGGTACGATATGGATATGGATAAAATTGAGATTTCAAAGAAAAAACACCCCCTCATATGAATATATATATAAGCAAGTGAAATTATGTCAAAATTATCGATCCCATATATGAAGCTGATCTTTATTTTTTAACGCCTCAATAACATGGTTTCTACCATTTGGTATTTCTTTATAAATTTGATCTAATAAATTTTTCATATACTGTCTTTTTGTTTTTCCATCAGCGGGACAAGGATTTTTTACAATAGGAAGATCGTTCCTAGATACTGAATCTATAATATCTTGTTCTTTGGCATAAATAAGAGGTCGAATCATGGTAAGATCTATTCGATCCAAATAAGTTACAGGTAAAAAAGTACTGATTCGACTTTCATAAAAGATACTCAAAAAAAGAGTTTCTACTGCATCATCGCCATGATGACCTAATGCAAGTTTGGTAACACCATGATTTTTACAAAGAGAATGAAGCTTTCCTCTCCTCATACGAGCACAAAGGCTACAAGGACTTTTTTCTTTTCGATCTTCAAATACTATTTTTCCTATATCTGTATGCTGTACTATATAAGGAATTTCTAATTCTTTGCAAAAATTTTGTATGGGAGAAATATCAAAATCATTAAATCCTAAAGTCAAGGTAAATGCTTTAAGATCATATTTAACAGGTGAGAATCTTTGAAAAAGCTTTAGTGCATATAAAAGAGCCATACTATCTTTTCCACCTGAAACACCTACTCCTACTATATCTCCATTTTCAATCATATTGAAATCCAAAACAGCTTTTTTTACATAGCCTAATAGTTTTCTCATAATAAAATCCTTTCTATATCATTCAATTTCATTTTACCATGTTTCATTTAGATAATTATAGCGAAAGAAAGAACCAATACATATTAAATTATTGTTACAAACAAATAGATCTTCATAAAATATAAAAAATCATATATAATGATAACAGCAAATAGAAACTTGTTGAAAGTAGAAAATGAGGATGAATGATGAACAAAATATTAGAAATTTTATCAAACGAAGTCATGGTATTGTTAGTGTCTGCTATGCCTATAATGGAGCTTAGGGGGGCAATTCCTATAGGGGTGTCTTTAGGAATGAGTCCTATTCATGCAACTATGCTAGCATTACTAGGTAGCATGATCCCAGTTCCTTTTTTGCTTGTTTTATTAAAACCTGTTTTTAAACAATTAAGACAAAAACCATTTTGGAGAAAACTTGTAGATTGGATTACAAAAAGAACACTTAGAAAAACTACAACTATTTATAAATATAAAAGTATGGGGCTTCTTTTATTTGTGGCAATTCCCATTCCAACAACAGGGGTATGGTCAGGATCTATAGCTGCATCGTTACTAAATATTCCTTTAAAGAGTGCTTTTTTTTCCATATTTATTGGAAATTGTATCGCAGCCCTTATTATTATGACACTTAGCCATGTTGTAGTAAACCTGTAGAAAGAGTTGACTTTTATAAATGTATATGATAGAATTCTTTCAATAAAATACAAATCTTGATGCCTTATCAAGAGTGGTGGAGGGAATAGGCCCGAAGAAACCCGGCAACCGGTATTGTAGCACGGTGCTAAATCCTACAGAAATTATTTTCTGGAAGATGAGGAGAAATAAAATTAAACCTCTTCTTAATTATGAAGAGGTTTTTGTTTATATTTTTAGGGTAAAATAATAAATGAAATAGAATCAAGGAGGGATACAAATGGCAAAAAGACTATTTACTTCAGAGTCTGTTACGGAAGGACATCCAGATAAAATTTGTGACCAAGTATCAGATGCGATTTTAGATGCTATATTTGAAAGAGATCCAAATGCACGTGTTGCAGCTGAAACAACAGTAACAACAGGTCTTGTATTGGTAGCAGGAGAAATTACTACAAATTGCTATGTAGACATTCCAAAAGTAGTAAGAAAAACAATTGAAGAAATAGGATATACTCGTGGAAAATATGGATTTGACTGTGATACATGTGCAGTACTTACTGCTATTGATGAACAATCTAGTGATATAGCAATGGGTGTCAATGAAGCATTAGAACGCAAAGCAGGAACTATGAGTGATGAATTAGAAGCTATAGGAGCAGGAGATCAAGGAATTATGTTTGGTTTTGCATGTAATGAAACTAAAGAATTGATGCCTATGCCTATTGCTCTTGCACACAAGTTATCAAGACGATTAACTGAAATCAGAAAAAATGGTACATTAGACTATTTGCGTCCAGATGGTAAAACACAAGTTACCATAGAATATGTAGATGATAAGCCTGTAAGAGTCGATACAGTAGTTATTTCTACACAACATGGTCCAGAAGTAACACAAGAACAAATCAAAAAAGATATCATTGAACATGTAGTTCGTAAAATTATACCGCATGAATTATTAGATGATCAAACAAAATACTATATCAATCCAACAGGAAGATTTGTAATTGGTGGACCACAAGGAGATGCAGGGTTAACAGGAAGAAAGATTATTGTAGATACTTATGGTGGATATGCAAGACATGGTGGAGGAGCTTTCTCAGGAAAAGATCCAACAAAAGTAGACCGTTCTGCAGCTTATGCAGCAAGACATGTAGCCAAAAATATTGTAGCAGCAGGTCTTGCAGACAAATGTGAAATTGGACTAGCTTATGCTATAGGGGTTGCTAAACCTGTATCTATTTTAGTTGAAACATTTGGAACAGCTAAAATATCAGAAGATAAATTAGTAGAATTAGTAAACAAACATTTTGATTTAAGACCAGCTGCAATCATTAGAGATTTAAATTTAAGAAGACCAATTTACAGACAAGTAGCAGCTTATGGACATTTTGGAAGAACAGATATAAATCTTCCATGGGAAAATACAAATAAAGCAGAAATTTTAAGAAAAGAAGGATTAGAACAATAAAAATGAGGGGCATCCCTCATTTTTTTCTAATATATAAAAAACAATTAAGGAGGAGATTCATTTTTGGGTAAAAAAATAGTCTATACATTTTTAGCAGGAATAGGAATAGGACTTATTCTTTCTTCTTCTATTCACATCATCTACAACACACAAGATCGTCCAAAAACTATAGTGGAACAAAAAAAACAAGATCAATTTTCTAAAGAAGAAATCCTCAAGCAAGAAGAAGAAAAGATGAAACAAGAAAAAATAAAAGAAGAAAAAGAAAATGAAGAACTGCAAAAAAAAGAAGATCAGGAAGAAGATTATATTACTATTCGTATTGAAGAAAATACTACTTCTGAAGAAATAGCAAATATATTATATGAAAATAATTTAATTGAGCATAAAGAAGATTTTCAGTTATTGCTAGATTTAAAAAGATTGGATCCGTTTAAAGCAGGAGATGTATTGACAAAGAACGGAATAATTAGTGGAGGATGGAAAATAAATCAACTATTAGGAATTTTGAGCAAAAAATCTAGTGATGTTTCTTCTGCTATTTATCAAAATAAAGTTTTAGAAAATCAAAAAAGTGTTTCATTTTTAGTTAATACTTTACATCATACAAAAAAATTAGTTCCAGGAGATAAAACGATTCAAAGAGGTGCAAGTATTGTTGAAATTATAGATATTTTAACAAAATAATTAGATAAACATTATATAAAAATCTAATCAATCTATGATCTTTATTCAATAAGACATAATGGATTGTATTAGATTTTTTTAGTTCTTGGTTTTAGTGTTTTATTGGTTTTAGAGACGGTTAATCATTTTTAATTACTTATGTACTAAAGAGAGAAGATGAAAATAATAAGACAAAAACTTCTTAACCGTCCCTATTTACTATTTATTTGTTATAATAAAGTTAATAATATATATTGGGAGGACGTTATGTTGGTACAGATACAAGGGGTTTTGACAGATGTCATCTTTCAAAATGAATCTAATGGATATACAGTAGCAATTGTTGAATCAGAAAAGGATCAAATCACCATAGTAGGTTATATGCCTCTTTTAAACAAGGGAGAAACTTTTTTGTTTTCGGGAAAATGGATTGTACATCCTACGTATGGACAGCAGCTAGAAGTAGATTCCTATAGAAAGGTGACACCTAATACGATAGAAGGAATAGAAAAATATTTATCTTCAGGAATTATTAAAGGTATCGGACCTAAAATTGCTCAAAAAATTGTAGAAAAATTTGGAAAAGAAACACTAGATATCATGCAGTATACACCACATATGTTAACAAAGGTTAGTGGAATAGGGTCTGCAAAGGCACAAAAAATTTCAGAAGCATTTAAAGAGCAAAGAGAGCTTAGTGAAGTCATGCTTTTTTTACAAGAATATGGAATTACACCTAAATATGCAGTTAAAATCTATAAAAAATATAAAGAAAATACCATAACTTATATACAAGAAAATCCTTATCGACTAGCAGATGATATTTTTGGAATAGGATTTAAAATTGCAGATGCTATTGCCAAAAGAATGGGACTAAGTCCGGTCTCTTCTTATAGGATTATGTGTGGAATTAAATATATATTGACTCAATACAATTTAGAAGGACATACTTATACGAAAAAAACAACATTAATAGAAGAGTCTGCAAAAACATTAGAAGTACCAGAGGATTTAGTAGAAGAAGCTCTTTTGCAATTGGCTTTTTCAAATTCAGTTCATCTTGAAAATTTAGAAGATGAAACAGTAGTCTTTTCAATGATTTATTTTTATGCAGAAACTTATGTCTGTAAAAAATTAATTGAACTGGCACAAATAAATATAGACGATATATCTGAAAACTTAGAAGAAGAAATTAAAAAAATTGAAGAAGAAGAAGAAATAACCCTAGCACAAAAACAAAGAAAAGCTATTGAAGCATCAGCTGAGCATGGTGTAGTAGTAATCACTGGAGGACCTGGAACTGGAAAAACTACAACTATTAATACTATTATGAAATTATTTGAAAAAAACAACTTATCTATGGCACTTGCAGCTCCTACAGGAAGAGCGGCAAAAAGAATGAGTGAAGCTACAGGAAAAGAAGCAAAGACTATACATAGATTATTAGAATATAGTTATATGGATGAAGATATAGGCATGAGCTTTGGAAAAAATGAAGAAGAACCTCTTTCAGTAGATGTAGTGATTATAGATGAAATGTCTATGGTAGATATTGTTTTGATGAAAGGATTACTTCGTGCACTGCTTCCTGGAACGAGGCTTATATTAGTAGGAGATGTGGATCAGCTTCCATCTGTAGGACCTGGAAATGTACTTAAAGATATTATAGATAGTAAAATTATTGAAGTCGTACAATTAGATGAAATTTTTAGACAAGCCCAAGAAAGTATGATTATTGTAAATGCACATAAAATCAACAAAGGGGAATACCCATGTATAAACAAAAAAGAAAAAGATTTTTTCTTTATGAATAGAAAAACACCAGAACAGGTACTAAGTACTATCAAAGAACTTTGCAAAGAGCGTCTCCCAAAGTTTAACCATTGTGATCCAGTAAAAAGTATTCAAGTACTCACCCCTATGAAAAAAGGAACCACAGGAATGTTTCAATTAAATAATGTTTTACAAGAGGTTTTAAATCCTCCAAGTAGATATAAAGATGAAAAGAAAATGAAGGATAAAATTTTTCGAGTAGGGGATAAAGTGATGCAAATGAAAAATAACTATAATCTTAAATGGAAAGGAATAGATGATACAGAAGGAGAAGGGGTATTTAATGGAGACTTTGGGTATATTCATAGTATAGATGAAGAAGAAAAGGAGCTTTGTGTTCTATTTGATGAAGAAAAAATAGTCACGTATGATTTTTCACAATTAGATGAATTAGAGCTAGCTTACTCTATTACCATACACAAAAGTCAAGGGTCAGAATTTCCTATTGTAGTCATGCCAATATTTTGGGGTCCTCCAATGCTTCTTACAAGAAATCTTTTGTATACAGCAGTCACAAGAGCAAAAGAGCTTGTAGTTATGGTAGGAATGGAAGCAAGTCTTAAAAATATGGTGGATAATTATAGAGCTATTGAGAGAAATTCAGGATTGGGAATTCGCCTTAAAAGATTTATGAATGAAAATTTGATAGAATTTTAAAAACCTTCGACAATAGAGAAAAATCATGATAAAATTTTAAAAAGAGGAGTTGAGCAAATGGAAGATAAAACCTTGGAATTATTAACCTTAATGTATAAAGAAATACAAGACGGATTTAAAAGTATACGAGGAGAGCTAAAAGAAGGACTAGATGGAGTACGAGGAGAGCTAAAAGAAGGATTAGATGAAGTACGAGGAGAGCTAAAAGAAGGATTAGATGAAGTACGAGGAGAACTAAAAGAAGGATTAGATGAAGTAAGAGGGGAACTAAGAGGAGAAGTAGATAAAGTTAGCCAACAAATTGTAAGGCTTGAAAATAAAATGGATGAAAATCACAAAGCACTTTATGATGGGTATAAGCAAAGTATAGAAGGAATAAATATGCTAAAAGAAGAAATGAATAAGCTAACAGATAAGGTAGAGCATCAAGAAATAAAATTACAATTAATAAAATAGTGAATAATTTATAAAAAACTTTGCATAATAGTTATCAATCTATATTGCAAGGTTTATTTTATCACTCCTTGCATAAGCATGGAGGGGATTAGATGTATCAATTATTATGTGAGTACTTAGATATTTTTATTAATTTTATTTACCCTAGAAATATCTATTGTATATTATGTAATGAACCTATTACAAAAGATGAAAAATATTCCTTGTGTACACATTGTAAAGAGAAAATATATTTTATTGATAAATCTTGTGAAAAATGTGGCAAACCTTTAGAAAAACTTTATATTCCTCAAAAATGTCCGGACTGCATCGAAACAAATCATTATTTTACAAAAGGAATATCTTGTGTAGAATATAATAAAGAGATCAAAAAAATTGTACATAGATTGAAATATCAAAATCAAAGGTATTTATCTTATCATATGGCACAAATCATGAAAGATCAGTTACAAAAGCAAAATATAAAAGATATAGATTGTATCATTCCAGTTCCTTTATATAAAAATAAAGAAAGAAAAAGAGGGTTTAATCAATCGTATCTTTTATCTAAGTATTTAGGAAAATGGATGAACACAGAAGTAGAAAAAAAAACCCTATTAAAAATAAAAGATACTTTATCTCAAAATCAATTATCAAAAGAGGATCGAAAAAGAAACTTAAAAAATGTATTTGTAGTATCTTCAAAAGAATCCATAATAAATAAAACTATATTACTAGTAGATGATGTATATACCACCGGAAGCACTGTAGATGCTTGTTGTAAAGAACTTTTAAAAGAAAATCCAAAAGAAATTTATATATTAACCTTTGCTACAGGCAAAAATATTTAGATCAAAATAGAGGAGGAAAAATCATGGCAGAAATCAGAAATTGTAAAGAATGCGGAAGGCTTTTTCAATATAATGGAATCAGTAAAATATGTAGTAGATGTCAAAGAAACGATGAAGATGATTTTAAAATTGTAAAAGAATATATTTATGAAAATAAAGGAGCTAGTCTTGTAGAAGTATCAGAAGAAACAGGAGTAGAGGAAGATAAAATTCTTCGTTATTTAAGACAAGGAAGATTGGAAATTGTAGGAGATGATGCTACACTATTTTTAGAGTGTGAAAGATGTGGAACAGGTATTCGAACAGGGAGATTTTGTGCTAAATGTGCCAAAGAATTAGAATCAGAACTAAAAAGTGGGTTTTCAAGACCACAGGCGCCTAGAAGTTCTGGAGAAAAAATGTACACAGCAGAACGAAAAAAGAGACGTTAATAAATTTCATAAAATAGGTAAACATATACCCTCCTTTTGCCGATACTAAAGTAGAATCATCGGTAGAGTGGAGGGGTTTTTTTATGAAAATTAATAACAATCATAACATACAAAAGATATTAAATAATTATAAAAAAAGTGTAAATCATGTCAACAAAACAGAAAAAGTCAAACTAGCAACAGATCAAATGCAAATCTCAGAAGGAGCTAGAGAATATCAAGTAGCTTTAAAGGCATATAGAGAAGTAGCAGATATTAGACAATCTAAGGTAGACAATATAAAAAATCAAATATCATCTGGAAAATACAATCCTTCTTTAGAGGAAGTAGCAGATCGTATTTTAAACAAAAATATTTAAATATTGAAGGGTAATGCCCTTCACATTTTCTTTGAGGAGGATGTTAATGTCTAAGTCTACAGAACAACTCATCTTAGCATTAAAAAAAGAAATAGAAATTTATAAAGATTATCTAAGTCTTGTAAAAAATAAACAAGAAATATTAATAGAAGGAGATATCAAAAAACTTGAAAAAGTCATATCTCGTGAACAAGATATAGAGAAAAATATGAAAAAAATTGATCAAATTAGACAAACGATTATAGGAAATATTTTATTTGAACAAAAAATAGATTGGATTCAAAATATTACTGATTTGGCACAGTATATAGAGCAGCCTTATCAAACACAATTGTTAGAGGAAAAAGAAAAACTAAAAAATTTGTTGGTTGAAATAAAAAAAATAAATGAAATCAATGAAAAAATGATTCTTCAATCTTTAGATTATGTTGAATTTAACTTAAACATATTAACCAATACGACAATAGAAGGAAATATATACGGAAATTCTACAGAGGATCAAACTTTAAATAATACATCCAAATTATTTGATGCAAAAGTATAAGGGAGGATGAATATGGGCAGTTTTTTTGGATTGAGTATTGCAAGATCAGGACTATTTGCAAGTCAAAGAGGAATCCATGTAACAGGACATAATATTTCAAATACAAATACACCAGGATACACTAGACAAAGATTAAATCAAACAGAGGCCAATCCCCAAGCATTATATGGGGGGAAAGGAATGTTAGGCTCTGGAGTAGAGATGACTAGCATTGTACAAATTCGAAATGAATTTTTAGACTTTAAGATTAGAAAGGAATTTACAGTAGCAGGAGAATGGGATGTAAGAGGAGAGACACTACAACAAGTAGAAGCAATTTTAGGAGAACCCTCAGAAGATGGAATCAGAAAAGTTATGGATAATTTTTATGCTTCCCTACAAGAATTAAGTGAAGGGGAAAAAGCTGATAATATTACTGTAAGAAAAGCAGTAACACAAAGGGGAATTGCATTTACAAAAACACTTAACCACATGTCTCAACAACTTGTAGATCTTCAGAAAAATACAGATTTTGCTATTCAAACCACAGTAAATTCCATTAATGGATATGCAAAAGAAATATCAAAATTAAATAAACAAATATTTACTGCAGAAATAGATGGAAGTCATGCAAATGATTTAAGAGATCAAAGAAATCTATTGATTGATGAATTATCACAACTAGTAGATATAGAAGTACAAGATATTCCAGTTCCAAATAGCAAACAGAGTACTATGAATATTTTGATCGGAGGAGATTTATTAGTATCTCATGAAGACTATAAGCTTTTAAAAACAGAAAAAAGGCAAGAACCTAAAAATTATGTAGATGCACCTGGACTTTTAGAAATCAAATGGGAAAATGGATCGAGTTTTACCTGTAAATCAGGACAATTAAGAGGATTCTTAAATGTAAGGGACAATATAGACGGAAAAGATAAAGGAATTCCTTATTATATGGATCAACTTAATAAATTTGCTACTGTATTTGCTTCAAGATTTAATATGCAACATGGAAAAGGATATGGGTTAGCAGATGCAGGAACAGAAATCCCATTTTTTAATGTACCTGCCAAGTATACAGATATATATGATGTACCAGATAGTCTAAAAAACAGCTCAGATCAGGACATTATTAAAGATTATGAGAAGAAAAATCCAGGAAAAACTATATTTAAAGCTGAAGGGGTATGGTATAAGACAGATATTATTTCAGCAGGGAAAATCGATTTAGATGAAAAAATTAAAAATGACCCAAATAGAATTGCAGCAGCTAGTGAAAAAGATATGCCGGGGGATGGAAGAAATGCATTAGCACTTTTAAAAATGCGTCATGATACAAATATGTTTTCATGGGGAACTCCAGATGATTATGTAAATTCATTGATCTCAAATGTAGGGGTAGATGGACAAGAAGCAAAAAGAATGGTAGACAATCAAAAGGTTTTGATTGCACAAATAGAGAATAAAAGACAATCTATATCAGGTGTATCTTTAGATGAAGAAATGGGAAATTTAATTAAATACCAACATGCGTACAATGCATCTGCTCGTATGATTACTGCTGTAGATGAAATGTTAGATAAAGTTATTAATGGAATGGGTGTTGTAGGCAGATAGATAAGGAGTGATCAATAATGCGTGTAACAAATACAATGATGACTAATACAACTATGTTAAATTTAAATAATAATTTAAGAAGGCTAGATTTTTATAACAAACAATTTTCGACTACTAAAAAATTCACACTTCCTTCAGAAAATCCTGTAGGAGTATCTAAAAGCTTGGTGCTAAATACTACTGTTAACGAATTAAAGCAAAATCAAAAAAGTGCTCAAGGGGTATTATCTTGGCTTGAAATTACAGAATCAGCAGTACAAGATGTCAATAGCGTTATACAACGAGCAAGAGAATTAGCAGTAAGTGCAGATGGGGTAGAAACACCAAAAGATAAAGAAAAAATACAAATAGAAATAGATAGCTTAAAAGATCAATTGATCAAATTAGGAAACAGTACATATTCAGGGAAATATATATTCTCAGGATATAAAACCAATCAACCATTATTAGATAAGGATGGTAAGTATGCAATCGATGTGAAAAAAGATGAAAAAATGGATTATCAAATAGGAAAATCTGATTTAATAGATGTAAATACTCTAGGGCATCAATTGTTTGGTGTGGGAATAGCAGATCCATCGGCGGGAACTATACCTGCTATACCTGATAATGTGAATAAAAATGAGTCAGCTCAACTTATAGCTGTATTTGATTATTTGAGTACTGCTCTAGCAGGTAATAATCAAGATCAAATAGAAGAGGCTCTTGGAATGATAGACAAACATCATGAAAATGTTTTAGGAGTTTTAGGAGAAATAGGTGCAAAATCCAATAGAATGGAAATGACCATCAAACGTATAGATAAAGATATTATGAATTTTACAAGTCTTTTATCTAAAAATGAAGATGCAGATATGGCACAAGTGAGTATTGACTTAAAAACTGCAGAAACGGTGTATAGAGCATCACTAGCTGCGGGATCAAAGGTCATACAACCAAGTCTTGTAGATTTTATGAGATAGGGAGAGGAGACTATGCCTTTTCGTATAGAAACACAACCAGCTCTTATTGGTATACAAACTACAAATGCAAAGCTTGATATAGAGCAACCAAAAGCAGATATGAATATGAATATAGAGCATCCAAAGATAGAAATGCATACAGAACATGTAAAGGTACAAATTGATCAGTATCCATGCTTTGCAGAGGCAGGTCTAAAAAATTATAGAGACTTAACAAAAGATAATATAGAATTTGCAAAGCAAAAGATGAGTGAGACGATTGACAGGATTGCAAGACAAGGAAATGAAATGATGAATATTCATGAAAATGAAAATGCTTTAGCTGATCAAGCGATAGAAAATGCTTATCTTATATTCCAAAAAGAATGGAATATAGGATTTATCCCTACCAGTAGACCGAGTATAGATTTTAAAGGCGGTACTGTGGATATTCAAGTTAAAGAAGGAAAAGTAAACATGGATGTTAAAGTCAACAAACCTATAGTAGATTATACTCCAGGAAAAGTAGATATTTATTTAAGACAAAAAAATAGTATTCATATAGAATATATAAAAGAAAAGTTCAACCAGCTTGGTTGAACTTTCAAAGTATAGGAGGGAAATACATGATCTTAAACACAAAGCATTTTGGAGAAATACAAATAGATGAACAAAAAATCATTGAATTCAAAGATGGGATTCCAGGCTTTGAAAATACCAAAAAATATACTATTATTACAAATCCAGACGAACAAATTCCTTTTCACTGGTTACAATCGCTAGAAGAACCTGAGCTTGCATTTGTCATTACAAATCCTTTTTTATTTAAAAATAATTATGAATTTAATATTCCAGACCAAGTAATAAAAGAATTAAAAATTGAAAAAGAAGAAGACGTGATTATTTTTACTATAGTAGTGGTACCAGATGATATGAAAAAAATGACTATGAATTTAAGGGGACCTCTTGTAATTAATATTAAAAATAAAAGTGGAAAACAGTTACTATTAGATGATGGAAAATATCCTCTCAAATATTATTTATTTGAGGAGGGAGAAGTATGTTAATCTTAAGCAGAAAGAAAGACGAAACTATTGTCATAGATCATAAAATAGAAATAAAAGTTATAAGCATAGAGGATGGAAAAGTAAGGCTGGGTATATCAGCTCCAAAAGAAATAGATGTTTATAGAAAAGAAGTATATATAGAAATAGAAGATGAAAATAAAAAGGCAGCTACTGGGAATTTTGATTTTCAAGAAATTAAAAATTTATTTTATAAAAAATACTAAAGTAGCTCGTTGTGATAGTTAATTTTGGAAATTTTAAAATTAGTACAGTGCTTCTAATGATATAGAGGTTTAAATATCACAACAGATTAAAGTATAAAAAAAGTAATAATAGTATTTTTTATTAATAAGAGAGGTTATAATAGTGGCTAAAGAATATAATATATCAGTTCCAGCACATCCAAGTATTTATCAACCAAATGATAGAGATTTAGATATATATTTTTGTGAACCAGATAGTGGAATAAACGAAGAAACTGGATTATTGTTGTTAATTAATGGGTTCGGAGCAAATTCAAACTCTAATGTATATAAAAAAATGAGGGGAAATTTTTCAGATCAATATAATTTGATAACGATTCAATGTGATTACTTTGGTATTGAATTTATGGGCGATTCTGACGATATAAGGATAAATGAAGAGTATTTTAATAAGCTTGATGATCAGTTAAAGATAGATTTATTAAGTAGCAAAAATTCTGAAGATGTGATGGATTGGTGCAAAAAAAATAATATTGAGCAATTAATAGTAGATGCTATTTTAAAAGAAGACTTAAGTGATTTTAATGATATGAGTATAATGCAAGCTTTAGATAATATTACAGCATTGTTTTTAGTAATAGCTATTATTCGTGATAATGGATATAAAATTAATGGGAATAAGATCTTATGTTATGGATATTCTCACGGAGCATATCTTTCATATCTATGTAATGCATTTACTGGAGATTTCTTTTCTCTAATAATAGATAATAGTGCATGGCTATTTCCAAAGTATATTGAGATGCCTAGATATTTATTCTCTAAAAAAGATAATTTGATGATAAATATTAAGTTTGAATACCTAATAAATAAGATTAGGTATGATAAAGAATTGCTATATTTACTGTCATTATATAATAAATTTGAAAGTAATTGTACTATTGTTTCTTTTCAAGGAGATGACGATAATCTTGTTCATTATATAGATAAAAAAAATTTTTGCAGTAATTTAAAGTCATGTTTTTTTGAGTTGATTGATCAGAAAAAAGTAGATGGTAAAATATTCAAATCTAATAAACATGGTTTAGGTGCGGATTTTTTACTTCTATTTGATTATGTTATGAAAAAATATAACTTTAATTTTAAAAAAGATATTAATTTTAAATATCCAGAACAAACAAATTTTAATACAAATATGTATAAGTATATTATTGATTATAGTAAAGAAGTACCTATATTGACAAGAACACCAACTAACAATGGATAGTTAAATATTAAAAATAATAAACTGTAGAGGAATAAAAAAAGTTTAATATTTTTTAAAAAAATACTAAAGTATAAAAAAGATTTACCGATAATAATAGTGTAAGTAAAAAATAAGGCAAGGATGCCAATAAAAAAATCAAGGAGGAATGAATCATGATTATCAATCATAATATGATGGCAATGAATTCACACAGACAATTAGGAATTAACAATGGAAATGGAGCAAAATCAATCGAAAAATTATCTTCAGGTATGAGAATTAACAGAGCTGGAGATGACGCAGCAGGACTTTCTATTTCTGAAAAAATGAGAGCTCAAATTAAAGGATTAAATCAAGCATCTAGAAATGCTCAAGATGGTATTTCTTTGATTCAAACAGCTGAAGGTGCATTAGATGAATCTCATGCAATTCTTCAAAGAATGAGAGAACTAGCAGTTCAATCAGCAAATGATACAAACGTTACTGCTGATAGATCAGCTTTACAAGATGAAGTTAAACAATTAGAAGCAGAATTAAATAGAATTGCAGGAAATACTGAATTCAATACTCAAAAATTATTAAGTGGTGGTTTATCAGCAGCTGGATTAAAATTCCATATAGGAGCAAATGCAACTCAAAATATGGAACTTAAAATAAGTAGTATGAAAGCTTCTGGATTAGGAGTATCTGGTATTTCAATTAGTGGACAAGCAAGTGCTGATACTGCAATAACAACTATTAATACAGCTATTGAAAAAGTATCTAATCAAAGATCAAGTTTAGGAGCAGTTCAAAACAGATTAGAACATACTATTAAAAACTTAGATAACTCTGCAGAAAACTTACAAGCTGCTGAATCTAGAGTTAGAGACGTAGACATGGCTAAAGAAATGATGGAATTTACAAAGAACAATATCTTACAACAAGCTTCTCAAGCAATGCTTGCACAAGCAAATCAAGCTCCTCAAGGAGTACTTCAATTATTAAGATAATTAAACAAAGCAAAATATATAAAAAGACTGGGATGACCCCAGTCTTTTTATAATATTGGAGGATTAGTATTATGTGGTATAAAAAGAATATAGAAACACTTTTTAATAAATATAACAAAATTTATAAAAGTATTATTAATCTAAATCCTAATCAAAATATATACAAGTTAATGAATACAAAAACAAATAAATCTACTTTGAAAATCAATTTAAAAGACAAATCTATATATCTACACAGTAGATATGATCCACAAAGAGAAGCTATAAATATAGCTGAGGAGAATTATGATCCAGAGATTGAGAATTATATTATTTTTGGATTGGGTTTTGGATATCATGTAGAAGAGTTAATGAAAATGGATCCAAATGCTAATTTTTATATTATAGAAACAAACAAAGAAGTTTTTAAATTAGCTTTAGATAATTTAGACTTAAGCAATATCATAGATAATAGTAATGTTAAATTGTATGTACCAAATAGCATCTCAGAAATAAGTATAATATTAAAAGAATTAATATTGTTAAATAATATAAAACTTGTTATGCATAATACATCTTTAAGTATAATGTCTGAGGATTTAATAAATGTAAAGTATTTATTAGAGGAATTTAGAATGTTTAAAAACTCATCAGAAAATTATTCTTTGATTATGAAGAATAATTTTAAAGCTAATATTAAAAATTACAATGAAAATGTAGATATTTTATTTAATAAATTTAAAGATGTTCCATTATACATTGTATCTGCAGGACCATCTTTAGATAAAAATATACAAGAACTTTTACATGTAAAGAATAAAGGAATAATCCTTTCGGTTGGTAGAGCAGTTAGATCTTTAATGAAAGCGTATATAAAGCCAGATGTGATTATAGTTACAGATCCTTCTGAACAGGTTTATGATATGCAATTCAAAGATTTGAATATAGATGTACCTATTATAGTATTATCTACATGTGATAGGAATGTTATGACAAATTATAAAGGATATAAATTAATAGCATTACAAAATGGATATTCTTTGGCTGAAAATTATGCTAAGGAGAAAAGAAAAAAATTAATTCAAACAGGAGGATCTGTGGCTACAACAGCTTTAGATACAGCAATAAATATGGGATGTAATCCTATAGTATTTGTGGGGCAAGATTTAGCATTTACGAATAGTAAAACTCATTCAGAAGCTACTTATTCTCAAGACATTAAATATTTAAATAACTTAAGAGAAGTAGAAGATATAAATGGAGATATAGTTTATACTTCTAAGAATTTATATATTTATTTAAGATGGATACAAAATAGAATTGCTATGGAAAAAGACAAAATATTTATAGATGCAACAGAAGGTGGAGCAAAAATAGAAGGGACGAGAATAGTAACTTTAAAAGAAACTATACAAAATTACTCTAACAGAAATTTTGATGAACTGAATTTTATTAGAAAGCTAAATATATAAATTCTAACAAAAGATAAAAAAGTCCTCTAGTTTTGTCGATAATAAAAATAGACTTTAAATTTTTGGAGGTAATTTTAATGAAAATATATATATTGGATCAAGTTTTAGAGTATGAAAATGATAGAAATATTCTAGATAACATGTTTAAAAAAATTAATCAAATGATAGAAAACTCAAAGTTAATATTAAGTTGTATATCTATAGATGGATATGATGTATATAATGATTTTCAGAATTATTTTATAGATCATATAAAAAATATAAAAGAAGTAAAGGTTATAGCTAAAACAGAAAATGAAATCTGTACAGATACGCTACTGTTAACAATGGATTATCTAAAAAATGCTGTACCAGAAATAGAAATACTATCTAATGAATTTTATAAGACACCCACAAATACAACATGGAATAAACTAGCAGATTTGATTGAAGGAATAAACTGGATTATAACTTCTTTTATATCTATAGATTCTCATAATGAGCTTAAAAATATTATTAATAATTATGAAGAGTGGAATCTTTATGCAAAGGATATTTACTCCCTTAAAAATATAATCATAGAATTTGAAAATATTCTTCAAAATAATGATTTGGTTTCTACAGCGGATATACTTTTTTATGAAATAATACCTATATTTAATGAAATGAAAGAAAAACTAGAAAAATTAGTATATAGGGAGGTATCCCCAGGTGCTAATTGATAATATAAATATATTAAAAAAAATGTACCCTAAGATGCATGATAAAGTTAAATTTCTTGAACAAAATTTGAACAAGGATATTGTAAGATTGGAAGAAACGAGAAATGGATATAAAACTTTATTGGTAGAAAGAGATAGTAAAAAAACATATATACATAGTAAATATAATCCTTTAAAAGAAGCGGAGTCTATAATAGAGGAATATAAAGAAGTTAGCGACAATACAATAGTAATATTTTATGGAACGGGTTTAGGATACCATATAGATCTATTTTTAAATAGATATCCTAATGTGAATTATTATATATATGAACCAATATCAGAATTAATATATTATTATTTATGTAATAAATCTATTAAAAATTTACCTAACAAAAATTTAAAAGATATAGTATTAGGGAATGGTGTGGAAGAAATAGATATGTTCTTAAATAATGTTATTGATAAGAGCAATGGGGATATACTTTTAATTGATTTTCCAGTACACAAACAAATTTTTTCTGAGGAATATAAGAATTTTCAAGAGTTATTTAAATCAATCGTAAAACATAAAAAAAGTAGTTTATATACGAATTATGCTTATCAGAAAAGATGGATCATCAACAGTATGAAAAACTTAGGAGAGGTGTTATCTACCCCTAATATTATCATGGATAAAAAAGGGGAATTTAAGGATAAACCTGCTATTTTAGTTGCTGCTGGTCCATCTTTAAATGAAGAGATAGAGAATATTAGATACATTAAAGAAAATGGATTAGCTTATATATTTAGTGTAGGATCTGCTGTAAATACATTAATTTATCATAATATATATCCGCATGCTACTTGTGCATATGATCCAACAGTCAATGACCAAAAAGTGTTTCAAAAGATTAAAGAAGAACAGATAAAAGAGATTCCTATAATATTTGGTAGTAGTATTGGATATGATATTTTAATTGAGTACCCTGGCGATAAATATCATATGATAACAGGTCAAGATTCTGTTTCTAATTATTATTTAAAAAATAAAGATCATAGTAGCTTAGATATAGTTCATGATGCTCCATCTATTGCTGTAGTTGCAGTTGAATTATTATATCAATTAGGTTTTAGCTCTATAATATTAGTAGGACAAAATTTAGCTTATAAAGGCAAAGAAAATTATTCCAAAGGTATTGATTATAGCAATGAAGTTACAGAAGAAGAATTTAAAGATGCTATTAAGATTAAAGATGTATATGGTAATGAAATATTAACTAATGATGGTTTTAATAGAATGAGACAACAAATGGAATATTATATAAAAGAATTTTCGAACATAAGGGTTATAAATACTACTAAAGGTGGAGCACATATAGAAGGTACAACTTTTATGGAATTAGAAAAAATAATAGAAAAAGATCTCATAGAACCTATAGTGGAAAAAAATTGGTTAGAAGGAAGTATTACGGATTATGATAAAGATTATTTGAAGTCTCAATCCCAAAATATGAATAAAGCATATAAAAGAGCATTAAAACTTATGGATGAATATTTTGATGTATTAAATAAAATAGATAAACTTATCCAGAATAGAAAGTTTGACCAAGCAGAAAAAATGTATATACAATTAGATAAGATTTTGAAAAAAGTAGAAAAAAATGATTTTTATGTTATATTTATTTTACCTATGAACAGAGTTTATTATAAAATATTAGTGGATAGTATAGATCGCTTAAATGAAGAAACAAATCCAATGGAAAAAGGGAAAAAAATAGTATATAGTTTCAAAAATTTTATGAAGATATGTAAAGATACGATACAAAATATACAGCCTATCTATGAAGAAATGCAAGAAACAATAGATGAATTTTTAGAAGATCATCAATAAATTTAATATTTAATAAAAGATTGTACGGAGGGAATATTTTTAAATATAGTTTACGTAAATACTATAAACTATATGTAGGAGGTATAGAGATGTCTAAAGTTTTAGTTACAGGAGCAGATGGTTTTATAGGAAGTCATCTTACAGAAGAATTAGTAAAAAGAGGTAAAAAAGTTAAAGCATTTGTCTATTATAATTCATTTAACTCATGGGGCTGGTTAGATACATTGCCAAAAGAAGTTATGAAAGGAGTTGAGGTATTTACAGGAGATATTAGAGATCCAAATGGAGTCAGAGAAGCTATGAGAAACATAGAAGAGGTATATCATTTGGCAGCTTTAATCGCTATTCCATTTAGCTATCATTCTCCTGACTCTTACGTAGATACAAATATAAAAGGAACTCTAAATGTATTGCAGGCAGCTAGAGATTTGGATGTAAATAGGATTTTGGTAACATCAACTAGTGAAGTCTATGGAACAGCTCAATATGTTCCTATAGATGAAAAACATCCTTATCAAGGACAATCTCCATATTCAGCTACAAAAATCGGAGCAGATCGATTGGCAGAGTCTTTTTATAGGAGTTTTAACATGCCAATTACAATAGTTAGACCATTTAATACTTATGGACCAAGACAATCTGCAAGAGCTGTGATTCCTACTATTATTACTCAACTTTTAGATGGAAAAGAAGAAATCAAGCTTGGTTCATTAACACCAACAAGAGATTTTAATTATGTAAAGGATACGGCAAATGGTTTTATTGAAATTGCAAAGTCTGACAAGACGATTGGGGAAGAAATAAATATTGCAACACAACAAGAGATATCTATTGGACAACTTGCAGAAGAACTGATCAGACAAATTAATCCAAATGCTAAAATTATTTGTGATGAACAAAGACTTAGACCGCAAAAGAGTGAAGTAAATAGGCTTTTAGGAGCTAATGAGAAAATTAAGAAACTTACAAGCTGGAAGCCAAATTATACTTTTGAACAAGGGCTTGCAGAAACTATTGAATTTTTCAAATACAATTTGGATAAATACAAAACAGATATCTATAATATTTAGTTAGGAGGGGAATCCATGAGTCAGAAATTTATCCCTCTTTCTGTACCGAACTTGAAGGGAAGAGAGCTTGAATATGTAACTCATGCTGTTGAAACAGAATGGGTCTCAACGGGTGGGGCCTATGTTGATGAATTTGAGAAAAAAACTGCCAAATATGTTAAAGCAAAAGGGGCTGTATCTTGTCAAAATGGAACAGCAGGACTTCATATAGCATTACAGGTATGTAAAATTACAAAAGAAAATGAAGTTATTGTACCTACATTGACTTTTATTGCAGCAGTTAATCCTGTAAAGTATATTGGAGCAGAACCAATTTTTATGGATTGTGATGATTCTCTTACTATGGATGTAGACAAGCTATTGGAGTTTTGTGAGACAGAATGTAGCTTTATGGAAGGAAAACTCATTAATAAAAGAACGAATAAACACATAAAAGCTGTTTTAGTAGTACATGTATTTGGAAACATGGCAAACATGGAAAAGATTATGGATATTGCAGAAAAGTTTAATTTAAAAGTTATTGAAGATGCAACGGAAGCTATAGGAACTTACTATCTTAAAGGAAAATATAAAGGGAAATATGCAGGTGTTATAGGAGATGTAGGGGTATATTCTTTTAATGGAAATAAAATCATTACAACTGGTGGCGGGGGAATGATTGTTTCTAATAATGAAGAAATACTTAAAAGAGCGAAACATCTCACGACACAAGCTAAAAGCGATGAACTTTATTACATTCATGATGAAATTGGATATAATTACAGGATGACGAATTTACAGGCTGCTCTAGGACTAGCTCAATTAGAACAACTTGATACGTTTATTAATGTAAAAAAAGAAAATTATGATTTATATAAAGAAGCTATAAAAGAAATTAAAGGTTTAACAATTTTAACCTTTAAAGATAATATAAGACCAAATTATTGGTTTTATGCACTATATTGTGATGAAAAATATCCACTAAATAGGGACGAGATCATTCAATACCTATTATCAAAGAAAATTCAATCAAGACCTATATGGGGATTGATTAATGACCAAAGGCCTTATTTGAGTAGTCAAACTTATAAGATAGAAAAAGCTAAGACTTATCTAAAACATGTTATCAATATTCCTTGTAGTTCCAATTTAAAAAAGGAAGATGTATTATATGTCATTGAATGTCTTAAGCATCCAGAAAAAGTTTAGTTTATAGATGCAGAGGGGTGGAAAGGTTGGATGTTAAAGATTTCTTAATTGATGAAGAATGTACAATGCTTGATGCTATGGCACTTTTAGATAAAGTAGCTAAGAAAGTTCTTTTTGTTGTGAGAGACGGACAATTTGTTGCTGCTATAACAGATGGAGACATTAGAAGATGGATTCTTAGAAAAGGAAATCTTGGTGCTAAAGTAAAAGATATTGCAAATTATAGACCTAAGTATTTGAAGGAAAAAGAAAAAGCTTCTGCTAAGAAATTTATGAGGAACCATTCTATTGAAGCCTTACCAATTTTAAATGAGAAAAATGATATTGTATCAGTTGTGTTATGGAATGATGAAGAAGTTGAATCCAAAAGAGTATTAGATGTTCCAGTAGTTATTATGGCTGGCGGAATGGGGACAAGGCTTTATCCCTATACAAAAGTTTTACCAAAGCCACTTATTCCTATTGGAGAAATTCCAATTGTAGAACATATTATAAATAGATTTAACCAATATGGTAGTGATCAGTTTTTTTTAGTAGTAAATCATAAGAAAAATATGATAAAAGCTTATTTTAATGAAATTGAAAAAAACTATCAAGTTTATTATGCAGATGAAGACCAACCACTAGGAACAGGTGGAGGATTGAGTTTACTAAAAGATAAAATTAATTCTACATTTATATTGTCAAATTGCGATATTTTGATAGAAGAAGACTATGAAAAAATATATAATTACCATAAAAAAGAAAATAATTTAATTACAATGGTATGTTCATTAAAAAACATAAAAATACCATATGGAGTTATTGAAATAAGTGAAACAGGTGAAATAGAGGAAATGAGAGAGAAACCAGAACTTTCATTTTTCACAAATACTGGGATGTATATTGTAGAACCTAAAATTATTGAAGAAATTGAAGAAAATAAAGCAGTAGGCTTTCCGGATATAATTGAGAAATATAAACAAGCGGGTGAAAAGATTGGAGTCTATCCAATTAGTGAGAATAGTTGGCTTGATATGGGACAGTTAGACGAGATGGAAGAGATGAGAAGAAGGTTAGAGGGATGAGTAAGAAAATACTTTTAGTTGGAGGAGGAGGTCATTGTAAGTCTGTATTAGACAGTCTTCTTGAACTTAATCAATTTAAAGATATAGGAATTATTGATGTGAAAGAGAATATTGGGAAAAATATTTTGGGTATTTCTGTTATTGGATGTGATGATAATTTAGAAAAGCTTTTTAATGATGGATATCAGTATGCATTTGTTACAGTTGGAAGTATAGGTAATCCAAATTTAAGAATAAAACTTTTTGATATGATAGAAAAAATCGGTTTTCAGATTCCTAACATAATAGATCCTTCTGCTATTGTAAGTGCTAAAGCAAGGTTAGAAGAAGGTATTTTTGTTGGCAAAAGAGCTGTTATTAATGCTGGTTCTATATTACATAAGGGAGCTATAATTAATACTGGAGCTATAATTGAGCATGATTGTAAAATTAGTAATTTTGTACATGTTGCTCCTGGAGTAGTATTAAGTGGAGAAGTTAGTATCGGTAAAAATTCCCACATAGGTTCTAATAGTGTGATTAAGCAGCAGGTTAATATTGGGGAGAATACAATTATTGGAATGGGAAGTGTTGTATTAAAAGATATTGAATACAATGTGATGGCTTATGGTAATCCTTGTAAGGAGGTTAGAATAAGATGAGTGTTTATGTAATTGCAGAAGCAGGGGTTAATCATAATGGAAGTTTAAAGTTAGCAAAAATGATGGTGGATAAAGCAAAAGAAGCAGGGGCAGATTGCATTAAATTTCAAACATTTATCTCTAAAAATATTGTCTCAAAGAATGCTCAAAAAGCAGAATATCAAAAATATCATACAGATGAGAATGAAAGTCAGTTTGATATGCTAAAAAAATTGGAATTATCCTTTGATGAATTTGTTGAACTTATTGAGTACTGTAGAGAAAAAGATATTGAGTTTCTTTCTACTGCATTTGATTTTGACAGTATTGATTTTTTGAATAGTCTTAATATGAAAAAATGGAAAATTCCATCTGGGGATATTACAAACTTACCATATTTGATGAAAATAGCAAAGTTAGGAAAGCCTGTTATTTTATCTACTGGTATGAGTACAATGGAGGATATTAAAGTTGCAATTTCAGTACTCAAAGAGAATGGTTCTGGTGAAATTACTGTTCTTCACTGCACTACGGAGTATCCGACACCTTATGAAGATGTAAACTTAAAGGCTATGAAGACTATTGAAGCTGAGTTTGATGTTTCAGTAGGTTATTCAGATCATACTAGAGGAATTGAAATTCCAATAGCAGCTATAGCTATGGGAGCGAATGTAATAGAAAAGCACTTTACTCTTGATAGAAATATGGAAGGACCTGATCACAAAGCAAGTCTTGAACCTATTGAATTAAAAGCAATGGTAACTGCTATTAGAAATGTTGAGATTGCTATAGGTAGTGGTGAGAAAAAGCCTGCAAAATCTGAAATAAAAAATATGGAAATCGCAAGAAAAAGTATTATAGCCAGCAGAAAAATATCAAAAGGTGAAGTCTTTACAGAAGTAAATATTACTGTGAAAAGACCGGGCAGTGGCATTTCACCAATGAGATGGTTTGATGTAATTGGGAAGATAGCAACAAGAAATTTTGAAGAAGATGAGTTGATAGAGCTATGAAAAAAAAGATTAGTATACTCACAGCTACAAGGGCTGAGTATGGATTATTAAAGCCAATTATTAAAAAATTAAATTTAGTTGAAGATTTTGATGTACGTGTTGTTGTAACAGGGGCACACCTTTCACCTGAATTTGGATTGACATATAAAGAGATAGAAGAAGATGGTATTAATATAGATGAAAAGATAGAAATTCTTCTAAGTGCAGATACCCCATCTTCAATTTCAAAATCTATGGGATTAGCTATGATTAGTTTTGCAGATTATTTTGAAAGACTAAAGCCAGATTTATTAATTGTATTAGGAGATCGATATGAAACGTTGGCAGTAGCTGTTGCTGCCATGAATCAGAGGATTCCAATTGCTCATTTATATGGTGGGGAAAAAACAGAAGGTGCAGTAGATGAGTCTATTCGTCATGCAATTACAAAACTAAGCTATCTACATTTTACAAGTACAGAAGAATATCGTAAACGTGTAATCCAACTTGGAGAAAATCCAGAGAGGGTTTTTTTTGTAGGTGCTATTGGTATTGAAAATATTCTTAATGAAAAACTTCTAAGTAAATTAGAGCTTGAGGAATCAATAAATGATAAGCTGGATAAACCTTATGTGATGGTTACATTTCATCCTGTTACTTTAGAAGATCACAAGTCTGAGGAACAAATAAAAGAATTATTAGATGCTTGTCAAATGTATAAAGATATTAAATTTATATTTACTAAAGCCAATGCTGATGCTAATGGACGTATTATTAATCAGATGATTGATGAATATTCCAAAGAAAATGATCATATCACTGCATTTACATCTTTAGGAATGACTAGATATCTAAGTGCTTTAAAACACTGTATATTCGTTATTGGAAACTCTTCAAGTGGGTTAATTGAGGCTCCAAGTTTTCAAATCCCAACAATTAATATTGGAGATCGACAAAAAGGTAGAATTCAAGGAGAAAGTATAATCAATTGTGAACCGAAAAAAGATGATATTCAGAAAGCAATTGAAATGGCTTTAACCAATACATTTAGAGAAAAAGCTAAAAATGCAGCGAATCCCTATGGAGATGGAAATACATCAGCAAACATTGTTGAAGTTATAATGGATTATTTATTGAACAATAAAGTAAATCTTAAGAAGAATTTTTATGATTGTGAGGTGAGATAGCTTGAATATAGTTGTCGTCGGTTTAGGATCTATGGGAAAGAGAAGAATACGATTAATAAAAAAATATGATTCAAATATAGAAATATATGGTGTGGATAACAATCAAGAGCGAAGAGAAGAATGTGAGAAGAAATATAATATAGAGGCATATAGTAGTTTAAATGATTTATTTGATAAAATTAAAATAAATTGTGCTTTCGTTTGTACAGCTCCTTTATCTCATAGTAAAATTATTACCCAGTGTTTAGAAAGAAAAATCCATGTATTTACAGAGCTTAATTTGGTTTCTGATGAATATGATAAAAATATAACTTTGTCCAAAAAGAATGGAGTAGTTTTATTTATGTCCTCAACATTTTTATATCGTGAGGAAATAAATAAAATTAGATCTCTTATAAATGAGGCGGACTGTTTATTAAACTATACTTATCATGTTGGACAATATTTGCCAGACTGGCATCCGTGGGAAAATTACAACAATTTTTTTGTAGGTAATAAACGTTCAAATGGTTGTAGAGAACTTTTTGCAATTGAACTACCATGGTTAATAGATGTGTTCGGTGATATTATAAAGATTGATGTTGTTAAAAGTAAAATGAGCAATCTCAATATAAATTATAATGACAATTATTTGGTGATGGTGCAACATGCTACAGGACATAAAGGGGTATTTATTGTAGATGTTGTGTCAAGAAAAGCTGTAAGAAATTTAGAGATTTTTGGAGAAAAACTATTTTTACAATGGGATGGATCACCAGAAGGACTTAAAATATTTGATTATCATAAAAAAGAAGAGAAAACAATTCAATTGTATGATAAGATTGATCAACTTGAACAATATAGTAGCTTTATTGTTGAAAATGCATATTTTAACGAAATAGTATCTTTTTTTGAAACGGTGAATGGAAATAATGAGCCCATTTACAGTTTTGAAAAGGACAAATCAATACTAAAAATTATTGATGAAATTGAGGCGTGATATAATGAATCATTATAAAATTGCAATTATTGGACTTGGATCAATAGGAAGTAGGCATCTATTAAATATAGCTAAAGTCTTATCCGAAAAAAATATAACTTATTCAATTGATCTAATAAGAAGCAACAAAGGTAAAGGTATTAATGAAGAATTAAAAGAGTTGATTGATAAAGTTTATTGTTCATATGAAGATGTTCCAAAAGATTATGATGTAATATTTATAACAAATCCTACTCATCTACATTATGAAACCATAAAACAATACGTACCGAATACAAAGCATATGTTTATTGAAAAACCAGTCTTTGATGATGCTAATAAATCTATAAAGAATTTATCCTTAAAGAGGTCAGGAATTTATTATATTGCTTGTCCTTTGAGATATACAAATGTTATCCAATACTTAAAAAATGAAGTTGACTTGAGTAAAGTTTATAGCGTAAGAGTGATTTGTTCCAGTTATTTACCTGACTGGAGACCAGGTGTTGATTATAGAAATACTTATAGTGCTCATTTAGAGGAAGGTGGGGGGGTTTCCATTGACCTTATTCATGAATGGGATTACATCAATTATTTATTTGGAAAACCAAAAGAAGTTTATAATTTAAGAGGAAAATATTCTGATTTAGAGATAGATAGTGATGATTTATCAGTGTATATTGCTAAATACCCTAAAATGCTAGCAGAAGTACATCTGG
This sequence comes from Anaerophilus nitritigenes, assembly GCF_004138215.1. Taxonomy (GTDB): domain Bacteria; phylum Bacillota; class Clostridia; order Peptostreptococcales; family Thermotaleaceae; genus Anaerophilus; species Anaerophilus nitritogenes. The sequence continues at coordinate 49,822 of NZ_RYYS01000038.1, forward strand.
ATTATTTTGGAAGAAATAACATGCGTGAAATTCAGTTATTTACTAAGGAAGATACTATTATTGCAGATATAGCTAATAGTGAAATTCGCTATATGAATAATAATAAAGTTATTTCTTTCAAAGAAGAGAGAAATGATTTTCAACGAAAAGAAATAGAGTATTTTTTTGATGTAATAAAAAATAAAAAAGAAAATCAGAATGATATTCGAACTGCTATAAATACTTTAAAAATTGCGAAGGAAGGAAAATCATAATGAATATTCTATTTACTATATGTGGAAGAGCAGGATCAAAAGGAGTAAAAAATAAAAACATTAAACAATTTCTTGGAACTCCACTTATTAACTATACAATTGCATCTTCAATGTTATTTAAAGAAAAGAATTCAAATTATAATATAGATATATGTGTAAACAGTGATAGTGAAGAATTAATTTCAATAGCTACAAAAACAAGTGTTGTTATAGGCATAAAAAGATCGATAGAGTTAGCTCAAGATCATTCACCAAAGATACCTGTTATAGTATATTCACTAAAATATATGGAAGAACTTAGAAGTATAAAATATGATTATGTAATAGATTTAGATATTACATCTCCACTAAGGAAAGTAGAGGATATAGAAAATGCATTATCAAAATGTATAAAAAATAGTAATGTTGATGTTGCTTTTTCTGTTGTACCTTCTAGAAGAAATCCTTATTTTAATATGGTTGAAGTAAAAGATAATAAGGCAAAAAAGGTAATAAATAGTAGTTTTGTTGCAAGACAACAAGCACCACAGGTATATGATATGAATGCATCTATTTATTGCTATAAAAGAGATAGTTTATATAATGTTTTTAAAGCATCTCCGTTTGATGGGTTATTTGATATTATACTTATGAAAGATACAGCAGTATTAGATATAGATTCTGAAGAAGATTTTGAATTAATGGAGCTATTAGCACCTCATTTATTGAATAATGAATTTTTAGAGTTAAATAAATATATATATGATAGATTTATTTAAATTGGGAGACTAGAAAATGTTGCTAACAAAGTTTAAAAATAGGTTTGGGCCAGATATAATTTTTACTCATTGGATGTTGTATTTTAAATCATTAAGATCATTTCTTTATAAAAAATTAGGAAGATATGGAATGAATTTAGATATAAGACCGTATGTAACTATTGTAGGGACTAATAATGTAGAAATCGGTGATAATATTACGATAAGACCATATACAAGTATATATGCTGATAATGATGAAGGCAAAAAAGTAATAATAGGAAATGATGTATTGATAGGACCGAATGTATATATGACGGTAAGCAATCATAATTATCAAAATAAAAATATACCAATTAAAAGTCAAGGATATACTTTTAAAGATATTATAATATGTGATGGTGCTTGGATTGGATATGGTGCAATAATATTGCCAGGAGTAATAATAGGAAAGCATGCGGTTGTAGCTGCAGGTTCTGTTGTTACCAAAAATGTACCTGATTATACAGTTGTAGGAGGGGTTCCTGCAAAGGTTATAAAAAAGATTTAATTATTTATTTGAGAGTAAATGGAAAATTAAAGTGACAGCTACATTGATGATATAATCAATATATCTCATAGAAAGACTAATAAATTAGTTGATCTATGGGATTTTTTAATCTATATGAATTTTACAGGTTAATTTTATTATTTAAGAATTCGATAAAGC
>NZ_RYYS01000039.1 GCF_004138215.1 Anaerophilus nitritigenes
ATCGAAAATAGCATTACAAACTCGCTATGCTCAAACAGTGTAATGCTAATCATTTTCTCGCTTGTTCTATATTTTCATAAATTCTCAATAATTGTGACTTGTTTTTATGACTTTGCTAAAATATGATTTGAAAGGGGTGATGAATATAAATAAGAATAATAATTTTTAAAAACATAAAGCGCCAGAACTTAAATCGACCGGATAGGATTTAAGTTGACGAGGACAGGGTTCATCGAGACTTCGGCGGATGCCCTGCGGTGTAGTCACCACCGATAAAAAGCTTACAAAACCTTTAAGTGATTGAAGGGACAAATAGGCTTGGGTGATAGAGGGTAGTATTTTGTCTATTTACTACCTATTATTACGTATTTCTAAAATTTAAATTCAAAGGAGAAAAATAAAATGTGTGGAATTGTTGGATATATTGGAAATCAAAAAGCAGCACCTATTTTAATAGATGGATTGTCAAAGCTTGAATATAGAGGATATGATTCAGCAGGAGTTGCTATTTATGATGAAGGATCAGTGAAGGTAAGAAAATATAAAGGAAGAATTAGTATATTAGAAGAAAATCTTAAAAAAGAAACAATAAAGGGAAATATAGGAATAGGACATACAAGATGGGCCACTCATGGAGAGCCATCTGATAGAAATTCCCATCCTCATACAAATTATTCTGGAAATATAGCACTCATTCATAATGGAATTATTGAAAATTATATGAAATTGAAAGAGTGGTTAATCAGTGTAAAAGGAGATCATTTTAAATCTGAGACAGACTCAGAAGTTATTGCTCATTTAATTGACTATTTTTATGAAGGAGATTTATTAGATGCAGTATACAAAGCCATTGAAAAAATGGAAGGAGCTTATGCAATAGGTGTAATTTGTAAAGATGAACCAGATAAGATTGTAGCTGTAAGAAAAGATAGTCCACTTATTGTAGGATTAGGAGAGAATGAAAACTTTATTGCATCAGATATTCCAGCGCTTTTAAAATATACAAAAGATATTTATTTAATTGAAAATGAGGAGGTAGTACTTCTTACAAAAGATGAAGTAAAGATTTTTAATGAATTTAGAGAAGTTGTAAAAAGAGATGTTTTTAAGGTTACATGGAATGCGGAAGCCGCAGAGAAAGAAGGATATCCCCATTTTATGATGAAAGAAATTAATGAACAGCCTAAAGGTGTATATGATACATTACACAGAAGATTAGATAAGAAAGACAATATTGTTCTTGATGGAATCAAGATCACAAAAGAAGATTTAGAACAAATCAATAAAGTATATATTGTTGCATGTGGAACTGCTTATCATGCAGGATTAGTAGGAAAATATGCTATTGAAAAGTTTGCAAAAATTCCTGTAGAAGTAGATGTAGCATCAGAATTTAGATACAGAGATCCATTTGTAGACGAAAATACATTATTTATTGCAGTAAGTCAATCAGGAGAAACTCTAGATACACTTGCAGCCCTAAGAGAGGCAAAAAGAAAAGGAGCAAGAATATTATCTATTGTAAATGTGGTAGGATCTTCTGTAGCACGTGAATCAGATGATGTATTTTATACTTGGGCAGGACCTGAAATTGCAGTAGCATCTACAAAAGCATATACAACTCAGCTTGTATCTATGTATTTGATTGCTCTTCATATGGCTGTGACAAAGGGAAGCATTGCAAATGATCAGTATAAGAAATATATAAAAGCATTAAAAGAGATGCCAGATCAAATTCAGAAAATAGTAGAGAATGAAGAGTCTATTCAAAAGATTGCTGATGAGCAATTTAATAATGAAAATGTATTTTATATTGGTAGGGGTGTAGATGTAGCAGTAGCTTATGAAGGATCATTAAAATTAAAAGAAATATCTTATATTCACTCAGAAGCTATTGGAGCAGGAGAATTAAAACATGGAACGATTGCACTGATTGAAGAAGGAAGATTGGTAGTTGCATTAGCTACTCAAGATGGACTGTATGATAAAATGTTATCTAATATTCAAGAAGTGCGTGCAAGAGGAGCTTATGTCATAGGTGTTGCAAAAGAAGAAAATAAAGAAATAGAAAAAGTAGCTGATAAAGTAATTTATATTCCAGATACACTAGATGAATTTACACCTATTTTAAGTGTAGTACCTCTTCAAGTTCTTGCTTATTATATTGCAGTGGCAAGAGGGTGCGATGTGGATAAACCAAAAAATCTTGCCAAGTCGGTAACTGTAGAATAGGAAATTATTTACTTTAAATGAAATTGTTGTCCACTAAAAATAAACTCGTTCCGAAAATGAGAGAAAAAATCAGAGGAAAACAGGAAAAAACTCCTGCTTTTCTCTTTTTTTGTGGAGAAAAAAGAATGACAAAATGTTTGGTGAAAATGATTGTAAGGTTTGATTTCCAATGGTTTGAAAGAAAGTTTGACAAATGTATTAGCAAAAAAATCTCTTTCGCTGTAAAAAAAACCTCTTCGGAGTAAAATAAAGTTGT
>NZ_RYYS01000004.1 GCF_004138215.1 Anaerophilus nitritigenes
TAACTACACTTCAACCTTTATGAAACTGCATTTATAACAAATATATTTTACATATAATGTAAATTAGACTCAATTTACACGAATGGCTGCCCTACCCCATCATCACCAATAGCACCATTAGAACTACTTAAATCTTTTCCATTTTAATCTTGCCTGATACAGGAGATATCCTTACGTCATCAATTTTTAATATACGTGTTGTATTTCCTTCACTTATATCAATAACTTTGTTAATTTCAATAATCTTCATATCATTAGATATATTAGAACTATTTATAGTAGTACTAAATTCCCATGTCCCAAATTCCTTGCTTAGCCATCTTCCTGCCTCTGTTTTTGACTCACCTATATCAAAGTCTTTAAATTTAATTTTCATATTATAATCTTTATTTTTTTCTAATTTATCAAGTAACTCAAAATCAGTATCACCTAATCCATCTCCATCAGTATCAATACTAGTTAAATCAACAATGTATAAAACTTCTTTTTTATCCTCACCTCTTACATTCCTTTGCTTAATTGCTCCACCTTGTCCTGGAAAAGACATATCTCCTATTGTAATAAGTGGTATATCTGGTTTAAACTCTTTTTTATTAAAGCCATGTTTTTCTAAATCAAAATTACTATAATCAATACCCAAGCTTACGATTAATTGTCTATCATCAAGCATTACATCTCCTAAGTTAAGTATTAATCTATCTTGTTCTAATGACTGACTTCCTTCAAATTTATATTTATCAAATACTCCATAATCTTTATCTAAAAAATACTCAATATGATTTACTAATCTATCAACATATGCCCATGTTCTCTCATTTTCTAAAGCTACAGAACCTAAAATAAGTGTTGCTGATATACTTGCTACCATTAATTTCTTATTAACTTGTTTTCTCGCTTTCCCCCTATGTTAGGATAGTTGTTGTATGATATAAAAAAATGATATAGTTAAATATCAAATTTAGGAGCGATAACTATGAGTGAAAAAACAAACAAATATATGCCTTATCCGGAAGAACAAAAAGAAGCACTTATTAAAAGAATGTTGCCACCAGAAAATAAATCTATAGCTGAGTTGTCTCGAGAAACAGGGATTAATCGATCTACACTTAATAATTGGAAACGAAAAGCACAGAAAAACGCAGGTCTAACTGAAAATAACAATAAAAATTTTTCATCACAGCAAAAATTTTTAATCGTCATTGAAACTTACACAATGAATGAAGCGGAGCTTGCTGCCTACTGTAGATCAAATGGGCTATACATGGAACAAATAAATCAATGGCGCAATACTTGTATGAATGCAAATGATAGTGTTATTAAACCTTCTAAAGAATTACAAGGCGAGTTAAATGAAGAAAAAAAGAGAAATAAATCTTTAGAAAAAGAACTTAAAAGAAAAGAAAAAGCATTGGCTGAAACAGCAGCTTTATTGGTGCTTAGAAAAAAGTGGGATGCGTTCTTGGAGGAAAACGAGGAAGATTAACTCATCCTAAAGAGCGCATAAGAGCAATAGAGTTAATTGAAGAAGCTAGAAATACTGGGGCAAGGTTAAAACCTGCATGTAATATAATTGGGATTAGTATAAGAACTTATGAGAGATGGGTTCAAGGTGGAAAAATTCACTTTGATACAAGACCTACAGCAAAACGACCTATCCCTAAGAATAAATTAAGTCCCTTAGAATACAAGAAAATACTTAAAATTGTAAGCTCTAACGAATTTGTAGACTTACCTCCATCTCAGATTGGCGGGACACCGAGATACGTGTAAAAACCAGTAATTTAATGGATATTTTTTATAAATACAACTTTTGTAATGATTTATAGAGTCTTTCATAAATCCTACTTAGTGAAACAGCCTAAAAATAAGCATTTTTACGTTTCAAAATTACAACAAAGCTCATTTTGAAATATTTCCAATTACATGTAGTTTATTTGAAACGTATTATTGAGAAATGGTTTGGTTACTGAATTATATTAAACTTATGTAAATTTCATCCACCAAGTTACCGTTTTGTACACGTATCTCGGTGTCCCCCCAAATATGGCAGATAAAAAGTAAAAATAATTTTTATATAAAAGGTCTGCATATAGATGTAGAAAG
>NZ_RYYS01000040.1 GCF_004138215.1 Anaerophilus nitritigenes
AGTTCCCATACCTGCGATTCCAAAATTCTCTACTAACACTTTAGCTACATTTGGAGATAAGAATCCTGGTAATGTAGGCCCTAAGTGAATATTTTTAACTCCTAAATATAATAATGCTAAAAGAACAATTACAGCCTTTTGCTCATACCATGCTATATTATAAGCTATAGGAAGCTCATTGACATCATTTAATTCAAATATTTCTTTTAATTTTAAAGCAATCACTGCTAATGAATAGGAATCATTACATTGTCCTGCATCTAAAACTCTTGGAATTCCACCAATATCCCCTAAATTCAATTTATTATAACGATATTTAGCACATCCTGCTGTTAATATTACTGTATCTTTTGGTAACTTTTCTGCAAATTCTGTGTAATAGTCTCTAGATTTCATTCTTCCATCACAACCAGCCATTACAAAGAATTTTTTAATTGCTCCAGATTTTACAGCATCTACTACTTTGTCTGCCAAAGCAAATACTTGAGCGTGAGCAAATCCTCCTATAATTTTACCATTTTCAATTTCTTTTGGAGATTCCAATCTCTTTGCATGTTCTATAATCTCACTAAAATCTTTTATCTTTCCATTCTTTCTATCTTTGATATGTTTAAACCGTGGGTATCCTGTTGCACCTGTAGTATAAACTCTATCTATATAACTTTCTTTTGGAGGTATGATGCAGTTGGTTGTAAATAAAATAGGTCCATTGAAGGATTCAAATTCTTCATTTTGTTTCCACCAAGCATTTCCATAATTACCTACAAAGTTTGAATATTTTTTAAAGAAAGGATAATAATGAGCTGGTAACATTTCACCATGAGTATATACATCTACACCAGTATCTTTTGTTTGTTCTAATAATTCTTCTAAATCTTTTAAATCATGTCCTGATATTAATATAGCTGGATTATTTCTAACACCAATATTTACTTCTGTTATTTCTGGATTTCCATAAGCACCTGTATTGGCAGCATCAAGCATTGCCATAGTGTCTACTCCATATTTCCCAGTTTCTAAAGTGATTTTTACTAAATCATCTGCACTCAATGTATCATCTAATGTAGCAACTAATGCTTTTGATATAAAATTATAAACTTCTTCATTTTCTTTTCCTAAATTATAAGCATGCTCAGCATAAGCTGCCATACCTTTTACTCCATATATAATTAATTCTCTTAATGAACGAATATCTTCATTCTCAGTAGCTAAAATTCCCACTTCATAAGAATTGGCTTTTTCTTGAATTTCTAAATCAGATTTTGCCATCCAAGTAACTACATCGTGTGATAGATTAAGTACCCTTCCTTGATCTTTTAGTTGTTTTTTCATCTCTTCTCTTAATTCTAAACCTTCTTTGATTTTTTTAATAAATTTAGAATCATCAAAGTTTGCATTTGTAATGGTCATAAATAATCCATTCATAATAAAATGATTTGCATCAGAAAATTTAATACCTGATTTTAATCCCTCTTGCTTAAGTAGTGCAATGCCTTTTAATGTATAAATCATTAAATCCTGTAAATTTGAAACCTTATCTGTTTTTCCACAGACCCCTCTTACTGTACAGCCTGTCCCTCTTGCTGTTTCTTGACATTGATAACAAAACATACTCATTTTAAACTGCCTCCCCCTTATAGATATAATTTTTTATCCTTTACATGTTCAATAATATAGAATATTGATTTCAAATTCGGTATCTTATGTTACTAAATTAAAAGTTTTTTAATTTTTCACCTTTTCTTAGTTGAGATCTAAAACTTTGAATAAGCTGATCCATTTTCTCTAATTCTTTAAGAATTTCTTTCTCTTCTTGATCTGTCTCTATTATTTTGTATATTCCTCCATTTTGAATGACAATTCTTTTGTCTGCCATTAAAGCCAGATTAGGATCATGAGTAGCCATTAAAACTATTTTTTCTTCATTTACCAAAAGATTTAGAGCTCTTTTTCTATCTATTCCTGCATTTTCTATCTCATCGATCAATACGATAGGTGAAGTACTTAAAATAGCTGTATCTGCAATCATCAAAGCTCTAGATTGTCCACCACTTAATCCTGTTATAGGTGTATCTAAATTGAATTTTTCACCTGCTAATTCATTTGCTGCATCTATTATTTTTTTGACGATCTCCTCTTCATTGTCAATCATTCTACTTTCAGCATGTAATTGCAAAAATTCCTTTACAGTTAAATCCATTACAAAATTCATATTTTGCGATAATTGCGCAACTAACCTATTACTAATTGAAAATCTCAGGCTTTTGTCTTGGATCTCTTCATTGACTAAAATCGTTCTTTCTGTAGGAGTATCCTTATTTGCAGCCCATTCTATATCAGCTAACAACCTACTTTTTCCTGAACCTGTAGGGCCTACGATTGAAATGATCTGACTTTTATAAATTATTAATTTTTCAAAATTTTCTTTATTCCCATATTTATCTTTACCCGCAATAATTGTTAAAGAATCAACTTTATCATTTTTTAGTCCTAAAAATTCAATCATTTGATTGATATATACCTTAAGATCTATCTTCATTTTTTCTATATCTATTGCCCATTCTTCCACATATTCTGGTGTAAAATGATTTAAATAATCTTCAAAGGTACAATCTTCATATCCAGTAATATCTAATTTATTATTTTCAAAAAAAGATAGTATAAAAGGATATTTTTTTTCTAACTCCTTTATTGTAAGAACATCTAGTTCATTTTTTCTAATCATTTTCATCACCTAATTTCATTTTTCTAATATTTCCCATCTGATAATCTTCTCCAATCCTTGTTTCTCCTAAGCAATAAGAACAAAGAGCAGATGGCATTGGAAATCTTAACTCTCTTCCTTTAACTGTTTCAACATGATTTTTTTCATCATATATTAATGTACTCAATTCAAATGCTCCTTGTCCTGTTAGTCCATTTACATGTATAGTTATTGCTTTGGGATTTACTGAATGTACCTTTGAAGCAAACACTTCTCTCTCAGCTTGAGAGACAATATCACCTTTTGTGATCACTACAATATCTGCTGATTTTAACATAGGTCCTATTTTCTTAGGAGTATTAATACCACTTAAATTATCTATGACACATATAGACTTTATATCTTTAATGTAAGGGGAACATCTATTACAAAGACCAGCACTTTCAGTAATTAACAAATCTAAGTTTTGTTTTTTTCCCCATTTTACTACTTCTTCAATATTGCTTACAAAATAATGATCTGGACATAAAGATCCGGACAATCCTTTTTTTACAGGCACACCTACTTTTTCATATAAAACATCATCGTCTGTATATAAACAATCAAATTTTACAACTCCTACCTTCAAACTTCTTTTTTGTATAGCATCAATTATTTTTAATATTATTGAAGTTTTTCCTGATGAAGGAGGGCCTGATATAGTTATTAAATTCATTTTTCATCATCTCCATTCACAGCTTGATTAAATATTTTTTCACACTTACGAATCAAAAGTGGTATATCATTATTTTTTATATACTCCCAACCTAGCCACATGTATTTATACTCCTGTAAAATTCTATTATCTACATCTGGATGAATGCTTGGGAATTTTCCATTGTGAGATAAAATTTCTCCTACTTGTTTAGAAGCAAAAAAATCTACAATTGATTTTAATTGTTCTTTCTTATTCTTTTTTATAAGCATAAAAATAGGACTTATAATTGCTCCATCTTCTGGCCACACAAAAGACATTGGACCTCCGCTCTTTACCATCCATGTGAAAAAATACGGCATGATGGTTACAACAGGTTTTTCTGATTTTTTCATGTGAGATTTCACCATCTCAGATGGATGCATACTTCTTTGAAGAATTTGCCCAAGCTTTTTTACTCCTTCTTCACCAAAATTTTTAAATATATTTAATAATATAGAATTGAATAAATCCAAATCCCCTATTGGCAAACTTACACTATTTTCAAATTCATCACTTAATAGATCTTTCCAACTCTTTGGCAGCTTTCTTCCACCCAGTTCTTCTTTATTTACTAAAAATACAGCAGGAACAACCCCCAGCATAGAATATTGATGATCTGGATCTTTTAAAGTAATATACTCATTTTCAAAGTCTTTGTTATAATGTTTAAAGCCTGTGATATCTTCAAAAACATTTTGCGATTTAAACTTGCCAAATAATTTTTTATCAAAAAACATATCAAATCCAGCAGAAATAAACAAATCAGGTATTCCTTCTTCACCATGATCTTTTAAAGATTCTTTTAACCAATCTAGCCCCATTGATGCTGCTTTTAATTCATAATCTATATTTAAATCAAGCTTTTCTTTATTTTTATATAACCAGTGATCAAATCCTTCGGTTAATGGAACCTTCACTGGACAAGGTAGTACTCCAGCTATTTTTAAAAAATCCTTTTTATCTGAATCTTTTTCATACAATGCTTCATCTAACTTGCTTTTATTATTTTTAATTCTTTCTACTAATTGTTGTTCAAAATGATCTATATTGATTTTCTTTATTTTTAAAGCATTTTCTAGTGAAATAGACTTCCCAAATGTTTTTCTTTGGTTTTCATCTTTTATATTTTCAAATCCAATAGATACTAATAAATCAATGGCTTCATTATATTTTTCAGTAATTTCATACAAAGTATCTTTTTTATTAAAATATTTATCCTTCATTTCTAACCCCAGCTCCTTTACGTAATTTTTCATATGTTTCTTTATACTTAGTTTAGCATGATCTATCTTAACTGTTCGGTATCCTATGTTACAAAGTTGTTTTAAAACAAAAAACAACATAAGTATTCAAATCAACTTATGTTGCTTCACGCTGTTTATAAAATATATTGTAGCAAAGTTATAAAAATAAGGAACAATTATTGAGAATTTGTGAAAATATAGAATAAGTGAGAAAATTATTAGCATTACACTGTTTGAGCAAAGCGAGTTTGTAATGCTATTTTCGATCGTTTCTTTATATTTTCCAAATTTGAAAATTTAGTGA
>NZ_RYYS01000041.1 GCF_004138215.1 Anaerophilus nitritigenes
CGTAATATTTTGAACTGCTCTATAGATATGGTCAAAAGATTCATTTACATCTATTACTGCTTTGGATTGTTCTTGCGATATTTCCTTTACTTCTTTCATGGTTTTTACACTTTCATTTGCTTGATTTTGTATATCTCCTACTACTTTCTTGATTTCTTCTGCAGATTTACTTGACCCTTCAGCAAGCTTTCTTATTTCATCTGCAACCACCGCAAACCCTCTTCCTGCCTCTCCTGCACGTGCTGCTTCAATTGATGCATTGAGTGCTAATAAATTCGTTTGCTCTGCAATAGAATTGATGGTTTCTATCATATCTCCTATATTTTTTGATTTTTCTTCTAGTTCATAAATAACTTTTTCTATCTTCATAGTAGACTTATTGTTCAAATTTGTTTTTTGTTTTAATTCCTCTACTACATTAATTCCTTCTTGGCTTGCATCAATTACACTTTTTGCTGAATCTGACATATCTTCATTATCTTCTATTAACCTCTTAAATTGATCATCTAAATTAGAAACTAGCAAAGCTCCTTTTTCGGTGTCTTGTGCTTGTTCACTTACTCCTTTTGCAATCTCTTCAACAGCTCTTGATACTTCTTCTATGGATATATTTGTCTGCTCAGATGAATCAGCTAAGTTCATTGAGGATTTTGATACTTCTTCACTAATATGATTTGTCTTACGAATTAATTCTTTTATACTATTTACCATAACATTAAAGGTATTAGAAATTTCTCCTATTTCATCATTAGAATTTATATTTAACTCTACAGACAAATCTCCCTTTGAAACAGAAATTAATCCATCTAAAATCTTAGGTACATCTTTTAAAATTTTCTTAGTAAAAAGTAAAATTACTACACTTAAGATAATACAACTCAATGCATATATAAAAGTTATAATATTTCTGATTTTTTTAATATAATCTGATATATAACTTTCATCTATCGTCATAGAAATAGACCATCCATTTAACTTAATAGGCGTATATGCCATGTATTTTCCTGATCCATCTAGTGTATATGCTACTGTATTAGATTCTCCTTTGATCATACTTTGTCCGATCTTCCCTATTTCACCAGATTCTTTTGCCAGATTTACTTTTAAAATTTTATCTTGATCGGGATGATACACCACAGTTCCTTCTTGATCCAGAAGTACTGGATAACTGTTCTTTCCAATTTTATATTGTGATAAAATTTCTCCTAATTGATCTATATAAATGTCAATTGCCGTAGCTCCTATAGATCTAGATTCTTCAAATATAGGTGTCGCTACACTTATTACAAGTTTTCCTGTTACACCATCTATATATGGAGATGAAAAATATGTATCTCCCTTTTGAATTGTATCTGTATACCAAGATCTTTTTAGTAAATCATATTCTTCTGCTACTTCATAATCTTTATCATCACTGATAAAATTTTTATTATTTTCTAAAGCTACATATACTAACCCTAAATCTTTATCAGAATTTTTTATTCCTTGTAATGTATTTAATACCGCCTCATAGCTTGGTAGTTGTTTAACTGCTTTTCGATCCGATACACTTTCTGTTTCCTTAATATAACTAACAATATGCTCTGTATTAGCCATCGTTGGAGTAATCGCATATTTTTTTGCAAAAAAAGCTTCTACTCTTGCTCCTATATTATTTGCCTCACTCATAATTTGTTTCATTGCTACTTCATTTACCACATTACTTATTCTGCTATTGATAAATATTCCAGTAGCTACAAAAATTAAAATAGCTATGGATAACACTACTGCCAGCAATTTGTTCGCAATACTCATATGTTTTTTCATTACAATCCCCCTTTTATTTTGCAATATATTCTTTATTAAAGTTTGCCATACTTTTTGTAATACTGTAAAATATTTATCCATTTTCTATATTTTCTAAACATTTTTAATGAGTATTCCAATAATTTTTATTGTCTTAACTTATAAATAAAGAAGATAATCCTTATGATTTAAAAATATAAATCACAAAAATCATCTTCTTTATTTGTGTATACATGAAAAAGGCGTCTAACAGACGCCTTTACTATATTACAAATCTATTAATTTCTGCCGTTAATTCTTTTGTAAGTTCATTGAGTTTATTTGCTGCATTGGCTACTTCATCTACTGTACTTGCTTGTTGTTGCATAGATGCACTCACCTCTTCGGCTGAAGCTGCTGTTTCTTCTGATACTGCTGAGATATTTTGTATAGCTAGTACTATATCATCTTTGTCTCCATTAATTTTTTGAATCGATAAACTTATATTTTCAATTTTATCCGTAATATTTTGAACT
>NZ_RYYS01000042.1 GCF_004138215.1 Anaerophilus nitritigenes
TGATGTGTTATCAGTAAATAAATAGAATAAAGCAATCAAGAACCTCCTAACTAGGAGGTTCTTTTAATGAATTATTTTTTAAAATTCTAATGATAATTCAGAAAGGACAATTATTAGAAGAAGTATATTTTATTAATATGTATAATTTCATGAAATGTGGAAACAATCCCTTCTAGATAGACTAGGAGGGATTTTATGTGGAATAGAAGACGTAAAAGAAAAAGGAAAATTCTTTTATCATGTATAGTTTTGTTTTCAATAGCATTTTTATATGGATACAAAGACAGAGAACTTAATACTACTGAAGAAAATAGTCCTACTCAATGGGGAAATAATATTTTAGAACCATCAAAAGAGCAAGAAAAACAAGTAGTGAAAAAAAATGATGAAAAACCCCAAAAGATTCCTATTGTAGAAAGTGAAAACAAACTTACAAAACAAACTCAAATTGTATTTAATACATATTATGAAAAGACTAGAGATACAATGACAAAGAAAAGTAGTTTACCTAAGGAATGCATAGGAAAAAGTTTTGAAGAGGTTCAAAATTATTTACAAGAAAAATATACAGACTGGGAAATAAGACAATGTAATGAAGATATGGTAGAATTATATAAAACAACAAATATAGTACCACCTAATTATTATATTGTAAAAGAATATAATGGATATATAGGTGTATATCAAGTAAATGAAAGTGGAGAAAATATTTTATTAGAGCAAACTGAGATTCCTATGTCTTCTTTAAGTAATATGGATTTACAATATATGAAAGAAGGAATCGTCAAAAAAAGCAAAGAAGAAATCAATCAAATTTTAGAAGATTATAGTAGCTAAAATGTACTCTTTTGAGTACATTTTTGTTTGTGTATGATACAATATAAAAGATCGAATATTTGTTTGTACAAGGGAGAGAAGTTTATGATCATATTAGGGATTGATCCAGGAATTGCGATTGTAGGGTATGGTGTTATAGAATATAAAGGAAATCATATAAAAACTTTAGGTTATGGGGCTATTATAACACACGCTAATGAAGAGATGCCTCAAAGACTCAAAAAAGTTTATGATGATTTAGAGATTTTGTTAGATCGATTTAAACCAGATGTAGTAGCTATAGAAGAGCTGTTTTTCAATAAAAATGTTAAAACTGCTTTAATGGTTGGACATGCTCGAGGGGTATTAATCTTAGGAGCTGCCAATAGAGGTATAGATATTTATGAGTATACACCGCTACAAGTCAAGCAAGGTGTTGTAGGGTATGGAAGGGCAGATAAAAAGCAAGTACAACAAATGACTAAGACTCTTCTTAATCTACCCCAAATACCAAAGCCTGATGATGTAGCAGATGCATTAGCTGTAGCTATTTGTCATGCTCATTCAGGAGCATTTAAAGGGTTGTTTAAAATTAGATAATGGGGGATAGTTTATGCTAGAATACATAAAGGGAGACCTTATAGAAATAAAAGAAGAATATATTATAGTAGATCATAATGATATAGGCTATAAAATCTATACAACTTCTTCATCTATAGTGAATTTTAAAGAGATTCATAAAAAAATAATAGTATATACACAACTTATAGTAAGAGAAGATGATATGAGTATTTTTGGATTTTCAACGAAAGATGAGTTGAAAATTTTTAGGCTTTTAACTACTGTAAATGGAATAGGACCAAAGGTAGCATTAGGGATACTATCTTCTATTCCTTATAAAAGTTTGGTAGGAGTTATTATTTCAGAGGATCTCAATACTTTAATAAAAGCACAAGGAGTAGGAAAAAAAACAGGACAAAGAATCATATTGGAGTTAAAAGACAAAGTAGATCATGATATGGCAATTTTTGAGTCTAATTTGCTTCAGGTTCAAATGAATAAATCAGATGATACACAAGAAGCCCTAGATGCATTGATAATTTTAGGATATACAAAAGCAGAAGCAAATAAAGCTATAGACGTTGTTAAAGATTCCTCTAAAAGTGTAGAGATGATGATTAAAAATGCACTAAAGATATTATCAAGATAGATAAAAGGGGGTGGAAATATGATTCAAGATATGGATGAAGGAAGAATTATTACTACAGCACCTAGAGTAGAGGATTATGAAGTGGAAAACAGCTTAAGGCCTAGAAAACTAGATGATTATATGGGACAAGATAAGGTCAAAGAAAAGCTTAAAATTTTTATAGATGCTGCAATGATGAGAGATGAATCTTTAGATCATGTGCTTTTATATGGGCCTCCTGGTCTTGGAAAAACTACCTTATCAAATATTATTGCCAATGAGTTAGGGGTAAATATTAGAGTGACTTCAGGGCCTGCTATAGAAAGACCTGGTGATTTGGCAGCTATTCTTACCAACTTAGCAGAAAATGATGTATTGTTTATTGATGAAATACATAGGCTTAATAGAACTGTAGAAGAAATACTTTATCCTGCTATGGAAGACTATGCATTAGATATTATTATTGGAAAAGGACCAAGTGCAAGGTCTATTCGATTAGATTTATCAAGATTTACATTAATAGGTGCTACTACAAGGGCAGGTCTTTTAACCTCTCCTCTTAGAGATCGATTTGGAGTTATATGTAAGCTTGAGCTTTATGAGATAGAAGATCTAACAAATATTGTAATTCGATCAGCAGCTATATTAGGAATAGAAATAGAACAAAAAGCTGCTATAGAGATTGCAAAAAGATCGAGAGGAACACCTCGTATTGCAAATAGATTATTAAAGAGAGTGAGAGATTTTGCACAAGTAAAGGGAGATGGACTTATTACATTAAAAATTGCAAAAGATGGTTTGGCTCTTTTAGAAATAGATGAATTAGGATTAGATCAAGTAGATCGAAATATAATGTTTACAATTATACAAAAATTCAATGGAGGTCCGGTAGGATTAGATACTTTATCAGCTTCAACTGGAGAAGAAAGAAATACTATTGAGGATGTATATGAACCGTATCTTCTTCAATTAGGGTTTATGCAAAGAACTCCTAAGGGAAGAACAATTACAAGCTTAGGGTATAAACATTTGGGTATTTCTAAAGAAGGATAAAGATAGAAGGTAATTAACCGATACATAAAAATAGATTTGTACTTATATAAAAAAAGGAATTTCTCTAGTTTTGTCGAATTTTAAAAAAAAACAATAATCAAGGGGAGAAATTTATGAAAAATTTTTACAAAGTAATAATGATTACAATATTGACCGTATCTTTTGCTTTTACTACTTTAGGGTCTGCTAATGTCTACCCCTCTTCTAATGATGTGAAAATAGGAATCCTATATGGAAGAAATTGCCCGAATCAAGTAAAATTATCTGCTTCTAATGATATAGAGCTAGGATATTTTATGGGAAATGAATTTAGAATTGTAATGGATTTTTTTGAAAGAGAAATAATTGTAAAAAAAGATAATGAAAATTCTATTTATATTCAAATTGGACAAGGATTTTTAAGCAATAATGAAGCTTATACTTTTCAAAATCAAATTTCTTCATCCATAAACAATACTTTCATAGCCTATAAAAATGGAGTAAATATTTGGGTAGGACCTTATGAAAATTTTGCAGATGCACAAGTTTCATTAGAA
Organism: Anaerophilus nitritigenes; assembly: GCF_004138215.1. Taxonomy (GTDB): domain Bacteria; phylum Bacillota; class Clostridia; order Peptostreptococcales; family Thermotaleaceae; genus Anaerophilus; species Anaerophilus nitritogenes. Next base: position 3,595 of record NZ_RYYS01000042.1, read on the forward strand.
AATATAAAATCAATTTTACCAGAATATAATGTTACGATGATTCCCCAAGTAGCAAGAGGCATTCAAGTTATCAATCAAAGAGGCAAGATTTTATTTGTATATGATAGCTTAGATGGAGAATATCATTTTAGAGAAAGTTTGCAAAAGGATACACAAGGAATCATGCAAGTAGATGGAAAAAAATATAGAGGTAGTATCATGATTAAAAGATATCCAGATAGTGATTTTACAGTGATTAATCAATTGGGACTAGAAGAATATCTATATGGTGTTTTGCCAAGAGAAATTTCAGGAGATTGGCCTATAGAAGCACAAAAAGCTCAAGCAGTTGCTGCAAGAAGTTATACCCTTGTCAATATGAATAAACATAAAGCGCATGGATTCGATTTATGTTCTAGTACAGATTGTCAAGTGTATGGAGGATACAGTAGTGAAAAACCAAGAAGCAATCAAGCAGTAGATCAAACTAGAGGAAAAGTAATGACATATGAGGGAAAAGCTGTTACAGCCCTTTATCATTCCAATAGTGGAGGACATACAGAAGACAGTGAGAATATATGGTCAAATCCAATAGGATATTTAAGAGGAGTAGACGACCCTTATTCTATAGGAGCACCAAATTCTGATTGGACCATTGTTTATACAAAGAAGCAAATAGAAGATATTTTAATGACTCAAAATATATATGTAGGAAATATACAAAATACAACTATAGTAGAACGCTCTAAAAATGGAAGAGTTTTAAAGCTTTTGATTAAAGGATCAAATGGAGAAAAAATTTTACAAAAAGATGAGATTCGAAAGGTATTTGGTTATAATAATATTAAGAGTACGTGGTTTGATATAATAGGAAATGATTTAAATAATAGTAATGATGGAGATGATTTATTTGTAAATTCTGATAAAAATTTGATACAAAAGCCCAAGAATTCTGCTTTGTATATTAGAAGTGGAGAAGAAATTAAAATAGCGAATGAAAAAACTTATATAACTAATGGAGAAAAAATAAAGGCACTATATGAAACTACATCTAATTATTCTTCTTTAGATACTTATACTGTTTCTGGAAAAGGTTGGGGACATGGACTTGGAATGAGTCAATGGGGAGCTAAAAAAATGGCAGAGCAAGGGTTTTCTTATGAACAAATATTAAAGCACTATTATACAGGAATCCATATAGACTAAGGAGTTTTAAAAATGAAAACAAGTGATTTTAATTTTAATTTGCCAGAGGAGTTAATTGCACAAACTCCTCTGAAAAATAGAGATGAATCTAAGCTAATGATTTTAGATAAAAAAAATCAACAAATCAATCATGGAGTATTTAAAGATGTAATAGATTATTTAAATCCTGGAGATTGCTTAGTTTTAAATGATACAAGAGTACTTCCTGCAAGACTTTTTGGAATCAAAGAAAATACAGGAGCAAAGGTAGAATTTTTACTTTTAAAAAGAACAGATGAAGATTCATGGGAGACTTTGGTAAAACCTGGGAAAAGAGCAAGAGTTGGAGATACTATTTCTTTTGGAGATGGAATATTAAAGGCTCGTATTGTAGATATGGGAGAAGAAGGCTCACGCATCGTAAAGTTTGAATATAAAGGAATTTTTGAACAAATTCTAGATCAATTAGGAACTATGCCCCTTCCTCCTTATATAAGGGAGACTTTAAAAGATCAAAATAGATATCAAACTGTTTATGCAAAGCATGAAGGATCAGCAGCAGCACCTACAGCAGGACTTCATTTTACTCCTGATTTATTAGAAAAAATAAAACAAAAGGGTGTAAATATAGCCTATATTACTCTTCATGTAGGACTTGGAACTTTTAGACCTGTAAAGGTTGACGATGTATTAAACCATAAAATGCATTCAGAATTTTATATGGTAAGCAAAGAAACAGAAAAAATCATCAATGACACAAAACAAAATGGAAAAAAAGTAATAGCAGTAGGCACTACTTCTACAAGAACTTTAGAAAGTATTGGAAAGGAAAAAGGTAAGATTAAAGAAGGAAATGGATGGACAGATATTTTTATTTATCCAGGATATGAATTTAAAATGATTGATGGACTCATTACAAATTTTCATCTTCCAGAATCTACTTTAATTATGCTTGTGAGTGCATTCTGTGGAAGAGAATTTACACTTAAAGCATATGAAGAAGCGATAAAAAACAGATACAGATTCTTTAGCTTTGGAGATGCTATGCTCATTATTTAAAATAGAAGGAGAAAATATAAAAAATGGCTATTAGATATGAATTGATTAAAGAATGTAAACAAAGTGGAGCAAGGTTAGGAAGACTTCATACTCCACACGGGATAATTGAAACCCCAATCTTTATGCCTGTAGGAACTCAAGCTACAGTAAAGACTATGACACCAGAAGAATTAAAAGAAATTAATGCTCAAATTATTCTAAGTAATACCTACCACTTATATTTAAGACCTGGACATGATCTGGTAGAAAAAGCAGGAGGATTACATAAATTCATGAATTGGGATAGACCGATTCTTACAGATAGTGGAGGATTTCAAGTATTTAGTTTAGGAGATTTAAGAAAGATATCAGAAGAAGGAGTAGAGTTTCGGTCTCATTTAGATGGATCTAAGCATTTTCTTAGTCCTGAAAAAGCGATAGAGGTAGAAAATGCATTAGGAGCAGATATTATTATGGCGTTTGATGAATGTGCGCCTTATCCAGCTGACAGAGATTATGTAAAGAACTCTCTAGAAAGAACTACAAGATGGGCAAAAAGATGTAAAGAGGCTCATAAAAATCCTAATACTCAAGCTCTATTTGGAATTGTTCAAGGAGGAATGTATAAGGATTTGAGAGAGCAAAGTGTAAAAGACATTACAGAACTTGATTTTCCAGGATATGCAATAGGAGGATTAAGTGTAGGAGAGCCGAAACCTCTTATGTATGAAGTATTAGATTATACTACACCACTTCTTCCAAAAGATAAACCAAGATATTTAATGGGAGTAGGAAGCCCAGATTGTTTAATTGAAGGAGTTATAAGAGGAATTGATATGTTTGATTGTGTGTTGCCTACGCGTATTGCCAGAAATGGTACGGCTATGACATCTATTGGAAAAGTAGTGATTAAAAATGCTAAATATACGGAGGATTTTTCTCCACTAGATCCAAATTGTGATTGTTATACTTGTAGAAATTATTCAAAAGCTTATTTAAGACATCTTTTTAAAGCACAAGAAATTTTATCAGCAAGACTTGTTACTTATCATAATCTTTATTTTTTACTTAATTTAATGAAAGATGTACGACAAGCTATTATGGAAGATAGACTTTTAGATTTTAGAAAAGAATTTTTTGCAAAGTATGGATATGATTTATAAAATTTTCTAAATATAAAAGGAGTTAATACTTTTATGTAGAATACTAATGTATATCAGAAAAGGAGGCATTATAGTATGAATCCGCAGATGTATTCACCTATTTTAATGACGGTCATATTTGTTGCTATATTTTATGTGCTTATTATTAGACCGCAAAAGAAAAGAGAAAAGCAAGTTAGAGAAATGAGAGACAACTTAAAAGTGGGAGATCAAATTACAACCATAGGTGGTATATATGGTAAAATCTCAAAAATTAAAGATGACTTTATTATTATTGAAGTAGGTGCAGACAAAACGAAGCTTCAAATTGCTAGATGGGCAGTAGGAAATGTATTAAAAACTGATGATGTAGCATAAAAGAAGATGACATAGGTCATCTTCTTTTATTAGTTCTATTTTAAATTTTTATACATAAACATTCTAAAAGAATGTTTTTGGAGGTGGAAAAGGTGAAAACGGAAAGTGAAAATAGGATTGCTACCTATGTAAAATCTATAATGGTTGCGTGTATTTTTTCATTATTTGTATTTGTGATTATTGCACTACTCATTACTTATACAGATATTTCTGAATCTATTATTCCTATTCTTGCATCTATTGTTATGATACTGAGTGCTTTTACTAGTGGTATGTATGCAGGTGTAAAAATAAAAAGAAAAGGACTATTCAATGGACTTTTAGTAGGAGTTTTTTATATGATTGTGATTACTTGTATGAGTTTTTTGTTGATCAAGGATTTTAAATTTGAAATGTATGCATTTTATAAGATGATGATTGGAATCGTAGCAGGTGGAATTGGGGGAATGATTGGTGTGAATTTAAAATAAAAACTTTGACATCATAATCGATTGTGTTATAATTTAGTAGAAATTAAATTAGAGGAGGCATCAGGATGAAGCATGTGAAAACTTTAACAAAAGCAACATTAAAAGAGAGTGCAGCAAAAGGCGGATGTGGAGAGTGCCAAACTTCATGCCAATCAGCATGTAAGACTTCTTGTACAGTTGCAAATCAAGAATGTGAAAATAGATAATACATATATAAAAACAGTAATATTTTCATATTACTGTTTTTTATATGAATCAGGAAATTATGCGTTTAATAAAATGATGGATAACTTTAGAAAAAAGTTTCTATAAATTTTTTAAGCAATAAAAAGTTTAAAAAGTTTTACATTAAAGGAGGACAATCAATGATACACAAGTTTATACAAGAAGATACAAGAATTGTTTTAGATGTAAATAGTGGTGCAGTACATGTAATAGATGAAATTATATACGATGTATTAGATTACTATAAAGAAAAATCTGAAGATAAAATCATAGCTTTATTATCTGAGAAGTACAAAAAAGAAGATATAATAGAAGCAATAGATGAAATAAAGACTTTAGAATCAGAAGGGCTTTTATATGCAGAAGATGTTTATCAAAATCATCCAGCATTTTTAAATAAAAAACCTTTTATTAAGGCTTTATGCTTGCATATTGCTCATGATTGTAACATTCGCTGTAAGTATTGTTTTGCATCTCAAGGAGATTTTAAAGGTCAAAGAAGTTTAATGGGTGAAGAAGTAGGAAAGAAAGCATTAGACTTTTTAATTGAGCACTCAGGAAGTAGAAGAAATCTTGAAGTAGATTTCTTTGGAGGAGAACCTCTTATGAATTTTGAAGTGGTCAAAAAATTAGTAGAATATGGAAGAAAAAGGGAAAAAGAAACTAATAAAAGATTTAGATTTACTATAACTACAAACGGTGTATTGTTAAATGATGAAAAAATGAAATACATTAATGAAAATATGAACAATGTAGTACTTAGTATAGACGGAAGAAAAAACGTTAATGATTATATGAGATACACTGTGGATGGATCTGGAACTTATGATATTATTATTCCTAAATTTTTAAAAATGGCTAAAATGAGAAATGGAAAAGATTATTTTGTAAGAGGAACTTTTACTAAAAATAATTTAGATTTTTCTAAAGATGTACTTCACTTAGCAGATTTAGGATTTGATAGTACTTCTATAGAACCTGTAGTAACAGATCCTAAAGAAGATTATGCACTATCAGAGGAAGATTTAAAAAAGATTTATGAAGAATATGATCTTTTAGCAAAAGAATATATCAAAAGAAAAAAGGAAGGAAAGGGATTTCATTTTTTCCACTTTATGATTGATTTAAATCAAGGACCTTGTGTAGTAAAAAGATTATCAGGATGTGGAGCAGGAACTGAATATTTAGCTGTAACCCCAGAGGGAGATCTTTATCCATGTCATCAGTTTGTAGGAAACGAAGAGTTTTGTCTAGGAAGTGTAGATAATGGTATTTCAAATCAAGAAATAAGAGAAAACTTTAAACATGCTCATGTATATAGCAAGGAAAAATGCAGGGATTGTTGGGCAAAATTCTATTGTAGTGGAGGCTGTCATGCGAATGCTTATAATTTCAACCAAACTATTTACAAGCCTTATGAAATGGGATGTGAAATGGAGAAAAAAAGAATTGAGTGTGCGTTATTTATTCAAGCTAATTTATTAAAATAAGAGATCATACCATTATATCGGATACATTGATCATGATGTTTTCTAAAAAAAGTAAGCATTGACCCTTATCCATACTCAGTATATAATATTTTTATGAGCCAAAAAGGAGGAGTAGAGAATATGAAAACGAAAAATATAATGATCTTGTTATTAGTACTTGTCCTTGTTACAGTAGGAGTGTTTACAGGGATAAAAGGATTTGAAGGTGCTCATATAAAGCCTATTAGAGATAGTATGAAACTTGGACTTGACTTAAAAGGTGGAGTATTTGTAGTACTTGAAGCACAAACAAATGCTACAGGACAAGAACTTGACAAAATTATGACTCAAACAAAAGAAGTGATTGAACGAAGAGTAAATGCAATGGGCCTTACAGAGCCAAATGTAATGAGAGAAGGAAGCAATAGAATAAGAGTAGAGCTTCCAGGAGCTAAAAATGCTCAAGAAGCTGTAGAAGCAATCGGAAAAACAGCTCAGCTTCAATTTATCAATGCACAAGGTGAAATTATTTTAACAGGAAAAGAAGTAAAAAATGCAGAGGTAATATTTGACAAAGATAAAGGAAATGCTCCAGGAGTTTCATTGGAGTTTAATAAAGAAGGAGCAAAGGCTTTTCAAATCGCAACAAGAGAAGCAGCTTCTCAACCAGAAAATTCACCAGGAAGAATTATTGCAATTGTATTAGATGGACAAGCAATCTCTACACCAGGGGTACAAAATGAAATTCCAAATGGAAAAGGTTCTATTACAGGAAACTTTACAATGGAGGAAGCAGCTCAACTTGCAGCACTAATCAGAGGGGGAGCTTTGCCTGTTGAATTGATAGAAGTTCAAACTTCTGCTATAGGACCAACTCTTGGTATGGATTCATTAAACAAAAGTATTTTTGCAGCAGGAATAGGAATTGGGTTGATATTCTTATTTATGTTACTTTATTATAAGGTACCTGGATTTATTGCAAGTATTGCTTTGATTCTTTATATTTTAATTGTTTTGTGGGTATTAATAGGATTTGGTGCAGTACTTACACTTCCTGGAATTGCAGGATTGATTTTATCTGTAGGTATGGCAGTAGATGCAAATGTTATTATATTTGAAAGAATCAAAGAAGAGATTAGAAATGGTAAAAGCCTTAGAGCTTCAGTAAATTCAGGATTTTCAAAGGCATTAGGAACAATACTAGATTCTAATGTGACTACATTAATTGCAGGAATTGTACTGTATCAATTTGGATCAGGGCCTATCAAAGGATTCGCAGTAACTTTAATGGTTGGGCTAGTGGCAAGTATGTTTACAGCAGTAGTAGTAACGAAAACATTATTAAAAACAATTATTGATATGAATATTTTCAAAAATACAAAATTCTACGGGGCATAGAAAGGAAGTGTAAGAAGTGAAGATTGTTTCTAAAAAGAAGTTATGGTTTAGTCTTTCTATTGCCATTATTGTGATAGGATTAATAATGGGAATGTTTCGAGGATTCAATCTAGGAATAGATTTTACAGGCGGAACCATGATGCAAGTTTATTTAGGTAAAACAGTACCAGTAAATGAAGTAAAAGAAGTGATTGCAAAGTTTGATTTGGATGCAGAAATCCTTCATGCAGGAGATAAAAAAGAAGAGATTATTATAAAAACAAAAAAAGATTTAAATACAAATGAAAGACAAGAAGTGTTTGAATCATTAAAAGATAAATATAATTTAAAAGATAATGAGCCTAGACAAGCAGAGCAATTTGGGCCTTCTATGGGAAGTGAAATACAAAGAAAAGCATTGATTTCAATAGGAATTGCAGCTTTAGGAATGCTTATTTATATTACTTTTCGTTTTGAAGTTAAATTTGGAGTATCAGCTATTTTAGCGTTGATTCATGATATTTTAATTGTACTTTCAGTATTTGCTATCTTTAGAATTCCTCTTAATAGTTCTTTTGTAGCAGCTATGCTTACGATTGTGGGATATTCTATAAATGATACAATTGTAGTTTTTGATAGAATCAGAGAAAATATGAGATATGTAAAAAAGAAAAATTACGAAGAAGTAGTAGATATGAGTATTAATCAAACTATTACTCGTACAATTAATACGTCTTTAACTACATTGGTTATGATTGCAGTTTTATATATTTTTGGAGTAGAAGCTATTAAAACTTTTACACTTCCCTTGATTTTAGGAACTGCGGTAGGAACGTATTCTTCTATTTTTATCGCTAGTCCTATTTGGGCTACATTAAAAGAATTGGGAAATAATTAAAATGAATATAATCATATTTAAATAAGTGGCCTATTGGCCACTTATTTAAATATGTATGAAGTGAAGCAATAAAACAAATTATATTGAATAGAGACAATATATAGCATATAATAAGATGTATGCTTAAATAAAGAATATAAATTTTTTTAATTATAATCCTTATGAATAAGGGAGGAATTTTGATGGATTTAAAGGAAAAAATAAGGGTTATTGAAGATTTTCCAGAAAAAGGAATAAGCTTTAAAGATATTACTACCCTTTTGAAGGATGGAGAAGCTTTTCAATATACTATTGACCAAATGGCTCATGAAATTAAAGATAAAGAATTTGATTTTATTGTAGGGCCAGAATCAAGAGGGTTTATTGTAGGAACTCCTCTTGCTTATGCAACAAAAAAGGGTTTTATTCCAGTAAGAAAGCCAGGAAAACTTCCAGGAGAAACGGTAAAATATACATATGATCTAGAATATGGTACTGATTCACTAGAGATGCATAAGGATGCTATCAAACCAGGACAAAAGATTATTATTGTAGATGATTTACTAGCTACTGGAGGGACTTTACTTTCAACTATTAAAATGATTGAAAGTTTAGGAGGTAAAGTGGTAGGAATTGTATGTTTAATTGAATTAACTTATTTAGGTGGAAGAGAATTATTAAAAGATTATGATGTGAAATCTTTAATTCAATATAATTAGTGGTTGGATTTCCAACCACTCATTCTTTTTTGACAAAACTCTAGATTGTATACTATGATTTTTATTTTATTTGTTATATAATGTATGTAATATTTTAATCATGCGTATAATCTTATTGTTATGACGTAGTAATAGGGTGATGATATGTTAGAAAATCTACTAGCACAAATACAACAGTATAATCCAAACAGTGATATGGGCTTTATTATTAAAGCCTATAATTTTGCAGAGGCTGCTCATGAAGGACAGGTAAGAAAATCAGGAGAAAAATATTTTGTACATCCAGAGAAAGTAGCAAAAATATTAGCAGAATTAGAGATGGATGATGCAACTATTGTTGCAGGTCTTTTACATGATGTAATTGAGGATACAAAATATACCTATGAAGAAGTAAAACAAGAATTTGGTGAAGAAGTTGCTATTTTAGTGGAAGGAGTAACCAAATTAGGAAGATTTACTTATGAAACAAAAGAAGAAAGACAGGCTGAAAGTCTTAGAAAAATGTTTTTGGCTATGGCACAGGACATAAGAGTTATTATTATAAAACTAGCTGATCGTCTTCATAATATGAGAACTTTAAAATATATGAATGAAGATAAAAAAAGAGAAAAAGCAGTAGAAACATTAGAAATTTATGCACCTATTGCTCATAGACTGGGAATATCAAAGATCAAATGGGAACTTGAAGATTTATCTCTTCGATATATCGATCCAGAAGGATATTATGACTTGGTAGATAAAGTATCTAAAAAGAAAAGAGAAAGAGAAGAATATATCAATCAAGTAATCAAAGAATTAGAAGATGCATTAAAAGATGTAAAGATAAAATGTGAAATTAACGGAAGATCAAAACATTTTTACAGTATTTATAGGAAGATGGTCTATAGAAATAAGGCTTTTGAAGAGATTTTTGATTTAACAGCTATAAGGATACTTGTAGACAATGTAAAGGATTGTTATGGAGCACTAGGAATTGTACACACTATGTGGAGGCCGATTCCAGGAAGATTTAAAGACTATATTGCTATGCCTAAACCTAATATGTACCAATCGTTGCATACTACAGTGATAGGTCCAGATGGAGAACCTTTTGAAATTCAAATCAGAACTTGGGATATGCATCGCATTGCAGAATATGGTATTGCAGCTCATTGGAAGTATAAGGAAGGCAAGACAGGAGAAACTAAAGAAAATTTAGATGATAAATTAAGATGGCTTAGACAATTATTAGAATGGCAAAGAGATATGAATGATCCTAAAGAGTTTATGGAAAGTCTAAAAATTGACTTATTTACAAATGAAGTTTTTGTATTTACTCCAAAAGGAGATGTCATAGATCTTCCAGCAGGATCTACGCCTATTGACTTTGCTTATAAAATTCATTCCGCCATAGGAAATAGTTGTATTGGGGCAAAGGTAGATGGAAGAATTGTTCCTATTGATTATAAGCTGAAAAATGGAAATATTGTAGAAGTGCTTTCGTCAAAAAATAGCCATGGTCCTAGTAGAGATTGGTTAAAGTTTGTAAAAAGTACTCAAGCAAAAAATAGAATTCGTCAATGGTTTAAAAAAGAAAGAAAAGAAGAAAATATTGAAAAAGGACGAGAAATGCTTGAGAAAGAAATTAAGCGTAACAATTATGAAGTGCATGAACTTTCTAAAACCCCATGGCTTAATGATATTGTAAAAAAACTTAGATTAAATAGTATAGAAGATTTATATGCTGCCATTGGATATGGAGGAATTTTATTAGGACAAGTGATTCCAAAGTTAAAGCAGTTTTACAAAGAATCTCAAAAGGAAGAAAAAACGCTTCAAGAAACAATTCCAATACAAAATAAAACAAATAAATTTAAAAATGATAAAAAAGATACCCAAGGAATAAAAGTAAAAGGAATTGATAATATATTGGTTCGTTTTTCAAAGTGTTGCACACCGGTTCCTGGAGATGAAATTATAGGTTTTATTACAAGAGGAAGAGGAGTATCCATTCATAGAACAGATTGCGTGAATATTCTAAAAGAAAGAGAAAGCATTGATCGTTTTATAGAAGTAGAATGGGATGCAGATAGACAAAAGGCGTATGAAACAGAAATACAAATTATTGCTTCTGATCGAAAAGGCTTATTATCAGAAGTAACCAATGTTTTATCAGATATTAAACTTTCTGTTACTGCTATTAATGCAAGAACTACAAAAGAACGAGTAGTTATTGTCAATCTAACTATAGAAATTACAAATATTGAGCAATTAGATAAATTAATTAAAAAAATAAAATCTATGCAAGGCGTCTTAGATGTATATAGGGTAACATCTTAAGGGGAGGAATCATAAAATGAGAGCAGTAATTCAAAGAGTCAGTCAAGCAAATGTGGTAGTTGATGAAAATACTACAGGGAAAATCAAAAAAGGATTTGTAGTTTTATTAGGAGTAGAAGAAGATGATGATGAGAAAGATGTAATATATATGGCAGAAAAAATTGTAAATTTAAGAATTTTTGAAGATGAGAATGAAAAAATGAATTTCTCTTTATTAGATATAAAAGGAGAAATACTTGTAGTTTCACAATTTACGCTTTTAGGAGATTGTCGAAAAGGAAGACGACCTAATTTTATGAATGCAGCTCATCCAGAAAAAGCCAATGAACTTTATATAAAATTTGTAAAAAAATGCAAAGAGTTTAAATTAAATGTTCAAACAGGTGTTTTTCAAGCTGATATGAAAGTTAATTTATGTAATGATGGACCAGTGACTATGATTATAGATAGTAAAAAGAATTTTTAGGAGGGAAAAAAATGATTATACACAAAATAGAAGCAGGAATTTATGCTGTAAACTGCTATATTTTAGCTTGTGAAGAAACAAAAAAAGCATGTATTATAGATCCTGGTGGAGATGGTGAAAGAATTTTAAAATATATTCATGACAATCATTTAATACCTCAATTTATAATATTGACTCATGCTCATGGAGATCATATTGGAGGTATTCCTGCAATCAAAGAAAAGATAGATTTGCCTATTTATCTACATGAAGAAGATGAAGAGTTATTTGCGGATAGAAAAAAGAACTTATCTAGTATGATTGGTGGAGCAGCTATAGAGATGAAGCCAGATAAACATTTAAAAGATGGAGACATCATTTCATTAGGAAAATTAAATCTTCATATTGTGCATACTCCAGGTCATACAAAAGGAGGAGTATCTATTCATGTGGAAAATGTAGTTTTTACAGGAGATACTTTATTTGCAGGATCTATTGGGAGAACAGACTTTGAAGGAGGATCTTTTGAGTCTATTATCGAGTCTATTAAAAGCAAACTATTAAAATTAGATGATCAAGTCAAAGTATTGCCAGGGCATGGACCAAGCTCTACCATAGGTAGAGAAAAATTTTATAATCCTTTTTTAATAAACTAAGAAGTATATACCTGAAGAATTGGGACAATAATAGTAGTATCAATTCTTCAGGAGGTCTATTATGAAAAAAAGTATAGGAAAATATATTATAAAAAAAAATCAAGAACTTCTTAGGGAAATTGATTTTCATGATTTCTTAAATATGGTTGAATCAGATTTATGTGATGAAGAAATTGCTAGTGAATTAGGTGTTCATAAGGAACATGTAAAAAGACTTAAAAATGAAATAAAAAAGGACTTTTAATGTAGGTGATAAAATTGATCAATGTTTTACTAAAGGGACATAATTTTGAATATGAAGTAGGAGAGCTTTTAAAAATATTTATCCATAAAAAAGATTTTAAATTTGTACAGCAAAAAGCTTTGGAAGATAACCAAAGCTTTTTGCTAGTAAGTGAATATATAAAAGACCAAAATATTACCAAGGCTACTTTGCTTCAAAATGAAAAAGTACTTGGTGAAAAATTTATATATCATGAAAAAATAAATAATTCTTTAAAATTAAAAAAAATGATAAAAAGAAGTATAAAAATTGTGATATATGATATTTTGAGAGAGTTTTATGATATAGCTCCTCCTTGGGGAATCCTTACAGGAATTAGACCTACAAAAATTGTACATGAATTATTCCATGAAGGTTTAAATATAGAAAAAATTAAGAAAAGAGTAAAAGATGATTATAGAATGAGTGACGAAAAAATAGATTTAATCATTAATATTGCTCAGATCGAAAAAAAATTCATTCATGGTGAAAAAGAAGATCAAGTTAGTGTATATATTAGTATTCCATTTTGTCCTACTAGATGTCTTTATTGTTCTTTTCCATCTCATCCTTATGAAGAAGAAAAAATAAAAGATTATCTAAATGCTTTATGTTATGAAATCAAAGAAATTGGAAATACTCTAAAAAAATTAAATAAAAAAGTAGAAACTCTTTACATAGGAGGAGGTACTCCTACTACGCTTACAGCAGAGCAGTTAGATACTTTACTAAAAACAATCCATCATTTTATAGATCTTAAATATGTGAAGGAAATGACTGTAGAAGCAGGAAGACCAGATACAATCACAAAAGAAAAATTAGAAGTATTAAAGAGAAATAAAATTAACCGTATTAGTATCAATCCTCAAACTATGAATGATGAAACACTCATAAAAATAGGAAGACATCATAAAGTACAAGATATTATAGATACTTATGAAATGGCAAAAGAAATAGGGTTTGATTCTATAAATATGGATCTTATTATAGGGCTTCCTGGTGAGGATGAAAAAATGGTCGAGCATACTATGAAAGAAATTCAAAGATTAGATCCTAATAATTTAACTGTACATACTCTGGCAATTAAAAGAACCTCTAGATTAAAAGAAAGTATTAAAGATTATGATTTAGCAAAAGAAGAACAAGTACAAAAAATGATTCATATTACACAAGATTATGCAAAAAAAATGGGATTAATACCTTATTATATGTATAGGCAAAAGTATATGCTAGGAAATCTTGAAAATATAGGCTATTCAAAAGAGAATTATGAATGCATTTACAATATACAAATTATGGAAGAAAAACAAAGTATTATTGCTCTGGGAGCAGGAGGAGTTTCTAAATTCTTCTATCCTAAAGAAAATCGATTAGAAAGAGTTCCAAATGTAACAAATGTAGATGAATACATAAAGAGAATTGATGAAATGATTGAAAGAAAAAGAAAAGAGTTTTTCATACAAAATGGAAATAATATTGACAGATAAAGGTCATTTCATTATAATAATAAACAATTGTATATAGTATTTGCAAGGAAGAGGAATAGTAAGTGTAATACTATTAAAAGCGAGTTGAGATTTGGTGGAAGCTCAATAATAAAGGTTATACTAAAGACACCTCAGAGCAAATGATCTGAAAAAAAGTAGGATTATTCGTATTTCGGCGTTAACGAATAAAAGTGGGATTTTCCAATGAGGGTGGTACCGCGGGATATAATACTTCTCGTCCCTAAATTTAATAGGGATATAGGAGTATTTTTTGTTTTTACTTTGTTTCAAGGAGGGTTATAAATGTTGACAAAAGCACCTAGAGGAACAAAAGATGTTTTACCATCAGAAGTATATAAATGGATATATGTTGAGAATTTATTTAGAGAAGTTTGTGATCACTTTGGTTACAGAGAAATAAGAACTCCAATATTTGAACATACTGAACTTTTCAAAAGAGGAGTAGGAGAAACTACAGATATTGTACAAAAGGAAATGTATTCCTTTGAAGACAATGGGAAAAGAGAGATTACTCTAAAGCCAGAAGGAACAGCTCCTGTAGTTAGAGCTTTTATTGAAAATAAACTGTATGCAGATACTCAACCTACAAAGCTTTTTTATAGTACTCCATGCTTTAGATATGAAAGACCTCAAGCAGGAAGACTACGAGCTTTTCATCAATTTGGAGTAGAAGCTTTTGGAAGTGATCATCCTTCTATAGATGCAGAAGTGATAGGAATTGCTATGGTATTTTTTGAAAGACTTGGCATAAAAAATTTAGAGCTTCGAATCAATAGTATAGGTTGTCCTCATTGTCGTAAAAAATATAATGATATTCTAAAAGACTATTTAAAAGAAAAACTTCCTAATTTATGCAATACTTGTAAAGATAGATATGAAAGAAATCCAATGCGTATTATTGATTGTAAGGTAGAATCTTGTAAAAATGAACTTAACAATATACCTCTTATGTTAGATTATTTGTGTGATGAATGTAAGAAAGATTTTGAAATATTAAAAGAAAGTCTTTCTGCAATGAAACTTGATTATGTAATAGACCCAAGCATTGTAAGAGGATTAGATTACTATAGAAAAACTGCCTTTGAAATCATCTCTCATAATATAGGAGCTCAAGGAACTGTATGTGGAGGAGGACGTTATGATGGTCTTGTAGAGGAATTAGGAGGACCACATACACCAGGAATTGGATTTGGAATGGGAATAGAAAGATTACTACTTACTTTAGAAAATAATGAAATAGCAATACCAAGTCCTAAGGGATTAGATATTTTTATTGTATCTATAGGAGAGAATGCAGAAAAAGAAGCTATAAAAATTCTTCAAAATTTAAGAAGAGAAGGTATTTCTGCTGATAAAGATTATTTAAGTAGAAGTATTAAAGCTCAATTTAAATATGCAAATAAATGCAATGCTTCTTATACAATTGTATTAGGAGATGATGAATTAAATCAAGATATGGTTTCTTTAAAAAATATGAATACAAGTGAACAAACGACTATTAAGCTTAGCAATTTATTAGAAGAATTAGAAAATAGATTATAGGGAGGTAGATCATATGGCTGAAGCATTAGGAAATATGAAAAGAACACATATGTGTGGAACACTAAGAATGGATCACATTGACAAGGAAGTTGTTTTAATGGGATGGGTGCAAAAAAGAAGAGATTTAGGTGGACTTATATTTACTGATTTAAGAGATAAAACAGGAATTGTTCAAATTATATTTGATAAAGATATTTCAGAAGAAGCTTTTAAAAAAGCTGAGACAATAAGAGGAGAATATGTAATTGGAATCAAGGGTATTGTAAAACATAGACAATCTGTAAATAAAAATATACCAACGGGAGATATTGAAATATTTGCAAATGAGTTAAAAATATTTTCAGAAGCACAAACACCTCCTATTTACATAGAAGATGAAGATGAAGTTTCAGAAAATTTAAGATTAAAATATAGATATCTTGATTTAAGAAAGCCTAAGATGCAAAAAAATCTTATGTTTAGACATAAATTATCAAAATTAACAAGAGACTTTTTGGATGAAAATGGATTTTTAGAAATAGAAACTCCAATGCTTGGAAAAACCACTCCAGAGGGAGCAAGAGATTATTTAGTTCCAAGTAGAGTAAATGAAGGGAAATTTTATGGTCTTCCTCAGTCCCCACAGCTTTTTAAACAGTTACTTATGGTATCTGGAATGGATAAATATTTTCAAATTGTAAAATGTTTTAGAGACGAAGATTTAAGAGCAGATAGACAACCAGAATTTACACAAATCGATATAGAAATGTCTTTTGTAGAGGTAGAAGATGTATTGTCTATGAATGAAAAATTAATACAAAAGATGTTTAAAGACATGTTAAATGTAGATGTTACATTACCTCTTAAAAGAATGCCATATCAAGAAGCTATGGAGAGATTTGGTTCAGACAAACCAGATATTCGATTTAGCTTTGAATTAAAAGCTATGAATGATTTAGTAGAGAATTGTGGATTTAAAGTATTCTCAGATACTATAAAAAATGGTGGAGATGTACGAGGAATTAAAATTGACGGAGGAGAAAGTCAATTTAGCAGAAAACAAATTGCAAAGCTAGAAGACTATGCAAAAACATATGGTGCAAAAGGTCTTGCGTGGATCAAAATGACTTCTGAAGGTATCAATTCTCCTATTGCTAAATTCTTTAGCGAAGATGAATTACAAAATATAATAAAAAGATTTGAAGCAAAAACAGGAGATTTAATTTTAATAGTAGCAGACAAACCAAGTGTTGTATTTGATGCTTTAGGTCATTTAAGAGTAGAAATTGCAAAACAATTAAATATTTTAGATAAAAATGATTATAAATTATTATGGGTTACGGATTTTCCATTGTTTGAATATGATGAGGAAGAAAATAGATATGTAGCAAAACATCATCCATTTACTTGTCCAAGAGAAGAAGATCTTGATTTATTAGAAACAGAGCCTAATAAAGTTAGAGCAAAAGCTTATGATATCGTACTGAATGGAGTAGAAATAGGTGGAGGAAGTATCAGAATTCATAAAAGTGATCTTCAACAAAGAATGTTTAAAGCATTAGGCTTTACAGAAGAAGAAGCATGGGAAAAATTTGGATTCTTATTAGAAGCATTTAAATATGGAACACCTCCTCATGGAGGAATTGCATATGGATTAGATCGCCTTGTTATGCTTTTAACAGGAAATGATAGTATTCGAGAAGTTATTGCTTTTCCTAAAAATCAAAATGCAATATGTCCTATGACAGAAGCTCCAAGTGTAGCAGATGAAAGTCAATTAGATGAACTTCATATTGCTTTAAAGAATGAAAAATAAAGTAAAAAATATAATCTTTATATGATAGAAGGCATTCAATTCCATTGGATTGAGTGCTTTTTGTTATGGGGAAATAAGTATTAGCTTTTACGAAGAAGAATACTTGATGATTCTGTATGGAAAAAAATACAATATATGCTATAATAATTTGTAGATTATTGTATATATTTGGGAGGAGAATAGATGCAATTTAAAATGCTTGATAATAAAAAATATGGTAAAGTTGGAGATGAACTTAAAGATAATATTGATAAAGGAAGTAAACTTTCGGTAATATCAGCATATTTTACGATTTTTGCATATAAAGAACTTCGCAAAGAACTTAATAAGATAGATGAAATGAGATTTATTTTTACAGAACCTACTTTTGTAAAGAAAAAAGAAGAATTAAAAAGAGAATATTACATAGAAAGAGACAATGAAAAGAAATTATCAGGAAATGAATTTGAAATCAAATTAAGAAATGAATTAAATCAAGCAAGTATAGCCAAAGAGTGTGCTGATTGGATTAGAGATAAAGTTAAAATCAAATCTTTTAAAAAGCCTAATCCAGCACAACAAAGATTAGTACATATTCAAAATAAGGATAATGACTTGTCAATAAATGGTACAGTGGATTTTACTACAGATGGACTAGGATTTTCACCATCAAGTAGATTAGATATGAATACATGTGTATATGGTAAAGAAGCTACTCAACATTTTTTGCAGATGTTTGAGGATATTTGGGAAAATGATACAGTTGTAGAAGATGTAAAAGATCAAGTACTTGAGCATATGCAAGTTATTTATAAAGAAAATACACCAGAATTTATTTATTTTATTACATTATATAATATATTTAAAGATTATCTTGATGAACTTACTGAGGACAAAATTGTAAAAACAAAAACAGGATTTAAGGATACAATTATATGGAATAAACTATATAAATTTCAGAAGGATGGCGTTATTGGGGCTATAGATAAACTAGAAAAATACAATGGTTGTATAATAGCTGATTCTGTAGGTTTAGGGAAGACATTTTCTGCTCTTGCAGTTATAAAATATTATGAACTTAGAAATGATAGGGTACTTGTTTTAGCTCCAAAGAAATTGAGAGAAAACTGGACTATCTATACACAAAATGATAAACGTAATATATTGGTAGGGGATAGGTTTAATTATGATGTACTTAATCATACAGATTTAACTAGATATAATGGATATTCTGGGGAGATTAATCTTGAAACTATAAATTGGAGCAATTATGATCTTGTTGTTATTGATGAATCTCATAATTTTAGAAACAATGATCCTCATAAAGACAAGGTTACTAGATATGCAAGAATGCTAAATGATGTAATTAAAGCTGGTGTAAAGACGAAAGTACTTATGCTTTCAGCTACACCTGTAAATAACAAGATGAATGATATTAAGAATCAAGTAGCTTTTATTACTGAAGGGAATGATAAAGCTTTTGAGTCTGAAGGAATTATTAGTATTGAACATACATTAAGAAAAGCACAGTTAGTTTTTAATAAATGGTCTGAGCTAGAAGATCAAAAAAGAACTGTAGATACATTTATTGAAATGATGAATATGGATTATTTCAAGCTTTTAGATACAGTAACTATTGCTCGTTCAAGAAAACATATAGAAAAGTACTATAATGTTTCAGAAATAGGAAAATTTCCTATTAGAAGAAAACCAATTAATATTTATGCAGACATTGATACTAAAAATGAGTTTCCAGAACTTGAATATGTGAACAAGATGATTAAAAATCTCAATATGAGTGCATATGCACCTCTTAAATATGTATTATCAGAAAAGAGAGCAGAATATGCTGCAAAGTATGATAGTAAAGTTAAAAATGGAAAATCAGTATTAAAACAAACAGATAGAGAGCAATCTCTCGTTAATTTGATGCGTGTAAACATATTAAAAAGGATGGAAAGTTCAATTCATTCTTTTGGTATTACAATTTCAAAACTATTAATTCAGATAGACCATTTGTTGGACAAAATTGAAAAAAATCAATTTGAGTATGATAAGGATATTCATATTGAAGATATAGAAATGGATGATGCACAATTTGAAGATATACTCATTGGAAATAAAGTAAAAGTACTTATTCAAGATGTAGATTCTATTAAATGGAAACAAGATCTTGAAGAAGATAAAATAAAATTAGAAAAACTTTTAATTGAAACAGCTAAGATTATAAATAATCGTGATTCAAAGATTAAAGAGTTAAAAATTTTGATTGAAAATAAAATAAATAATCCATTAAACGATGCAAACAAGAAAGTAATTATATTTACTGCATTTGCAGATACAGCACAATACTTATATAAAAACATTTCAAAGTGGGCTATGGAAGAATTTAATGTTCATTCGGCTTTAGTTACAGGAGCAGGTGATAATAAATGTACTCTAAATGGAATAAATAAAAAAGATTTAAATGCAGTACTTATGAACTTTTCACCAAAATCTAAGGAAAGAGAAAAGATTTTTCCAGATATGAAAGAGGAAATAGATATACTAATAGCAACAGATTGTATATCAGAAGGACAAAACCTTCAAGATTGTGATTACCTAATAAATTATGATATACACTGGAATCCAGTTAGAATCATTCAAAGGTTTGGAAGAATAGATAGATTAGGTTCAAAAAACAATAGCATACAACTAGTTAACTTTTGGCCTAATATTAAACTAGATGAATACATCAATCTTGAAGCTAGAGTGACTGGAAGAATGATGCTTTTAGATATTTCAGCAACAGGAGAGGAAAATATTATAGATCATAGTGAAAAATCTAAAATGAATGATCTAGAGTATAGGAAAAAACAACTAAAGCAACTACAAGATGAGGTTGTTGATTTGGAGGATATTTCAGGAGGAATATCTATTACAGACCTTACTATGAATGATTTTAAAATGGATTTAATGGAATATATGAAAAACCATGAAGAAGATTTAGAAAAAACACCATTAGGTATGTATGCAGTTTCAACTATTGAAGATGAAGAACTAAAAGAACAAATAAAGCCAGGGGTCATATTTACTTTAAAACAAGTAAATCACAATGTAAAACCAGAGGAGAGTAATTCTTTATATCCATATTATATGGTTTATGTTTATGCGGATGGAAATGTTAGATATAATTATATTCATACAAAGAAAATATTAGATTTTTATAGGAAGTTATGTTCAGGTAAAAATGAAGTATTAAAAGATATAGTTAAAACTTTTAATGATGAAACGAATAATGGTAAGGATATGAAAAAATATTCCAATTTTTTAGAAGATGCTATTGATAATATAATGGGTAAAAAAGAAGAAAAAGGGGTAGCCTCTTTATTTACAAAAGGAGGAACAACTATACAAAAGAGCTTGTTTAAAGGTATTGAAGATTTTGAACTAGTATCATTTTTGGTTATTAAATAGGGGGAAACTATGACACATAAATTATATGAAAAAATGAATATACCAAAAGAATGTGAAGTAGGAAATACTATATTTAAAAAATTATTTTATGAAAATTCCAATATGAGCAGCAATGATAAGGATATATTTACAAATCACATTGATAAGATACTTTGGAAATATTCCTTTAAAGAAGAAAACCTAAATATAAAAGCATATAAAACAGATGAATTAGATTATGAAGAAATAGCTGTTATTGAAGTATTATTAAATGATGAAAAAAAGTATAAAAGAATATCTGAGATTATACAAAATACTATACCCTATCCTTTAATATTGATATTTGTTAAACAAGATAAAATTCTTTTAAATGGGGCTTATAAAAGAGTTAATAAAGTAGATGTTAGCAAAAATACAGTAGAGGATTATATCTATAGCTCATGGATCAATCTTTCAAATTTAAAGGATAATGAGGAAAAATTCTTAGAATCATTAAATATAAAAGAGTGTTCTTTTATAAATATATATAAATTTTATTGCAGCTTTGTAGATCAAATTAATATTTTTAATGCATCAAATATTACAGGGGACTTTGATAATTTAAAAAATAAAGATATAGAAGAGATAAATACTTTAAATGCAGAAATAGAAAACTTAAATATAAAAGTTGAAAAGTTAAGAGGAGATTTAAAGAAAGAACAGCATTTTAATAAAAGGTTAGATATAAATATAAAAATAAAAAAGATAGAATCTAAAAGAAACAATTTAATTGAAAAATTAAAAGCATAAGTTTGGGGGAATACATAATGGAAAAGATGAATGGATATAGCCTAAATATAGTTAAAGAAAATATAGGGAAACTAAAAGAAATATTCCCAGAAGTATTTTGTGAGGATAAAGTTGACTTTGAAAGATTACAAGAAGTTTTAGGAGAATATATAGAAGATAAAGAAGAAAGATATAATTTTTCATGGCATGGAAAATCAAAGGCCATAAGAATGGCTCAAACACCATCAAGAGGAACACTAAGACCATGCAAAGAAGAAAGTAAAAACTGGGATACTACAGAGAACTTATATATAGAAGGAGATAACCTAGAGGTTTTAAAACTACTTCAAAAGAGCTATCAAAACAAAATAAAAATGATATATATAGACCCACCTTATAACACAGGTAATGATTTTGTATATAAAGATGATTACAAAGATAATCTTAAAAATTATTTAGAAATAACAGGACAAGTTGATGAAGAGGGAAATAAAACATCCACAAATTCAGATGCTGGAGGAAGATATCATACTAATTGGTTAAATATGATGTATCCAAGATTAAGATTGGCTAGGAATTTACTTAAAGATGATGGGGTAATATTTATTAGTATTGATGATAACGAAGTTCATAATTTAAGAAAAGTATGTGATGAAATTTTTGGTGAAAATAATTTTATATGTAATATTTGTCATAAAGCCAGAGCGTCTATTTCAAATGATAAAATTATATCAAGTAACCATAATATAATATTACTATATGCAAAAGATCATGATGTAATATTTGATAAAAGAAAAAGTATAGGGTTAGACCCGGATTTATCAGGGTTTGATAATCCAGATAATGACAAAAGGGGTCCATATAGGTTAACTCCCGTTGATGGACCTGGTGGGGCTAAAAAGGGAAATCCTTATTATGAATTCATGGGAGTTGAGGGATATTTTAGATATTCAAAAGAAACAATGCAGAAAAAATACGAGGATGGATTAATTGTTAAAACAGCTAATGGATTACAACAAAAGTATTATTTAGAAAAAGCAAGGGAAAGTAGAAAGACTGATACAACATGGTGGGATGATGCAGGGCTAACATCAAATGGAACAAGATATTTAATTGACTTAATGGGAGAGAAGACATTTGATACTCCTAAACCAGTTTCTTTAATAAATAGAATGTTGAAGTTATTTACTACCTTTGATAAAAATGAAATAATATTAGATTTTTTTGGGGGTTCATCCACAACTGCTCACTCAGTTATTGAATCTAACTTAGAAGATTGTGGAAAAAGAAAATTTATACTTGTACAATTACCAGAGAAGATTAACGAAAAGTCTGATGCGTATAAGTCTGAATACAGTAACATTTGTGAAATAGGTAAAGAGCGTATAAGACGTGCTGGCGATAAAATTGTTGAGGAAAACAAAGATAAAGAAGGTATTGAGGATTTAGATATTGGATTTAAGGTGTTTAAGCTGGATTCTTCTAATATTAAGCCTTGGAATCCAAGTTTTAAAGATATAGCAAATAGATTAGATGAAGTGGTTGATAATTTTGTACCAGGTAGAACAGAAGAAGATGTAGTTTATGAAATAATGCTTAAGTATGGTATTGATTTAACCTATCCTATTGAAGTAAAAGAAATTAATGGAAAGAAAGCATTTAGTATTGGACTTGGAGCTTTAATTATTTGTTTGGATAATGAAATTACTTTAGATGCTATTAATGGTATTGTAGATTTAAAAAATGAATTAAATCCTGAAACTACTAGAGTAGTATTTAAGGATAATGGATTTCAAAATGATTCTGTAAAAACTAATGCTATAGAAATATTAAAGAGAAATAACATAAATGAAATAATGAGCATATAGGAGGGAAACTTAGAATGAAGTTAAAATTCAATCCAGATTTAGACTATCAAAAGGAAAGTATCTCTTCTATAGTTAATATTTTTAAAGGGCAAACCCCAGCCCAAACAAACTTTACAGTATCAGCTTTAACGGATAAAGTAGGTACTGAAGGTAAGCTGATAACAGATTTGGGTATAGGAAATAAATTAGAGCTTGATGAAGAAGATATTTTAAAAAATATAAGAGAGATTCAACTTGAAAATGGACTTAACACTTCAAATTTAAAGGATTTAGGTAAAAATAACTACAAATTTACAGTGGAGATGGAAACAGGTACAGGAAAGACCTATGTCTATTTAAGAACCATATTTGAGCTGAATGCTAAATATGGCTTTACAAAATTTGTTATAGTAGTTCCCTCTGTTGCTATTAAAGAGGGTGTTGTTAAGTCTATAGATATTATGACAGAGCATTTTAAAGGGCTTTATAATAATGTAATATTTAAAGCTTATGAATATAAATCCCAAAAGCTAGACATTATAAGAGATTTTGCAACTAGTGATCATATAAGAATAATGGTTATGACTATTCAATCCTTTAACAAAGATAGTAATGTAATTAATATAGATAATGAAAAAACGAATGGGGTTAAGCCTATTGAGTTTATAAAAGAAACGAATCCTATTGTAATTATAGATGAACCTCAAAGTTCAGCCAGTACAGAAAAAGCTATGGATGCAATTAATTCATTAAATCCATTATGTACTGTAGGATACTCGGCTACCCATAAACATAAACACAATTTAATGTTTAGACTAGATGCAGTAGATGCCTATGAAAGAAAATTAGTAAAACAAATAGAAGTTGCCAGTGTTATTTCAAAGGATCATAATAATACAGCTTATATAAAGCTTGTAAGTGTAAATAATAAAAAGTCACCTATTAAAGCCAAAATTGAAATAGATATTTGGGATGATAAAAAAGGAACCATAGTAAGAAAATCAAAAGAATATAAAGTAGAAGATGATTTGTACGAATTATCTGGAAGAAGAGAGATATATAAAGGATACCAAATTACAGAAATAAATGCCAAAGAGGGAGATGAATATGTTTCCTTTGTAGGACATGAAACTATAAGATTAGGAGAAGTTCATGGTGAAATTGATGATGATATAATCAAAAGAACTCAAATAAGGAAAACCATTGAAGAGCATTTAAATAAAGAGGTTAAACTTAAAAAAGAAGGAATAAAGGTACTTAGTTTATTCTTTATAGATAAAGTTGCAAATTATAGAATTATAGACAAAGAAGGTAATCCACAAAAAGGGAAATATGCCCTTTGGTTTGAAGAAGAATACAAAAAAGCTATACAAAACCCTAAGTATAACACTCTTTTTAATGATGTAGATATAGAAACAGAGGCAGAATGTGTTCATAATGGATATTTTGCTCAAGATAAAAAAGGGGGATTTAAAGATACAAAGGGTAATACCTTAGCAGATGAAGATGCTTATAGCTTAATAATGAAGGATAAAGAAAAATTATTGAGTTTTGATACAAAATTAAAGTTTATATTCTCTCATTCAGCCTTAAAAGAAGGTTGGGACAACCCAAATGTATTTCAAATATGTACTTTAAACGAAACAAAATCAGAATCAAAAAAGAGACAAGAAATAGGTAGAGGACTTAGACTAGCAGTAAATCAAGATGGTGAAAGAGTGTATGGTTTTAATGTAAATACTTTAACTATAATGGCTAATGAAAGCTATGAAGATTTTGCAAGAAAACTGCAAAATGAATATGAAGAAGATGAAGGTATTAGATTTGGTATAGTTGAAAAGCATAATTTTGCTAATATTATAATATCAAAAGATGGTGAAAACACTTATTTAGAACAAGAAGCATCTGAAAAAATATTTAATCATTTAAAAGAAATGAAATATATAGATAATAAAGGTAAAATAACGGATAAGCTAAAAACAGCCTTAAAAGAGCAAAAAGTAGAGATACCACAAGAGTTTAAAGAGATAGAGAATCAAATAGTGAATAACCTTAAAAAAATAGCTGGTAATTTAAATGTAAAAAATGCAGAAGATAAAAAGCTTGTAAAATTAAATAAAATGAGATATTTAAGTTCAGAATTTAAGGAGCTATGGGATAGGATAAAATATAAAACCACATATTCAGTTCATTTTGATTCTGATGATCTTATAAATCAATGCGTAGAGGAAATAAAAAATAATCTTAGTATTAATAAAGCTAAATTAGTTTATTCAAAGGCTGACATAGATATAACCAAAGCTGGAACCATAGCAGAAGAAAATAATAGATATAGTATGGATGTAGATGTGTCTAATTTTGTATTGCCTGATATAATAACATTTTTGCAAAATCAAACAAACCTAACAAGAAGAACCTTAGTAGAGATATTAAAAAAATCACAAAGGTTAGAGGATTTTAAAAACAATCCTCAAAAATTCATGGATGAAGCATCTAAAATCATTAAAAGAAAAATGAGATTGATGATAGTAGATGGTATTAAGTATGAAAAAATAGGAGATGAAGCTTATTATTCTCAGGAGTTATTTGAAACAAAAGAGTTAAGTGGATATTTATCAAAAAATATGATAGCTAGTGACAAGTCTGTTTATGATTATGTTATTTATGATTCAGATAAAGAAGCTGAATTTGCAAAGAAATTTGAAAAAAATGAAAGTATAAAAATGTATATAAAATTACCAAATTGGTTTAAAATAGAAACACCACTAGGAACTTATAATCCAGACTGGGCAGTATTAATAGAAAAAGAGCATACAGAAAAATTATATTTTGTAGTTGAAACAAAGGGAAGTGTTTTATCAGAAGATTTAAGAGAAAAAGAAATTAAGAAGGTTAAGTGTGGAGAAAAGCATTTTGCTGCTTTGGGTAACAATATTATATTTGAAAAAAGAGATAACTTTAATGAATTTATTGAAAATGTATAAAAGAAAGGGTGTAGATTTATGGCAGAGATTAAATATGAAATAGTAGAAAAAATAGGAAGTTTATCAGAATCATCAAAAGGATGGACAAAAGAATTAAATCTAGTTTCTTGGAATGGAAGAGATCCCAAATATGATTTAAGGGATTGGGCTCCTGAGAATGAAAAGATGGGTAAAGGACTTACTTTATCGGCTGAGGAATTAAAGAAGTTAAGGGATATATTGAATGGCATGGAGTTATAGAATGATCAAAAAGAATCGACGTATTTGTTGGTTCTTTTTGATTCTAGGAGGATAGATATATGCTTTATACCAATGGAAATTTTTATATTGAAAGTGATTTTGAAGTAAGAGTACTTAGAGAAGTTGGAGAAGATGTAGATTTGTTGATTCCTATAGAGGATAGAACACTGAATTTATATATGGATCATCTACCTATTTATTTAAGTAAAAAAATACAGTTTCCTATGATCAAAAACATATTGGTTCGATTTTGTACATTGAAAAACAACTCTATTTGTACCATTCACTTTTTAAGAAATATTGATATTCAGTCTGCTATTGTTAATTTTGAAATGGATTATAGCAATCATTTTTTACACATACAAAATAAAGAATATGCTGTAGAACTAGAATTTAAAAAACTGTGATGTGTTTTTGTTGTGGTTAAATTATGGAATAATAGTACGAAATTATACTTTGATATTGTATAAAAAATGGTTATAATAAAAAAGAGGTGAGTCATATGAATCAAGTAGGAAAAGTAATAGAGGTTTTAGAAGATCATAGAGCTCAGGTTTTAATGAGAAAACATTCTGCATGTGGAGAATGTGGAGCTTGTCAGTATGGACAAGAAAATATGAAGATAAAAATTATAGCAATGAATCAAGTAGATGCCAAAGAAGGAGATACCGTAGAGGTAAACCTAGAGACACAAAATGTACTGGGAGCAGCTTTTATTGCTTATGTAATACCACTTATAGCTCTTTTGATAGGGATAATTGGAACAAGTTATTTACTCCCTAAAATAGGCTTTACTGGAAATATAGAAGTATATTCTATAGTAGTTGGATTTATTTTAACTGTCATTGTTTTTGGATTTATTAAATTAAATGAATCTTCATTTAAAAAACAAGATAAATATGTACCTGTTATATCAAAAGTTATAGAAGATGAAAAATAGAGATCATTGATCTCTATTTTTTCTTGATTTTTTAAACTCAAAAAACATTTTTGCAATAGAAGAAACGAGTAAAATAGCAGCTGCTATGCCTCCTGCCATAAAAAGGGTTTCACTTCCTACTATAGCAAATTTACTAAAATCTTTTTCCATAGCGGCAAGCATTGCATAATACATTCCAGCTCCTGGAACAAGAGGGATAATACCAGGAATTACAAATACAGTGACAGTTTCTTTGAATTTTCTAGCAAAAATTTCACTGATGATCGCTACAACAGAGGCACCTACAAAAGAAGCTGCAATCAAAGAACCAAAACTTTCTCTCCAGTATACAAAAGCAATCCAGCCACATCCTCCAACAAAGGAAGCTTTGATGATAGATTTTTGAGGGATATTAAAAAGAATAGAAAAACCTAGAGTAGCTAAAAAAGAAAATATAAATTGTAGATACATTATCAAATACCTCCAAAAATATAAATCCAAGTATTCATAACAGCTCCAGCCCCAACTGCAATAGCAATCGCTACAATAAAAGCTTCAGCAGTTCTTGCGGCACCTGATAATAAATCCCCAGAAATATAATCTCTTACAGCATTAGTAATTGCAACACCAGGAACCAATATCATAATAGAACTGATGATAATTTTATCAAGATGTATACCTACTCCAATATGAATAGATAATATGGCTATAAAAGCTGCAATTGCTCCACCGAATAGATTTTGAATAAAAAAATTAGAATTTAATTTTTCAGTAAAAGATATCGATATATAAATACATATGGACGTTATTAAAACACTAATAAAATCACTATAGGTAGCACCTAACATAACTCCAAAAAAAGAAGATGCAGTAGCTGCTCCAAATATTTTAAGAAATTTTGGATATTTAGGAAGATGATCAATTTTTTTTAAAATTTCTAATGCTTCCTCAATAGATAAAAAAGAACTAGAGACTTTACGAGAAAAGTCATTTACCTTTGAAATTTTGTTTAAATCAATAGTTCTCTCAACGATTCTTTTTATAAATGTAAGTACATCTCCACCATTTTCTCTACAATCTACGGAAACAAATATCCCAGTAGGTGTTACAAAAGATTCTACATAAGAAATTTTATAAGCTTTGCAAATTCTCATCACTGTATCTTCCACTCTATAGGTTTCTGCTCCATTTTTAAGCATGATTTCTCCTGCATAAAGAGCCATAACTAAAACATCTTTTTCTCTAGAGTTCATTTTTTCACTCCTTTATTCTTATAGCACATTATATCAAAATGGAAATAAGGTTACAACATAGTATAAAAGCATGAAATAAATTTAATTTAAAATATTTATTATATGCATGATTTTTTTAAATTTAAAAAAAAGTTTGCATATTTTAAAAAACTGTAGTATTATATAAAAAATAGTATTGAATTGAAAGACAATTGAATAACATAAGCGTACAACTTATCAAGAGTGGTGGAGGGACTGGCCCTGTGAAACCCGGCAAATGCAAAAGCTAGTGCTAATTCCAGCAGACATATGTCTGAGAGATAAGTGTTGAGTTATAGATTGAAATCATAACCACACTTATTAGAGTGTGGTTTTTTAATACCACAATCAAATTCAAAAAATTAATTAAGAAAGAGGTATTAAATTATGAAAAAATATTCACAAGAAACATTATGTGTACAAGCAGGTTATGAACCCAAAAATGGAGAAGCAAGAATATTACCTATAATTCAATCTACAACTTATAAGTATGATGATGCAGATGAAGTAGGTAAGCTGTTTGACCTAGAAGCACAGGGGCATATGTATTCAAGAATAAGCAATCCCACGGTAGCAGCACTTGAAGATAAAATTACATCCTTAGAGGGAGGAGTAGGAGCGCTTGCAACATCTTCAGGTCAGTCAGCTAATCTAATTGCAATACTTACAATTTGTAATGCAAATGAGCATGTGGTTGCAATGTCAAATCTTTATGGCGGAACTTTTACATTATTCACATCTACATTAAAAAAGATGGGAATAGAAGTAACTTTTGTAGACCATAAAGCTACAGAATCAGAAATACAATCGCATATAAAATCCAATACAAAACTTATTTTTGCAGAAACTATCGGAAATCCAGGGGTTGATGTTTTAGATATACAGACTGTTTCAAACGTAGCACATGAGAATAATATACCACTTGTAATAGATAATACTTTTGCTACACCATATCTTTGCAGACCTTTTGAATTTGGAGCCGATATAGTAACTCATTCTACTACAAAATATTTAGATGGACATGCAACAAGTGTAGGAGGCATAATTGTAGACAGTGGAAAATTTGATTGGGAAAAAAGCGGAAAGTTTCCACATCTTACTGAGCCAGACCCAAGCTATCATGGACTTAGCTATACGAAGCAGTTTAAGGAGGCGGCATATATAGTAAAAGCAAGAGTAGCTTTTTTAAGAGACATGGGAAATACAATGAGTCCATTCAACGCATTTTTAACTAACTTAGGAGCAGAAACCCTTGCTCTTAGAATGGAAAGACACAGTGAAAATGCGCTTAAAATTGCAAAATTCTTAGAAAATCATCCTAATGTAGCTTGGATAAATTATCCGCTTTTAGAATCAAGTGAAAGCTACGAGCTTGCAAAGAGATATCTTCCAAAAGGAGCAAGTGGAATAATTTCTTTTGGAGTAAAAGGCGGTGCTGAGAGTGGCAAAAAATTTATCAATTCTCTTGAGCTTGCAAGTCTTGTAGTTCATGTAGGAGATATAAGAACCCATGTACTTCATCCAGCGAGCATGACACACAGACAGCTTTCTGAGGAAGCTCAAGTAAAAGCTGGCATAAAGCCAGATATGATAAGACTATCTGTAGGGATTGAAAATGCAGAAGATATAATCAAGGACTTAGATAAGGCACTTAGAGATTAATTAGAAGAGGTGAAGAATATGCCAGTAATAATACCATATGACCTTCCGGCAAAAGAAATATTAACGCATGAAAATATTTTTGTAATTAATGAGACTAGAGCGCAGACACAGGATATAAGACCACTTAAACTAGCGATAATAAACCTTATGCCAACTAAAATAGAAACAGAAACACAGCTTCTTAGAATGCTTTCAAATACAGCACTTCAGGTAAATGTAGACCTTATAAGAACTACATCACATCAGAGTAAAAATACAAGTAAAGAACATTTGGAAAAATTTTATAAAACATTTAAAGATATAAAAAACACTAAATATGATGCTATGATAGTAACGGGAGCGCCTGTTGAGAAGATGCACTATACAGAAGTTAGCTACTGGAAAGAATTAAAAGAAATAATGGATTATGCAAGAGAGAATGTTTACTCCACTATGTTTATTTGCTGGGCATCACAAGCTGCACTTTATCATTATTATGGCATAGGAAAATACAAGTTTGAAAACAAACTCTCAGGTATATTTGAAAACGAATTGGTAGGAGAAAGTGTTCTGACAAGAGGTTTTGATAAATATTTTTATGCACCTCAATCTAGATACACATATTGTAAGGAGAAAGATTTAAAAAATATAGAAGATATTGAGATTATAGCAAAATCTGATGAAGCAGGAGTTCATATTGCAACTACAAAAGATAATCGACTCATATTTATATCGGGACATAGTGAATATGATGAAGATACTTTGGATAAGGAATATAAAAGAGATTTAGATCAAGGGCTTAAAGCCCAAATACCTAAAAATTATTATAGAGACAATGATCCTAATAAAGATATAATTGTAAGATGGAAAGCTCATGGAAACTTATTGTTTAGCAACTGGTTAAACTACTGTGTATATCAACAAACTCCTTATGATATAGAGAAAATAACCAAAAAAGTAGTAGACAAATTTGAAGGAAGATCACTTTCAGATGCAACGTAGAATATATTGTGAGTAAAGATTTATATTTTATATAATTTATACAAAACTTGTAAAATTACTGAATTAAACTTATAATAAGAATAGATGAAATTTTTAAAATAAAAGATACATAGGAAGGAGAATAAAATTATGAATTTTGAAAATTTGAAACAAACAGATTCAGAAATATTAGAGGCTATTGAAAAAGAAATAGAAAGACAAAGAAATAAAATTGAGCTCATTGCATCAGAAAATTTTGTTACAGAAGCAGTAATGGAGGCTATGGGAAGTCAATTAACAAATAAATATGCAGAAGGATATCCTCATAAAAGATATTATGGAGGGTGTGAGTATGTAGATATTGTAGAGGATTTAGCAAGAGAAAGATTAAAAAAATTATTTAATGCAGAGCATGTAAACGTTCAGCCACATTCAGGAGCAAATGCAAACTTAGGGGTATATTTTGCTATGATTGAGCCTGGAGATACAGTTTTAGGTATGAATCTTTCTCATGGAGGACACTTAACTCATGGGAGTCCTGTAAACATATCAGGAAATTATTTTAAATTTATAGAGTATGGAGTAGATCAAGAGTCTGAAGTTATAGATTATGATGAAGTATTAAAAGTTGCAAAAAAAGCAAAGCCAAAATTAATTGTGGCAGGAGCTAGTGCATATCCAAGAAGCATAGATTTTAAAAAGTTTAGAGAAATTGCAGATGAAGTAGGAGCATATTTAATGGTGGATATGGCTCATATAGCAGGATTAGTAGCAGCTGGACTTCATCAAAATCCATGTGAGTATGCACATTTTGTAACTACTACTACTCATAAGACACTAAGAGGACCTAGAGGAGGAGCTATCCTTTGTAAAGAGGAATTTGCAAAAAAAATAGATAAAGCAATTTTTCCTGGAATACAAGGGGGACCACTAATGCATGTTATTGCAGCAAAGGCGGTAAGTTTTAAAGAAGCTTTAACAGATGAATTTAAAACTTATCAAGAACAAATCATAAAAAATGCAAAAAGATTATCAGAAGAATTAATCAAAAGAGGTTTTAGACTTGTTTCAGGAGGAACAGATAATCACTTACTTTTATTAGACTTAAGAAATAAAAATATAACAGGAAAAGAAGCAGAAAAGCTTTTAGATGAAGCAGGTGTTACAGTTAATAAAAATACTATTCCATTTGATCCTCAAAGTCCTTTTGTAACAAGTGGTATAAGAATTGGTACTCCAGCTGTTACAACAAGAGGAATGAAAGAAGAGGATATGGCAGATATTGCAGAAATTATGGGTATGATTATTGATTCTCCAGATAAGATAGAAGAAGCAAAAAAACTAGTTGAAAAATTATGTGATAGATTTCCATTATATAAATAAAACATGACTTTTGTCATGTTTTATTTATATAGATGAGAGGAAGAATTTTATGAAAGATTTTACAAAAGAGATATTAGAAATATTATTAGAGTATATTGATGAAGGAATTCATGTTATTGATCAAGATGGAAAGACCATTTTATATAATAAAACTATGGAAAAACTAGAAGGTATGAAAAAACAAGATGTATTAAAAAAGCAATTATTAGATGTATTTCCTACCTTAAATAAAAATAGTAGTACTCTTTTAAAGGTATTGGGGACAGGACAAAAGATAATAGATAATCCTCAAACTTATTTTAATCATCATGATAAAGAAATTACTACCATAAACACTACGATCCCTATATTTTTAGACGATGAAAAAGTAGGAGCTTTGGAAATTTCAAAAAATATTACAAAATTAAAGGAATTATCAGAGCAAATTATGGCGTTACAAGAACAATTGACTCAACCGGAAAAACAGATAAAGATAAAAAAAAGATTTACTTTTTCAAGTATTATCGGTGAAAATGAAAATTTTAAAAAAGCAATTGATTATGCAAAGAAAGCTTCTAAATTTTCTTCAAGTGTACTTATATATGGAGAGACGGGAACAGGTAAAGAATTAGTAGCTCAAAGTATTCACCATGAAAGTTTAAGAGCAAGTAAGCCATTTTTAGCACAAAATTGTGCAGCTATACCAGAAACTCTATTAGAAGGCATGTTGTTTGGAACCATAAAGGGTGGATTTACAGGAGCTGTGGATCGACCAGGATTGTTTGAACAAGCAAATGGAGGAACACTATTTTTAGATGAGCTCAATTCTATGGGAATACAATTACAATCTAAACTTTTAAGAGTTTTACAAGAAGGTATGATCAGAAGAATAGGAGGAGTAAAAGATATTCCTATAGATGTAAGAGTTATTGCTAGTACCAACGAGGAACCTTATGAGGCAATTGAAAGGGGTCAATTAAGAAAAGATTTATTTTATCGTATTAATGTAATACCTATTACCTTACCTCCTTTAAGAGAAAGAAAAGAAGACATTAAAGTATTAACAAATTATTTTATACAAAAGTACAATAAACAGCTTAAAAAGGAAATACAAGGAGTAGAAGAATCCGTATTAGATTCATTTCAAAGATACAGATGGCCTGGAAATGTAAGAGAGCTTGAGAATGTCATAGAGGGAGCTATGAATATTATTGAAGAGGAACGAATATTAAAACAAGATCATTTTTCTCCACAAGCAAATGCAAAAATATTTGCATTCACTTATCCTATAGAATATAAATTTAAAAAAGATTTACCTACTACCATAGCTGAAATCGAAAAAAATATGATTCGAAAAGTACTTATATCTTGTAAAGATAATATTACAAAAGCTTCAGAGCAGCTAGGAGTAAAAAGACAAACACTTCAACATAAGATGAAAAAATATAATATTTCTACAAAATAAGACTGCAAAAACATTTGCGAAAGACTGCAAAAATATTTGCAGTCTTGTTTATTGTTCTGAAAATTCAAACCATAAAGCTAGAATAATATTTAAATATTAGAATAAATATGCAAAATACCATAAAAAAAGACATAAATTTATCAATTTTTTATATTAAAACTTGGCATAGAAGTTGCTTTTATAAATATCAAATACAAATTATTTAATTTATGGGAGGGATACATATGGAAAATATTAAAGTGATTATTTGGGGACTTGGTGCAATGGGAAAAGGAATGGCAGAAATGCTTTTAAAAAAGAAAGGTGTAGATATAGTAGGAGTAGTAGGAAGAGGTAAAAAAATAGGAACAAGTATGTATGATTATTTATCTGTTGAAAGAGAAGATAGAAAAGATCTTTTATTAGGAGCTTATGATGAGGTCATTACAGAAAAAGCAGCAGATGTAGTTTTAATTTGCACAGATTCTTTTACAAAAAATGCGTTTGAAAAAATTAAATTTTGTTTAGAAAAGAAAATCAATGTAATTTCAAGTGCAGAAGAAATGTCTTATCCAATGGCACAAGAGCCAGAGCTTACAAAAGAGATGGATAAAATTGCAAAAGAAAATGGAGTATCTGTATTGGGAACTGGAATTAATCCAGGTCTGATTATGGACTTATTAGTAGTAACATTAACAGGTGCATGTGAATCAGTAGATCATGTTGTGGCAAGAAGAGTAAATAGTTTATCTCCTTTTGGACCTGCTGTAATGGAAGAACAAGGAATAGGGATAACAGTAGAAGCATTTAAAAAAGGTGTAGAAGAAGGAACTTTAGCAGGACATGTAGGTTTTGCTGAATCAGTTTCTATGATTGCAGATGCTATTGGCTGGAAATTAAGTGACAAAGTAAAGCAAAGTATGGAGCCTATAGTTTCAAATGTATACAGAAAATCACCATATGCACAAGTACAACCAGGAGAAGTAGCAGGATGCGCTATGAAAGGCTTTGGATATGTAGATGGAGAGTTAAAAATTGAAATGGATCATCCACAACAAATTGAACCTGAAACAGAAGGAACTCATACAGGAGATTATATAGAAATTAAAGGAGTACCAAATATCAATATGGCTATTAATCCAGAGGTTCCTGGAGGAATTGGAACGATTGCTATGTGTGTAAATATGATTCCTCATATTATTAATGCAAGACCTGGAGTAAAAACTATGATAGATCTTCCTGTACCAAGAGCAATTATGGGAGATATGAGAGATATGATAGAAAGGTAGGGATAAAAAATGAAAATTAAAAAAGGAGATTGGGTACTTACATATCATGTTGTATTAACTCCAGATGAGAGGGCACCACAGGTTCCAGATGATACAAAGAAAGTTCCACTTGAATCATGGGTAAAGGGCTTTTTACAAGAAGATGCAGAAATAGGTGATGAAGTAACAGTAAAAACAATTACAGGAAGAATGGCAAAAGGAAAATTATTAGAGGTAAATCCAGCTTATCAACATAATTTTGGGAATTTTGTTCCAGAGCTTCTTCAAGTAGGAATACAACTAAAGTCTATTCTTTGGGGAGGGGAACAAAATGAATAATACAAGTTATGAAAGTGTAATGGGAAGAAAAAATGAAATCATGAAAAAAGCAGTAGGAATTGATTATAATGTTTTTGAATCAGGAGATATAAGGTTTGATTATGAAAAAATGATGAGAGATACAGGATATAGTCTTGATGAGATTCAAAAAATACAACTAGCTACAGGTGTTGGAAATACTCCATTATTAGAACTGAAAAATTTAACCAAACTAGCAAGAAAAGTGGCACCTAAAGGAATGGGTGCAAGAATCTTTATAAAGGATGAAGCGTCTAACCCATCTGGAAGTTTTAAAGCAAGAAGAGCAGCTACTGCTGTATACCATGCAAAAAGATTAGGATACAAAGGAGTTATTGCAGCAACTAGTGGAAATTATGGTGCGGCTGTAGCGTCACAAGCAGCAATGCAAGGACTAAAATGTATTATTGTTCAAGAATGTTATGATAGTAAAGGAATAGGACAGCCTGAAATCATAGAAAAGGCTAGAAAATGTGAAGCTTATGGTGCTGAAGTCATACAACTTACTGTAGGGCCAGAACTGTTTTATACTTTCTTAAGACTTTTAGAAGAAACAGGATATTTTAATGCTTCTTTGTATACTCCTTTTGGAATTGCAGGGGTAGAAACATTAGGATATGAAATTGCTATGCAGTTTAGAGAAAGAGAAGGGAAAGACCCAGATGTAGTAGTTTGTACGAACGCTGGTGGAGGAAACTTAACTGGAACAGCTAGAGGAATGATAAAAGCTGGTGCAGATCAAACTCAAATAATTGCAGCAAGTGTAAATTTAAGTGGACTTCATATGGCAAGTGATATTCAGTTTAATAAAAAATCTTTTACTACAGGACATACAGGATTTGGAATGCCTTTTTCTACAGGACCAGACCGTTCAGATGTGCCAAGATCTGCTGCAAGACCACTTAGATATATGCATCGATATGTAACTGTAGCTCAAGGAGAAGTTTTTTATATGACAGAAACTTTGGCTCAAATTGAAGGATTAGAAAGAGGACCAGCAGGAAATACATCACTAGTGGCTGCTTTTAGCCTTGCTCAACAATTAGATGAAGACAAAATTATTGTAGTACAAGAAACAGAATATACAGGAGCAGGAAAACATGTACAGCCGCAGCTTTCTTTTGCTAGAGATAATGGAATTGATATAAAATTTGGAAATCCAAGGGATGAAGTTCCAGGACAAAATATTATATTACCAGAACATCCAAGACTCATTCAAGCACAAGAAGTAGATTTAAACAAACTAAGAAGATCTTACATCAATCATTGTATTGATGATTATGGACAAAAAGAAATTTCTAATGAAGATTTAGATTTCTTAGTACAAGAGACAAAATCTAGTATAGAGTTTGTAAAAGAAATAATTAAAGAGAAAGATATAAAAATTTCTGAATAAAAATTTTATAATGCTTTTGCATTATTTGTTTGGCATACATATGTATGCCAAACTTCTCTCAAAATATAGAATCGGGGTGACAAAATGAAAAGAGCGGATGATTTTGAAAAACGAAGAGACCATTTGAAAAATTTAACAGATGAAGAATTAAAACAAAGATTTTGGGAATTGGCAAATCAACTAGTAGATCCTCTTTTGGATCTTGCATATAAAAATACTTCACCATCTATTGAAAGATCGATCCTTCTTCGTATGGGATTTTCAAGCATGGAAGCAAAAGCTATCGTAGAAGGTGTAAGGGATAGAGGCCTTATGGGAAAAGGGGCAGGACATGTAGTTTATAAGCTTGCAAAGACAAAGAATATAGATATTAGAGATGCAGGAGTTGCTCTTTCTAATGGAGAGTACTGGGATGAAGTAATAGATTTATTCAAAGGAGGTGTGCAAAGTGAAGCTTGATAAAAATGAAAAATTAGAAATTAAAGAAATTTTAAAGGATCTTAATACTTATGTACCCAAAAGAAGAGGTTGGGTTTGGAGAGAGAAAAAAAATGATTTACAGATGGGACCTTTTACTTATCAAAATTGTTCAGAGCCTCTTACACAAAGTGTTCCTTTGCCATCTGCAAAATATTTTGGAGATATTGACCCACAACCTGAGTACTCTATTACTACAGAAATTGCATCAGGTAGATTTGAAGATGATATAAGAAGAATGAGAATGGCTGCATGGCATGGAGCAGATCATATCATGGTTATTAGAACAGCAGGACAATCTCATTTTGATGGACTTATAGAGGGAACACCACAAGGAATAGGTGGTATTCCTGTTACAAGAAAGCAAGTTCGTGCTCAAAGAAAAGCACTTGATTTTATAGAAGAAGAAGTGGGAAGACCAATTAATTATCATTCTTATGTTAGTGGTGTGGCAGGACCTGAAATTGCAGTTATGTTTGCAGAAGAAGGGGTAAATGGAGCCCATCAAGACCCACAATATAATGTTTTGTATAGAAATATTAATATGATTCGTTCTTTTGTAGACGCAGCAGAATCTAAAACTATCATGAAATGGGCAGATATTGCTCAAATTGATGGAGCTCATAATGCAAATGCTACAGCAAGAGAAGCATGGAAGGTAATGCCAGAGCTTATGGTTCAGCATTCACTTAACTCAATTTTTTCTGTAAGAGTAGGGATGAAAAAATCTAATATTTGTTTATCAACGGTACCACCAACAGCTCCACCTGCACCATGTCTTCATATTGACCTTCCTTATGCAGTAGCTTTAAGAGATTTATTCTCTGAATATAGAATGAGAGCTCAAATGAATACAAAATATATGGAATCTTCTACAAGAGAAGCTACTGTTACCCATGTAATCAATCTACTCATTTCTAGACTTACAAGTGCAGATATTCAATCTACCATCACTCCAGATGAAGGAAGAAATGTACCATGGCATATTTATAATATAGAAGCTTGTGATACTGCAAAACAAGCATTAATAGGAATGGATAATATACTAGATTTAGTAGAGCTTAAAAGGCATGGCTATCTTCCAGAAAAGGTTCGAGAATTAAAAGAAAGAGCTATCTTATTTATGGAAGAGATGATTAGAGTAGGAGGATATTTTAAAGCCATAGAAGAAGGCTTCTTTATAGACTCTGGCTGTTATCCTGAAAGAAATGGAGATGGAATTCCAAGAAAGAGTGATGGAGGAGTAGGTGTAGGGACTGTTTATGAAAGAGATGAGGACTACTTTGCTCCAGTTACAGCACATTTTGGATACAACAATGTAGCACAATATGACGCTACTCTTATAGATAATCCTGCAGAATTCATTGGAGGTTGCACTTTTGAAAAACCAGAAAAAATTGTTTATATAGATGAATTAGATGAAACAGATAATGTAAATGTACGATTAGAAGAAACAAAAGCATTAAGAGAATCAAGTCAAATAAAGCCAGAAGTAGAGTGGTTAGGAGACGGTATTATTCAACTAGATTTATTTTTACCTACAAGTAGAAGAGTTGCAGAAGTAGCAGCAGTAGAGATTGGAAAGAAAATGGGACTGATAGATCCTGAAGTAATTCACAAAGAAATTATGCATCCATCTGAAGGAACTAGGATACAATTAAAAGGTAAAATAGATTTTAGTATAGATGTGGATCGATTAGTCATTCCTCCAGAGCCTGAGATTATGTCTGATGAGGAAATTCGTCAAGATATTGAAGAAAATCCAATGAAGATTGTTGCTGCAACAGTAGGAGAAGATGAACACTCTGTAGGTTTAAGGGAAATCATTGATATTAAGCATGGTGGGATAGAAAGATATGGTATTGAATGTCATTATCTAGGTACCTCTGTTCCTGTAGAAAAATTAGTAGATGCAGCTATAGAATTAAATGCAAATGCAATACTAGCTTCTACAATTATTAGCCATGATGATATCCATTATAAAAATATGAAGAGAATTCATGAATTATGTGTAGAAAAAGGTATAAGAGATAAAATTATGATTGCTTGTGGAGGAACACAAGTTACACCTAAAATAGCAGTCAAACAAGGTGTAGATGCAGGATTTGGAAGAGGAAGTAAAGGAGTTCATATGGCCACTTTCTTAGTGAAAAAAAGAAGGGAAATGCAAAATGAAAATTGATTTATTAGTAGCCGAGATTGGAAGTACTACTACTGTGGTGAATGCCTTTTTAGGCATTCACACTGCTGATCCCAAATTTTTAGGGCAGGGCCAAGCCCCTACTAGTGTATTAGAGGGAGATGTAACGATAGGTCTTGAAGGAGCTATTGAGGATTTAAGAAAAAATTTAAACTTATCTAGTATTGATTATGAAGAGATGCTTGCTACAAGTAGTGCAGCAGGAGGACTAAAAATGAGTGTCCATGGACTTGTATATGATATGACAGTTCGTGCTGCAAAGGAAGCTGCACTCGGTGCAGGAGCAATTATTCATCAAGTAACAGGAGGTAAGTTAAGAAGAACAGATATAAAAAAGATAAAAGAAATTGGTCCAAATCTTATATTGATTGCTGGTGGAGTAGATTATGGAGAAAGAGACACAGCCCTTTTGAATGCAGAAATGATTGCTGACTCAGGAATTAAAGCACCAATTATTTATGCAGGGAATATTGAAAATCAAGAAGAGATTCGTGAAATATTTAAAGATAAAGAAAATAAGTTATATATTGTAGAAAACGTATATCCAAAAATAGATGAGTTAAATATTGAACCTACTAGAAAAGTAATTCAAGAAGCTTTTGAGGAGCATATTATTCATGCACCAGGAATGAGCAAGGTAAGGGATCTTATTACAGGTCCAATTATTCCTACTCCTGGTGCAGTTATGGAAGCATCAAAGGTATTAAAAGAAGAAATAGGAGATTTAATGACTCTAGATGTAGGAGGAGCAACAACAGATATCCATTCTGTTACAGAAGGAAGTGAAGAAATCAGTAGGATTTTAATTAGTCCTGAGCCTACAGCAAAAAGAACAGTAGAAGGAGATTTAGGGGTTTATGTGAATATGAAAAATATAGTAGATCGAATAGGCAAAGATGTTTTGACACAAAAGCTAAATTGTGATGTAGAAGAATTAATCAATCAACATAAACCTATTCCAGATACAGATAAATTAAAAGAGTTTGTAGAATTATTAACCAAAGAAGCAGTATTAACTTCTGTATATCGTCATGGAGGGAAATTAAGAAATCTATATGGTCCCGCAGGAAAGAAGACATTTGCAGAAGGAAAAGACCTTACTAGTCTAAAATGGATTATTGGAACAGGAGGGGCACTCACTCGGCTTCCTCATAGAGTAGAGATATTAAAAGAAATAGCAAAGAGCAACAAAGGAGATTATTTGCTTCCCAATAAAGAAGTAAAAATACTCATTGATAATGATTATATTATGGCATCTTTGGGCGTTTTATCTAAAAAATATAAAGAGGCTGCTTTAATATTAATGAAGAAGAGTTTGGGATTACTTTAGCAAATTTTTACCTTTTATAGAATAGGCACAAAGAACCTTCGTTTTATTGATCACGAAGGTTTTTTGTGCTTGTAATTTTTAAGTTCGATACCTAAAAATTATCCATTTTAAAAAGTAAAGATGCTATTGTATAAAAATATAGATGTTATAAAATATATTACAAAGGATAATCATTAACTAAAATATAAAGGAGTTATTTCGATGATTAGGATTGAACAAAATGCAGATAATTCTTTATTGGATATACGATTTAACTACAATGATGAGTATATACGAAAAATCAAAAAAATTCCTCAAGCTTTTTTTGATCCAAATGAAAAGAAATGGATTATTGATAAGTCATACATATATATTCTTGAAAAGTTATTTGAAGGAGAGTTTATGTATATTACCCCTAGATGGATTTTGCTAGATGAATCTGTACCAAATTATACTGAAATGTATAAAGAAATTCCAATTTTAAAAGTTGCATTAAAAAAGCCATATAAACCTCATAAATTTCAGATGTTTGGAATTAATTTTATTCACAAAAAAATAATAGAATATGGTTTTGCTTGCTTGTTTGATGACATGGGGTTAGGAAAAACATTACAGGCTATAGGAGTTACTAGACTGTTGTCTAAAAATATTTTAAATTTTAATAAAAAATATGATATTCCTTTTTTGATTGTTTGCAAGGCAGGGCTAAAATATCAATGGAAGGAAGAGGGCGTTGAAAAATTTACTAAACTTTCTTCTGTAATTATAGAAGGAACTGCTAAAAAAAGAAAAAGTCTCTATGAAAATGCAATTAAGAAACATATCCCTTATATAATCACTAACTATGAATCTTTAAGAAAAGATATTGAATTTATCAGAGAATTTAAGGTAGGTTGCTTAATTTGCGATGAAGCACATAAGATAAGAAATAGAGAAACAGTATCACATAAGGCAGTTAAGAAAGTTCAGAAGGAATACGCTTTATTTATGACAGGTTCTCCTATTAACAAAGACCCTTGTGGTATTTTTTCTTTATGCGAAATAGGAAATGAAGATTTTATTGGTAATCATGAAGAATATGAAAAAAGATATGTAACAAAAATATATGGTTTATATGGAGTTGAAAAGTTTTACAAAAACTTAGAAGAGTTTAGACTTAAAATAGAACAGATTGCATTAAGAAGGACAGAAAGAGAAGTAGCTATTGAAATGCCAAAGATAATCGAACAAGATATTTATATTGATATGACTAAAAATCAGAGGGAAATAGATCATTATCTTGCAGTTGAGATGAGTCTTGCTGTAAATGAATT
This sequence comes from Anaerophilus nitritigenes, assembly GCF_004138215.1. GTDB lineage: Bacteria > Bacillota > Clostridia > Peptostreptococcales > Thermotaleaceae > Anaerophilus > Anaerophilus nitritogenes. The sequence continues at coordinate 46,172 of NZ_RYYS01000042.1, forward strand.
AGCTAAGATAGTTAAAGTTATAAGAAGCGAAAAATATGTTTTTATGGCTCCAGAAGAAATTGAAGAAATAGAACAACAGAGAAAAAATTTAGATAGTAAAGTAAGAATGTTTTTAACTTTTAGGTTGCAATGTTCTGATAGCCCAGAACTATTCAAAATGTCAGAATCAGATTATGTACATAAAAACATTGTTTCTTTAATTAAAAGCAATAACTCAGGAAAGCTAAATTATTTGGTGGAGCATGTGGAAGAATTAATCGAAAGTGGTCATAAAGTAGTTGTTTTTTCTCAATATGCAAGAATGGTTAAACTTATTTCAATAGCATTGAAGAAGCATAAAACAGTTGTTTTTACTGGTAAGATGTCGGCAGCTCAAAAGAATGAAGCTGTAAACGCATTCAAGAAAAATCCACAGGTAAAATGCTTTATTTCTACTAATGCTGGAGCGGAAGGGTTAAATTTGCAAAATGCTAAATATCTCATTAATTATGATATTGATAGAGATATATCTATAAATGATCAAAGAAATAAAAGGATAAGAAGGGTTGATAGCATGTTTGAAAAAGTATTTGTTTATAACTATATCTCTAAAGATTCAATAGATGAAAATATAGTTGAAGCAAATAAAGACAAAAAGCAGGTTTTTGATTATTTAATAGAAAATAACCTTGAAAAATCAGAGGCTTTAAAGGAATTAAGTTTATAAAAATTATATACATTGATTCTTTGACGGATAAGATACTTTAAAATATCATTTTAGTCATGTCTAGAATATAATATTAAAAAAAGTATTTGGAGCTGATGTGTATGATGTATGAGAAGGAAAAGTATCTTATTGTATTTACATCTAACTATCATGGATATTATATGGAGGAGCTATTTAGAAGAAACAATATTAAAAATACTTTTAGAAAGGCTCCAAGAGCTGTTGGACAGTCTTGTCATACAGCTATTTATATACAAGAAAAAGATTTAGAATTAGCAATAAAGCTTATTTTAAAATGTAAAATATTGCCTCAAGGGATTTATGAAATTATTTCTAGAGGAAGTTTATTAGATTATAAAAAATTAGAGATTCAATATAAATAGGAAGGAGAAGTAATTTGGATAGACAAGTTAGAAGGAAGAAATCCTACCCAGAAAGAGAAAATAGAAAAGCACAAGATCAAAGGTTTCATGTAGAAGGAGCTTCTACACAGGCAAATGGCCCTTATTCTCATGCAGAAGGGATACAGTCGATTGCAAATGGAGATGGATCTCATGCACAAGGGATTCTAACAAAAGCAGATGGAGCAGCATCACATGCGGAAGGATTTTGTACCAATGCAAGTGGAGAAGGAGCTCATATAGAAGGTCAATTTGGAATGGCCAATGGAAAGGCTTCCCATGGAGAGGGGCAATCAAGTATAGCTTATGGAGAAGCCTCCCATGCAGAAGGATGTTCAACAAAAGCAAACGGAGCTGCATCTCATTCAGAGGGAAGTAAAACAAAGGCAGATGGAGATAGTGCTCATGCACAGGGTTGGGAAACACAGGCAAATGGTTTTGCATCTCATGCAGAGGGTATTGAAACCGTAGGGCAAGGAGATGCATCTCATGCACAGGGTTGGGAAACAAAAGCTATAGGAATATGTTCTCATGCTCAAGGCATGAAGACAAGTGCAGAGGGAAGATATGCTCATGCTCAAGGAGATCATACAATAGCTAAAGGATTTTGTTCCCATGCTCAAGGATGTAAAACTATAGCAAGTGGTATGTATTCTCATGCTCAAGGAAAAGGTACCAACACAAATTATTTTCCTGGGACACATATTATGGGAAAAAATGGTAATGCAGATGCACCGTATTCTTGGTATATAGCTAATGGAATCAGTGAAAAAGTAAAGGGTATTGCTGGGAAATTAGTAGGGCAAACAGGGAATATGGATATTGATGGAACATATGGAAGTTTCTATAATGGGTATGGAGAAATGTTTGAAACAATAGATGGAAAAGGTATAGATCCAGGATATTTTGTAACTTTATCAGGAAGGAAAATAAGAAAAGCCAATCATAAAGATGATTATATTTTAGGAGTTACTACAGAAAATATAGGAATGATGGGAGGAAGTAAAGAATTAAGATGGAAAAATAAGTATACTAGCAATGAATGGGGTGATGTGGAATATAAGAATATATTAGCTACACCAACACAAGATCAAGAAGGAAAAAATTTATATGAACCTTATCATGAAACAGTACCCGTATTAAATCCAGATTGGGATGGAAGTAAGATGTATATACCAAGAAGAAATAGAGAAGAATGGATTTGTGTAGGTTTAGTGGGTCAAATTCTCGTAAGAGATGATGGAAATTGTAAAGTTAATGGATATTGCAAAGTAAATCATGATGGAATTGCAACAAATGCTTCTGTAGGATATAGAGTGTTAGAAAGGATTTCGCTGAATCAAATATTAATATTGCTAAGATAGAAAAGGTCTTATTATAGACCTTTTCTTTTGGAATAACTATTGCTACACTATCATATAATGAATGGAAAAAGAATGAGGGGTGATGAGATGAAGGAAAGAAGGTTATCTTCTATTTTAGAGATGGATGAAAATATAAAAGTATATAAAGATGGAAATTACAACAGTTTAGGTTTTATTAAGGAACATGAAAAAGAGAGATTGTTAGTATTTTTAAATGATGAAAAGTATTTATCTGATTTGGAAAAGAATCCTAATATTAGCTGTGTAATTTGTTCTGAAAATATTTTAGAAAAAATAAAAAATAAAGATATAGGTATATGTATAGCAAATGATCCAAAGATTACCTTTTATAGATTGCATAATTATTTAGCAAAAAATACAGAGTTTTATGGAAAAAATTTCAGTAGTCAAATTAGTAAAACAGCACACATTCATCCAACAGCATATGTATCTGATCAAAACGTAATTATAAAAGATGGAGTAAAAATAGGACCCAATGTGACTATATTAGATAATGTATATATTGGAGAGGATACGATCATAAGAGCAGGATGTGTGATAGGGACAGAGGGATTTCAGTTTGCAAGAATAGAAGACGATATTTTACCTATAGTTCATGCAGGAAAAGTAATCATTCATGATCATATAGAATTTCAAGCCAATTGTTGCGTGTCCAAAGGAATTTTTGGTGAGGCTACAGAAATAGGACAAAAATGCAAATTTGATAATTTAGTTCATATTGCTCATGGAGTACGTATGGGAAAAAGATGTTTGGTTGCAGCAAATGCTATGATTGCAGGATATACAACTATTGGGGATGATGTATGGATAGGACCATCTGCAAGCATTAGCAATATGATTTATATAGGAGATGGAGCCAATATAACAATAGGTGCAGTTGTAACAAAAAATGTAGGGGATAGACAATCTGTCAGTGGAAATTTTGCCATTGACCATGATAGATTTATTTCTTTTTTAAAATCTATTCGATGAATCAATGGCAAAATATTATAGGATACCTTCCTTTTTTAAAGTATCTAACATATAAAGTACTCTATTTTCATAGGAATGTTGTGATGCAATAGCATGACCTTGTGATTGTATTTTTTTTCGTTCTTCTGGATGACTTTTATAATAATGAATATAGCTAATTGTTTCTTCAGGAGATGAAGAAGCAATTAAATCATATCCTGGTTTGAAAATTTTTCTTACTACTAATGTATCAGAGGTAATTAAAAATCCTCCACATCCTAATATTTCGTAAGTTCTTTGAGTCAATTGTGTATGTTTATTTTGAAGACCTAAGATGATATCAGCAGAAGAATATACTTTGTTTGCATCTAAATAGTGTAGATATCCATGTATCCAATCTTTTGGAATTTCAATACCCATAATATTTTTCATCAATTCCCAATCATTCCCCCAAAAGTCAACCCGTATATTTTCTTTAATTAGTGGAGTAATTAAATTTTTGATGGATTGATGACGATAAAGATAAGGATATTGATTCAATATACTAGGATAAGGATTTGCAATCACAGCAATAGAACACTTATATTTAGGATCAGGATCTGTTTTATAATGAATATTAGGAAGATATCCATAGTCCATATGAGCAGATTTAAATCCTAATTTTTTAAAATATTCTACTCTTTCTTTACATATAGTAAATACAAAATGAGGACGAACAGTTCTTATATAAGGAAGGACTACTGTATCTGTATGATCAGGATCTTCTAAGGACCAATAAATATGAGGAATATTTGTCTTTGGAATATGTTTTGCAATCCAATGATAATATTGAGGAGTCTGATAAATTCCCCATCCCATAGAGATAATAAGATCAGGATGAAATTCATGGATCATTTGAGGAATATGATGTTCTGCTTGTAGGCCTTTTATTCCAGAAATTTTTACTTCGTGTCCTAGATTTTTAAAGGCTTGAGGTAGTAGATATTCCCATACCACACTATACTCAATAAAAAATATACGCAATATAGCACCTCCTTCTCATGGATCAATTTGGTATAGCATAATGTAAAATCTCTATCACAAGATAGAGATTTTACATTTTTTTAATTTTTGTTAAAATCCTATTTGCAGTGACTAAATTTTTAAAACCATCATATCCATCTACAAAAGGAGTTTTATTCATTTGTATATTTCTTATAAAGGAAAGGATCTCATTTTTTAAAGGATTTGTATTAGGAATATATATTTTTTTAAAGATTTGATCTAAAGAATATTTTCTTTGAATATCTATATGAGAACATCTTGAAATGGTTATAGATTTTTTTAGAAAGTCTACATCGATATAGGCATTTTTTGCATGAATGATAAGTTTTCTTACCCTTTCTTCTGTGATACGACTAGCAGTAAGACTGACTAAAATATCATTTTCATATTCAATAAGGGCTTGGGCATAATCTATGGATTCATGGCTATAAACAGATTTTCCTTGTGATAAAATATTTTTGATAGAGGAACCTAAAAGATAATGCATAATATCTATATCATGAATCATAAGATCGTGAATGACATCAGTATCATATATTCTATTGGTATAAGGACTAAGGCGTTTAAATTCTAAAGAGATAATTTCTTCATCCTTTAGAATTTCTAAAAGCTTATCTACGACTGGATTAAATCTTTCAATGTGACCAACTTGTAAAATGACTTTATTTTCTTTACATACTTCTATTAATTTTTTAGCTTCTTTAGGAGTGTTACAAATAGGTTTCTCCACTAAAATATGTTTTTTTTCTTTTCCACATAATACACCGTAATAAAAGTGTAAAGAGGTAGGAACACAAATAATAACAGCATCTACTTTCTTTAATAAATCATCTATTTCTGAAAAAAAAAGGATATTGTATTGACTAGATGCTTTTTCTCCTTGTATAGGATCAATATCAAAAAAACCTATTAAGTTTAAATTTTTAATTTCTTGACATACTTGTATATGCTTTTGTCCCATGTTTCCTGCTCCTATAACCCCTATATTTAAATTATTCATAAAGATTGATGACCTCAACAACTTTTAAAAGTTCGTCTTTAGACAAAAGAGGGTGTACAGGGATGGATACAACTTCTTGACTGACTTTAAGAGTTATAGGAGTAGTGTTAGGGTCATATCCAAGTTCTTTATAATAAGGCTGAGCATTGAGTGGGGTAGGATAATAAATACCATATCCAACATTATTTTTTTCTAAATGTTTTATGAATTGAGCACGATCTTTTACTTTTAGTGTATATTGATGATACACAGGATCACACTTAGAAGGTACAACAGGAAGTTTGACTTGATTATTTTTTATATGGTTATTATAAAATTTTGCATTTTCTTTTCTTTTGTTATTAAAATCATTTAATTTATTTAATTGTTCAATTCCTAAAGCTGCCGCAATATTTGTCATTCTAAAGTTATAACCAAGCTGTGTATGAATATATCTTTCTTTTTGACCATGACTGATGAGTCTTTGTAAATTTTCATAAATGCTTTTATTTTTTGTAAGAATCATTCCACCTTCTCCAGTAGTCATATTTTTAGTTGGATAAAAGCTATAAGCAGATGTAGTGCCAAAAGTTCCTACGTATTGATCATTATATTTTGCCTCATGGGCTTGGGCACAATCTTCTATAAGAAGTAAATTGTATTTTTTTACAAGCTTCATAATCCTTTCCATATTACAAGGAAGTCCAAACAAGTGTACAATTAATATTCCTTTAATATCGTTATGAATTTTTAAAAGTTCTTCTACATGATTTACATCTATATTGAAGGTATCAGGATCAATATCAGCAAAAACGGGAATGGCTCCTTCAAATAATAAACTGTTGGCAGTAGCTGCAAAGGTAAAAGGGGTGGTGATAATCTTGTCTCCTTTCTTAATATTACATGCAATGATTGCTGCATGGAGAGCTGTTGTTCCAGAGGATGTAGCTACTCCATAAGGCATATGAAAATAGGTTGCAAAATTATTTTCAAAATCTGAAACAGTTTGACCAGATGCTATATTTCCACTTTTTAAGATTTGTTGCACATGAAATATTTCTTCAGTTCCAATACTGGGTTTTGCAATTGGAATCATTGAATCTACTCCTTTATATATAAATTTGAACAAACATGTCTTCTTGATTTATCATATACTTAGAGTGTTTTTTTTGTGTCATAATTTTCTCTGTAATTAAAATAAATAGGCATAAAATGCCTATCCCAAAATTTTTTGAATCCAGTTTTTATTTTTATGATCTTCTAATTCTTTTTTTAAATTATTATTTTCTTTTTTATATTCTTCTAAAAGAAAAGATAATTCTTCATATTCCTTTGAGAGTTGATTGATTTTTTCTTGATAGATTTCACTATTTTTTCTTATTCTATCTACATATTCTTTATTTTGTATTTCAAGGCGATTGATTTCTTCTTTCAAGTAATTAATATTTCCTTGTAATGCCTGTAAGAGTTTAGTTTTATTTTCTAGTTCATTATTTTTTTTGTATAATTCTCCTTTTAAGTTGTTAGATGGTTTCTTATTATTCAAACTTATAAAAGAAGGAGTATGAATAGGAATAATGTCATATGAAGCTTTTGATAATAGATAATTTCCTTCATAAGGAATCAAAAAAGAGTGATTACTTTTAATGAATTTAATGATAAAGATATCATCAGAAGAAGTATCTATAGTAGATGGTTTGCTCCAAACACTAGATATATTTGTGAATGGTTTAGAAGAATAATAAATAGTATTATCTATTATTCCATAAGAAGTAATAAGGTTTTTTTGTAACAAAAGAATGCAATTTATAAAGGGTGTAGGATTACTTATAATGACTTGTGGATCATCAGAAGGATATTGATTTTGTTTAATAGATATATATTTTATACAATATGATTTTTTTTCTTTATCTGTAAACACAATATGAATGGTATTTTTATCATCTATGAGAGCATCAAGTAAAAAATTTTTTAAAAATATACAATGACATAAGAAAAAAGGGTCTTCCCAATCGTCATTTTCAATAGAAAGCTTTGTAAGCATTAAATCATAAATCATATTTTGTTTTTTTAAGTAAATACAATAAAGATTATTATAAATATCTTTTATTAGAATATAGGGTTTGATTTCTTCTTTTAAATAAAGACGATGAATGACTTCTTTTTTCCATAATTCATCTTGTCGGTAGTAAGAAAGAATAGACCATTCAAAAGGAGAAGAAAGATTATGCCAAGAAAATAAGATATAAGGGCAATCCCCAAAAAGTTTAATACTAACATATTTAAACTCTTCTAATTCAAAATTTACCTCGTATAACAAATAAAAAGACCATTCATTGTTTTTTTCATACATATAAAAGAGCTTTCCTTTTTCATCTAAAATTACAATTCCTATATGATCACTTTTATTGATATCCACATCAAATTCAAGTATTTTTTTTTCATATAAGATAATATCTTCTTCTTGATAATGATAATGAAGAAGATTTTGATCATCCATATAAAACCGTACCGTCTCTTTATTAATATTTAAAATAATATTTTTAGAAAAGGACATGATCATCACCTACCTATTTTAAATATATTAATAATGAAACTACATTATGAAAAAGATTTTATAAAGAATTTATGAATTTGAATCACCAAAAGAAGTTTAGATACATAATATACAAGTAAAGAAACATGATTCATACCTACTTAAAAAGTATTTTATGGGTAGAAGGGGGAAAATATATGTATAAGTCAACATCTTGTGGAACGAGCATATACACTCCTGGTGTAATTCCAGAAGAATTAAGAGAACAATTTGGAAATGCATGTGAATTAGTATGTGTTCAAATTCCAAAAGTTTATGATTCCTGTTTATTAAGAGTATGTTTAGTAGGGAATGATAGAAAATCAAAATCAAAAGAAGGTATTTTATTTGATCCAGATCTTAAAGTAAGAATTGATTGTAGTGCAGATGGTATTGTAAATCCAAGAGTAGTTGGAATTGTACCAGGATCTTTTAAAGTATTGGATAAAAAAAGTATGTCATCAGATCCAGATAGAAAGTTTATTACTTTCACTTATCAATTAAGAATTTTATATGATATTGTATTTGATGATGGAACTATTTCTAGGGATAATGAGCTTTTATTAAGAAGAAGTGAAACAGTAGGGCCTCTATATTGCCCAGAATCATTAGCTATTATTAGAGAGAGCAAGGTAGATCAATCAGGAATTGTTCATCCACCTGAAGATGTAGATGATAATATTGTAAAACTAGAGATTATAGCAAAAGTTTTAGATGCACAAATTATAAGGGATGATTGTAAGACACCTTGTGATCCTTATGATGATCAATGCTTTGCAGTATTTACAGTAGGGATTTATCATATTATAAAATGCGAATTGATTGTACAATTAGTAATACCAGCATTTGGATTCTGTCCACCACCTGCTCCATGTGAAAGAATGGGAGAGCCTTGTGAGATATTCAATCAAGAGTTACCACCAGATTTCTTCCCACCACAATTAGATAATTTTATTACAGGACCTGGAATAGATTGCTAAATCAAATAAAAATGCACTGAATACTTTCAGTGCATTTTTATTTAAATAAATTTTTAAGTTTATTGCGAAAATTATCTGGATTGTTTTCTAAAAAGGCATGAAGCTTGGAATACAGTTGAAACAACTCATCCATTCTTTTGTTGTGTAAAATTTGTTGTTCATATAGAGTATAAAAATTTTCTTTGAGTTCTTTTTGCATTATTTTGATGTTTTTTATTTCTTCTATGATTTTTAAGAAATGATCTTCTTGAAGAGATAACTGATTTGTATCACTCGATAAATCCACCTCTAAATCTTTTGTATCATCAGAGTTATTTCCTTGTGAAGAGAATGATGGAAGAGGATCATCTACTCCTATAAGAAAGATTTTATTTTCAAAGAATAATCCATAACTACTTAAAACTTTTACTTTTTCTAAAGACTTATATTGATTTCCTAATAAAGAAATACAAAAAGGTTTATGATCATTTTCTACATGTATTTCACAAGAGGGACTCCATAATTGTTCGTAAATATTTTTACGAGTAACAAAATAATAGTTACCTTCTTTCCATATCATATGAATTTCATTATCTATTTGAAGCAAAATAGGATGTGTGCTATTTGTATTCACATTAGACAAACATATAGGTTGACTCCAATCATTTTTTGGATGATTTAATTGTTCTTGATACATATAAAAGATAGCAAGATTATTATCATAAAAGCTAGACCATATAATATGAATCGCTCCTAAAGAATCGCAAAGGATAAAAGGATGAGAATGATCATCAAAAGAACTATTGATTTTTACCGGGATACTCCATGAATCATAAAAAATATGATATTTACAATAATATAGTTGATATTGTTTGTCGTAAGATGATTTAAATATAATATGGATATGTCCATCAGGATCTGTATCTGAACAAAAGGGGACATCATATTTTTCTGTAACCATATCACATACTTTTCTATTACTCCAAGAGGAGCCATTCCAATAGTGATGCTTAAGTATCCATAATTCTGGATGAATAATATTAGAGATAGCCATGAGAATATGAATATGATCATCCATTATAAATAGTTTTAAGTTTTTAAATACAAAAGATTTTGAATCATACTTTGTGAGATAGCGATATTCCCATTTATGATCTTGATAAATACAATATTTTAAGTCTCCATAAGAAGAAATACTTACAAGATGAAATACTCCAAAAGAGTCTATGGTAACACAATAATCAATAATATTTTCGCTAATTTTTAAAGTCCCATAGATTGTATTATCTTTTAAAGTTTTCATATAAAGATGGTCTTCTTCCATATAAAAATAATAGGTAAAGCCTGATAAGTTATAAGATATGTATTGAGAAGTACAAGGTATATTCATTCTTTTATACCTCCTATAAAATTTTTAATATTATAATGTATGTGTATTGTAATTTACACAAAATTATAACTATTTTCCAATAAATCAACAGACTTTAATGTAATCATAGATTTAAGTTTCAAAACTATACAAACTTTAAAAGAAGTAATAATGAAAATGGAATATGATTCATATGATTATAAAAAGGAGGGCTAAGAAATGATAAAAAATTCACCTTATCAAAAAACAATGGAGCCTTCTCCATATGCAACAGCTAATGATGCAAAATTAAAAAAGCAATCCAATACTATAAAAGATTTAGAACCTGTATGCATATTAGCTGATAAAGTATATTCTTATGGTCAACAAAGAGATTGCTTTCCAAATTTTAAAGTAGAGATAAAGCATAAAGGAGAACAATTTCAGTTTATGGGAATTTATTTTCAGGAAGGATACATATGTGAAGAAACTTTACAAGTGACTCCTTTAGGTGCAAAGAGACCCAATTTTTCTAGAATTCAATTTCATTTAAAAATACCTTTTACAGTACAATTAAGAAATATTTTATCAGGAGAAATTATACAGATCAATGGATGTTTACCAGAGTTGATCAAGGATGTTGTCATGTACATGCCTCAAGCAAGAAATGAATTTAATTTTAAAATTGTAGTAGAAACTCGTTCAGAAGTTTTAGCTCCTGTAGAGCTATTTAAAGGCTATATTATAATTCCAACAGGAGTACTTTCTGTAATTCGAGTTGTAGGGAGAATTGAGCTTTTGGTTGCAGCATATTCTTTAAATTCTGAGCCACCTGAAGTAGAAAATTTTGAAGAATGTGAAAAAAAGATGTATGAAGAATTTGAAAAAAGAGTTTTTCCATATGATTTTTTTCCAACGGAATTTGAAGATAAAGATATGGGTTTTTAAAAATAAAGGAGAAAAATATGAAAGTATTGTTTCAAATTAGAAAAGATTATTTAAATAATCCAGCTGGTGATACGATAATTTTTAATAATTTAAGAAAAAACTTAATTCAGTTAGGTGTAAAAGTAGATATATGTACAGATTGTAATATTAATTTACAAAAATATGATGTCATTCATATTTTTAATACCATAAGAGTACTAGAAACTTATGAATTTATGAAACACGCTAAAAAAAATGAAAAAAAAATTATACTTACTCCTATATATTGGGATTTAAAAGAATATTTTAAAGTAACAGGACAAAGTGAAAAAATAAAATTTTGGGAAATGAGTGAAAGAAAAAGAGAATTTATTTTTAAAAATTGTGATATATATTTACCACATTGTAGAGAAGAAGCAGAAAGTATTACAAAGAAATATCATTGCAACACACCTTATAAAGTAATTCCTTATGGGACAGATAAAAACTTTAGTAAGGGACAGAATCATTATTTAAAACAAAAATATGGAATAGATGATTATATCTTATGTGTAGGAAGAATTCATATTCAAAAAAATCAATTGGGTCTTATCAAAGCTTTTCAAAGAGAAAAAGTCCCTATTGTACTCGTAGGAGGAGTCAATGATGATCAATATTTAAGAAGATGTATGAAAGAAGCAGGCGAAAATATATATTTTATAAAAAATACTCATAGAAATGATCTGCCTTCTATTTATAAGAGTGCAAAGGTTCATGTGCTTCCCAGTTTTTTAGAATACCCAGGATTAGTAAACCTAGAGGCAGCAGTTGCAGGATGTAATATAGTCACTACTCAGATAGGAACTGCAAAATCCGTTTTAAGGGACTTTGCAGTCTATTGTAATCCTTATGAAAAAAAATCTATTTATGAACAAACTATGAAAGCTTATGAAAAAAAGAAGGATCATCTACTACAAGAATTTATAAAAGAGCATTATACATGGGATAAAATAGGATTAGCTATAAAGAAAGTTTATGAGATGATTGTATCTACATAAAATATACTAACTCTGATTTACCCTCTTTCTATTGATTTTTTAAAAAGTACTTCAAGATTATTTTAATAGTATTGAATGCATTTTTCAAATTTATTTTTATGTCTTTGCTAAAATATAGTTTGTTTTTAGTCAGAGCTAACCATATAGGATAGCTCTTTTTTTTGTGCTAATTTTAGTACAAAAAATAGGCGGAACCATTTCTAAAAATAATACATAGGTTAAATTGAGTAGATAAACTAAGGCAACTATTCGAATGATTTATATAACATCAAGAAATATAGAATGGAGGAGGAAAATGAAAGTTGTTATTTTATGTGGGGGAAAAGGTCTAAGAATGAAAGATAAATATGATTTACCCAAACCTCTGCAAAAGATAGGTGACAAACCTATATTATGGCATATTATGAAAACTTATATGTATTATGGCGTTGATGAATTTATTTTACTTTTAGGATATGAAGGAGAAAAAATTAAGGAATATTTTATGAACGATTATTGGAAAAACAATAATTTTATATTAGATAGAAAAGAAAATAAAATTTATCTTATAGAAGAATATGAAAAATGGAAAATAACTTTTGTAGATACAGGAAAAGACACTATGACAGGTGGAAGGATTAAACAAATTGAAAATTTGATTGAAGATGAAACATTCATGCTTACCTATGGAGATGGACTTTCAGATGTTCATATTAAAAATCTATTAGATTTTCATAATAAACATAAAAGAATTGCAACACTCACAGGTATTCAAAAGAATAGCTCTTATGGGAGGTTGATTGTAAAGGATCATATAGCTAAGTCTTTTGAAGAGAAACCTTCTACTGAGGAAATTATCAACGGTGGATTCTTTGTATTGAATAAAAAAATATTTGATTATATTTCAGATGAAAAAAATTGTATATTTGAACAAGAACCTTTGATGAATCTTGCAAAAGATGGACAATTGGCAGTTTATCCTCACAAAGGATTTTGGATAGGCATAGATACTTATAAAGAGTTAGTAACTGTCAATGAAATGTATGCTCAAAAAAAAGCCCCATGGGAGGTTTGGAAAAATGAAGAATCATTGGGAAAATAAAAATGTATTGATTACAGGGGCTACAGGTTTTTTAGGAGGATATTTGACAAATAGACTAATAGAAAAAGGAGCAAATGTAATTGCTTTATTTAGAGATCATATCAAAAATATAAAATTTAATAAAAATGTGAATTGGATAAAAGGAGATCTAACAGATAGATATTTATTAGAAAGAATATTAGGAGAATATGAAATTGATACAGTATTTCATTTAGCTGCTCAAGCTATTGTAGGTATTGCCAATAAAAATCCCATATCTACCTTTGAATCAAATATATTAGGAACATGGAATGTACTTGAAGCTTGTAGAAGAAGTCCTTTGGTTAAAAATATTATTGTAGCTTCTAGTGATAAAGCGTATGGAGAACAAGATCTACCTTACAAAGAAGAGATGGCTCTTATGGGAAAACATCCTTATGATGTATCAAAAAGCTGTGCCGATTTAATTAGTATGTCTTATTATCATACTTATAAACTTCCTGTTTGTATTACAAGATGTGGAAATTTATATGGAGGAGGAGACATGAATTTTAATCGAATCATTCCTCAAACTATTGAGTCTATTTTAAATCAAAACTCTCCAATTATTAGAAGTGATGGAACTTTTGTTAGAGATTATTTTTATGTAGAAGATGCAGTAGAAGCTTATTTATTGTTAGGAGAAAAAATGAGTGAGCTTAAATTGTATGGAGAGGCATTTAATTTTGGTAGCGAAGGATATTTATCTGTAATAGAGCTTGTAAAGTTAATATTAAAATTAATGGACAGTCATTTAGAACCTATTGTTTTGAACGAAGGAAATCATGAGATCAAAAATCAATATCTTTCTATAGAAAAATCAAAAAAAATATTAAAATGGAAGCCTCATTTTACTTTAGAAGAGGGGATAAAAAAGACTATTGATTGGTATAGGAAATACGCTCAAGGAGAGGTAAAATATGGATAATGGTTTTTGTATTGTTGTATCTAAATATAGGGTATATCAAGGAATCGTGCTCATAGAGTCATTGTGTGAAAATATAGAAAATCCTCAAATATTTGTGTTGTGTATGGATCATGAAGGATATGAAATTTTATCTCGATATAACAAAAATAATATAAAAGTTATTTCAATTTACGAGCTAGAAGATGAAATACTTCTTTCTAAAAAAAGAGAAAGAAGCTTTACTGCATATTGCTGGACGCTTAAACCTATATTTTTAGAACATATAATCAATCATTTTTCAAATCTAAAAAGGGTAACTTATTTAGATGCTGATATTTATTTTTTAAATGATGTAAAATCAATTTTCAAAGAAAATATAAATTCTTCTGTTCTATTATCAAATCACAATTATACAAAGAGTTTAAAAAAATATGAAGCTATATGTGGGAAATATAATTCAGGATTTATTAGCTTTAAAAGAGATGAAAAGGGACTAAATGCATTAAAATGGTGGAAAGACAAGTGTTTGTCGTGGTGTAGTGAAGTGATTGAAAAAGAAAGATTTGGAGACCAAAAATATTTAGATGAAATGATTCTTTTATGGGATGGAGTAGAAGAAATTCAAACTATAGGAACAAACATTGGATTTTGGAATCATGGCAGATATAAAACAAGTATCATAGAGGATAAGGTATATATTAATAATGTTCCTTTAATTTTTTATCATTTTGCAGGATTTAGAATTTTAAATGAACAAGAATTTGCATTTACAATTGGATTTAGAAATGAATTTGTAAATCATGTATATCTTCCCTATATGAAAAAAATTCAGGAGTCTATTAAAAGAGTAAAGGATATTTTTCCAAATTTCCCACAATATTTTTATGATAGAAATCAGCTAAAAGGAGCAACTATTTATACCATTTCTTAAATAGGGAGGGAGGATATGGATAGGTTTCATTTTTCTACGGTGATCTCTAATGGGTATTTATACAAGGTACTTGCCATGTACCAAAGTCTCAAGAAATATTGTAATAATTTTAGATTATATATATTGTGTATAGATCAAAGTGCATATGACATTTTATATGACTTAAAACTTTCATATGTAGTTCCTATTCATTTATCTAATATAGAAGATAGGCATTTGAAAAAAATAAAGTATACTCGTACTAAGGGAGAATATGCATGGACTCTAAAGCCTGTCATGATGCATTATGTGATGAAACATTTTAAAGATGCAAAGTATTTTGCTCATTTAGATGGAGATCTCTATTTTTATGAAAATATAGAAAAAATATTTAATGAAAATCAAGAAGCCTCGCTTTATTTAACTGATCATAACAATTCAAAAAGATTTTTAGATACTTATAATATAACAGGAAAATATAATACTGGATTTGTAGGATGTAAGAATGATGAAATTGGTTATGATGCAGTAAATTGGTGGAAAGATCAATGTATTCTTTGGTGTTATAAAGATGCAGATCAAAAAAATAAAAGATTTGGGGATCAAAGATATGTAGAAATGTGGGAAGAAAAATTTTCAAATGTACATGTAATAAAAACGATAGGAGCCAATGTAGCCATCTGGAATATAGATAATTATCGAGTATCCTCTAAAGAAGATAAGATATATGTAGAGGATGAAAAAATGATTTTTTATCATTTCTCAGGACTTAGTATATATAATGATCAAGAGTTCAATCTTTGTTGGTTTGAAGGGTTATCAGATCAAGTCGTAAAATATATTTATATACCTTATTTAAAAGAATTAAGTGATATGATTCAATATATAAAAAAAAGATATCCTAAATTTGAAAGTGGATGGATCAAAAGAGGAAGCGTCAGAGATGTTCATTACTTTCATTTATAAAATGATAAGCAAAGACTTTAGTCTTTGCTTATCATTTTTATATTTAAATATTTGTTTTGACTTCTTCTCGTGCATAAGAAGTTTCTTTTTTTGTAAATAGTTTTTTTCTTATCATATTTAAAGGAATGATAAAGAAAGATAAACCTATTATAATCATCCATTCATGCATATTTAAAGGTGCAGTACGAAGTATCTTTCCACCTACAAAAGTAAGCATGATTTGAACAAATATAATAAATAATACAACTTTTGAAAAACCAGGGTTTTTTCTGATATTGTCAAATATATTTGCTTTTTCTGTTCTGGCATTAAACATATTAAATACATTTAAAAATATAAAGAATGAGAAAAAGCCTGTTAAAAATACTATGTCTCCTTGAGAAGATCTAAAAGCTTTATGAATCATATCAGAAGAAAGAAATAGTATACTTGCTATTGCTACAAAAATTCCATTAAATAAAATCGAATTCCACATAGATTTAGAGACAATGCCCTCTGTTCTAGTTTTTGGTTTTTCCAGCATATATCTTAAAAGTGCAGGTTCTCCACCAAAAGCTAGAGCAGCTAAAGTATCCATTACAAGGTTTACCCAAAGCATCTGAGTCATAGTGAGAGGAAGTCCTCCTGCAAGTCCTAAAAAAGGACCCATAAAAGCTACGAGTACAGCAGCTACGTTGATGGTTAATTGAAATATAATAAATTTTCGTATACTATTAAAAATTGTTCTTCCATAAAGAATAGACTTTGTGATAGATAAGAAGTTGTCATCTAATACGACAATATCTCCAGCTTCTTTGGCTACTTCTGTACCTGAGCCCATAGCAAAGCCTACATCAGCTCTTTTAAGAGCAGGAGAGTCATTGACACCATCTCCTGTCATACCTACTACCAATCCTAATTCTTGAGAAATCTTTACAAGTCTAGATTTATCACTAGGAAGTGCACGGCTTATGACACGAATATGAGTAAGAACTTTTTTTAGTTCATCATCTGTCATGTTATTAATTTCTTCTGAAGTAAAAGCTAAGTCTTGATCATTTTTTAAAAGTCCTGTTTCTTTTGCAATAGCTACTGCTGTTTCTTTACGATCTCCTGTAATCATTACCACTTGAATCCCTGCATTTTGAGCTTCTTTGATGGCTTTTATAGATTCTAATCTAATTTCATCTCTGATTCCTACAATTCCTACAAGAGTATGATCTCCTGTAACTTGGTCATTTGAAATTTCCCCATTAGAAGTAACAAAAGCGAGTAATCTCATAGAACGATTAGCTAAAATCTCCATTTGCTTATCTAAATTAGTATAAAGCTCTTTTGAGAAATTTTGTTTATTTCCCTCTACATCATAATAGTGTGTACATTTGTCTAATAATTTTTCAGGAGCTCCTTTCATTAAGACTCCATTAAAATCACCACTTAATTGACTAGCTGAGAATTTTCTATTGCTACTAAATTCAATTTCGCCTATTTTATTAAATGTATTTGTAGAATCAAATGAAAAATCTACAAAATTCATTAAAGCTCGATCGGTAGCATTTCCTCCTACTACTTGAGGATGATTTGTATGAGTATCACTAATGACTGCTGCTGTGTTGTATTGTATAGAAGTTTTCATAAGTTTCTTAAAAGGAATAGAGAGCTGTCCAAAAGACTTGAAGCTTTCTCCATTTCCAGTGATAAATTCTACGCATTCAAGATGTCCTTTTGTAATAGTACCTGTTTTATCACTAAATAAAATATTGATACTTCCTGCTGTTTCGATTCCTATTAATTTTCTTACTAATAAGTTATCTGAAAGAAGTTTTCTCATATTAAGAGATAAAACGATGGCAATCATCATAGGTAAACCTTCAGGAACTGCTACTACAATAATGATAATTGCTAGTATAAAAGCTGTAACCAAATCATTTAAAGGATTGCCAAGGGCAGGATATTGATTTGTCCAATTACTTAAGTATTGTAATATAGTTTGAGTATTAAACTGATTATCAATCACTGCAGTTTTAAAGAAATAAGAGATAGCAATTAATGTTCCACCAATGTATCCAAATAGAGCAATTTTATCAGCTAAATCTTTTAATTTTATTTTTAGAGGAGAATCAATGTCATCCCCCATAGATAATTCTTGAGCAATTTTTCCAAAGGTAGTTGTATCACCAATTCTTGAAGCAATTAATATAGCTTCTCCTGAAGTGACTACAGAACCTCTATAAACTTTTTTAGGATCTGAAAAATCATCCTTTGAAAAATCCACTTCACTAGAAGAAGCTATTTTAGATACTTCCTCTGATTCACCATTTAAAGTAGATTGATCCACTTTAATATTTCCATCAAGTAAAAATCCATCTACTGGAACTTTATCTCCAGGCTGTAGAAGAATATAATCTCCCTTTACAAGTTCATCAATCAATAATTCTTGAGCTATTCCATCTCGAAATACTTTAATACGAATTTTAGAAGCTTCTTCTTGTAGTTTTTGAAATGAGTTTTCATTACTATATTCACTAACAGTAGAAATAAGTGTTGCCAAAACTACTGCTAGGGCAATTCCTAAGGATTCATACCATTCAGATTTGCCAAAGAAAAAAAAGATTACATTAATAAATAATGCTACAATCAGTATTTTAATGATAGGGTCATTTAAATTTCCTTTTAACTTGTCCCAAAATGTTTCTCCTTGTGAGGGAGTAAGTTGATTGGTTCCATATTTTTGACGAGAAATCTCTACTTCTTCTGATGTTAATCCATTGTAAAATTTCATGTTTTTTTATCCTCCTTATCTAGATGTGAAACTATATAGTTTTAAAAACTATATCAAGTTATATAGATATAATATTATTGGGTTAAATATATTGCAATATGCAAATATATTTAATTTTAGACACATATAATAAAAAATTATAAGATATCTCATTTATTCTTGATTTTTCTAAGAATATCTTTTAGTATGATTAAACATGCTTATTTATATGTTTATAGATAGTATTAAATACCGTATAATAGATTTGAGGTGAGGATATGATTCATAAAGACGAACTATTAAAAATAGTAGAAGAATTATCTTTTTCAGATGAAATAAAGCTTACAGATATTCCAGATCTACATTTATATATTGGACAAGTTCAAAATTTTTTAACCGATAAGCTTGATCATTTAAAAAGGTCTAAAAAGGATAAAATTTTAACTACTACTATGATTAACAATTATACAAAAGATAATTTATTGATGAAACCAACGAAGAGCAAGCAATATACAAAGGATCATATTATCTTAATGATTTTGTTATATTATTTAAAACAGATTTTATCTTTAGATGATATAAAAAAAATATTTAAGGTAGTATTAAAAGATATGTCTACTACAGAAGATGATGTGATTGCTTTAGAAGATATTTATTCTATTTTTGTAGATCTTAAAAATGACGAATTAATGGGAATCAACGATACTTTATCTAAAAATTTAGATGCTATTTTAGAAAAAACAAAAAATATTAATAGTCAAAATCCTAAAGAAAAAGAAAAGGATCAAGAAATGGCTGAGTTATTTTTAGTAGTAATTATGTTAGTAGCACAAGCACATGCACAAAAAAGATTGGCAGAAAAAATTATTGATACTTATTTTAAGGAAAATGAGTAAAAAAATTAAAAAAATTCCAGTTGAATGTTGACAAAATTACTTGGGTATAATATACTTAAAACAGAATTCATAGTAAATTGCTTGGGATTCCGAAGGAGTGATAGAATGAAGCTATCTACCAAGGGAAGGTATGGAGTAAAAGCTATGTTTGAATTAGCATTAGCCTTTGGAGAAGGACCAATAGCTTTAAATAGTATTGCAGAAAAACAAAATCTTTCTGTTCATTATCTAGAACAACTCTTTGCCAGTCTTAGAAAAGCAGGACTTGTTAAGAGTATAAGGGGAGCACAAGGAGGCTATATGCTTTCTAAAAAACCAGAAGAGATTACGGTTGGAGATATTATAAGAACCTTAGAAGGTCCTGTAGCTCCTTCTGAATGTGTTATAGAAGATGAGAAAACAGAATGTTATAAAGCTGATTATTGCGTAACAAGAACCATATGGGAAAGAATAAGAGATAGTATTAATGCGGTAGTAGATAATATTACACTTCAAGATATGATCAATGATTATAAAAAGATCAATAAAGATGGTTATATGTATTATATATAAACTTGCAGGGAGATGATGGAATGAATAAAAGAGTGTATCTTGATTATTCTGCGACAACACCAGTAAAAAAAGAAGTCTTAGATGCAATGTATCCATATTTTGATGAAAAATTTGGAAATGCCTCTAGTATATATTCTTATGGAAGAGAAGCAAAACAAGCAATAGACTTAGGAAGACAAAATGTGGCTCGTTTAATTGGTGCTCAAGCAGATGAAATATATTTTACAGCTGGAGGCTCTGAAGCAGATAACTGGGCAATCAAAGGAATTGCTTATGCAAATAAAGAAAAAGGAAATCACATTATTACTACAAAAATAGAACATCATGCAGTATTACATGTTTGTGAATATTTAGAAAAAAATGGATTTGAAGTTACTTATCTAGATGTAGACGAGGATGGTTTAATTGATTTAGAAGATTTAAAAAAAGCTATTACAGATCAAACAATACTTATTTCTATTATGTTTGCAAACAATGAAATAGGAACGATACAACCTATTGAAGAAATTGGTAAAATTGCAAAAGAAAACAAAATATATTTTCATACAGATGCTGTTCAAGCTTTGGGAAATGTAGAGATAGATGTGAAAAAATTAAATATTGATTTAATGTCTGTGTCTGCTCATAAAATTTATGGACCAAAGGGTATAGGAGCTTTATATATTAAAAAAGGAGTAAAGATCCATTCTTTTATTCATGGTGGAGCACAAGAAAAAAGAAGAAGAGCAGGAACTGAAAATACTTCAGGAATTATAGGATTTGGAAAAGCTTGTGAATTAGCTTTAGAGAATATGGACAATCATATTGAAAAGTTAATAAAATTAAGAGAAAAATTAATCAATGGAATTATAGAAAAAATCGACTATGTAAGAATTAATGGGCATAGGGAAAAGAGACTACCAGGAAATGCAAATATTGTATTTGAATTTATTGAAGGAGAATCTCTTTTATTAAGTTTAGATCTAGTTGGAATTGCAGGTTCAAGTGGTTCAGCTTGTACATCAGGTTCACTAGATCCATCTCATGTTTTAATGGCTATTGGACTTCCTCATGAGATTGCACATGGATCATTAAGACTTACTATTGGAGATTTTACTACAGAAGAAGATATAGACTATGTACTTGAACAACTTCCTAAAATTGTAGAAAGACTAAGACAAATGTCACCATTATATGAAAATGTAAAAGGGGGTCAAAAATAATGTATACAGAAAAAGTAATGGATCATTTTACAAATCCAAGAAATGTTGGAGAAATTGAAAATGCTGATGGAGTAGGACAAGTAGGCAATGCAAAATGTGGAGACATTATGAAAATATATTTAAAAGTAGAAAATGATATTATTGAAGATGTAAAATTTAAGACCTTTGGATGTGGATCTGCTATTGCATCTTCTAGTATAGCAACAGAAATGATTAAAGGAAAATCTATCAAAGATGCAATTAAGGTTACTAATAAAGCGGTAGTAGAAGCTTTAGAAGGTCTCCCACCACAAAAAATTCATTGTTCTGTATTGGCAGAACAAGCTATCAAATCTGCATTATATGATTATGCACAAAAGCATAATATTCAATTAGAGGGATTAGAAGATTTTGATCCTAACGAAGATCATCATCATGATGAGGAAGCAGAATAAGCCCAGGAATTCCTGGGCTTATTCTTTGAAAACGAGTTTAAAACAAAGTTATAAAAACGTCACTAATTTTTAATAATTGTTCCTTATGTTTATACTTTGTTTTAATATAATTTATTAATGATTTGAATACATAATTATATATATATCATAGAAAAATAAATAATAAAAGTAGGTGATCAAGTGACTTTATTAGATAAGAAAAAAGTAGTAGTAGGAATGAGTGGTGGTGTAGATAGTTCAGTAGCAGCTTATGTTCTACAAAAACAGGGATATGAAGTAATTGGAGTAACTATGCAGGTTTGGCCAGATATGGAGGAGGAAGAAGTACAAAGAGTAGGAGGATGTTGTGGACTATCTGCTGTAGATGATGCAAGAAGAGTAGCAGATAAATTGGGAATTCCTTTTTATGTCATGAATTTCAAAGAAATTTTTGAAAAAAAAGTAATTGACTATTTTGTAGAGGAATATGTAAAGGGAAGAACTCCTAATCCTTGTATTGCCTGTAATAAATTTATGAAATTTGAAGAACTTTTAAGACGAGCTCATAATTTAGGAGCTTATTATGTAGCTACAGGACATTATGCAAAAGTTTTATATGAAAACAATCAATATAAAATAAAAAGATCTAATGCAGTAGCCAAAGATCAAACTTATGCTCTTTATAATTTTACGCAAGAACAATTAAAGCATACATTAATGCCTCTAGGTGACTTTTCATCAAAAGATGAAGTTAGAAAAATTGCAGCAGATCTTGGATTTGATACAGCTTCAAAACCAGATAGTCAAGAGATTTGCTTTGTAAAAGATAATGATTATGGAAATTTTATTGCACAAAGAAAACCAAATAAAATTATTCCAGGAAATTTTGTTGATAAAGATGGTAATATATTAGGAAAACATCATGGAATTATTTATTACACCATAGGTCAAAGAAAAGGATTAGGAATTGCTTTAGGCAAGCCTATGTATGTAGTAGATATTATTCCTGAGAAAAATCAAGTTGTACTAGGAGAAAATGAAGAAGTTTTTGGAAAAGAACTTTTAGTAAAAGATGTAAATTTTATTACACCTAGTGAAATAAGTTCTAAAATGCAAATAAAGGTACAAATAAGATATAATGCAAAGCCTACAGAAGCTACTTTATATATAGAAGAAAATAATCAAGTACGTATTATATTTGAAAAACCTCAAAGAGCGATTACACCTGGACAAGCAGCTGTATTTTACGATGATGATGAACTCTTAGGAGGAGGAACAATTGTTAAAAAAGTAATATAATTGAAATGCACTTTTGAGTGCATTTTTTTTATTTATAAGTGGAATTATAAAAGTATAGCAATTAAATGTGTGGTGAGATAAGATGCTCAAAAGAGGAAGTGAATGTATAGGATTACCAGTACTATGTTTAGATGAAAGATGTAGGATTACTACTGTGAAGGATATTCTTTATTGTACTGAAAATTTTAAAGTTTTTTCTTTTTTAATCAAAGAAGGTGGCTACTTTTATGAACCTAAAATGATATTTTTTAAAGACATTTTAGAAATTCATGAAAATAGTATCAAAATTCAAAACCAAAAAAGTGTTCATACTATAAAAAGAAAGATAGAAAAAGTAAATTCTATTCAAAGTATTATAGGATTAGAGATTATTACTATTGATGGGAACACAATAGGAATGGTACAAGATGTACTGATAGAAGTAGGTACTGGAAAAATAGTGAATTTTATTTTATCAGAAAGTTTGTTTGATGATTTGATGGAAGGACGTCCTCAATTACCAGTTACAAATGTTTTTGAAGTCCATGACAGATCTATTATATTACCAGAAAATATGACTCACACTATTCTTCATGATACAGGAGGTATTAAAAAAAAGTTTTCTCTAGAATGATCAAAGGAAGGAGTATAGCAAATGAAAAATAGATTTTTTTCAGGGATGATTGCAGGAAGTATGCTTGGAATGACTACAGGAGTATATGCATATAAAAAAATGAGTCCTAGACAAAGAAGAATGGTCATGAAGAGAGGGAAAAGATTTATAAAGAATGCAACAGATGTAATAGATATGGTGCAATCTATGAGTATTTTAAGATGATTTTATAAAAAGCAGCTCCTTGTAGCTGCTTTTTATAAAATTAAATTTTAAACTAATAAGTAACAAAATAAAAAATGAAGGAGGAAAAAATGAGTAAGCCTTTTTATTATCTTTTTAATATTTTAAATTTAGGAATACGTTTATTTCTTATTTTATTATTAGGGTTTTGTAGTTATTATCTTATTCAGATTGGGAATCAATATATTGATAAAAATAAAAGACTAAAAATGAAAAAAAAATATTTTTTTTATTTATGGACTATAATTATTAGTTTTTTGTTGTTTTTTTTCATTTTTCATTTTAGAAAAATTTTATGGAAATTATTGATTCCTATTATGTGGTCAATCGTATTTGCTTATTTATTAAATCCCATAGTTAAAAAACTTGACAAAAGGGGAATAAAAAGAGTTTGGAGTGTATCTATTGTATATTTGTCTATTATTATGATTATTTTTATTATATCTTTTACAGTGACTCCTGCTATCATAGAAGAGACAAAAAAGCTAGTAGACCTATTTCCTGAATATACAAAAGAAACAAATAAATTTTTAAATAATTTATACATAAAAATTGAACAATTAGATCACTTTTCTCCAGAGCTAGGATTTATGAAAGATAGTATTGAAGAAAATTTGTATAAAATACAAAATATTTTTACAAAAGGAATGAAAAATATTACAACAAGCATATTAAATATATTTTCAAAAATGGTTACAATTATATTGATTCCTATATTTTCTTTTTATTTTTTAAAGGATATAGAATATTTTAAAAAGAAAATCATATTTTGTATCCCTAAATCATGTAGATGTGAATGTATTAGAATTTTTAGGGATATCCACTTACTATTGAATAAATTTATTAGAGGACAATTTATTGTAGCTATTTTGGTGGGTGTATTAAGTACAATAGCTTTATTATTTATTCGAGTAGACTTTGCTGTTTTAATAGGGATGATTGCAGGCATTTCTAATATTATTCCTTATTTTGGACCTATCATAGGATCTGTTCCAGGTGTTTTTATAGCTCTATTAGATAGCCCTATAAAAGCTTTATGGGTGATTTTGGCTTTTGCGATTATACAACAAATAGAAAGTGCTATTATTACTCCTAAAATAGTAGGAGAAAGTGTAGGACTTCACCCTATCATAGTCATTTTATCTTTATTATTAGGAGGTGAATGGTTTGGTTTAATAGGTCTTTTATTTTCTGTTCCTATAGCTGCAATTATAAAGATTTTTTTAGAACATATGATGGATTGGATGATGAAAGGATAAGATTTATAGGCAATTGACAAGAAGTATGAATTTTTATATAATCAATTCAAGTTCATATAATAAGTACGATGATGAAGAGGAGTACATAGATCTTTAATCTATAGAGAAGAAATCCATAGGCTGAGAGATTTCTGATTAAAGTCTTTAGAAGCAGCTTCAGAGTATTAATCTTGAAATGAAGTAGAGATTAACAGATGGCAACTGTTATCATGCTAGGTATTATAAAGAGACCAATTTTTTTTGGTAAGTAGGGTGGTACCGCGAGAAACCTCTCGTCCCTATACAGGGATGGGAGGTTATTTTTTTGTATAAATAAATACTGGAGGTAGGTACAGTGAAAAAAATGGGATTAAATGAAATAAGAAAAAGTTTTTTAGATTTTTTTGAAAGCAAAGATCATTATGTGAGAAAAAGTTATTCATTGGTTCCTGAGAATGATAAAAGTTTATTGTTAATCAATGCAGGAATGGCACCTTTGAAAAATTATTTTATGGGTATAGATACACCCCCTAAAAAAAGAATGTCTACGTGTCAAAAATGTATTCGTACAGGAGATATCGAAAATGTAGGGATTACTGCAAGACATGCTACTTTTTTTGAAATGCTTGGAAATTTTTCTTTTGGAGATTATTTTAAAAATGAATCTGTTCATTGGGGTTGGGAATTTGTAACAAAACATCTAAATCTTCCAATAGAGAAATTATGGGTAACTGTATATGAAGAAGATGAAGAAGCATATAAAATTTGGAATGAAAAAATAGGACTTCCTAAAGAAAAAATTGTGAAGCTTGGAAAAGAAGATAATTTTTGGGAAATTGGTACAGGTCCATGTGGTCCTTGTTCTGAGATTTATTATGATAGAGGAGAAAAATATGGATGTGGACATGTAGATTGCAAACCAGGATGTGAATGTGATCGATATGTTGAATTTTGGAATCATGTATTCACACAATTCGATAAAGATGAAAAAGGTAATTATAATCCTCTACCAAATCCTAATATTGATACAGGAATGGGACTAGAGAGAGTTGCATGTATTATGCAAGAAGTAGATAATATATTTGAAATCGATACAATGAAACATATATTAGATGAAGTGGTAAAAATTTCAAAACAAGATTATAAAGGTGAAGATAGAAAAGAAGATGTATCTATAAGAATTATTACAGATCATATTCGTTCTGTGACATTTATGGTAAGCGATGGGATTTTACCAAGTAATGAAGGCAGAGGTTATGTTTTAAGAAGACTTTTAAGAAGAGCAGCAAGACATGGAAAATTATTAGGAATTACACAAAGCTTTTTAACGAATCTTGTTGATTCTGTCATAGAAGTATCAGGAGGGGCTTATGAAGAGCTTATAGAAAAGAAAGAATATATCAAAAAAATTATTTCTATTGAAGAAGAAAGATTTCAAGAAACAATTGATCAAGGAAGTGAAATATTAAAAGGATATATTGAAGGGATGAAAAAAGAAAATAAAAAAGTATTATCAGGAGAAAATGCTTTTAGGTTATATGATACTTATGGATTTCCATTAGAGCTTACAAAAGAAATTCTACAAGAAGAAAATATAGATGTAGATGAAGATGCTTTTAAAGAGGAGATGGAGAAACAAAGACAAAGGGCAAGAAGTGCTAGACAAAATAAAGATGAGGTAGGATGGAAGGAAGATTTATATAGCAAACTAAATGATAGAATAAAATCTACCTTTATAGGGTATGAATGTGATAAGAATACTTCAAAGGTAATGGCTATCATAAAAGAAGGAGAAATCGTTTCAGAAATCTTAAAAGATGATGAAGCTATTATTATATTAGAGGAGACACCTTTTTATCCAGAAGGTGGAGGTCAAAAGGGAGATCAAGGAATTTTATATGGAGAAGAATTTGTATTTAAAGTATCAGATTGCAAAAAAGTAAATAACGATAGAATTATTCATATAGGAAAAGTATTAAAGGGTAGATTATCTATAGAATCTACTATTGTTGCTGCAATAAATATAGAAAATAGAATCAATACAGGAAGAAATCATACTGCAACTCATATACTACAATCAGCTTTAAGGGAAGCATTAGGAGAGCATGTTGAACAATCTGGATCTTTAGTAACATCAGAAAGATTAAGATTTGACTTTTCTCATTTTCAACCTCTTACAGAAGAAGAAGTTGAAAAAGTAGAAGATTTAGTAAACAAAAAAATATTAGAAGGTTTAGAAGTTACTGCACAACAGATGAATATGGAAGAAGCTAAAAAAAGAGGAGCAACAGCTTTATTTGGTGAAAAATACGGAAACGTAGTTCGTGTAGTGACTATGGGAGATTATAGTATAGAACTATGTGGAGGAACTCATCTAAATAATACGAGTAAAGTGGGTTTATTTAAAATCATAAGTGAAGGTGGAGTTGCTGCAGGAGTAAGAAGAATTGAAGCAGTAACAGGTCCTAAAGCTTATGAATATATGAAGTCTGAGGAACTGAAAATCAAAGAAATTGTGAAAATTGTAAAAAGTAATTCAAAAGATGTAGTAAGTAAGGTAGAAAGTTTAGTAGACGAGTTAAAGAATACTTATAAAGAAATGGAAGCTATAAAAAATAAAATGGCAAGTGGAGCAGTTGATGAAATTTTACAAAATATGATTGAAATAGATGGAATAAAAGTGATAAGATATAAATTATTAGGATTAGATGTAGAAGAGCTAAGAAATTTAGGAGACCAATTAAAAGATAAAATAAAATCAGGTTTGATTGTACTAGCAAGTATAAAGGATGATAAACTAAACTTTATTTCAATGGCAACAGAGGATATGGTAAAAAAAGGTATTCATGCAGGAAATATCATCAAACAAGTTGCAAAGGTTGCAGGTGGTGGTGGAGGTGGAAGACCAACCATGGCACAAGCAGGAGGAAAAGATTTATCTAAGATTGATAAAGCATTAGAAATAGTAGAAGCTTTAGTAAAAGAACAGCAAAAATAATCAAAAATGTGGACGGAGGTGATCAATACTTTCGTCCATTGCGTTCTATTTTGTAATTTTTAAAAGGATTATGTATAATTAGACAGAATATATACAATATAAGAGAGAAGGGAGTGTATAAAATGTACGATCCATCGAACTATACTATGAAATTTAATGTAGAGAAGGAAAATATAAATGAAGCACAAGAGATTTTGAAAAGTGTGTATCAATCCTTGAAAGAAAAAGGATACAATCCTATAAATCAATTAGTTGGTTATATTCTTTCGGGAGATCCTACTTATATTACAAGCTATAATAATGCAAGAAGTTTAATTAGAAAGCTAGAAAGAGACGAATTATTAGAAGAACTATTAAAAAATTATTTAGAAAAACAATAGGAGAGAAAAAAATTGAAAAAGAAAATCTACATAGCTATTCTTTTAATATTTATTTTACTTACTTCATTTTCCTATGGAGATGAAAAGAAAAAAGTAGTGTTACTTCTTATTAATGAAATCAATTATGAAGACTTATATAATTTAAGTGCTGTAAAAAATTTAATAGATGAGGGTAGTATAGGATTTCTTAATACTAGAAGCTCTGGAGGAGCGAGTGCATATAAATCTTATGCTACTTTGGGAGCAGGAACAAGAGCAGAAGCTTCCCCTACAACAATAAGCTGTTTTGAAGTAAATGATCAAACAAAGAACATCTATAAAAGAAGAACTGGGGCAGATATAAAAGATAATGGAATTATCAATATAGATATTCCTGCATTGAGAAGATTAAATGAAGCAGGTGACTATGGTGCAATTGCTGGAAGTTTAGGACAGTCTCTTCATAATCAAAATAAAAAGACTGCTGCTATAGGAAATGGAGACATTCAAGATGATTTTGTTAGATTAGCTCCAATTGTAGCTATGGATGAAAAAGGATATGTAGACTATGGAAGTATTGGAAAAGAAATCTTGATCAAAGATGATACATACCCTTTTGGATTAAAAAGTGATTTTTCTAAGATGATGGATGTATTTGAACAATCTTATAATCAGTCCGATTTGGTTGTAATAGATGTAGGTGATATGAATAGATTAGAAAGATATAAGCCTAATTTATCTGATGAAATGTATATTGTGCAAAAACAGAAAATATTAAAAGATGCCAATGACTATATAAATAAATTAGTAGAAAAAATAAATTTTGATCATACAAGATTAATTTTGCTGACTCCTTATCCAGCTTCAGATGATATAAAAACGGGGAATAGACTCACACCTGTAATTTTTTATGGAGATGGTATTACAAAAGGAATAGTAACTTCGTCTACAACTAGAAGAGTAGGTATTATAGGAAATGTAGATATTGCTCCATCTATTGCAAGATATTTACATGTAGATACAAATCAAATGAGTGGACAAGAAGTAAGATTTATAGAAAAAAATGACTCCTTTGCTTTTTTGATGAATTTAAAGGATAAGATTGTAAGTACATCTATTAATCGAGGTCCTGTATTATCTACTTTTGCTATATTTGAAATAATTGTATCTATTGTGGCTTTGTTATTTATTTTATTTGAGAAAAAAATAAACAAAAATATTATATTGCATTTTAAAAATATATTATTAAGCACGATGGCCATTCCTTTTGTTTTATTGATTTTACCTATATTTAATATTCAAAATATTTTTGTGACATATATTCTTGGTATAGGATTAGTAAGTTTAATCATATATATGATTAAACAATGTAGTAAAAATATATTAGATGGACTGTTTATGTTGTCTTTTATTACTACTGTAGGCCTACTTTTAGATATCTTGATGAATGCAACCTTAATTAAGAATTCACTTTTAGGATATGATCCTATTATCGGAGCAAGATATTATGGAGTAGGAAATGAATATATGGGTATTTTAATAGGATCTACTTTAGTACTAGCAACTATTATTCTGGATAGATTTAAAATAAGTAAAATATGGTCTATAGTTATATTTTTGGTGACTATTTTAATTATTGGATATCCAAAGTTAGGAGCAAATGTAGGAGGAACTATTGCAGCTGTAGCAGCTTTTATTTTTACTTCATTAAGATTATTCAAAATAAAAATAAAACTAAAACAATTTGTTGTTATTGGAATAGCAGTTGTCTTTGTAGTTTCATTTATGGCATTTATTGATATTAGGTTTTCTAAGAATCAATCTCATTTAGCTGGAGCGATTGAGCAAATTATCTCAAGTGGCCCTGGAGCTATTTTATTGATTATAAGAAGAAAATTGGAGATGAATGCAAAACTTATTGGGGTAACCATTTGGAGTAAAGTTTTATTATCAGCTATTATTATATTAGCAACTTTATTCTATAGACCAGTAGGGACTATTTATAAGTTAAGCAACAAATACCCAAATCTTTCTATAGGATGGTCAGGAATTGTAATGGCATCTATTGTAGCTTTTTTTGTAAATGATTCAGGAGTAGTTGCAGCTGCCACAGGAATTATTTTTTTAGTAATGAGTATGTTGTATCTTACTTTGTTTGGTTTAAACAAAGATAGTTAGGAGTCTTTTTTTATGGAATACAGAGCATTAGGAAATACAGGGATAGAAGTATCTAGATTGTGTTTTGGAGGATTGACAGTAGGCCCATTGCAAGCTAATTTATCTCCAGATGAGGGAGGAGAAATTATTGCACAAGCTTTTTTAAGAGGAGTAAATTTTATAGACACTGCTGAACTTTATGAAACCTATCCTCATATCAAAAAAGCATTAGAAATTTATAGAAAAGATGATATAATTATTGCTAGCAAATCTTATGCTTATGATGAAGAAACTGCTAAAAGAAGTCTTGACAATGCTTTAAATGGATTAGGAGTCAATAAATTAGGTATATTCTTACTTCATGAGCAAGAAAGTGAACATACTTTAAGAGGGCATTATGAAGCTTTAAAGTATTATTTAAAAATGAAAGAGTTGGGTATAATAAAAGCTGTAGGCATTTCTACGCATACCATAAGAGCAGTAAAGGCAGCAGCAAGTATGAAAGAAATTGATGTGATTCATCCTATTATCAATAAGACAGGTATTGGAATTCAAGATGGAACAAGAGATGAAATGCTAGAAGCTATTCACTTGGCTCATAAAAATGGAAAAGGTATATACGGAATGAAACCTATTGGGGGAGGAAATTTAATTTCTTCTGTAGATGAATGTTTAGAATATGCTTTGTCTATTTCAGATTTACATTCCATAGCAGTAGGAATGCAAACAAAAGAAGAAGTGATTGCAAATGTTATGAAGTTTAGTGGAGAGGAAGTACCTTCTGATATTAAAAATAAAATATCTAAAAAGCCAAGAAAATTACACATAGATTTTTGGTGTGAAAAATGTGGAAGCTGTGTAGAACATTGTAAGCATAATGCACTAAAAATTGAAAACAATCAAGTAGTAGTAGATAAAACAAAATGCGTATTGTGCGGATATTGTAGCAGTTATTGCCCACAGTTTTGTATTAAAATTGTATAGAGATGAGGATCAATGATGAGAACAATGGGATTAGATGTAGGAGATAAAACTATAGGTGTTGCTGTTAGTGATGCAATGGGAATGATTGCTCAAGGGGTAGAGACCATTCGAAGAGTTGGTAAGAAAGCAGATTACAAAAGATTACAAGAATTGATTGAAGAAAAGTGCGTTACAAAAATTGTAGTGGGACTTCCTAAAAATATGAATGGTACTCTAGGGCCTCAAGGAGAAAAGGTATTATCCTTTGTAGAGGGACTTAATAATAGATTTAAAGTAGAAATCATTTTATGGGATGAAAGGCTTACTACAGTAGCAGCAGAAAGAACTTTAATTGAAGGAGATGTAAGACGAGAAAACAGAAAGAAAGTAATAGATATGGTAGCAGCTACATACATTTTACAAGGATATCTAGATGCACAAAAATTTTAAAGAGGTGATGAAATGGAAGAAAATAAAATTACTTTAATAGATGAAAATGAAAAGGAAACAGAGTTTGAAATTATTGCAACTCTAAATATTGAGGAGACAGAATATGCAATACTTCAACCCTTAGATGATGAAGAGGGAGTAGTGATTTTTAAAATTATAGAGGTAGATGGAGAAGAGATATTAGAAAACATTCAAGATGATGAAGAACTAAATCAAGTATTAAGTGCATATGAAGAATTAATGATGGAAGAAGAATAAAAGCTGCAACCTAAGGTTGCAGCTTTATTCTTGACTAGAGTGTAAATATATAGTAAAATTTAATTGATAAGGTATTTCAGTTAATAAAAACTAAGGAAGTGAAGAGTATGGAGCTTATATGTAAAGTATGTGGAAATCACATAAAAGATGTAAGTGCAAGTAGATGCCCAAGATGCTATACTCTATTAAAAGAATTGCCTAAATGTGAAAATTGCAAGGGCTGTTCTTTAACAAAAATGAATTGTAGTAAAAAGGCATAAAATAAAAGTAGAAATAGAAAATACCCTTGACTTTTACAGATTTTACAAGTAAACTATTGCATATAAAATATATTATTAATTGAAAAAGAAGGTGCTAAAGTGAATGATATTATGGAAAAATTAAAAGATAAATTAAAAGAGAAAGGATACAAATTAACTCCTCAAAGAAGAGCAACTTTAGATACAATTATTAATAATCAAGGGAAGCACCTAAGTACTGAAGAAATTTATGATATGGTAAAAACAGAATGCCCTGAAATTGGATTAGCTACTGTATACAGGACACTACAACTTTTAGATGAATTAGATATTATTACAAAAATTAATTTTGATGATGGATGTAGTAGATATGAACTAAATAATCATGAGGATAATCATCAGCATCATCATCTCATTTGTGTAAAATGTGGTGAAGTTATTGAAGTAGAAGTGGATTTACTAGAAACACTAGAAGAAGAAATAGAAAAAAATTATGATTTTAAGATTCATGATCATAAAGTAAAATTCTTTGGATATTGTTCTAATTGCAAATAAATCCTGTATCCCATGTAGGTTACAGGATTTATTTCTTTTTGATACAAAGTGAAAAAATTATGTATTGGATAAAGAGTAGATATGTATATATGAAATACATTGTTTAGTTATAAAAAAATGAGTAATAATAATAAAAGGACTAAGTATTTTCATTAAAATTGTTACATATTGCTAATACATAGTAAATAAAGTATAATAAATTAGGTGGAATTGTCCGGGTTTTCAGTAGGAAATAACAAAGTTTAGGGCGGCTTAAATATTAAAGGAGTGTGACATTGTGGTAAGAAGAACATCAAAAATTAGAGTGATTCCGTTAGGAGGACTTAATGAAATCGGTAAAAATATGATGGCGATTGAATACAAAGATGATATCATCATCATAGATTGTGGACTTAGTTTTCCAGAGGACGAGATGCTAGGAATTGATATGGTGATACCAGATATTACTTATTTGATGAAAAATAAAGACAAAGTAAGAGGAATTGTTTTAACTCATGGTCATGAAGATCATATCGGCGCGTTACCTTATGTACTTAAAAAATTAAATGTTCCAGTATATGGAACTAAATTAACTTTAGGATTGGTAGAGAATAAATTAAAAGAACATAAATTGTTTTCAAGTGTACATATGGAGACTGTAAAACCTGGAGATATAGTAAAATTAGGAGAGTTTAAAGTTGAATTTATCCGTACAAGCCATTCAATTGCAGATGCAGTATGTTTAGCAATCCATACTCACTTAGGAACAATTGTGCACACGGGAGATTTTAAAATTGATTTTACACCTATTGATGGAGATCCTATTGATTTTCATAGATTAGCTGAACTAGGAAAAAAAGGAGTACTTTTATTATTTGCAGATAGTACAAATGTAGAACGACCAGGATATACTATGTCTGAAAAAACTGTGGGTACGACTTTTGAAAATATATTTAGGAATGCAAATCAAAGAATTATTGTTGCTACTTTTGCATCGAATGTACATAGAGTACAACAAATCATTGATGCAGCATACAAATTCAACAGAAAAATTTCTGTTTCAGGAAGAAGTATGGTCAATGTAGTAAATGTAGCGATGGAATTAGGTTATTTAAAAGTACCAGAAGATATACTGATAGATATTAATGATATTAATAAGTATCCAAATGATGAAGTAGTTGTAATTACTACAGGAAGTCAAGGAGAACCTATGTCTGCGTTATCTAGAATGGCATCTTCTGAACATAGAAAATTAGAAATTCAGCCAGGAGATATGGTGATTCTTTCTGCAACTCCAATTCCAGGAAATGAAAAAACAGTAGCAAGAGTAATCAATCAATTATTTCAAAAGGGAGCAAATGTTATTTATGAAGCATTAGCAGATGTACATGTTTCAGGCCATGCGTGTCAAGAAGAATTAAAACTTATGCATTCTTTGATTAAGCCTAAATACTTTATTCCTGTTCATGGAGAATATAGACATTTAAAGCAACATGCAAAATTAGCTGAAAGTTTAGGAATGCCAACAAGCAATATATTTACAATTGAAACGGGTCAAGTTGTTGAATTGTCTAAAGACTATGCAAGAGTTTGTGGAAATGTTCCAGCAGGAAATATACTAGTAGATGGATTAGGAGTTGGGGATGTAGGAAATATTGTATTAAGAGATCGAAAACATTTATCAGAAGATGGATTAATGGTAGTAGTAGTTACTATTAGTAAAGAGGATGGACATGTAGTTTCAGGACCTGATATTATTTCAAGAGGTTTTGTGTATGTAAGAGAATCAGAAGCATTAATGGAT
Organism: Anaerophilus nitritigenes; assembly: GCF_004138215.1. GTDB lineage: Bacteria > Bacillota > Clostridia > Peptostreptococcales > Thermotaleaceae > Anaerophilus > Anaerophilus nitritogenes. Next base: position 81,303 of record NZ_RYYS01000042.1, read on the forward strand.
GAAGCAAGAGCAGTAGTAAGAAATTCTCTTCAAGTCTGTCAAACAAACGGAGTAAGAGAATGGGCAGCTTTAAAATCATCTATAAAGGATAGCTTAAAAGGTTTCTTATATGAAAAAACAAAGAGAAGTCCAATGATTTTACCAATTATTATGGAAGTATAGATAATGATGCAAGATCTTCAAATGAATAAATCACTCAAAAGCTATGGATAGACTTGATTTATCTATAGCTTTTTTCTATGAGAATATGTTGTAAAACATTGTAGACAATTGTATAATGAAATAATGAATATGTATTTTTGGAGGTATGTGAATGATATCAAAAATTAAAAGAGTAATAATGATGATGTTAATTGTCGGAGTTGCAGGAATTATTGGAGGAAGATTTTATTTTTATCAATCGATTCAACCTATAAATGTAAATAGCAATCGTGAAGCTATGGTAATTATTCCAAAAGGTGCATCGACAGGGAATATTGCTAATATATTAAAAGAGCAAAATTTAATTCAAAATTCATATACTTTTCGTATCCTTAGTAAATGGTCTAGTGCGGATGGAAAAATGAAGGCAGGAACATATTTATTAAAGGAAAATATGTCAGCTGAGGAAATGATAAAGATTTTATCTAATGGAGAAACAGCAAAAACTACTACAAATATTACAATTCCAGAAGGATTTGAATTTAAACAAATTGTGGATCGATTAGAAGCAAGAGGATTAATCAATAAAAATAAGTTTATAGAGATAGCAAATTATGAGGATTTTAATTATGCTTTTTTAAAAGATATACCTAAAGGAGAAAATAGATTAGAAGGTTTTTTGTTTCCAGATACTTATGAAATAGGAAAAGAAGAAACAGAAAGAGAAATTATTATAAAAATGCTAGATCGTTTTAATAATGTATTTAAAGATGAGTATTATAAAAGATCAAAAGAGATAAATATGAATATTAATGAAGTGGTTACTCTAGCATCTATTATAGAAAGAGAAGCTAAGTTAGATGAGGAAAGACCTATTGTATCTAGTGTGTTTCATAATCGAATCAAAAAGAAAATAAAGCTTCAATCTTGTGCTACGGTTCAATATGTATTAGGTGAGAGAAAGGTTCATTTAAGTAACAAAGATATTGCCATTGATTCTTTATATAATACGTATAAATATGAGGGGCTTCCGCCTAAGCCTATTGCATCATCTGGAGAAGCTTCTATAAAAGCTGCTTTATATCCTAAAGATACAAATTATTTATATTTTGTAGTTTCTAAAAATGGTGCGCATCATTTTAGTGAAACATATAAGGAACATTTAAATGCCAAGAATGCCAATTAACAGATAGGGAAAACTAATACGTGAAGGGTATTCACGTATTCCTTTTTGTTTATTTAAAATTAAAGGAGTTGTAAGTGTTGAGTAATATAGTCAATGAAGCAGTAGAAGAATATATTAGAGATTTGTTACCTGAAAAAAATGATCTATTAAAAGAAATGGAAGAGTTTGCAGAAATTCATCATGTACCTATTGTGCATCCAGAAGTAGCACAATTATTAAAAGTGATGACAAAAATAAATAAAACAAAGTCTATTTTAGAGGTAGGAACAGCCATAGGATATTCAGCTATGATTTTTACAAATGCTATGGAAGATGGTAAATTGATTAGTATAGAAAAAAGAGAAGATATGGTGGACTTAGCTAGAAAAAATATTCAAAGAGCAGGACTAAGCTCAAAGATAGAAGTGATACAAGGAAATGCCGAAGATGTATTGCCTACTTTAGAGGGAAAATTTGATCTTGTATTTTTAGATGCAGCCAAAGGACAATATATGAAGTTTCTATCCTCTACTATTGATCAATTAAAGCCAGGTGGAGTGCTTATTTCAGATAATGTATTGTATAAAGGAATGACGGCTTCTGATGAATATGTAATAAGAAGAAAGATAACAATTGTAAAGAGAATGAGAAAATATTTAGATTATCTTATGAAGCATTCTCAATTAACCACTTCTATTTTACCCATTGGAGATGGTGTAGCAATTAGTTATAAGAACGAGGAGGAAATAAAATGAAAAAAATTGAATTGTTAGCTCCAGCAGGAGATTTAGAAAGACTCAAAATGGCCATTATTTATGGAGCAGATGCAGTGTATATAGGAGGTCAAGTTTTTGGCCTTAGAGCTAGTGCAAAAAACTTTTCTTTTGAAGATATGAAGGAGGGAGTTGAATTTGCACATGATAGAGGAAAAAAAGTTTATGTTACTTTAAATATTATTCCGCATAATGAAGATTTAAAAGAGCTTGATGAATATTTAAAAGAGCTTTCTAAAATAGATATTGATGCTGTAATTTTATCAGATCCAGGAACACTTATGTATGTAAAAGAGCATATGCCTCATATGGAAATTCATTTAAGTACACAAGCTAATAATACAAATTATATGAGTGCTAAGTTTTGGTATGCTCAAGGAGTAAAAAGAATTGTAATAGCTAGAGAGTTAGCTTTTGATGAAATAAGAGAAATAAGAGAAAATACACCAAAAAATTTAGAATTTGAGGCATTTATTCATGGAGCTATGTGTATTTCTTATTCTGGAAGATGTCTTCTAAGTAATTATATGGCCAATCGGGATGCCAATCGAGGAGAATGTGCTCATCCTTGTAGATGGGAGTATTATTTGATGGAGGAAAAAAGACCAGGAGAGTATATTCCAGTGTTTGAAGATGAAAAGGGAACATATTTTTTTAATTCAAAAGACCTATGTATGATTGAATATATTCCTGATTTGATTGAATGCGGATTATCTAGTTTAAAAATAGAAGGAAGAATGAAAAGCTCCTATTATGTTGCAAATATAGTAAATGTGTATAGAAAAGCAATCGATACTTATTATGAAAATAAAGATCAATATACATATAATCCTAAATGGATGAATGAAATTAAAAAGGCGAGTCATAGAGAATTTACAACAGGATTTTATATGAATAAACCAACACAAAAAGAACAATTATATCAAACGAGTTCTTATGTAAGAGAATATGACTTTTTAGGCTTAGTAAAGGATTATGATGATGAAAGTGGTATCGCTACTATAGAACAAAGGAATAGATTGTTTAAGGGCGATGAAATTGAGATTATGGGACCGAATATGAAAATATTTACTCAAAAGGTTGAATATATATGGAATGAAGAAGGAGAAGAAATCTCTGTAGCTCCTCATGCCCAACAAATTATAAAAATAAAGATGAAAGAGCCAGTTGAGAAATATTATATTGTAAGAAAACCTAGAGAAAATCATTCAGATAAATAAATTCATATAAGTATACACCACTTTGAACTTGGAGATAATGAAAGTATCTTCATAGATCAAAGGAGGTGTTTCTTTTTGTGGAGTCTAGGGTAGAACGTAAAAAGAAAAATCAATATATTCAACAAAAAAAACAAAGAATTATTTTTATAGGAAGTATTTTTACTGTATTACTACTTACTTTAATAGGAAGACTTTACTATATTCAAATGGTAAAGGGAGATGAATATTATGAATCTGCTAGAAAACAATGGACAAAGGAAATTCCTATAGGAATTAGCAGAGGAAAAATATATGATAGAAATCAAAATTTATTGACGAATCGACACAAAAAAGAATATCTGATGGTTTTTCCTAAATATTTTACACCATCTAATCAAAATATAGAAATTTTACAAAAAATAAGTGGAAATAAAGCAGATATACTCAAAAATAAAAAAGTACTTAGGGATGAACCTATCAAATTAGAAATTATAAACCATAATAAAGAATTCATAGACCAAGCTATACATATGAAAGGGATTTTTCCTATTGAATATACAGATCGATATGAAAAAACAGGATTAGCAGCTCATGTGATTGGATATATCAATACTATTGATAATAGAGGAGAAAAAGGAATCGAAAAAGTATATGATGAAGTTTTAAAAGAAAATCAAATGTCTAAAGTTGCTGCTATTGTAGATGCACAAAACAGACGTATTCCAGGACTGAAGTATGAGATGATCTATGGTTCATCTATTCAAAAAAATATTATTACTACACTAGACTATAATATTCAAAAACTAGTTGAACAAGAGCTAGACCAATTGAATAAAAAAGGAAGTGTTATTATATTAGATTCAAAGAGTGGAGAAGTTATAGCAATGGCAAGTAGACCAAATTTTGAACAAGATCAAGTTGTAAAATATTTAAAAAGCACAAAACAAGAGCTTTACAATAGAGCAATTCAGATTTCTTATCCACCAGGATCTATTTTTAAGATTATTGTAGCGGCAGCTTTTTTAGAAGAAAATATACAAGAAGATACTTTTTTTTGCAAAGGATATGAGGAAATTGATGGAGTGCAAATAAAATGTTCTAGTTTTAAACAAGGAGGACATGGAGAAATTCATTTAGAGGAGGCTTTTGCTAAATCATGTAATAGTGCTTTTATACAAATGGGTAAAAGGATAGGAGGAGAAAGAATTGTAGATATGGCTCAAAAATTTGGATTAGGAGCCAAAACAGAAATAGGATTAGCAGAAGAAGTAGAAGGGAGAATTTCTACAAAAGATCATATAAAAGGAGCAGGAATAGGAAATTTATCTATTGGACAAGGTACTTTAGAAGTTACAGCTATTCAAATGGCTAAAATGACTAATATTATTGCAAATGGTGGAGTAGATCAAGGAATTACATTGATTCAAGGAATTAGTGATGAAAATGGACAAATTATAAAAAAAGTAGATAAAAAACCTATACAAAGAGTAATTTGCCATGAAACAGCACAAAAAATTCAAAGGATGATGCAACAAGTCATTGAAGTAGGAACTGCTAGGAATGTTAAGTTATATGAAATAGGAAATGTGGCTGGAAAAACTGGATCATCAGAATCAAGTAGTGAAGGAAAAAAAGTAGTTCATGCATGGTTTACAGGCTATTATCCAAGTAATGATCCTAAATATACTATTACTGTCATGATTGAGGATGGGAAATCAGGTGGGAAAGTAGCAGCACCTTTATTTAAAAAAATTTTGAAAGGAATATTACAAATAAAGTAATTTTATTGCAAAGACATGCACACCTTTATCTTTTTACACATATAATTAAAAATGACATAAAATTAGGAGGTGTGCATCTTCATGTGGACGACAATGGCAACTTTATCCTTGATTTTAGCAAAACCTATTTTTACATTTGTTTCTTATGTATCTAGTAATACTTCTTTTCCAAAACCATTAACACCAGAAGAAGAGGAGCATTATTTAAAATTATATGAACAGGGAGATGAGGAGTCAAAAAATATTTTAGTAGAGCGAAATTTAAGATTAGTTGCCCATATTGTCAAAAAATATCATAATACAGGTAGAGAAGTAGATGATCTTATATCTATTGGAACCATAGGACTTATTAAAGCCATCACTTCTTTTGATAGAAGTAAAGGAACGAGACTTGCTACTTATGCAGCAAGATGTATTGAAAATGCTATCCTATCATTGTGGAAACATTTTGGGAAATATATGAACGACATTTCCATCCCAGTGTATTTTTTTAATTAGATTCTGAATTAAATTTCTTTTTTTAGAAATAGTGAGTGTATTTATTAACTCAGAAAAACTCATCAATATATTATTGATTGTTTTTATTTCATTTTCATTTATCTGTATAGTATTCTTTTTTTCTTGTAAAGATGTTATTTTTTTCTCTATTTCTTCAATTTCTTTATGCAATTCGTTTATTTGATCCATAATATAGTTGATTATATGACGATCTTGTCCTTGAGATAAAGTATAAACTAAGTTTTGTATGGCTTTTTCTTTAATTTTTATATTTTTTTGAAGTCTTTTGATTTCTGAAGTTGTTTTATTTGAAATAAGTGGAATGGTTATTTTATTTTTTTTCATAATATCATATAATACAGAGGTTTCAGAAGTTAGATCTTGAATAGATTCAATGACTAGTTGATCAATTTCATTTCCATTTACATTGTTCATATTACAATTTTGTCTTTTGCTTTTTTCTTTTTGTTCACATATATAATAATATGCTTTCTCACCATTTTTTTTGATTCTACCCATCTTAGGTCTCATAAAGCTACCACAATTCTTACATATTAATATTCCTGAGAGTAATGCTTGAGTATTTTTAACTTTTCTAAATGACTTTGATTTATTTTGAGAGATCAATTCTTGAACACGAATCCATATATTACTTGGAATGACTCCTAGATGAGTTCCTATGGATATAATCCACTCAGATGTACTTTTTAACGTATTTGATTTATGTTTTTGCTGAAAGGTTTTATTATAAGCCATAATACCGTTTTTTCCATCAAAATCACTTTTATTCGAATAAACTTCAAAATCATTAGAAATAAAATAATCATAAAGATCTTTATCAGCAGTAGCATATACTGGATTGGTTAAAATATTTTTTAATGAAAAACGTGTAAAATCTATATTATTTTTTGTTTTTATATGATTTTGAATACAATAAGTTTCAAGCTTTGTAAGAGACTTAAGTAATAAAAATTGCTCATAAAGTATTTTAATGATTTTAATTTCTTCAGGTACGGGTGATAATTGAAACATTTTACGTGTTTTACCTTCTTTGTCAATAACTTGAGAAGATTTTGAAATAAATCCTGTAGGGGTAATGCCACCAAGCCATCTACCCGTTTTTGCAAGCTCTAACATATTATCACGAATTCTTTCAGCTATGGTTTCTCTTTCAAGCTGAGCAAAAACAGAAGCCGTATACATCATAGCACGTCCCATAGGAGTAGAAGTATCAAATTGTTCACGTAAAGATATAAAGTCTATATTTTGATTTTGAAGTATTTGAATAGTATTTGAGAAATCAGAAATATTTCTAGATATTCTATCTAATCTATAACATATTAAAACTTGAAATTTATAATGAAGAGCATCTTGAATCATTTCTTGATACTTAGGTCTATCAATATTTCCTCCAGAGAATCCTTCATCTTCATAGATGATAAAATTGTCAATACAATCAAATTTTTTTTGAGCATATTCTTTACAAAGATTGATTTGGGTATGTATGGATTCCCCTTTTCCAGTAAATCTGGATTTTCTTGAATAAATAGCAATATTCATAAAATCCTCCTCTAATTTTTCTTCTATTTTTTCTTGTATTTTTATATAGTTCTCATAAAAGTATATGAATCTTTGGGCAATATATAGATCAAATTGAAATAAATTTATTATTTCCGAGGTAATAGTGAAAATTAGACAGTTATTTTCAGTATAGTACAAACTCTAAAGTTCATATAAATAACAAGGGGGGATAATATGAAAATTAGAGCATATTTTCCAGAGAGCAAAGATGAAAACAAAGTATTTAAAGAAAAAATAGCAAAAGAACATATGAATATGATAAAAGATTATATTGGTCAATTAGCATATTCACAAGAAGAAAAATATATGATTTGGATGAACATTCAATGGGAAATTAAAAAAAGAGCAAAGGATGAAATGAAGAAGGTATTTCCTAGGTAATAGTAAAAATATGACGGCAAATATCAATATTATTAAAAAATGTGCACAAGAGGCTATGGAGTAGACAAATATATTTTCACTTCTTCACCATCCCACGAAATTCGATCAATAATATTTGTTAAAAAAATTTTTTTTTCTTTATTTAATAAATGGTCAATTTGGGTTGAAAAATCAATAGAAACATTATTTAGATTATGAAAAAAATTTTTATCATTTTGTATAGGGGAATTTAGTAAATTTTTTATTTGTCTATTTTCTTTATGTAAATTTTTAATTTCTTGTAAGATATATTTTAATAGAGACGAATTTTTATATATAGATATTTGATTGGATAAATTTTGAATTTTTTTATTATTATTTTCTAACTTACATAATAAATTTCCGTATGAAGAATTAATTTTAGAAAAATCTATATTAAGAATAGTTTGAGAAGATAAAATTTGTTTGAATTTATTTATTACCAATTGATCTATTAGGATTCCTGATAAATTTGGACATTGACACTTGCTTTTTTGACTGCAAATATAGTAATAATGTCTTTGATTAGTATTTTTTATGAGCTGACCATACTTAATTTTCATAAATTTATTACAATGTGCACATAGTAAAAGTCCAGAAAGAATTCCAGTTTCTGAAGTACCTTCACGAGGGGTTTTTGCTTTTTTTGAAGTTAAAATATTTTGTACAAATATCCAATCTTTTCCCTCTATAAGTCCTTTATGTTTTCCTATTGTACAAATCCAATCAGACATATTTTTTGTTTTTATACTTTTTCCTTTTTCAACTTTTTTTTTGTTATATACCATTATCCCATACTCACCATTAAAATCTTCTTTGGAGTTACTGATTTGAACTTTTTTATTGAGAAAATATTTATATATATTTATATCAGCCATAGCATAAACAGGATTCGTAAGAATAAGTTTAAGAGAATGCTCATAATAATCTTTTCCTGTCTTTGTATGAATTAGATTTTTATTACAATAAGATTTTAAAAGGGAAAGAGATTGAAATTCTAGAAATTTGTTAAATAATAATTTTACAGTGTTCAATTCTTTTTCAATAGGAGCAAGTTGATACATTTGTTTTGTATGGTTATTTTGATTTATATAAAAAACTGGAATAGACTCAAATCCTGTGGGAGTCATACCACCAAGCCATCTTCCAGTACGTGAGAGTTCTATTAAATTATCTTTAATTCTTTCTTGAATCGTTTCTTTTTCAAATTGTGAAAAAACAGATGAAATATATAGCATAGCTTTTCCCATAGATGTAGATGTATCAAAATTTTCTTTTAATGATATAAATTCTATTTTATTTTTTTTGAATAACTGCATAAGATAAGAAAAATCAGAAACATTTCTAGATATTCTATCTAAGCGATAACACACTAACATATCGAACTCTTTTCTTTGTGCATCAAGTATCATTTTTTCATATGCTGGTCTATGTGTATTGCTGCCACTAAAACCTTCATCTTCATAAATTAAAAATTTATGAATGGCTTTAAATTTTTCATATGCATGTTCTTTACACAATTTAATTTGATTTTGAATAGATTCTCCAGTAGGAGTAAATCTTGACTTTCTAGAATAAATGGCTATATTCATAAAATCACCTTTTTAAAATTAAGATGTAGTTAAAAGATTGGTACAGGATAAAAGAAAAGCCTTTATAAGAGTATATAGAAATATATATATAAACAGAACAAAAAAGACTAGAATCTATTTTAACTAGATTCTAGTCTAATATATTATCGATAGAAATCATGTAAATGTATGCTTTTATAGAAAGGCCTATTAGCAACAATCCAAAAACTAGTTGAAATACGTGGATTTAAGAAATATAATGCATTTTCAATATTATTATTTCCTAAAAGTGCTTCTTGTGCAGCTATAATACTTTCTTGTGATGGAGTATTATAGATAGTATTGTTCATTACAGGGGTAAATTGAAAACCATATTCTTTATCAAAAATTACTTCTTTTATGGTACTTGGAAAATCAGGACTATTTTTTCTGTTGAGAACTACATTGGCTACTGCTAATTTTCCATCAAAGGGTTCACCAGAAGTTTCAGCTTCTACGATTCTAGATAACCAATAAAGATCTTCTTCAAGATAATCATTATTTTTTTTAGTCTGAATAGAGACTATGTATTTTTCAGAATTCCACGTTACTGTACAGTTAAAGGTTTCAGCTATGAAACGAATAGGAACAAAAGTTCTGCCATTATAGATATTAATGGGAGCATCTAAAGATATACTTTTATCATCGATTATCGCAGTTCGTGAATGAAGAGGAAGAGAAATAGTTGAGTTATTGTTTTGGATAATTGCAGTATTAGTTTTTTCTATCCATTGAATGTTTTCAACACCTAGTGCGTTGCTAATGAAACGAATAGGTACGAAAGTTCTGCCATTTTCTAAATAAGGTTGCGTATCTGTATGAATTACTTTTCCATCTACTTGAATGGAAATATTTTTGTGATTTGGTAAAGCTTCTATTTTCATTAAGTTTCCAGCATACAATGATTCTCCTAAATCGTTGTTTAATTTTTTTAATTCATTAGCAGATTGATTGTATTTTTTAGCTATATTTTGATAAGTATCATTAGGTTGAATCGTATGCATCATATAAGAATCTGCATAAGTAGAGGTGCTGGATAAGAGTATTCCTAAAGAAAGGAATAAGGAAAGTGCTAGTTTTTTCATAGGTATTCCTCCTATCATAATTAATAAATATTATAGCTTTTTTATATAAAGAAAACAATTCAAAAATAATAGAAGAAATGACTAAATTTAACATACTCTATTTTTTTTGATAAATTAGAAAGGGTGATAAAATAAAATGAAAGATATAGAAGTGAAAATCTTTATTCAAAATAAAAGATTAGAAGAAGTATCTTATACGCAGCAAGAAAAATTAAAGACAAATATAATGGAAACTTATAAAAAACAAATTACAAGAAAAGTTATAAATATGATCAAAGAAGACAAATCTAAAGAAGAAATAATCAAATATTTAGGAATGAAGTAGCATTTAAAAAACATAGAAAATGAAATATTGATGACAATACGTGCTAACAAAAAAACAAAAAATGAAGTCTCCTTACAAGATCCTATTGGTGTTGATAAAGAAGGCAATGAAATATCTTTAATGGATATATTAGGAACAGAAACAGATGAAGTATTAGATGAAGTAGAACTAAAAATACAAGTAAAAAAATTATATGAAAAAATGGCAGATGTATTAAAGAATAGAGAGAAGACTGTCTTACAGCTTAGATATGGTTTGGCAAATGGAGGAAGTAAAACACAAAGAGAAATTGCACAATTTTTAGGAATTTCTAGATCCTATGTTTCAAGGATAGAAAAGAGAGCCATTAAAAAATTAGGTAAAGCATTCTATATAACCAATTTAGATAAAAAGGAAAAAAATGAAGACTGATAAAAATGTTAGCTTATGCTGACATTTTCTTTTTGTATCCATGAGATCACCTTTCTGATACATTATTATCTAATCTTATTGTATTCTTTTTTGATACAGAAATAAAAGCCACTTTCATTCAGTGACTTTTTTGAAAATCAAATTAAAATGTTTAGTTTATTTAATAGATTTTAAATGTGCAATGTCAGTCATGTTTTTTCCAGTAACGGCTTCTACAACTGTAAAGTCTTTTGATAAGTTATCGATCTTATGATTAATTTCTCTATGACTATCAGCATTTTTAGTATCCAATTGAGTGAGATGATCTTTGATTTCTTGTTGACCTTGTTCTAATTTAGCTTGGCCTTGTTCTAATTTGACTTGACTTTGTTTTAAATCCTTGATATCAGATTGCATGTTATCAAGACGTTCATTAGTTTGAATTTGATTTTGTTTAAGTTCTTTAATTTCATTTAGTATTTGTTGTAGTATATTTTCCATATTATTCATCCTTTCAATATATCCTGCTTATGTTATATATATTTTATCATTAGAAAGGTTTTTAGTCACTTGAAAAATAAAAAAGGAAATCAGTCAATTACTAAAAGATGATTCTCTTTTCCAATCCATAAAAAATCAGTAATTGACTATAAAAACTTTAAAAGAGCAATTAGTACTGTAGGACTATTTCATACTATGTATGTTGAAAAATCAATTATAAATATATATAATTGTATAAAATTGTAATAATATGTATTATTTTATCTTTCTATAATACTAGACAATTTTTAAAACTATTATGAATAAGTGGGGGATTTGTATGAAAAAAATAAAGAAGATATAGATAAATTCTTTAAATCATTTAAATTGATCAATAAATAAATATAACCAATTTAGATAAAAAAGAAAAACATGAAGACTGATAAAAATGTTAGCTTATGCTGACATTTTCTTTTTTATTTTTTAAGAATTGTTTTAAAGTAAGATTAAATACAGCCAGGATCCCTGTATTTGGTTTAATTGAGGAGCAGTTTGATTTTTTGAGTCGAATATTGACAGTCTGTAAGATGGTATGGTAAAATCAGCATGTAACATGTTTCATACTGGTTTTATGAAATAGATCAATTTATAATGAAAAAATTATTTTGAAATGCATTTTAACTGTTATTAAATAGCTAGCTATTGGATAAAGGATGATTTGTAGACCTTTTGCCGAATATGTTTTACAGGATTTAATACATACATGAGAATAGGATTAATAATATTATCAAAAGAATGAGGTTAAGTAAAAATTGAGGGAGACTATATTAAAGTTTTGTAGGGGTAAGATAATTTATGTCAAATATTAGAGAAATTGCAAAAAAAGCAGGGATAAGCATTGCTACAGTATCTAGATATTTAAATGATAACGGTTATGTAAGTGAAGAAGCAAGAAAAAAAATACAAGTGGTTATCGAAGAATTAAATTATACACCAAATGCATTAGCAAGAGCAATGTTTACAAAAAATTCAAAGACTATAGGATTGATGATACCAAATATATCCAATCCGTTTTTTAATCAAATGGCGGCAATCATTGAAGACTATGCAAAAAATATGGGATATACTATATTTTTATGCAATACAGATGATGATAAAGAAAAAGAAAAAAATTATTTAGAGGTTTTGCAAAGTCATAGAGTAGCTGGGATTATTGCTTCTAGAAGTCAATGTAAGGAAGAGTATGTTAATATTGATATTCCTGTAATAGCTTTTGAAAATCATATATTAGATAATATTATTACCATTTCTTCAGATAATTACAATGGAGGAAAGATTGCTTTTGAACATTTATACCAAAGAGGGTGTAGAAAAATACTGCATATAAAAGGACCACAGTGTTTTGAAGCAACGGAACTTAGATATACAGGTTTTTTAGATGCGGCAAAGGCTAAAAACATAAAAATTGACATAGTTGAATTTCAAAGTGATTTTCAAGTAAAAATGTTAGAAGTAGATAAAAAAAGTATAAAAAATATTAGAGATTATGATGGAATATTTGTTTTTAATGATATTGCTGCTGCTACAGTAATGAGATTTATTAAAAAAAGTGGTATTCAAATTCCACAAGAAGTCAAAATTATTGGATTTGATAATAGTTTTATTGGTGAATTATTATATCCTTCTTTGACTACTATAAGTCAACCAATAGAAAAATTAGGAACTATGATTGTACAATTATTAATAAAGTTAATCAATGGAGAAGAAGTTTTAATCAAAGATTATATAATAGAAACACAACTAATCGAAAGAGAGACTACAAAGGTGTTTAAATTATAAACTGTATGATTATTACTACTAAGAATATATGAGAATATAAAACGTATGGAAGGAGAAAACCATGAATGAAGGAATTAAATTAAGGGTGTCTAATATTGAAAAATCTTTTCCAGGTGTAAAAGCGTTAGATAAAATTAATTTTGCTGTAAAAAAAGGTTCAGTCCATGTGTTATGTGGAGAAAATGGTGCTGGAAAATCTACATTAATGAAAATTATAAATGGAATACACCAAGCAGATGAAGGCGATATATTAATTGATGAAAAAATTGTAAAAATACAAAATCCTATTCAAGCAAGAAGTCTTGGAATATCTATGATTTTTCAAGAATTAAACTATATACCAGAGATGACGGTTGAGGAGAGTCTCTTTGTAGGTAATTGGCCTAAGAATAAGTATGGAAAAGTGGATTGGCCTGAAATTAGAAAACGTACGATTTCTTTGTTAAAGAAGGAAAATTTAAATTATTTTCCTGAAACAAAACTTAAAGATTTGACAGTTTCAGATATACAAATGTTAGAAATTTTAAAGGCTATTTCTTATAATTCTGATATCATTATTATGGATGAACCTACATCAGCCATTACACAAAAAGAAGTTGAATTACTGCTTAAAAAAATTAAAGAATTAAGAGATAGAGGTAAAAGTATCGTATACATATCTCATAAGATGGATGAAATTTTTAGAATAGCTGATGAAATAACTGTATTTAGAGATGGTTGTGTTGTAGATTCTAGAGTAAAAGAAGATTATGATATGGAAACGGTTATTGCTCAAATGGTAGGAAGAAAACTAGAAAGTAACTTCCCAAAAGAAGATATACAAATTGGAGAGAAGGTACTTGAGGTTAAAGAATTAACTAATCACGGTGTTTTTCAAGATGTAAATTTTTTTGTTCGTGAAGGAGAGATTGTTGGATTTGCAGGGCTTATGGGAGCAGGTCGGACAGAGATTATGAGAGCTTTATTTGGACTTGATGAATATCAATCAGGTGAGATTTTTATCAAAGGTAAACAAACAAAAATCAAGAGTGCAAAAGATAGCATACAAAAGAAGATGGTTATGTTATCAGAAGACAGAAGAAGATACGGGATTATACCTGTTAGAAGTGTTAAAGAAAATATTTCTCTGAGCAATTTAAAAAAATTTATTTATAAGGGGATGCTTCATTCAAAAGAGGAAACAGATACAATTATAGATTATTGTAAAAAAATGAAGGTAAAAACACCTACAATTGAAACGAGCATTGAATCATTAAGTGGAGGAAATCAACAAAAGGTTATTTTAGCAAAATGGATGCTTACTGATCCAGATATTTTGATTGTAGATGAGCCTACACGAGGAATTGATGTCGGTGCAAAGTATGAAATATATAAATTGATATCAGAATTAGCAAAACAAAAAAAAGGGATTGTAATGGTTTCTTCAGAGCTACCTGAACTTATTGGTATGTGTGACAGAATATATGTTGTAACATCAGGTAAGATTTCAGGAGAACTAGAAAGAAAAGAATTTTCACAAGAAAATATTATGAGATATGCAACCCAAGTAATAAGTTAAAAGGAGCCGAATGATATGAAAACAAATCGTATAAATAAATTATATGCAGATATGAAAAGTAAATATAGTATATTTTTAGTTCTTATTGTATTGTTTATAATATCTTCTATTGTAGATGAAAACTTTTTATCATTGAATAATTTATCAAATATTTCAAGACAAATTTCAGTAGTAACAATACTTGCTTTTGGACAAACGATATTGATTATATGTGGTATGTTAGATTTATCCTCAGGCTCAGTTTTAGCATTGGCAGGTGTATTTTCAGTATCTGCATACATCAAAACAGAATCTATTGTAATTGCTTTAATGGTAGCTATTTTAGTGAGTGTAGCCTGTAATATAATTAATGGATTAATGATTACAAAATTTAAAGCACCTCCCTTTATTGCAACACTTGCCATGATGACTATGGCTCGTGGAGCTGCACTACTATATACAAATGGTCAAAATATTTATCAAATTGGAGATTACATAAAGTTAGGGCAAGGATTTACTTTTGGTATTCCTACACCTATTGTTTTTATGTTGGTTATTTTATTTACAATATGGTACATATTAAAACATACTGTACTAGGTAGATCAGTATATGCAATTGGAGGTAATGAAGAAGCTGCTAATGCATCTGGTATCAACGTAGATACTGTAAAGATGAAAGCATTTATAATTAATGGAATATTTGTTGGTATAGCAGGAGCAATATTTATGTCTAGAGTTAACGGTGGTATGCCAAATGGTGCAGTTGGATATGAATTTAATGCACTTACAGCAGCTGTAATTGGAGGAACAAGCTTTACAGGAGGAATTGGGACATCATTAGGAACGTTAGCAGGTTCATTTATAGTTGGATTTTTAGATAATATCATGGTTTTAACACGTGTTAATTCATATTTACAACAAATCATACGTGGAGCTATAATTGCATTAGCTGTTATCTATGATATATGGGCAAAGAGCAGAAGAACAAAAGGTACACTAGGAAAAGTTCAAGCAAAGTCAAAGTAGATTTTATTAGATTATATCTATTAAAATAATAAATTTTAGGAGGGAATTCAATGAAAAAATACTTAGCAGTATTATTAGGATTTATGTTAGTTGTATCTATGTTGTCAGGTTGTACAGGCTCTAAAAATGAAGACAAGGCAGAAAAGGGAAAAGATAACCCTTATAGAGTTGCTTATATTGTAAGATCACAGTCAGATTCTTTTGCAGCATGGCTTGCAAATGCAGTTTTAGAAGAAGCAGATAAATATGAAGATATGGTTGTTGATATATTTGATGGTCAATCTTCAGATGCTACTCAAAATGCATTAATTGAAAATGCTATTACAAGCAAGTATGATGCAATTATCATTCAACCAAATAATGGTGAGGCTCAAAGAGCATATGCAGAAAAAGCCGTTGAAGCAGGAATTATTACAATTACAACAAATGCTAGAATTGATGGAGTCAATGGAGCATCTTCTGTAGATGCTGATCCATATGAGCAAGCAAAAGTAAATGCTGTTGTTGCACTTGAACAAATTCCTCAGAATGCAAAAGTAGTTGTATTAGACGGACCTCCAGGAAATTTTCATGCTGATGCAAGACGTGAAAGCTGGAAAAAAGAATTTTTTGACAAACGTCCTGATGTGAAAATTGTTGGAGAAGAAATTGCTAACTGGAATAAAGATGAAGCTATGAATTATATGGAAACATGGGTACAAGCAAATGATAAAATAGATGCAATTATTTCTATGAACGATAACATGGCTGCTGGAGCTTTAGAAGTTATTAAAAATAATCCAAAATTCAAAGAAACATTGGCTTATGGAGTGGATGGTACTGCTGAAGCTGTTTTATTAATTAAAGATGGTATTATGACTTCAACAAGTCTACAAAGTGCATATGATCTTGCAAAAGCACTTTTAGATACAAGTCACAAACTCGTAACAGGTGTTGAAAAACAGATTGATATTGATATTGAATGTCCTTTAATTAATAAGGATAATGTTTCTGAATACATAGAAATGCATAAAAAAGCAGGTGCTATAAGAAATTAGATTATAAAAATATACAGTAAATATCCATTCAATTATGAATAGATATGAATAGGTCAATGGAGGATGAAAAGATGGATAACAAAGCTATTTTTATGCAAGGTACAAATAATATGGTAATAAAAGATGTTCCTATGCCTGAATTAACAGATAAAGATGTTTTAGTTAAAGTAGATATGGTTGGTATATGTGGTTCAGATGTGCACTATTATCAACATGGAAGAATAGGAGACTTTGTTGTAGAAGGAGATTTTATTTTAGGACATGAATGTGCTGGAGAAGTTATAAAAGTAGGAAGTGCTGTAAAAAATATTGCTGTCGGAGATAGAGTTGCATTAGAACCAGGTAAAACTTGTGGAAAATGTGAATTCTGTAAAGAGGGTAAATATAATCTTTGTCCAGATGTAGAATTTTTTGCAACACCTCCATATCATGGTGTATTTACAAACTATGTTAAACATCCTGAAGATATGTGTTTTAAACTTCCAGAAAAAGTATCAAATTTAGAAGGGGCATTAGTAGAACCCCTTGCAGTTGGATTACATGCATCTAATCAAGGAGATGTGAAATTAGGAGATACAGTTGTAGTATTTGGAACAGGATGTATTGGCCTTATGACGATCCTTTCCTGTAAGGCCAAAGGTGCTTCTAAAATAATTGTTGTAGACATCTTAGAAAATAGACTTAAAACTGCAAAAAAACTTGGAGCAACAGATATCATAAATGCAAAAGATGTGGATGTATTAAAGAAAATAGATGAGTTAACAGATGGTAAGGGAGCAGATGTTGTAATTGAGACAGCAGGAGCGGAAATAACTGTTAAACAGACAGTAGATGTAGTAAAACGTGGGGGTACAATTGTTTTAGTTGGAATGGCACCAAAAGATGAGATAGAATTTAATTTTATGAAACTTATGGGCAAAGAAGCTAGACTAGAGACTGTATTTCGTTATAGAAATTTATATCCAACTGCCATTAATGCTATTGCTAGTGGTGCTATAAAGGTAGCAGATGTTGTAAGTCATGAATTTGACTTTGAGCATACAAAAGAAGCTTTTGATTTTGTTGTAGAGAATGCAAAAGATGTTGTAAAAGCAGTAATTAAGATAAAATAGATTGCTAAAATAGAAAGAAGGGATATCGTGTATTTTATAGGAATAGACATAGGAACAACATCCGTAAAAATGATTGCTGTTGATGAAAAAGGAACAATTGCTAAATCTATCAGTAAAGAATATCCACTTTCTTTTCCAAAACCTCTTTGGTCTGAACAAAATCCAGAGGATTGGTGGAAGCAGTCTATCAATGGATTTAAAGAACTTTTAGATAGTTTAGATAAAAATGAAGTAAAAGCAATAAGTTTTAGTGGACAAATGCATGGGTTGGTAACACTTGATCAAGATGACAAGGTTGTAAGACCTGCAATTCTTTGGAATGATCAAAGAACAGAGAAAGAATGTTTATATCTTAATGAAGAAATTGGACAAAATAAAATATCTAAGTGGACAGGAAATCTCGCTTTGACAGGATTTACTGCTCCTAAAATATTATGGCTTAAAGAAAATGAACCAGAAAATTTTGCTAAAACTAAAAAAATCATGCTTCCTAAAGATTATATAGCATATAAAATGTCAGGTGTATTTGCTACAGATATGTCAGATGCATCAGGGACTTTATATTTGGATGTTAAAAATAGAAAATGGTCTCAAGAAATGATGAATCTCTTAGGAATATCTGAAAGTCAGCTACCAAAGTTATATGAATCTTATGAAGTGATTGGAAATATAAAAGCTGAACTTGCAAATGAACTAGGATTAAGTCAAGATGTAAAAATTATTATTGGTGGAGGAGATCAAGCGGTTGCTGCAGTTGGTTGTGGAATAGTAGGACCTGGATCATGTTCATTATCCCTTGGAACCTCAGGTGTGGTTTTTACTTCAAATGAAAAATTTTTCGTGGATGAAAAAAATAGTTTGCATTCATTTTGTCATGCAAATGGAAAATATCATCTAATGGGGGTAACACTTGCTGCAGCAGCTTCACTAAAATGGTGGGTTGAGAAAATAAATGAAACTAATGATTTTGATAAGTTATTAGATGGAGCTAAAGAAGTAAAAATAGAGGAAAGTTTATTTTATCTGCCATATTTAATGGGGGAGAGAACACCACATAATGATGCGAATTGTAGAGGTACTTTTATTGGATTAGATCTTACTCATGAAAGAAAACATATGACTCGAGCTGTGTTAGAAGGAGTTGCGTTTTCTCTTCGTGATACATTTGAAATTATGAAAAAAATGGGAATTGAGATTGCTAATGTTAATATTAATGGTGGTGGTGCAAAGAGTAGACTTTGGTGTGAGATTATTGCTGATATATTAAATGTGACGGTTAATAAACTCAATACAAATGAAGGTCCTGCTTATGGAGCTGCAATCTTAGCTTCTGTTGGATTTGGAATGTTTGATACAGTTGAAGATGCTTGTTCTAAATTATTAAAAATAACAGAAAGTATTTATCCAAGTAAAGATAAAAGTAAACTTTATGATAAGAAGTATGAGAAGTTTAGAAAAATTTATCCTGCAACAAAGGAGTTATTTAAACAGTTGACTGATTAGTAGAAAAAAACGCTAACAATGAAAGTATATTTTATTGTTAGCGTTTCTTTTATTATAGAAGTCTAATGTTTTTTAAATATAAAATTTAATAATTTTATATTATTAAATCATTAAACATTTTAATTTCCGAGTAGTTATATGATTTAGAATAAAATATAAAAAATACTAGCTTTATTGTAATAATATCATCTAATAATACAAAAAAGGCTATATTATTAAATATATACAAAGTATAAATTTGGGAATTATTGCCTATAATTATTAGATATTTAAAGATATAAAAAGAAAAATTTTTTAAAAAACGATTATGAAAATTATCTTATTGTCTTAGAATATTAATCAATAAAGTTTTTAAAAAGGAGAAAAAGAATGAAACTATTTAAAAAAAGATTAGGTAATTTGTTGGTTCAAGAAAATTTTATTACACAGGATCAATTAAATGAAGTTTTAAAACTACAACACTCATCTGAAAAAAAGTTTGGAGAAATTTTGATTGATAAAGGATTTGTAACAGAAGAACAAATTATAGAGGTTTTAGAATTTCAATTGGGAATTCCTCATGTGGATATTGAAAAATATGTTATAGAACCTAAAGTTCCTTTATTAATCAGCGAAGATTTGGCTAGAAGACATCTACTTATTCCTATCAAACGAGAAAATAATACATTAATAGTAGCTATGGCAGATCCACTCAATATTTTTGCTATAGATGATGTAAAGATTGCTACAAATTTAGAAATAAATTCTGTTATTGCAACAAAAGATTCTATTTTAAATGCTATTGATTATTATTATGGAAAAGAAAGTGCTGAAAAAGCAGTGAAAGACTTTAAAAATCAATATCGGATAGAGAACGTTACTCAAATGGATGAATCTATTTCAAATGAAATCAACAATGCTCCTGTTGTTCGTTTGATGAATTCGATTATTCGTCAAGGAGTAAAATCTAAAGCTAGTGATATACATATTGAGCCCTTTGAACATAAAGTAAGAGTTCGATTTAGAATTGATGGAAATTTACAAGAGATTATGTCTACGGAAAAAGCTACTCATTCAGCTATTATTACGAGAATTAAAATTATGGGAAAAATGAATATTGCAGAAAGAAGAGTTCCACAAGATGGTCGAGTTGAGACAAATATTGATGGAAAAGAAATTGATCTTCGTATTTCTACTCTACCTACAGTATACGGAGAAAAAATAGTGATTAGATTATTGGATAGAAGTAATTTTTTATTATCAAAGAGTCAATTAGGATTTTCAAAAAAGAATTTAGATAGTTTTGACTCTATTATTAAAAGCCCAAGTGGAATGATATTGATGACAGGCCCTACTGGAAGTGGCAAAACTACAACTATGTATACTATTTTAAGGGAATTAAATGAGCTGCAAAAAAATATTATTACAGTAGAAGACCCTATAGAATATAGATTGCATGGTATTAATCAAGTACAAGTAAATACAAAAGCTGATTTAACTTTTGCAAGTGCACTAAGATCTATTTTGAGACAAGATCCTGATATTATCATGATTGGAGAAATAAGAGATGCTGAAACTGCTCATATAGCTGTAAGAGCTGCTATTACAGGGCATTTGGTTCTAAGCACTATGCATACAAACAATTCCTCAGCAACAATTGCTAGATTGGTAGATATGGGAGTGGAACCTTATCTTGTTTCTTCTGCTCTTACAGGAGTCATTTCTCAACGACTTGTAAAAAAAATTTGCGATCACTGTAAAGAAGGATATATGGTTACAGAAGATGAAAAAAAATTATTAACTATGGAGAACTCCTTTATGGCGTATAAAGGACGAGGATGTAGCTATTGTAATTATACAGGATACAAAAGAAGAATAGCAGTTCATGAAATTATGCCTATTTATAAAGAAATAAGAACAATTATTGATACACAAGAAAGTATAGATTTGCTTAGACAAAAATCACTTCAAAAAGGAATGATTTCTTTAAAAGAAAGTTGTATGGAGTTAGTACTTTTAGGGATTACAACTGTAGAAGAAATGATTAAAGTTTCTTATAGTTTAGATTAGGTGGTGTCATATGAGTATTATAGAATTATTAAGAAAAACAATTGAATCTAATGCATCTGATTTACACATTACCATAGGGATTCCTCCTATTATTCGTGTGAATGGAAGTCTTCAGAAAATAAATGAAAAAGCATTATCACATCAAGATACAGAGCTTTTGGTACAAGAACTTCTCACTCATGAACATTTTATAGAGCTACAAGAAAAGGGAGAAATAGATTTATCTTTTTCACATTCAGGACTTGGAAGATTTAGAGTAAATATTTATAAGCAAAGAGGTAGCTATGGCATAGCTTTAAGATGTTTATCTCTTAGGATTCCAACTATTGATGAACTTGGATTACCTTCTGTTTTAAAAGAATTAGCATTAAAGCAAAGAGGACTCATCTTGGTCACAGGACCTACTGGAAGTGGAAAATCAACTACCTTAGCATCTATGATTGATTATATTAATGAAAATAGAAATTGTCATATTCTAACCTTAGAAGATCCCATAGAATATTTACATAAACACAATAAAAGTATTGTGAATCAAAGAGAAATTGGAGATGATTCGAAAAGTTTTGCAAATGCATTAAGAGCTGCTCTTCGTCAAGATCCAGACGTTATATTAGTAGGAGAGATGAGAGATTTAGAAACAATTAGTACTGCTATGACTGCAGCTGAAACAGGACATTTGGTATTGTCTACTTTACATACAGTAGGAGCTGCAAAAACAATTGATAGAATTATTGATATTTTTCCATTTCATCAACAGCAACAAATTAGAGTACAATTATCTACTGTCTTAGAAGGAGTTATATCTCAACAGCTTCTTCCCAGAAAGGATCAGTATGGTAGAATTGCAACTATGGAAATTATGGTAGCTACTTCTGCTATTAGAAATTTGATTAGAGAAGGAAAAACTCATCAATTGCAAACAAATA
Source organism: Anaerophilus nitritigenes (assembly GCF_004138215.1). Lineage (GTDB taxonomy): Bacteria > Bacillota > Clostridia > Peptostreptococcales > Thermotaleaceae > Anaerophilus > Anaerophilus nitritogenes. Next base: position 103,759 of record NZ_RYYS01000042.1, read on the forward strand.
TACAAACTGGTTCTAAATTTGGAATGAAAACAATGGATCACTCTATTTTAGAATTTTATAATCAGATGGTCATTGATAAAAAAACTGCTCTTACTTATGCAATAGAAAAAGAAAATTTAGAAAAATATATACTATAAAATTTAGCGATACAATTATCAAAATAAAAAAATTAAAATTGGAGGATTAATAAAATGAAACTACTAATTTTTATATTAGGATTGCTCATAGGATCGTTTTTGAATGTATGTATTTATAGAATCCCTAAAGGAGTATCTATTATTGATCGTCCTTCTTATTGTATAAAGTGTAATACTAATTTAAAACCTATAGACTTAATACCTATTATTAGTTTTTTATTTCATAAAGGAAAATGTAGATATTGTGGAGAAAATATTTCTATAAAGTATCCATTTATAGAGTTGTTGAATGGACTTGTGTATTTATCTTTGTATATAAAATATGATGTCTCTATATTTTTTATACAATATATAATTCTTTCTAGCTTATTAATTGTAATTTCTATGATAGATATTCAATTTAAAATCATACCAGATGAATGTAACTTATTTGGATTTATAATAGCAGTTATTTTTCTTTTATATAAAAATTTTAATCTTTTATCTTTTAAAGATTCTTTACTTGGATTTGTTATAGGAGGAGGATTTTTTTTTATGATTGCCATACTCACAAATGCTATGGGCGGTGGTGATATTAAATTAATGGGTATTTTAGGATTGTTTTTTGGATGGAAGATGATTATCTTTATTACTTTTTTTTCTTTTTGTATTGGATCAATTTTTTCTATCATCCTAATCTTATTTAAAATTAGGAAAAGAAAAGACTCTATTGCTTTTGGACCATTTATTGCTCTTTCAGTATGTTTAGCTATATTTTATGGTTCAGAAATTATAAATTTATACTTATCTGTTCATATGTAGAAATTCATGAAAATAAGAATTTTTTTAAGAAGTACCTATGAACAAGCTAAAAAATTTGTTAGAAAATCAAATAAATATTAATTTTATATATAAAAGCATTGACAAATAAAATAAATTTGTTAAATTATAATTAGCACTCTATTAAATAGAGTGCTAATTATATAAAAAAGTTTCTACGAAAGGAGAATAATAATATAATGAAAAAAGAATTTAAAGCAGAATCTAAACGATTGTTAGATTTAATGATTCACTCTATTTATACCCACAAAGAAATATTTTTAAGAGAACTTATTTCAAATTCAAGTGATGCCATTGATAAAATGTATTATAAAGCATTAACAGATGAAAATATTACATTCAATCAAAGTGATTACTACATAAAAATCACAACTGATAAAGATAATAAAACATTAACCATATCTGATACTGGAATAGGAATGACAAAGGAAGAATTAGAGGAAAATTTAGGGATAATCGCAAAAAGTGGTTCATTTGCATTTAAGAGGGAAAATGAATTAAAAGACGGATTTGATATAATAGGTCAGTTTGGAGTAGGGTTTTATTCTGCATTTATGGTAGCAGAATCTGTTGTGGTGATTAGTAAGGCATTAGGAAGCGACCAAGGGTATAAATGGGAATCAACAGGAGCTGATGGATATACCATTGAAGAATATGAAAAAGAAAAAATTGGAACAGAAATTATTCTTAAGATTAAAGAAGATACAGAAGACGAAAAATATGAAGAATTTTTACAAGAATATAGATTACAGTCTATTATAAAAAAATACTCAGATTTTATTAGATATCCTATTAAAATGGATATTGCTACAAGTAAATTAAAAGAAGGCTCAGAGGACGAATATGAAGAAGTAGTAGAAGAAAAAATTATAAATAGCATGGTTCCAATGTGGCGTAAAAATAAAAATGAGCTTACAAAAGAAGATTATGAAAACTTTTATTCTGAAAAACGTTATGGGTTTGATAAACCTCTAAGCTATATGCATATAAATATTGATGGAGCAGTAAGATATAATGCAATATTATTTATACCAGAAAAAATGCCATATGATTTTTATACAAAGGAATATGAAAAAGGATTAGAATTATACTCAAATGGTGTATTAATCATGAATAAATGTGCTGACCTAATACCAGATTATTTTAGCTTTGTAAAAGGTATAGTTGATTCTGAAGATTTATCTTTAAATATTTCAAGAGAAATACTTCAACATGATAGGCAATTAAAGATTATTGCTAAAAAAATTAAAGAAAAAATTAAAAGTGAATTACAATCTTTGCTAAAAAATGAAAGAGAAAAGTATGAGGAATTCTATAAAAGCTTTGGTAGACAAATCAAATACGGAGTTTACGAAGATTTTGGACAAAATAAAAATATACTACAAGATTTACTCATGTTTTATTCTTCAAAAGAAAAGAAAATGGTAACTTTAGATGAATATGTAAATAGAATGAAAAATGATCAAAAATATATTTATTATGCCTCTGGAGATTCTGTTGAAAGAATTGATAAAATGCCTCAAACAGAACTTTTATCAGAGCAAGGCTATGAAATTTTATATTTCACTGATGATGTAGATGAATTTGCAATTCGTATGCTCATGAATTATAAAGAAAAAGAATTTAAGTCTGTATCTAGTGGAGATTTAGGTATAGAAGAAAATGAGAACGAAGAAAAACAAAATTCTGAAATTGAAGGTAGTAAAGAAGTTTTTCAATTTATGAAGGATATTCTATGTGATAAGGTAAAAGATGTTAGAGCATCTAAAAGACTGAAAAATCATCCTGTATGTATTTCTACGGATGGAGAATTGACAATTGAAATGGAAAAAATATTAAATGCAATGCCAAGCAATCAAGAAATTAAATCGGAGAGAGTTTTAGAAATCAACATCAATCATGAAGTATTTAAAGCTCTAAGAGAAGCCTTTGATCATGATCAAGAAAAGCTAAAGGTATATACTAATGTGCTATATGATCAAGCATTACTTATTGAAGGATTAACAATAAATGACCCTGTGGAATATACAAACAATATATGTAAACTCATATTATAAAATTACAAAAATAGAGTTTGTACAAATTGAATTGAAAAACGAAAAAAAGAGAGATGCTTATTTACAGATGAATAAGCATCTCTTTTTTTGTAAAATTTTTATTTCTAAAAAATGTATTAAATATATAAAAATGAAAAAAATTAAAGTGTAATACAAATTTTATCAATATAAAAGAGGTGTATATATGCCTACTTATATTTATATGGCTCTTACTGAAGAAGGAGAAAATAAAAAAGGAACTTATTATGCTAAAGATAAAAATGAAGTATTAAATATGCTTATACAAAAAAAGTATTATCCTATGAAGATAATTCCCGTATTTTTTGAAATAAATAATTTTAGGAGTAAAATTTGTTCAAATGATTTGGCTATATTTTCTAGACAAATCTTTACTATGATACATGCAGGAATTCCTATTTTACAAAGTATTGAATCGATTGAAGAACAAACAGAAAACAAAAAATTCAAGAATACTCTAAGATACATTATAAAAAGTTTGAATCAAGGCATATCTTTTTCCCAAGCATTAGAGAGACAACAAAATTTTTTGCCTGAATTTTTTATTCATATGATAGAAGCAGGAGAAATATCTGGACAATTAGAAAAAATACTAAAAAATTTATCCTTGCACTATGAAAAAGAAACAAAGACTAAAGAAGTAATAAAAAAAGCTATGTTTTATCCTGTAATATTATTTTTTTTATGTGTTTTAGTAAGCATCTTTATGGTTGAATTTGTAATGCCTACATTTATTGAAATTTTTAAACAAGAAAATATTCCTCTCCCTATTCCTACTCAAATTTTATTATGGATAAGTAATCTATATAGGCAACATAAATATAGTATTTTATTTTTATTCATTTTATTGATTTATATCATAAAAATTTTACTTCGCAAAGAAAAAGTGAGGTTTATATTTGATGATATACTCTTGAGAATACCTTTTGTAAATATTATTATTAAGAAGATTGTATTTTGTAAATTTTCAAGAACGCTAGGAATTCTTCTTTCTAGTGGGATTTCACTTGTCCAAGCCTTAGAAATAACAAAAAAAGTGATTAGCAATCAATATGTAAAAAAATATATAAATGAAATGTCAAAGGCTATAATTATTGGAAAAAGCTTGGAAGAATCTATGAAGAGTGTTTCATTTTTTCCAAGTATACTGATATCTATGGTAAAAATCGGTGAAGCTTCTGGGCAGTTAGATATTCTTCTAGATAAAATTGCTGATTTTTATGATGAGGAAATAGAACTAGGGGTACAAAAAATGATTACTTTATTTGAGCCATGTATGACAATAATAATGGCTATAGTTGTAGGATTTATTAGTATATCAATTACTTTACCTTTATTGGATATGGTATATACAATCTCTTAGATAGGAGGCAATAAAATGAATAAAAAAATATCAAATGAAAGAGGGTACACTTTACTTGAATTAATTATAGTATTAGCAATAATAGGAATTTTAACTTCTATTAGTACCCCTTTCTTTGGGAAATTCAAAGAAAGTGCAGCTCAAAAAGCAGATGAAGCTACAGCAGTAACGATTGTTAATGCGATTCGATTATATTATATGGATACACAAGAAACCTTTAATGAATTTTTAATTAGTGAAAATGGTGAAAAAATATCAAATGAAGTGGTGTATAGAGAATACTTGGAAGAGGTTCCTAAACCACAAAAAACTAGTGAAAAAGCTTTTAGAGTTAAGATAGATAAAAATGAAAATATTTTAATTTATTATGATAAAAATGGTGGTTTGGGAGAACAATTATATCCTAAAAATATTCCCTAGGAGGTAATAAAATGTTTTGGGAAAATGTTTTATCTATAGATATAGGGAACCATAGTACCAAAATGGTGATAGGAAGATGCAAAAAAAATAAAGTAATCGTTCAACAAGCTGAATGTATTCCTACTCCAAAGGATTGTATACTAAACGGAAAAATTATTGATCTAATAAAATTGAAAGAAACTTTGAGTAATGTCTTATCCTATAAAGAGATTAAAATAAAAAAAGTGACTTTTACAGTAGAAAGTGAAGAAATGATTACTAGACAACTTATTTTGCCTTATGCTTCTTCTAAGCAATTATGCCAAATGATAGAATATGAAGTATTACAAAAATTTCCTCAATTATTAAAAGATCGTGTTCTACAATACAAAAAACTAGAGGATATATATATAAATGGTGTTCAAAAGACCCGTATTCTCTTAGCAAGTTTACCTAAGTCTGTAATAAAAGAGTTTTGGCAACTAGGCAAAAGTTTGGGTCTACAACCTCTTTTGTTAGAAAGTCATTTTCATTCTATTTATAAATTATTTAATTTCTATAAAATATTTATGCATAAAAAAGAAAGTATAGCGGTTTTAGATTTAGGTTACAAATGGATTCATATACATATTTTTTACAAAGGAGTTCTTCAAGGCACCAAAATAGTATCCTACCATGAAAATCAATGGATAGATGAAATAGAAAGAATTTTGATTTATTATAGTAGTGAAAATTTAGGAAATGAAATTAATAATATCTATTTAATAGGAGGCAAAGCAAACGACATTTATATAAGAGAAACCATTGAAAAATATTTTGGAAGCTTAGTAGGAGATATTCATTCTATGACTCAGATAAAAATAGAATCTTTTGATGCAGATCTAGATATAAAAAAATATCTAAATGCCATAGGTACAATCATTAGAACATAGAAAGAAGGAATGAAAGTGAATAATTTTAACTTTTTCAATGTTCACTTACATGATAAAAAAATAAAAAACATAAGTAAATTGATCCGCTATATTATAATTATGATTTTTATCTTTGCATTTTTAGTGATTCCTTTTTTGAATTTTTTTCATATAAAAAAAATCAATTATCAAATAGATATTGTAAATAAAGAAAACTCCAATCTTTCTTATGACAAAATAAAAGATATTCAAAACAAGAAAGAAAGTATAAGCAAGATGAAAAACTATATAAATGAATTGGATAATTTAAATTTATATATAAGAGACAAAGATATAATCAATGATTATTTATTAAATACTCTTAAAAATATGACTCCGAATAATTTGTTTTTTCAAACTATTCAAATTAACTTTAAAGAAATTAAAATAAGAGGTTTTGCTACAACTCAAATAGCTATTGCACAGTTTCAACATAATTTAGAATGTACAAATTGTTTTGAAGAAATATTTATTTCTAATATTGAAAAGAAAGAAAACTATGAGTTTACTCTTATTTTTTGTATAAAGGAGTTTTAAGATCATGTATCTAAAAAGAAAGGTGCTATTCACAAAAGTTATCATCATACTTATTGTTTTTTGTTTTTATTATTTTTATATTTTATCTCCACAAATATGCAAATTGAAATCTTTAAAAGAAACACTACAAATTCATACAAAAAAATTAGAAGAAAGAAAAAATATTTTAAATCAAAAACAAATTATTGATGAAGAATATGAACAATCGAATAAAGAAATAAAGAAAGCAAATGATAAAATTTTTTTATCTCTTAAGCAAGAACATATTCTTTTGATTTGTAATGAAATTTTTTATAATAGCAATGTAGAATTTGATTCTATTCAATTTTCAAAAGAAAACAAAGAAAAAATTAAAGATCAAGAAATATTTTGTATAAAAGCTATAATTCCGATGAAATGTACCTATGATGATTTGATAATTTTTTTGAAAAAAATAAGAGGGTATAAAAAGAAAATAATCATAGATGAATTACAAATAGAAAGTGTTGAAGATCACATTTTATCTAGCTCTATTTCATTAAATTTTTATAGTTTATCTAAACCTGTGAAAGATTCTTTTCTACAAAATGAAGAAGTTTTTAAAAAAATAGATCTCATAAAAGAAGACCCTTTTTCATCTTCTATCAAGACAGATAAACTCCAAATTTCTGAAAATGAAGAAAGTACACCTATTATACAAGAAACAAATCCATCTAAAAAAATTCTTTTAGATGGATTTGAAACAGTAAATACTTTTTTTATAGGTTCAAATAAAAATATACAAGGAAAACTTATAAAAGATACTCAAAAAAATGAAGGAAAATATTCATTAAAAGTAACTTATAATTTTATAAATCCCTCTAGAAAAAATATGGCGAATTTAGTATATGAAAATAAAAAAATATATATTTCTAAAAAAGGAAAGTTGGGTATTTCTGTATACTCTTTTCAGCAAAATAATCATCAAATGGGGATAGTGCTAAAAGACACGAATGGAAAATTATACCATATTCCTTTAACAAATAAAATTAATTGGACTGGATGGAAATATTTAAAATATGATCTTCCAACAGAAATTTCCTATCCAGCTATCGTAGAAAGACTTTATATACAAAGTATAAATTTTGATTCTGCAATAGAAGGCAGTTTTTTATTTGACAATCTAGAAATTGCTTATGAGTAGTATTTTAAAAAAAGGAGTGCTCATATATGAAAAAAATGAAAATATTTTATTTAATATTAGGAATCATGATTCTTCTCCCCTCTTTTGGACTTGCTCATCATGAAAAAAATACTGACAATCCATATGAAAAAGGTAAAATAATGGGGAATATTTTAGGACAACTTTATCAACAAAAAGATATAAAGAGTGATAAAAAAAGTGATTGGGAAGAAGTTTTTGAAAAAGAAAAAAATAATATTTTAAAAAATGAGTACTTAAATCAAACTACAAATACTCATAAAAGTGATTTTAAGAAAGGATTTAAAGATGGATTTTATTTAGGATACCAAGAGATATCTAAAAATAAGTATTCACAAAAAATACTTAGAAATTTGGGAGCAGAGCATGGCAACTGGTTTGGAGGATTAATGGGTAGCATTTATGGAAAAGAAGATTTTTACCATCATCAAAGCAATAATTATAAAACAAAAATACCTTCTTATATAGAAATCATCAATAGATATGATTTAAATAATATAGGAGAAGAATATAAGATGAGCTTCATTGATGCTTATCAAATAGCATATCAAGAAAATTACAATTATTCTTTTCAGATGGAAAATATAGATGAGAAAAAACTTTTAAAAGAAAATGGTATTCTTCACGGAACGCAAATAGGAAATCAAATGGGTAAAATTTATGGGAAAATTGATTTTTTAAAAAGTAAGAACAATAATTGGAAAAATACTCTTCCTAAAGAAGAAGAAGTAATATCTAATTTTCATTTATTGAAAGAATCCTCTGTATATGTAGAAGCTTTTTTAGTAGGATATAAGGATGGCTTTAAAGATGGATATATACAATCTTTTCAAGATACAAGATTAGAACAGGGGAAAGAGAGTAGTTATTATAAAAATATAAATATAGAGGGAGGAAGTATAAGTAGTTTAGATGAAAATGTAATTGTTTCTATTCCACAAGGAACTTTTTATCAAGAAATTTTCATATCTTTGCAAAAAAAAGATTTTTCTCAGTTTAAACAAGAAAATACATGCTATGAATATATGAGTAAACCTTATGAAATTAAAATTAAAAATGATGTAGACAATATTTTTTTAAAAAAACCAATGCTTCTTAGTTTTAAATACTATGGAGATATAACTGGAGGGATTTATCAATATATTCATGGAGAATGGAGATACCTATATAGTACAATAGATGAAAATACCATCTCAACATATATCCCGAACACTTCTTATTCTGGAGGAATATATGCTCTATTAGATAATCCTATATATCCAAATTTAAAAGATATACAAATCCACTGGGCAAATGAAGAAATTTATTCTTTCGTGAGAAGGAATTATGTATATGGATATATAGATCAAACCTTTAGACCCAATCAGCTTATCACAAATGAAGAATTTAAAACTTTATTAAAAAGAGTAATAAAATCAGATGATATTTCTTACATACATAAAATAGAAGATTCTAATCATTTTATTACTTATGAGCAAATAGAAAAAATTATTCAAGCATTACCTGGAAATGAACTTTTTAAGTGGAATGATATTGCACAGAAAATGCTTTATGAAAAATATACTCGGTCAAAGAGCTTAAGTGGACAAAATCAATATATTTCAAGAGCAGAAGTCGTATATATGTTATATACATTGCAAGCATGTAATAAATTATAGAGATAGAGGGATTTTATTGAGTAAAAGAAACAAAGGATTTACTTTAATTGAAGTTATATTGGTGATATTTATCATAGGAATATGTTCTTTTGTTGTATTTCCTACTACTTCAAAGCTATATGAAAGAAAAATATTAGAAAGTACTGCTCAAAAAATTCAAAGTACATTATTATTAGCGAAGCAGTTAAGTATGGATGAAGTCAATAGCTACTGTGTAGAATCTATTGATAACGGAAAAGGATTTCGGATTAGAGAAACTGACTTGATGGGAAAAACTATTTTTATAGAAAAATTTCACCCTTCTATAAAATTTTATTTTCAAAATAATAGTAATCATAAAATTGTTTACAATCATAAGGGAATGACTTCATACGGGAAATTTACTATTATGGACACTAAAAATCATAAAATTAAAATTGAAACTTTAATTGGAACAGGAAGAATTATAATTTCTAAAATATATTGAGGAGATTTTAAAATGAATAACAAAGGATTTACTTTTATAGAAGTTTTAATTTCCTTAAGTATACTAATTGTGATTGTTAGTACTACCTTACCTTTATTTTCACAAATAAACAAAATAGCTCTAAAAAGTAAAAGTCAATATAAATTGGGGAAATTAGCAGAAAGCTATATGGAAGAAATTAAAGCATCAGGAAATATATTGATAGACAATTACAAATATTCATTAGAAGATATCATAGAAAAAGAAACAGATATTCTATCAAATTATTATGAAATAAAAATTGTAATCAATAAAACGAATTCACAATCTATTAAACAAATTAATTTTCATATCAAAGATAATCAAACAAAAGAAAGTTATGAATTATCATCTTATATTTATTTGACACCTTATAAATCTGATTATGAAGTAGTCTTAAAGGAGTAGAGGATAATGAAAGGTATAAAGAATAATAAAGGATTTACTTTAATAGAAGCATTGTTATCTTTAACTTTATTTTCTATTATTATAGGATCTTTTACATATTTTTTTCTATTTCAATTCAAAAATTGTAATAGGCAGTTAAGGATTTTAAATGATAGACAAAATGTTCATGAGGTGTTATTACATATACAGAGAAATATAAGAGAATGTAATCAACAACAAATAGTTTATGATTCAAAAATAAAAGTATTTGAACTTAAAAATGATCAAAATGAAACTGTATATATTGATTTAAGTGGGTATAAAAACCATTCTTCTAATACACTACTATATTTTTATAAAAATAATAAAGAGCTTAGAACCAATAAGAATAAAGAAAATAATGTGGTAATCAAAAATATTGAAGACATTTATGTACATGAAATTATAAAAAAAAACTTGTAAAAGTAGAAGTATTTGGACAATATTATAATGAAACTATTCAATTAAGAATAAATGAAAGGTAAAAAATTATGAAAAATTACATTCATCAAGATAAAGGAAGCATTAGTATAGGTGCTTGTATGATTGGAATGCTTTTATTTATGTTATTGATTTTAAGTACTACATTATTTTTAAATCACTATCATATGATATCTTCTCACTTAGACAGTATAAAAGCTTATTATCTTGCAGAATCTGGAATAGATGAAGGCTTATATTATTGTTCAAACAAGATAGAAGAAATTGTTTCTATTTATCTAAAAGATCGAAAAGAATATCAAATAAATTATACAAAAAGCATAGAGAAAAATATCACTATAGATTATAAACCACCTGTTTTATATGATTATTTTTCTAAAAATTTTATACCTCAAATTCAATCTTATAAAAAAACAAATAAAAATCCTTTTTATAATTATAATCTTAATCATTCTTATGAAACTCAGATACTATGTAATAAATCTAATGAAGGTATGTGTATTTTAATAGAAAGCTTAGGAATTTATAATTATTCTAAAAAATATATAAAGGCAGTAATATCATTACCTAAAGAAGAGAGCTTTGAAGAAGATTTAAATAGTTTACCTATTATTAAAATAAGTCCGTTACAAATAAAAGACTATTTTCAATATTATTAATAAATAGGCATGAAAATATTCAACACAAATAGGATATAATAATTTTAGATTTACTATTTAATACATCTATGAAAAATTCTACTCAAAATACTAAAATTATGTTATCATATTATAGGATTAAAAGGTGAGATTCTTTAGTATTTTGGGAAATAGATGGATAGATTTTTTAGGGGGGATTTTGATGTTACATAGAATTTCTAAATTAAGAAGTGTTCTACAACAGAGAAATTTGGAAAGTATCCTAATTGTAAAACCTGAAAACAGAAGATATATAAGTGGTTTTACTGGTACTCATGGGTATGTACTTATTACAATGGATCAAGCTATATTTATTACGGATTCTAGATATATAGCACAAGCATCAAAACAATGTATAGATTATGATATTTTAGAACATAATTATGAGCATAATATTTATTCTATTATTAATAAATTCAAACTTAAAAATATGGGATTTGAAGATGAGTTTATTACATATGATCAATACTTAGAATTTGAAAATTATTTTAATACAATGACTTTAGTTCCTATTAAAGGAATGATGAATGATTTAAGAATTATAAAAGATGAAAAAGAAATTCAATCTATAAAAAAAGCAGCATCTATTGCAGATCAAGCTTTTACACATATTTGTTCATATGTAAAACCAGAAATGACAGAACATGAGGTCGCTTTAGAATTAGAATTTTTTATGAAGAAAAAAGGTGCTTCTTCATTATCTTTTGATACTATTGTAGCATCAGGTACTCGATCATCTCTTCCACATGGAGTGGCATCTTCTAAAAAAATAGAGCAGGGGAATTTAATTACCATAGATTTTGGTTGTGTTTATGAAGGATATTGTTCTGATATGACAAGAACCATTGTATTAGGAAAAGCAAATGCTAAGCAAAAAGAAATTTATAATATTGTTTTAGAGGCACAAGAAAATGCTTTAGCAGCAATAAAACCGGGTATAAAAGGACTAGATGTAGATCAAATTGCAAGAGAGATCATTACAGCTAGAGGATATGGAGAAAATTTTGGACATGGTTTAGGACATGGAGTTGGGTTAGAAATTCATGAACAACCTACATTATCTCCTAAAGGAAATATTATTCTTCAATCAGGCATGGTTGTTACAGACGAACCAGGTATTTATATTCCTAATTTCGGAGGAGTAAGAATTGAGGATTTAATACTGGTTACAGAAACAGGAAATGAAATTCTTTCAAAATCTCCAAAAAAACTTATTGAATTATAAGACATACTAGTAGATAATATCTAAGAGCACAATAAATTAAATATGGAGGGATACAAATGATTTATGCTAGTGATTTTAGAAAGGGTATTACATTTGAAATAAATGGAGAACCTTTTGTGGTTTTAGATTTTCAACATGTTAAACCTGGAAAAGGAGCTGCTTTTGTAAGAACTAAATACAAAAGTATATTAACAGGAGGTACTCGTGAAGAGGCGTTTAATCCTAATGATAAATTTCCAAAAGCACATATAGAAACAAAAGAAATGCAATACTTATATAGTGATGGAGATCTATATTATTTTATGGATAATGAAACTTATGATCAAATTCCTCTTACAAAAGAGGAGGTAGAAGATGCTATGCTTTATTTAAGAGAAAATGATACAGCTACTGTTAAATTTTTCAAAGGTAAAGCTTTCCAAGTTGATCCACCAAATTTTGTAGAATTAGAAGTTACATATACAGAACCTGCTGTAAAAGGAGCTACTGCAACCAATGTAACAAAACCTGCTACCTTAGAAACAGGTGCAGTTGTACAAGTTCCTGTTTTTATCAATGAAGGAGATAGAATCAAAATTGATACAAGAACAGGAGATTATTTATCAAGAGCTTAGGAAATACTATAAGCATATATATTAAAAAATAAAAAGGAGGGCTATGTAATGAGTTATCTTTATGAAAAAGTAGCATATCTAAGAGGTTTAGCAGAAGGAATGGAAATCAGTGAAGAATCAAAAGAAGGAAAACTTCTTTTGAATATTGTCGATGTATTAGAGGATTTTGCTGATTCTATAGAAGAATTACATGAAGAAGTAGAGGATTTAGATGAATATGTTGAAAGTATAGATGAAGATTTAGCAGTAGTTGAAGATGAAATGTTTGAAGAAGATGAAGAAGATATGGATTTTGTAGAAGTTGAATGTCCAAATTGTCATGAAGTGATTTATCTTGAAGATGAATTAATAGATGATGAAGACGCTGAACTAGTTTGTCCAAGCTGTCATGAGAAAATATATATTGATGAATGTTGTGATGAAGATGGATGCTGTTGTTGTGGAGATCATGATCACGAATAAACACTAATACTTTTTTAAAAAACTGATACATTTTATTATGTATCAGTTTTTTTTATGGAAAAATTTAATCTATATGAATTTTTTGTATAAAAATGACATAATCTTTTTATTTTTTTATAAAAAATTTAATCATAATATTTGCCTTATTTAAATATTAATGATAGAAAGGGGGACATGTTATGGAAATACAAAAGGATAAAAATTTTAAAAATAGGCAGTTTTTTAACAATGGATTAAAAAAAGAGATATTAGAATCGCTTCCTATTCAATTAAGAGAAATATTTATTAGACTTCCGTCTGAATCTATAAAAGATATGGAAGAAATCCGACTCAGAAATGGTAAACCTTTAATGTTTTTTGCAAAAAATCAAGATTTTTTCATTAGTAAGAATTCAAAAATTAGTAAAGACCCATCTCAAAGTTATTTGGTTACAAAAGAAGACGTTCATAAAGCATACGAACTTATTACAGATTATTCTGTATATGCATTAGAAGAAGAAATCAAAAATGGATTTGTCACCCTAAAAGGAGGCCATAGAGTTGGTATTTGTGGTACTTCTGTTATAAATAATAATAAAATTAAAACAATAAAGGATATTTCTGGTCTTAATATTAGAATTTCAAAACAAAAAATAGGTGTATCTGATCATATTATGAATTATCTTCTAGATCAAGGAATTTTTTATAATACATTGATTGTATCTCCTCCACAATGTGGAAAAACTACTTTGCTTAGAGATATTATAAGAAATTTAAGCAACGGAATGCCTTCTTTAGGTTTTAGAGGATTAAAGATTGGTGTAGTAGATGAAAGATCTGAAATTTGTGGTGTATATCAAGGAATAGCTCAAAATGATATAGGAATAAGAACAGATATACTCAATGCTTGTCCTAAAGCCCAAGGTATGATGATGCTGATTCGTTCCATGTCTCCTCAAGTCATTGCTACAGATGAAATAGGAAAAATAGAAGATATTTATGCCCTAGAAGAAGCACTTCATGCAGGAATCAAACTGATTACAACTGTTCATGGAACGAGTATGGAAGAAATAGAAAAAAGAAAAAATTTAGAGTATCTACTTTCTGAAGGAATTTTTGAAAGAATTATAATTCTTTCAAACCATCCTAAAGTTGGAACTATAAAAATGATTATCGATGGAACAACAAAAAAAATAATTATTACCTATCCTCTAAAAGATAGGAGGAATGTATTTGATCATTAAAATTTTATGTTCTATATTGATTGTTTTATCTTCTTCAATCATAGGATATCTATATTCATTTAGATATTTACAAAGGCTACAACAATTAAAAGATCTATATATATCTTTTCAACTTCTTGAGACAGAAATTACTTATGTAGCCACTCCTCTTGTTATAGCTATGGAAAAGATAGGGAGTCAAAGCAATCAATCTATTCATCAAATATTTAAAGATGTTCATAAAATTCTTTCTAAGAGGATTGGATATAGTGTAGACGAAGCTTGGAATCAAGCTATAGAAAATAACTTTAATCGTACAGCTTTAACACAAGAAGATAAAGAAATATTAATAGATTTTGGAAAAAATTTAGGACGTACAGATCAAGAAAATCAAATGAAGAATTTTAAATGGATTTATTTACAATTACAAAAACATCAGCAAAATGCAGATGAATTAAAAAATAAAAATGGAAAGTTGTGTAAAAGCATGGGCATTTTAGCTGGTTTAGCTATTGTAATTATATTGATATAAGGAGGACTTTTGATGAACATAAATGTAGATTTGATTTTTAAAATTGCAGCAATAGGGATATTAGTATCTGTATTAAATTTAGTACTCAAACATTCTGGAAGAGAAGAACAAGCCATGATGACTACTCTCGTAGGCATTGTAGTAGTACTTTTTATGGTCATTCAACTCATTAGCAATCTATTTTCTACTGTAAAAACAATGTTTCAATTATATTAATAAAGGTGTGGTTTAGATGGAGATATTTAAAATAGTTGCTTTGGGAATTGTGGCAACAATATTAACCATTGTACTTAAAAATCAAAAACCAGAAATATCAATACAAATTAGCATAGCAACAGGAATCATTATCTTTATCTTCATAGCTACAAAATTAGCATCTGTATTAGAAGTATTAAATATGTTTGCTCAAAAAATTAATATGGATGTAGTATATATTACAACAATTTTTAAAATAGTAGGTATTGCTTATATAGCTGAATTTGGAGCTCAAGTTTGTAAAGATGCAGGAGAAACTGCTATTGCTTCTAAGATTGAATTGGCTGGGAAAGTTCTTATTATGGTACTATCTGTTCCTATTTTACTTGCACTTTTTCATTTGATTGTACAACTAATGCCATAGGATGTGAATAAAATGAAAAAATTATTAATTACCTTTTTTTTACTTTCTTTTTTGTATCCTCATTGTATTTATGCTCAAAATGAAAGTCCTCTTACAGATCAATTGATACTAGAACAATTAGAAAATACAAATTTAGAAGAACTAGAGGAAACTATAAAAAGCTTAAATCATGATATAGAAGATTATTTTCCTAAAATAGATATAAAAAAGCTATTACTTTCTTTTGTAAAAGGAGAAAATACCTTTGAACTGAAAAAAATATTGCATGGTTTATTAAAGTATATTTTTAAAGAAATCATAGCAAACTCTTCATTATTAGCAAAACTTATTGTATTATCTATTCTTTGTGCTTTCTTAAACAATTTATCCACTGCTTTTGAGAGTGAAACAGTAGGAAAAATGGCTTATATGGCATGTTATTTAATGATTATTTCTATTGCTGTAAAAAGTTTTTCTATTGCTACAAGAATAGGAATACAAGCTATTGATGATATGGTTTCTTTTATGCAAGCACTACTTCCAGTATTATTAACATTTTTAATATCTATGGGTGCTATTACTTCAACAGCTATTTTTCAACCAGTTTTGATAGCTTCTGTAAGTATTATTAGTACACTTATAAAAGATTTAATCATGCCAATTATATTTTTTTCAGTCATTTTATCTATAGTAAATCATCTTTCCTCTAAAGTACAAGTATCTAGACTTGCATCTTTTCTTAAGCAAGTTTGCATTGTACTCATAGGGTTTATGCTTACAATATTTACAGGAATTATTACCATTCAGGGGATTACAGCTTCTACTACAGATGGTGTTACGATTCGAACAGCTAAATTTGCAGTAGATAGATTTATTCCTGTAGTAGGAGGATTTGTATCTGATGCTTTTGATACGATTCTTGGATATTCTTTACTTCTTAAAAATGCTACAGGGGCTTTAGGATTAATTATTTTAGGTTTTATTTTGATCATGCCTCTTTTAAAAATATTATCTTTAATTTTTATCTATAAAGTAACTACAGCAGTAATACAACCTATAGTTGAAAATCCATTAATAGATTGTCTTAGTGATCTGAGCAATGCAATGGTTTTAATATTAGGTAGTGTAATTTGTGTAGCAATTATGTTTTTTTTAGCAGTAACCATGATTGTAGGAGCTGGTAATATTACTATGATGATGAGGTAGGTGATGAACATGATGAACTTTTTAAGATCTTGGATTATTAATATCGTATCTGTTGTAATTTTCATTACTTTTCTAGAAATGTTATTACCAAATAGTAATATGAAGAAGTACATAAAAATGATTATAGGACTTTTAGTCATGATTGTAATTTTAAGTCCACTTCTACAAATAGTACATGGAAATTTTAACATAGAAGATGAAGTTTTAAAGACATCTTTAGCAATAGACCAAAAAAATCTATCTTTAACCTTTGATGATCTTGGAAATATTCAGAATCAACAAGTTATAAAATTGTATACTCAAAAAATAGAAACAAATATTAAAGATAAAATTGAGCAAGATACACAGTGTATGGTTTTAAAAGTAAATGCTGAAATAGAAACATCTAAAGAGCATGAAAACTTTGGAGCAATAAAAAAAATGAATATTGTTTTAAAAAATCCTATAAATGATTCTACAAATAAAAAAATTCAAACGGTGTCTATTTCACCCATAGGAAAACCTCCAGATTCAGATTATAAATCTCAAGACACTATTCCAGTTATAAAAAAAATAAAAGAGAGTATTTCAAATATCTATCAAATAGATAAAGATCAAATTTTCATTTCTATGCATGATGAAAAATGATATGGGGAGTGATTTATTATGAAAATGTTTAATCCAATAAAGGAGTATCTTCAGAATCATAATCATAAAAAAATTATATATAATTTGTTAATGATCATCATTGTATGCATAATAGGTTTGATTACATGGGATACACTTTTTCCTATAAAAAACAGTAACAAAAATCAAGACATTTCTATTCAAAATACAAAGGAAGAGGATATTTCACAAAATAATTATCAAGATACTGCCCAAGTTCAACTCAAACAAATACTGGGTCAAATCAAAGGAGTAGGAGAAGTTGAAGTCATGGTTACCTATGAAGCAAGTACAGAAGTAGTTCCTGCTTCAAACATAACCAAATCTACGCAGATTACAGAGGAAAAAGATGCTCAAGGTGGGACAAGGACTACTACTCAAGATGATTCAAGTCAAAATATGGTGATGAGTGGACAAAATGACAAATTAATTGTAATCAAAGAAATAAAGCCACAAATACGAGGGGTAGTAGTAGTAGCAGAAGGAGCTGGAGATATAATGATTAAAACAGCATTAATTGAAGCTGTACAAACTATTTTCCAAGTTCCTGCACATAAAGTAATGGTATATGAAAAAAAATAGTTTAGGAGGTATGAAAAATGTTTAAAATACGAGGAAGGAATGTTTTGGTTTTATCATTAGCACTTACTCTTTGTTTGATTGGTTATCTTAATTATGCAATTGGTAAATATACAGCTTTAGAGACTTCTACAGAGTTTCAAAAATATGAAGAAAAAAAGCTTGCAGAGTTACACAATGAAGAAAATGTAAAAGATGCAAATCTAACAATCGAATCTACTGACTCTAATGAATCTATAAAAGAAGAAATGGATGTTGTAGATAGTAGTAATTGTGAAGTAAATGATATTATTCAAAAGACTAGTAAAAATATCAAAGAAACAATCAATAGTCAAAAGGTAAATAGAACAAACTATTTTATAGAATCTAGATTAAATATGAATTTAGAAAGAGAAAAAATGGTATCCTTATTAAATGAAATTATCAATAATGATAAAACAGACGAAGAAAACACAAAAGCAGCTACAAATGAAAAAATGAAGTTAATTGACATTATGAATAAAGAAAAAATAGTTGAAAACTTGATTGAATCAAAAGGTTTTGAAAATGCATTGGTATTTATTACAGACAACTCTGTAAATGTCATTGTAGAAATAGAACAATTGGCAGATTCAGATGTAGCAAAAATATTAGATATTGTTATGAGAGAAACAAAGTATTCTCCAGAGCATATAAAAATATCAAATAAATTTTAGTTAAGTTTGTAAATGGTAAAAGGTTTTGGTATAATGTTTGTAAGGTAGAAGCTATTTACATAAGAGCAGGGGGTATCATTAGTGAGCAATAATAATGTAGATGCAGTTGAAAATGGACAAATCAAGATTGCTGATGAAGTAGTTGGAGTAATTGCAGGATTAGCAGCTACTGAAATTGATGGTGTAGCTGGAATGAGTGGCGGCATTGGTGGTGGTATTGCAGAAATGTTAGGTCGTAAAAACCTAGCAAAAGGAGTAAAAGTTGAAGTTGGAGAAAAAGAAACTGCAATAGACCTATACATTATTGTAGAATATGGTGTAAAAATTCCTGATGTTGCTTGGAAAATACAAGAAAATGTAAAAAAAGCAATTGAAACTATGACAGGTCTTAAAGTTCTAGAGGTCAATATCCATGTACAAGGTGTAAATCTTGATAAAGATGAAAAAGAAGAAAATGCTTTAAGAGTAAAATAAGAAATTAAACTAACCCTCTGAAATTTCAGAGGGTTAGTTTAAATATTTTTGAGGAAGGAGACTTAAGATGAAGTTTATAGACAGATTTTTCTTCGGTATATATACTTTATGTATTGCTATTGTATCTTTAGTACTTATAATGATTCCTTTTAATGAATTTACTTATCATTGGGCAATCTATTTTTTTGAAAAATATAAAATGAGTTTAGAAAATAGTATCATCCCTATGATTTTTTTTATTCTTAGTATACGATTTCTTGTTTCAGGAATCAAAAACTCTAATTCAGAAATGAAATCCATTATAAGACATACAACTTATGGAGAAATACAAATCTCAATAGAGGCAATTGAAAGCATGGCAGAAAAGGCTTCTAAAAGTATTTATGGTTTAAAAGATCTAAAAGCAATAGCAAAATATATGGATCATAATATTTTAATAGAGATAAAAGCTTTTGCCCTTAGTGATACAAATATTCCTGAAACTTCTATTGCTATTCAACAAAAAGTAAAAGAACATATTGAATCTACTACAGGTATTGAAGTCAAGGAAGTAAAAATAATGATTCATGATATTGCACTACAAGGCAAAAAAAGAGTAGAATAAATACAAGTGGGGTATGATCATGGATAAAGAAAAAATAATTTGTATATTTCATAAACATTTTTGGAAAATTATAGGTATCTCAATAGGATTTCTATCAAGTATTTTAATTTTATCAATAGGACTCATTAAAACAATTTTTATAAGCATATTCATCTATATAGGGTACTTTATTGGTAGTAAACTAGATAATAAAGAAAATTTAATAGAAATATTAGATAAAATACTTCCTCTAGGAAAGTATAAATAATAAATATGTAATCATGATAATATTAGGAGGAAATTTATGAATAGAAAACTAGCACGTGAAATGGTAATGAAATTATGCTTTCAAATGGACATTCAAAATGATTTTTCTGAAGAAATGATTGGAAAATTTTTAAAAGATTTGCCTGAAAATGACCAAGAAGATTATATAAAAAAAGTAGCTATGAGTTTTATTTTAAATAAAGAAAAAACTGATAAGTTTATTGAAAAACATTCAAAAGGTTGGAAAATAAACAGACTTGCTAAAGTGGATCTTACTATTCTTAGGATAGCCATCACAGAAATTCACTACATAGATGATGTTCCTGAGATTGTTTCTATTAATGAAGCTGTTGAACTTTCTAAGAAATTTAGCACAGATGAATCTAGTAAATTTATAAATGGTGTCTTAGGAAGTATATTAGAGGATAAATAATGATGAAAAATCTTGTATTAGGAATAGATACAAGCAATTATACAACTTCTATAGCTGTTGTAGATGAAAATAATCATTTGCTCTTTGAAGATAGAAAGCTACTAGATGTTAAAATAGGAAAGAGGGGATTAAGACAATCAGATGCCCTCTTTCAACATGTTGTCAATCTTCCTCTTTTATTTGAAAAAATAGATAGATTATCTATAGGACATCTTATTAAAACTATTTGTGTAAGTAACAAACCTAGACCTATGAAAGATTCTTATATGCCTGTGTTTAAGACATCCCAATCTTTTGGAAAGGTGCTTTCTCATACTCTTTGTTGTGAATATAAAGAATTTAGTCATCAAGAGGGACATATTGAAGCTGCAAAATGGTCTATTTCAAAAAAACTTAAAAGTGAATTTTTAGCAATACATTTATCTGGAGGAACTTCAGAAATTCTTCATGTAATAAATAATAAAGAAGGTGGATATATCATAGATATTATAGGTGGAAGCTCTGATATTAGTGCAGGTCAATTCATTGATCGTATTGGTGTGGCACTAGGCATTTCTTTTCCTTGTGGAAAAGAAATGGATACATTCGCTTGTACTGGAATAGATCAAGAAGTTTCTATTCCGGTATCTATAAAAGATACATATATGAGCTTTTCAGGACCAGAAACATTTACCTATAAGCTTATAGAAAAAGAATATGAAAAATCTATCATTTGTGCATCAGTTTTTAAATGTATTTCTATAGCTTTAGCAAAAACTATAGAAAAAGTTATCAAAAAAACTGCACTAACACAAGTTTTGATTTCTGGAGGAGTAGCCTCAAGTATATATATAAAACAATATATTCATACATACTTTGAAAATAAAGAATATGATATTCTCTTTGGACATGCAAAATATTGTACAGATAATGCGGTAGGCATTGCTCTTTTGGGTAATAAAAATAAAAAGGGAGGAATTATAAATGAAAGCTCAAATTATTGATGGTAAAAAAATTTCTGGAGAAATTCGTGAAAATATTATAAAAGAAGTAAATGATTTAAAAAATTCTCACGGGATTGTTCCAGGACTTGCGGTAATCATAGCAGGAGATGATGAAGCTTCTTCTGTATATGTTTCAATGAAAGAAAAATCTTGTAAAAATGTAGGTTTTTATTCACAAGCATATAAACTTCCTCAAAACACTACTCAAAGTGAAATCATAGACTTAGTAGAAAAATTAAATCAAGATCCTAAAATTCATGGTATTTTAGTACAACTTCCCCTTCCAAAAGGAATTAATGAAGATATTATTAATTCGCATATTCTTCCAAGTAAAGATGTAGATGGATTCCATGCGGTAAATTCTGGAAATATGCTTTTAGGAAAGCCTTCTTTTGTTCCTTGTACTCCTAAAGGAATTATAGAACTTATTAAAAGAACAGGAGAAGAGATTAATGGAAAACATGCAGTAGTAATTGGAAGAAGTAATATTGTAGGAAAACCGGCTGCAGTACTTTTATTAAGAGAAAATGCAACTGTTACAATTTGTCATTCTAAAACAAAAGATCTTAAACAGCATGTAGCTATGGCAGATATTGTAGTTGCTGCTGTTGGAAGTCCTAATCTTATTACAGGAGATATGATCAAAGAAGGTGCTATTGTTATTGATGCAGGAACAAGAAAGATAGATGGAAAATTAGTTGGAGATGTAGAATTTGATAAAGCAGTAGATAAAGCTTCATGGATTACTCCAGTTCCAGGTGGGGTAGGTCCTATGACAATTACTATGTTACTGCAAAACACATTGAAGGCAGCTAGAGATCAATGCAAATAAAAACTTTAACTGTATCAGAATTAAATAGATATATTCATAGATTAATAAGCAGCGATCCAATTTTAAATTCTATTTATTTAAAAGGAGAAATTTCAAATTTTAAACTTCATGGGAGCGGTCATGCATATTTTTCTTTAAAAGATGAAGCAAGTAAAATCAATTGTGTTATGTTTAAAGATCATTATGAAAAAATAAAATTTGAGCCTAAGAATGGAATGCATATTATTACAAATGGTTATATTTCAACTTATGAAAGAGACGGGCAATATCAATTGTATATTAGAGAAATTGAGCCAGATGGAATAGGAACACTTCATTTAGCCTTTGAACAACTAAAGATAAAACTTAAAAAGGAAGGTTTGTTTGATTTTAAAAAAAAGATACCTTCTTTTCCTAAGAAAATTGCTGTAGTGACATCTCCTAGTGGAGCTGCAATTAGAGATATTATTTCTGTTTCTAAGAGAAGAAGTCATTATGTAGATTTACTGATTTATCCTGTTTTGGTTCAAGGAGAAAATGCAGCATTAGAAATTTCTAATGCTATTAATCATCTGAATAACGAATATGCAGATATAGACATTATTATTATAGCTAGAGGAGGAGGCTCCATAGAAGAATTATGGGCTTTTAATGAAGAGGTGGTAGCTAGGAGCATTTGGAATTCAAAAATCCCTATTATATCTGCCATAGGCCATGAAACAGATTATACTATAGCTGATTTTGTAGCAGATCTTCGTGCACCTACTCCTTCTGCTGCTGCCGAAATAGCAGTTCCTCCAATAAGCGATTTTAAAAATAATTTGAATGGTTTTTATAAAAAATTAAATACTTCATGGAATTACTATATACAAAAAAAACATAATCAACTCATAGGAATAAATAAGCATAAGTTATTATCTATAACAAAACATAAATTGCTTGAAGAAACTCAAAGACTAGATCTGCTTCAAAGAAATCTATATGATTATGCAAATAAAAAAATACAAAACTCTCAATCTCAACTTGTTAAAAATGCATCTAAATTAGAAGCACTCAATCCATTTTCAACTATTTTAAGAGGATACTCTATTACATTTGACGAAAATGGAAATAATATTTATAAGATAGATCAAGTGAAAAAGGGTGATCGTATAAATATTATGTTAACAGATGGACATCTTAATTGTACTGTTACTCATAAAAAGAAGGAGGATCATTCCATTGAACACTTTTGGACATCTTAAATTCAAAAAAGAAGATTCCTTTGAAGAAGCTATAAAAAAGCTAGAATCTATAGTTAGCTTATTAGATGAAGGAAACCTATCTTTAGATGAAACTTTATCTTTATATGAAGAAGGAATAGGTCTTTATAGATATTGTAATGATTACTTAGAGAAAAGTGAACAAAAAATTCAAATACTTATGAACGGAGAAGAGATTTCTTTTGAGTTGTCAGATGCAAAGATAAAGGGGGATTAATATGAATTTGCAACAAGTTCTTAAGGATAAGATAACATATATTGATCAAGCTATGAATATCTATTTGCCAAAGGAAGATTATTTACAAAAAGAAATCTTTGATGCTATGAGTTATAGCATCTTTGCAGGAGGAAAAAGATTAAGACCTATTTTATTGCTTGCTGCAACTGAATTTGTAGGAGGCAATATAGAGGAAGCTTTACCATTTGCATGTGCAGTAGAAATGATTCATACCTATTCATTGATCCATGACGATCTACCTGCTATGGATAATGACGATTTTAGAAGAGGAAAACCTACAAATCATAAAGTATATGGAGAAGGAATGGCTATTTTAGCAGGAGATGCTCTTTTAAATTATGCTTTTGAGTTAATGATAGAGGGTGCTTTAAAAAATAAAGAAGATGTTTATAAAAAGGTTTTGGCTACCAAAGAAATTTCTACTGCTGCTGGCGTTTATGGTATGATTGGAGGACAAGTCGTAGATTTACTTAGTGAAAATAAAAAAATAGATGAAGAAACTTTAAATTTTATACATAAAAATAAAACAGCGGCACTCATTATTGCCTCCATTCGTGCAGGAGCTATATTAGGAGGAGCAGATGATGAAGAATTATCTTCTCTCACAGATTTTTCTAAAAATATTGGCTTAGGATTTCAAATTACAGATGATATTTTAGATATTATAGGAGACGAAAAAAAATTAGGTAAAAAAATTGGAAGTGATCAGCAAAATCATAAAGCTACATATCCATCTATCCATGGGCTAGAAGCTTCTATACAAAAAGTACAACAATTATTTGAAAATAGTATTCATTCCATAGAAAAATTCGGAGAAAAATCAGAGTTTTTTATGGCATTATCAGATTTCTTAGTAAAAAGGGATTATTAATGTTAAGGAGGAAACAAGTTGTTCTTTGTTCAGCAAGTTTTAAAAAATGAGATGCTTGGCGTAACCTTGTTGTCTTGGTTTATTGCACAATTACTTAAAGTGATCATTAGTCTTGTAAAAGATAAAAAAGTAAACTTATACAGATTTGTAGGATCAGGTGGAATGCCAAGTTCTCATTCTGCTTTAGTTATGGGATTATCTACGGCTGTTGGTTTAAAAAAAGGATGGGATTCCTTAGAATATGCAATATCTATTGCTTTTGCGCTAATTATTATGTATGATGCATCTGGAGTAAGAAGAGCTGTTGGAAAACAGGCTATTATACTCAACAAAATAATAGAAGATAAACAAAACCACAAGCCCATTGGTGAGAAACGACTCAAAGAACTTATTGGACATACTCCTATTGAAGTAATCGCTGGAGCGATTTTAGGTATTTTTATAGCAAATCTAGTCATTTGATATTCATATTTTAATATGTTATAATATAATTTACTTTGTAAGTGGTGCAGTATTCTAGTCAGATCTACCATTTCTGAAGGCGGGGCTAAAAATCCGTCAAAGGGCACATCGATGAAGTTCCTGGTATTGGCTGCTGACGCCCAGTCGGGGGTTAATTCTGGGAGTAAGAAGAAGGGGGCGATCCACAATGGCATGTGGGCGATGACCCTCTCTTCGTGGAGACCTAAAATTTTTTAGGATAAACCTACTATATAATACATTTGTATTATATGTAGCGTAGCCTGCCTTGAGTGGAGTACGGCGGATAATAGATACAGGTTAAACTTTCATGGGGCCCATGAAAATTAACCATTGCTATTCGAAACCCATTCTGCAAAAGAGGCTAAGAAATGGTTTGACTGTTGAGGAAAACTCCTAGACTGTTCTTTTGAAGCCTATTAAGGATTGCAGTGTGGACTGAGTGGTAATCTAGTCATATCTTTGGCGACAAGATATAAAGAGATTGAAAAGGAAACTACTGATTTGGCGACAAACCAGTATCTCTTTGGGAAATCCAACTAGACCTAAGCCGCAAAATTTACTTAATATGTTACCACTTACAATATATAATTTGTTACGTCATGATCAAAAAGGTGAGAGATATGGAAACAGAATCGAAACAAAAAAGTGTTTCCAAAAGGAAAAAAAATGATAAGAAAAATAAATCCAATCCTATTAAATGGATTATTTTTATAACCATATGGACATTTTTTTTGGCTATTGGAATGAGTTTTATTTCTGAAAAAGTGCTAAAGAGTGTAAATATTATTATAGCCTTTTTCATTTTAACTTTTATTATATTAACAGGAATATTGTTTGATACAATAGGCATTGCAGTAGCTGCATCTATAGAAAAGCCATTTCATGCCATGGCATCAAAAAAAGTAAGAGGTGCCAAATTTGCTATAAATCTAGTAAGAAATGCAGGATTGGTATCAAGTTTTTGTAACGATGTAATCGGAGATGTGTGTGGCATTATAAGTGGTGCTGCTGCTACAATTATTGTTTTGCAACTAAATAAAATGATTTCTATAAACGTATCCTATTTAAGTGTAATCCTCAGTGCATTTGTAGCAGCTTTTACCGTAGGGGGTAAAGCATTTGGTAAACAACTTGCCTTAAAAAAATCAAAAGAAATTGTTTTTTATGTTGGAAAGGTATTATATTATATTAACCATAAGCTTGGTATAGATCTTTTACCTAAAAAAAGCAAAAAATAAACTATACACCAAATGGGAAAGAGAGATGAATTAAGTGATAGATTTACTGTCTAATATAGACTCTCCTCAAGCATTAAAACATATTAGCGATGAATCACTAAAGCAATTATCAAATGAAATTAGAAAATTTTTAATTGAAAATGTATCCAAAACGGGCGGGCATTTAGCATCTAATCTAGGAATTGTAGAATTGACACTAGCAATGCATAGTATTTTTAATACTCCAAAGGATCGGATTATATGGGATGTAGGGCATCAATCTTATGTACATAAATTGTTAACAGGAAGAAAAGATCTTTTTCATACACTAAGACAATATAAGGGACTGAGTGGATTTCCTAAAAGATGTGAAAGTGACCATGACTGCTTTGAAACAGGTCATAGCAGTACTTCTATATCTGCAGCTTTAGGTATTGCCAAAGCTCGTGATTTAAACAAAGAAGATTATTCTGTCATTGCTTTAATAGGAGATGGGGCTTTAACAGGAGGCATGTCCTTTGAAGCTTTAAATCATGCAGGACATATGAATACAGACATTATTGTTATATTAAATGATAATGAAATGTCTATTTCTGAAAATGTAGGGGGATTATCTAAATATTTAAATAGACTGCGATCAGATCCTAAGTATTTTAAAGTCAAAGATGACGTAGAGTATTTTTTAAATAAAATTCCTGCTGTTGGAAAAGCGATGTATAAAACAGCTGGAAAAGCAAAAGATAGTTTAAAATACTTTTTAGTTCCAGGAATTATTTTTGAAGAATTAGGATTTACATACTTAGGCCCTGTAAATGGACACGATATAAAAGAACTAAAAGTGGTTCTAAAAAGAGCAAAGAATATTAAAGGGCCTGTATTTATTCATGTTCTTACAAAAAAGGGGAAAGGCTATTCTTATGCCGAAAAAAATCCAGATAAATTTCATGGAATTGGTGCGTTTGAAATTGAAAGCGGAAATGTAATTGGAAGTAATAAAAAGAAGCCAAGTTATTCTACAATATTTGGTAAAACTATTGTAGATTTAGCAAAAAAAGATACAAGTATTGTAGCAATTACTGCAGCAATGCCATCTGGTACGGGTTTGAATGATTTTGCTGCTACATATCCTAATCGTTTCTTTGATGTAGGTATCGCTGAACAACATGCAGTAACATTTTGTGCAGGACTTGCTTCTAATGGATGTAAACCTATATTTGCTGTATATTCTACTTTTTTACAAAGAGCATATGATCAAATTCTTCATGATGTATGTCTTCAAAATTTACCAGTGATTTTTTGTATAGATCGTAGTGGATTAGTAGGTAATGATGGAGAAACTCATCATGGTGTATTTGACTTGTCTTTTTTAAGTCATATTCCTAATATGACTATTATGGCACCAAAAGATGGTCATGAACTTTCTGATATGATGAGATTTGCAACTACTCTCAATACCCCTGTTGCCATAAGATATCCTAGAGGAACAAATGATGATTTTTGTAAAACCACTCAAGAACCTATCCAAAGCATAAAATCAGAAGTTCTATTAAACGGAAAAGATGTGTGTTTGATTGCTTGTGGAAAAATGGTACAAATAGCTTATGAAGCAGCAGAAAAACTCCAATCTGAAAATATTTTTGCCACAGTGATTAATGCAAGATTTATAAAACCATTAGATGAAGAAACAATCCTTTCTGTCTGTTCTAATATAAACCATATTATTACATTAGAAGATAATGTGATTATTGGTGGATTTGGAAGTCAAATTTTAGAACTCTTTGAAAGAAAAAAAATCATTGATAAAAATGTAGCATTATTAGGACTTCCAGATCAATTTATAGCACATGGAAATACAGATGAACTCTTTAGAGAGTATGAAATAGATGTATTAGGAGTTATGAATCAAATTAGAAAAATGATCAATCAATAGGAGCGATAAAAATGGGAGAAAAGAATAGATTAGACATGCTTTTGGTAGAAAGAGGATTTTTTGATTCTCGTGAAAAAGCAAAAAAAAACATCATGGCAGGAATTGTATTTGTGGACCGTCAGAGAATAGATAAAGTAGGAATGAAAGTACCTATTGATGCAGAAATAGAAATAAAAGGTAATGTACTTCCCTATGTAAGTCGTGGAGGATTAAAATTAGAAAAAGCTATGAAAGAATTTTCTATAAATCTTTTTAATAAAAAAGCTATGGATATAGGCGCATCTACTGGAGGATTCACCGATTGTATGTTGCAAAATGGAGCCACTAAGGTTTTTTCTATAGATGTTGGGTATGGACAACTTGATTGGAAATTAAGACAAGATGATAGAGTTATTGTCATGGAGAGAACCAATATAAGATATGTAGAGAAAGAAGATATCAATGAAGAAATTGATTTTGCTTCTATAGATGTTTCTTTTATATCTTTAAAATTAGTACTTCCTGTACTAAAAAAACTAATGAAGATCAACGGTGAAATTATTTGTTTAATCAAACCTCAATTTGAAGCAGGTAGGGATAAGGTAGGAAAAAAAGGAGTTGTAAGAGATATAAAGGTTCATAAAGAAGTAATTGAAAATGTTTTATCATTTGCATTAGAAGCAGGATTTACTATAAAAGGACTATCTTTTTCTCCTATTAAGGGTCCTGAAGGAAACATTGAATATCTTGGATATCTTGAGAATATAGAATCAAATGAATCTCTTGATATAAATATGATTGAAGTTGTTGTTAAAAATTCTCATGATATCCTTAATAATAAGTAAACTTCTATAACTTTATTACAATATACTTTATCAGCAGTCGAAATCTTCTAAAAGAAGATTTTGTTTTTTGCATAAATAATGCATAAAATATAAAGGATAAAGGTGAATGATGTAGAATATTTCATATACTTATATAATTTTATGATATATATATATGATTATTTATCTGAAAAAATTAATATTTTATTCAAATTTATGAATAATAGGAGGCGCTTTATGAAGTATGCAAGACATTCTAAAATATTAGAAATTATAGAGAAATATGAAATTGAAACTCAAGAAGAATTAGCAGAGGCACTCAAAGAAAATAATATTCAAGTTACACAAGCTACCGTATCTCGAGATATAAAAGAATTAAGATTAATTAAGGTTTTAGGAAAAGAGGGAAAGTATAAATATGCTTCTATGAACCAACAAGAACCTGCTATTTCTGATAGATTGGTAAAACTTTTTAAAGATTGCATTTTATCTATAGATTATGCTGGAAATATGATCGTTTTAAAAACTTTAGTAGGAGCGGGAAATGCTGCATGTGCTTCTATTGATGCATTAGGAATAAAAGAAATTGTAGGTACTATAGCAGGAGATGATACAATTTTTATTCTTGTTCGTCATGAAGAAAAAATAGAAGAAGTAGTAGATCATTTTAAAGAACTTATGAAATAGGCTGGGGGTATATATATGCTCTTGGAATTAATTATCCATGATTTTGCACTTATTGAAAAATTAGATATTCATTTTTACGAAGGATTAAATATTCTCACTGGAGAGACAGGTGCTGGTAAATCTATTATTATTGATGCAGTAAACATGGCCATTGGAGAAAGAGCCGATAAAAATTATATTCGAACAGGTTCCGATAAATCTGTGATTCAGTTGATTTTTAAATGCAATGACAAAGAATTAGAAACTTTATTAAAAGAAAAAGGTATTGATTTATTAGAAGATCATACGATTATTTTGACAAGAGAAATTTATAGCAGTGGTAGAAGTACTTGCAGAATAAATGATAGAGTAGTTACCGTTTCATTAGTGAAAGAAATTAGTAAACATTTTATTGATATTCATGGTCAACATCATCACCAATCGTTACTTTATTCAGAAAATCATATTCATATACTAGATTCTTTTGATGAGAAAAAAACTTGTATACTCAAACAAGTTGTTTCTTCTAAGTTTCAACAATTAAAATACTTAGAAAATAAATTAGAATCTTTATTTGGAAATAAAATAGAAAGAGAAAGAAAAAAAGATTTGCTTAAATTTCAAATTCAAGAAATTGATTCTTGTAATTTAAAAATAGAAGAAGAAACAGAATTAATGACAAAGCATCAACTTGTTGCTAACAGTGAGAAAATATTTCATATCATGTCTAATGCTCATGAAAAACTATATAAGGGGGATTCTTTACATACATCTATTATTGATGAAGTTGGACGAATTCTTAAAGATTTAGAAGGTATTAAAGACTTTGATTCAAAAATATGTCTTATTTCTGAAACACTTCAAGAATCTTTATATACGATTGAAGATGTATCAAGAGATATTATGAGTTATAAAGATCAAATTGAATTTGATCCTGCCCTTTTAGACTATGTAGAGAAAAGATTAGATACAATCAATAATTTAAAGAGAAAATATGGAAATGATATAGAAGAAATACTTAAATACAGAAAAGAGATTGGTTTAGAATTAGAAGAAATTGAAAATAGTGAAAATATCTCAATAGAATTAACACAACAAATAGAAAAAGTCAAAAAAGAATATATGAAAGCTGCAATACAATTAAGTGAATTAAGACGATCTATCGGAGATCGTTTGCAAAATAAAATATCTCAAGAATTGATGAGTTTAAATATGAATAAAGCAACTTTTCAAGTTCATTTTATTCATGATGTGCATAATTTAGAAAAAAATTATTTTCATGCAAATGGAATAGATAAAATTGAATTTTTAATCTCTACAAATTTAGGAGAAGAACCAAAACCTATATCAAAAATTGCTTCTGGAGGAGAATTGTCCAGGATCATGTTAGCTTTTAAAACAATTTTGGCAAAATCGGATAATATTCCTACATTAATTTTTGATGAAATAGATACTGGAATTAGTGGGAAAACGGCAAATATTGTAGGAGAAAAATTAGCAACTATATCTCAAACACATCAAATTTTATGTATTACCCATTTACCACAAATTGCATTAATGGCAGATCATCATTTTCATATAGAAAAACAAACTTACAATAACATGACTATTACAAATATAAAAAAATTACCTAAGGAAGAAAGAATTTCAGAATTAGGAAGATTATTAGGAGGAACTTCACTAACGGATTTGACAATGAAACATGCAAAAGAAATGTTAGAGATAGGAAAATCATTTAAGCAAACATTGAGAAAATTGTAAATACATTTTAAATTTTATTAATCATATAATTTTCTATATAATATCAAAAAACTATAAATGTATAAAAATCTACCTTTTTAAATTAAGGCTCTATGTCAATAGTTGGGGTGGGATTGTTCATAATCCTGCTCCATTACTTTATTA
>NZ_RYYS01000043.1 GCF_004138215.1 Anaerophilus nitritigenes
CAACGAAATTCTTTCATTTCATTCAGAATTTCCGTTGCTTAAAATTTGATGAAAATCTAACTTTCTAAAATTATCCACAATTTATTCATTTATATAATTTCTTAAAGAGTTAAAAAAGACAATAAAAATGAAGAAATATTTCATTTTCATTGTCTTTTCTAAAAAATATATAAACTTTATCTTATACCTTCAATCCATTTACAATAATAGCTGTTCCTTGAGGAGGTATACTTCTTGTTAAGATTCCATTAAAAATAATATCTACTTTTTGACCTATTTTTAAATCTTCAAAATCTATTATAATAGTATTTTCATAGATATGAAAAATATATTCAAAATTCTTTTCATCTTCAATCAACAATGATCTTTTTCCTTCTCTAGTATTTATTTCTTTTATTGTACCTGTAATCATCTCATATTGATCTTTTCTTATATGTTCTATATCTTCATTTGGAAGTGGTAATTTCCCATCATCATCTATACTACCACCAAATATTCCTACTGTCTGGAAAAAAGGCACAAATTCTTTTTCTTTCCAGGCAAGAGATGTTTGAACATATCCTAATCCATCTGCATTATATCTTCCAGCAATTCTTTGATCAGCATATAATTCATAAGTACCGTCCCTTTGAAAATCAATAGGATACAATCCTCCCAATGGATTTACCCAGCCTTGTATAGGTGCTTTAAGTTTTCCATTTTCATCATAAATCTCTGATAAATATTCTTCTCCCTTATAAGTAATATCTAAAATATATTTTGTATTGGTACTTTGACTGATTACCTCTACTCTATAGTTATCTTTATAATTTACTTCATATACAAAAGCATCGTTAAATTTTTCAAAATCAAATAAAATTTTAGGCTGATTATTTACAAAAGAATAAATGTAATAAAAAGCATAGCCACCACTGCCACCAGAATCTATGCTGATTAAAATATCATTAATTTTATCTTTTGAAAAATCTCCTAAGAATAAACTGGGACCATACCCTGCATTTTGTTTTAATGGAATAATAGTTTCTTTATGGGTTTTTCCATCTACAATCTTCAACCTTATATTGTCTCTAAAAGGACTATCTTCATAAGGTTTATCTCCTATTAAATATACATAGTCTATGACACCATCTCCATTTACATCTCCTGTTTTACAATCTAATACATATCCATTTTGATGATTCAAAGACATAGAATCTTGAAAATACCTAGGATCATAATACATATTATATCTCCTCTCTTTTTCAAACTTACTGATATAATATGCATGTTATCCAAATTTTGTTATATAATTTTTTCTATATTACATCTTAAGAAAGACTAAACACAACATTCAAAAACATCTTAAATCTTTGGGTCGCGAAAAGAGCATGGGGGAATATGTGCATTCATATGTTTTCCTTCTCATAATTTTTTATTTTAGTATTATGATACCCATTTTAGCCAATTCATTTCATTATTTATATCAATATTTTTTAAAATTTCTTATCTATAAAAGAAGAAAAATTTAATTTCTTCTTTTATAGTAATATATTCTTCAAAATCAACATATTCTAGGTAGTAAATCTTCTGTATACATATTCAATATACGAGTACCTCCTATCTCAGTTTTTAAATATACTTTATTTTTATTATCATCTATTACCTCTCCTATGATTGCAGAATCTTTTCCTAAAGGATTCCTTTTCATAGCTTCAAGTACTTTATAAGCATCCTCTCTTGATACAATCACTACGACTTTTCCTTCATTTGCTACATATAAAGGGTCCAATCCTAACATTTCACACATACTCATAACTTCCTCTTTCACAGGTAGATCTTCTTCATTTAAAACAATACTCTTATGACTACCTTCTATTATTTCATTTAGTGTTGTGGCTAAACCTCCTCTTGTTGGATCTCTCATCATTTTTACTTCTTTACTTATATTTAATAAATCATCAACCAATCTATTTAATACATTGCAATCGCTTTTTATATCTACATCAAAATCTAAACCTTTTCTTTGACTCATAATACACATGCCATGATCTCCTAATGTTCCACTTATGATTATTTTATCTCCCTTTTTTATATTATTGGCACATAAATATAACTCTTCATCTTTTACAAAACCAATACCTGTTGTATTGATAAATATTCTATCTACACTTCCTTTTTCAACAACTTTTGTATCTCCAGCAATGATTTTTACATTTGCTTGTTTTGCCGTTTTAGCCATTGAACTCACTATCTTTTCTAAGATATTTATATCCAGTCCTTCCTCTATGATAAAACCCACTGTGATATACATTGGTTTTGCTCCACTCACAGCTAAATCATTTATAGTTCCACATAT
Source organism: Anaerophilus nitritigenes (assembly GCF_004138215.1). Lineage (GTDB taxonomy): Bacteria > Bacillota > Clostridia > Peptostreptococcales > Thermotaleaceae > Anaerophilus > Anaerophilus nitritogenes. The sequence goes on from NZ_RYYS01000043.1 coordinate 2,336, forward strand.
AGATAATTTTCCTATATCTCCTCCTGGAAAAAATATAGGTTTTATAACAAATGAATCTGTTGTTACAGCTATTTTCCCATCTAGTTTTTGTAAAATACTAGAATCATTTTGTTGCAATAATATATCATTTTCAAAATGTTTATAAAATATATCTTTGATTAGTTTATGGGTTGTCTCTCCCCCACTTCCATGTGATAATGTAATGACATTCATATGAAAACTCCTTATCTTATTCCATATTTGTAGTATGTAGAGCAAGTTCCTTCTTGTGAGATCATACAAGCTCCTATTGGATTTGATGGATTACAAATCTTAGAAAATAATTTGCATTGTGTAGGCTTTTTTAAACCTTTTAGTATTTCACCACATAAGCATTCCTTATGAATAGAAGATTGTACTATTTTTATATTAAATTTAGATTTTACATCATAATTTCTATATTCTTCTTTTAACTCAAAGCCTGTATCTTTTATTCTTCCAAAACCTCTCCATATACTATCAGAAGGAATAAATACTTCATGAATCATGGATAATGCTTTTTCATTCCCATTATATTCTACAATTCTATGATATATATTTTTCACTTCATACTCTTCTTTGCCTATCATTTTTACTAAAAAATATATAGCAGCTACTATATCACAATATTCAAAACCTGCTATAACAGATGAAAAACTATATTCTTTAGATAAAATTTCAAAGGGTTTCACCCCTATAATCGTACTTACATGTCCTGGACATAAAAATCCATCTATATGAACTTCTTGATCCGTTACGATCTTCTTGATAACATTTGGCATTGTTTTTATAGATTGTAGTACACTAAAGTTCTTTATGTTTTCATTTTTAGCTTTATAAATACTAAGTGCTATGATTGGAGCTGTTGTTTCAAAACCTATTGCTAAAAATATAATTTCCTTATTGGGATTTTGTTTTGCAATTTTAAGGGAATCAAGAGGAGAAATAACTACACGAATATCTTTTCCTAGAGCCTTCTCCATTTTAAGTGAACTATATGTTCCAGGAACCTTGACAATATCCCCAAATGTAGTAATGATTACATTATTTCTTTTACAAAGTTGTATAGCTGTATCTATATAACTTTGAGATGTTACACATACTGGACAGCCTGGTCCTGATATTAAGTTTATATTTTCAGGCAATAAATCTCTTATTCCATTTTTAAATATTGACATAGTATGCGTTCCACACACTTCCATTATGGTTAGATCTTTTTTCACTTTATAAGATAGCTTATTTAATATATTCTTTGCTAATTGAGGATTTCTAAATTCTTCTATGTATTTCATAAATCATCCCTCTATAGATTACTCTTTTAAAATATATTCAAACAATTCTACTGTTTTTTTTGCTTCTTCTTGATCTATTTTTTGTATAGCACATCCTGCATGTAATAAAATATATTCTCCTATCTGTAAACCATCTACCAAAGACGTATCTACTTTTGTCTTGACTCCTCCAAAGTTTACTAAAGCTTGATTTTCATAAACTTGTAGCACTTTAGCCGGAACTGCTATACACATCCTATCACTCCTTACAATTGGCATTGGCAATAACTAATTGCCCCATACATATGCCACTATCATTACAAGGTATAAATTTATGGGTATAAACTTCAAAGCCTTGTAGAACTAATTTTTCACAAATCCCTTTTAATATTATTTCATTTTGAAATACACCACCGCTTAATGCAACTTTATATATATTATATTTTGGGGCAATGATACTACACATTTTCACTGAAAAGTCAATGACTGTATTATGAAATTTTTTAGATATAATACTAGCATTCATGCCTTCTTTCATATCTTTTATAATTCCTTTGATAATATGATCTGTATTTATGACATACTTTTGATGGATATATTCTATATTGTAATTATACTGACTTTTCTCTTCTTCATCTGCAATATTTTCTAATCTTATAGCTGCTTCACCTTCAAATGTTACTTTACCAATATATCCTGTTATTGCTGATATAGCATCAAAAAACCTTCCCATACTAGAACACTTTGGAGAATTAATATTGTTTTTTATAATAGATAATATAGATTTTATATTTTTGTATTTTACAGTAAATGGTATGTTTTCATATATATCTTTTTTATACGTTTGATAAATATAACTGATAGCCATTTTCCATGGCTCTTTTGTGGCAGCATCTCCTCCAGGCATGCTTACTTCATTGATATGTCCAACTCTTTCAAAATCTTTATCATCACATATTAAAAATTCAGATCCCCATATTTTTCCATCTGTTCCATATCCAACACCATCATAAGCAATTCCTATAATTTTATCTTTTATTTTGTTCTCCATCATACAACTTACTATATGTGCATGATGATGTTGTACAGGTATTTTATTTATATTTTTTTTCTGTACGTATTTTAAGGACCAATAATTTTTATGCATATCATAGGCAATGATTTGAGGAGTTATATTATAGATTTTTTCAAAATGAGATACACTATTTTTAAATCGATTGTATGTCTCTACATTTTCCATATCTCCTATATACTGACTTATAAATATATTTTGATTTTTAGATACAGCAAATGTATTTTTTAAATGTGATCCACATGCTAACGTATCTTTTATATTTGCCATATTCATACATATTGGAGCATATCCTCTAGCACTTCTTATCACTCTTTCTTCATTTAAAACAACTTTACTTACAGAATCATCTACTGGAATGTATATATCTCTATTATGAATTAATAAATAATCTACAATATGGTTTAGTTTCTTTAATGCTTCTTCATTCTTATAAACCATAGGAATTTTACTTACATTTGCACTAGTCATAATTAACACTTCAATACCTTCTTCAAACAATAAATAATGAAGTGGCGTAAATGGAAGGATAACTCCTAACTGTTTCATATTAGGTGCTATATTATATGGTAAGTTTTCTTCTTTTTTATTTAAAAGCAATATAGGACGTTTATTACTAGATAGTATTTTTTCCTCTTTTTCATTTAATTTGCAATATTTTTTCACAGTATTTACATCTTTCATCATTACAGCTAAAGGCTTTGTAGGTCTACACTTTCTATCTCTAAGTGTTTGTATAACATTTTGATTTTTAGCATCACAAGTTAAATGAAATCCTCCTAACCCTTTTACTCCAACGATCATACCTTTTTTAATAAATTGGATAGTGCGTGTTATAGGATCATTACATGATATTCTATATCCAAATTTATCTACAAGCTCTACCTTTGGTCCACATTTTTCACAAGCATTTGGTTGTGCATGAAATCTTCTATCTAACGGATTCATATATTCACGATGACACTCATAACACATTTGAAATTTATCCATAGTGGTTACAGCTCTGTCATAAGGTAATTTTTTTATGATTGAAAATCTAGGCCCACAATTTGTGCAATTTGTAAAAGGATATCTATATCTTCTGTTTTTCATGTCTTTTATATCATTTAGACAATCATCACATATTCCTATATCCGGCGATATGAAAGTTATAGTATCCTCTTCTTCATCACTGTGTCTTATTTCAAAGCTTCTGTAGTTTATTATTTCTTTATCTTGTATATATACTTCATCTATCTTAGATAAATTAGGAGATTTATGTTTTAAATGATCTATAAAATTATTAATACCACCTATTTTCCCTTCCACATCTATATATACACCCTCTGAACTATTTTTCACCCATCCCTTTAAATTGTTATATGTAGCAATTTTATACACAAAAGGTCTAAATCCAACCCCTTGTACGATTCCTTTTACTATTATATATTTTCTTATAGTATTTACTGAAATTCTTTATTCCTCCTCTTATCATTGATTTGACTCTCTAGATATTTACATAATTCATCTATACCTCTTTCTTCTCTACAAGAGACTTTAAAAATTTTTATATTTTCATTTAATGAATATACATCTTTATAAAATTCTTCTATATCAAAATCTGTAGAATCTATAAGGTCTATCTTATTGAGTATTAAGGCATTTGAACGTTGAAACATTGCTGGATATTTAAGAGGTTTATCATTTCCCTCCGTTACACTCATAACTGTTATTTTCATATCTTCACTCAAATCATAAGATGCAGGACAAACTAAGTTCCCAACATTTTCTATAACTAAAAAATCTAAATTATTTATATCTATATGCTCAAAAGCCTGGTCTATCATAGATGCATCTAAGTGACATGCTCCTCCTGTATTTACTTGAATAACATCTACATGATGCTTTTCTATTCTTTGTGCATCTTTCGTAGTGTATAAATCTCCTTCTATCACAGTCACATCCACGTTATGTTTTATATTTTTTATGATTTGCTCTAATACAGAAGTTTTTCCCCCTCCTGGAGCTCCTAATAAATTTATAGTAAATACCCCTTTATCCTTTAGAATTTGTCTATTTTTACTTGCAATGTCATCATTATTTTGTAATATATTTTTTTCTATTAATATCTGTTTCATTTTACTCCCCCTCTATCTTTTCTAATAACAATTCATACCCTGTTATAATATTTGAACTAAATTGATTACATTTTGGACATAATTTATTTGTATAACAAATATAAAACGTTTCCCCACAATTATCACAATAAGCACTAGCCTTTACTTTTTGTATGATTAATTTTGCATTTTCACATATTGTTCCTTTAGATATCACTTCAAACGAAAATCTCAGTGCATGTTCTTCTACACAAGTAAACTCTCCTATTTTTAATAATATTTGATCTATTTTTTTTAGATTGTAGATTTTAATATTTTCATTTATGATTTCAAATACTTCTGTCATTACAGCTACTTCATGCATTGAATTCACCCATTTTAATTTTTATTTTATTCAAAACCTCACTACATATATCTTTAAATATAATTTGTAAATGATCTGAAAGATTTAAACTAAAATCAATATTACAAGCTTCAATACCAATTAAGTATCCTCTTATATGGATTTTATAATTTGTAATTATATGAATAAGACTTATTTCATGTTGCGAAGCAGTATGATTTAAATATCTTTTAGCCTCTTCAAATGAAAACAATGTGACTTTTCCTATTTTAAACCCTAAATATGTACTATCTACTATAATCACAAAATCATGATCATTTATTTTATTTAAACAATATACAAAGTCTGTTTCTCCAATAATCACTTCTATTTCTGAATTCAATTTCTTAATTTCATTTTTGATTTCTTCCAAAACATATAGTGCTACTCCATCATCACCCATAATTCTATTTCCTATAGCAATAACTTTCATCATATTTAAACAACTCTTATACGAACATGATCATATTTGTCACTTGTAATATGAGTAGCACAAGAAACACACGGATCAAATGATCGAACGATTCTTCCTATCTCTACCGGATTTTTTATATCTTGAATATAAGTTCCCATTAACGCTTTTTCTACAACTCCCTTTATACCATTTGAATCTGTTGGTGATACATTCCATGTTGTAGGGGTTATAATTGTATACCTTTTAATTTTTTTATTTTCTATAAATAACCAATGACCCAAAGCTCCCCTTGTAGTCCCCTTAAGTCCAATACCATATGCTTGATCTGGTATTGGATATTTTTCTTGTTTTGTAGGATCTAGTCTTATTTTTATTAAAAGATTTTCAATTGTATTACATATTTTCTCAGCTTCTAATGCTCTAGCAATGGTTCTATCCATAGTAGATACTCCTCTAGTATAATCTCCACTAATCCATACTCTAGCTAAAGGCCCTACTTCCATTGGATATCCATTATATCTAGGTGCTTTAATAAAACTGTATGCATTTTCTTTATGAATATCTGGCTCCACATATCCTTCTTCAGGTAAAATATCTACCTTATCTCCTTTATACCAAGCATTGTATATATTTTCACTAATTTTATTCTCATCAAAAGGATATCTTTGATTATTTATTAGAATTGCTGGTTTTACATATATAAAAGGTGCATTATAGTAGTTATCAAACACTCCATAGCTCATAAAGTTGCCATATCCTTTGCCATTATGAAAATAATCACTATAATATTTAGATATAATATAAACATCTTCTATCATAATATTTTTTATAAAATCCTTGATAGAAGCTAGTATTGATTTTAATTCTATAAATATGGATGCATCCATATTTACTGTAACACCACCAACAAATACACCATGATTATGAGGAGCTTTCCCTCCAAGAATTGCTAGCATTTTATGAGCTTTTCTACTATATTTTATAGACTCTATGTAATGTTTACTTAATTTTTCATTGATCTCTTTAGGAAGTCTATAATCTCCATAAGATTCTTGATATAATGGATTGATTTGTGGACCTTTTACATAGTCAGGAAAAGTATATTGATAGAAATGTCTTAAATGATTTTGTAAAAATTCACAGCCATGAATCATATCCCTAATCATACTATCATTTTCATTAGGTACTACTTTTAATGCATTTTCAAGTGCTAGAGCTGATGCTATAGAATGTGCAGTTGAACAAATCCCGCATATTCTTTCAGTAAAATATATGGCATCTAGTGGAGGTCTTCCTTCTAACATTTTTTCAAACCCTCTAAAAAGCATCCCACTACTTTTTGCATCTACTACAACATGATTTTCTATATTGACTTCTATTTCTAAAAATCCACTGATTCTTGTAAGTGGATTGATGATAATTTTATCCCCCATATCATCATCCTCCCCTAATATCTTATAAATGGTTCCATAGCGTCAGGAAAACCATTTCTTGCACACCCTATACATGGTGTATTATCACCTATAGGCCAATTGATGCTATCATTCCATCTTCTTATAGGACACTCTGTTTTCGTAACAGGCCCTCTACATCCTAATTTAAACATACATTCCTTTTCCCCTAATTTTGTTGCAAATATCTCTTTATCGAAATATGATCTTCTTGGACATCTATCATGAATGGTAATCCCATAGAAAAGTATGGGTCTATTTTCTTGATCAAGTGTTGGTTTCCCAAAAGATATAATATGAGCTATGGTTCCTATGATCCATTGTGGATGAGATGGACATCCTGGAACTCTTATCACTTCTCTGTCTAAAAAATCATACACACTCTTACTTAAGGATGGATTAGGCCTTGCTGCTGAAGGTCCTCCATAGGATGCACATGAACCTACAGCTAAAACATAGTTTGCTTTTTTTCCTGCCATATCTACAGCTTTCATTCCTGTTATAAGTCTTCCTTTATATCTAGCGATCACATTATACAATCCATTATCTTTTGTAGAAACTGCACCTTCTACCACAAGAATAAATTCCGTATCCAATGTTTCTAAGAACTTCTCAAATGCTTTTTCTCCCTCTTGTGCCATAAGACTGTTGTTGTACGTCATATTTACCATCTTATTGAGAAAATATATTACATCTGGATCTTCTCCATTTAATAAAGATATAATATTTCCTGCACATCCACATGCCTCAATCCATATAAGATTCATTTTTTTCATTTTGTTTTGATTGATATATTCTATAGCTAAATCAACTATTTTTCTAGGAATTGTTCTTTTGCTATCTACTATGGGACACTTTGTATGAAACAATATAGATCCTCCTCTTTTATTTCCTTAAAATCCCCACTTTGGGTAAATTTCTTAAAATTTCTTGTTTATTTCCATGACAACTCATGAATTGATTTGTTAAATCTTTTCCTGCATATAAGCCAAAATGAGTACCTCCACCCCATGTAGCCTCTATGCTCAGATCATAAACAATCCCATTGACTGCTACATATGCTGGTTTAGCATTTGATCCGTCATATTGAGATAATTCTTCTATTGTAAACTCTTTTTGATTTTTAAAATTGTCTTGTTGACTATTCATATTATTTGCATACTTCATTAGTTGTCTTAGTTTATTTGTTTCATATGTTAAAAGCTCATAATAGTAAAATTTTTCATATATACATAAAACAAAATTATCTATTTTTTGTAAATAGTTTATTGTTTCAGTACTTTCATAAATTTTTAATTTTATATATTCATTATGGTTCACCTGATCCACCTCTTATTTTCAAGAAAATATATCCCCTAATCACATCCCTATCTTTTAATAAATATTAGATGGTGTCATATTTTATGACAATAAAATAACCGTACTAAAATAGTCATCTAGTACGGTACCTATAAAGTATTTCTAGCTACAGAATAGAAACTGATCTCTTCTCCTTGATACCAAGTTCCATCAATATTCATGATAAGTTGATATGCTCATCTCTCCTTTTTTGTTTATAGATGCATAAAATATTTCACTATAACTACTAATTCCTTGTTGTTTTAATTTATTTTCTATTCCTTCTTCAGAAAAACCTAATTTTTCTATTTTATCTTTTTGTAATTTACCATCTATAATTATAGAAAAATAAATATTAGACTCTGGTATGACTTTATTCATATCTTTAATAGTTATATTTTCATACTCAGGCTTTTTAAGTATAGATAGGTTGCCATTTGATTCTATTATTCCGTAATCCACTTTATTTATATCAAAAATATCTTTTTCTCTTAATAACATTAAAATATCATGTATCGTATAATTAATTTTTTTAATATTTGAATATATAAATTTACTGTTTTTTATGATGATCGTAGGTTCAAAAGTGATTGTTTTTCTTACTCGATTGCTCTTAGTCATCCAAAACCCTATTAATCTCTGAAATATTGAAAGTATAATTACAGAAAAAGCAGTAGGAAGGTGTTTAATTTCAGGATCAGCAATATCTGCACCCACAATAGCTCCTATTACAATAATAGATAAAAAGTCAAATACTGGTAATTCTCCTATAGGCCTCTTTCCCATAATAAATAAGGTTGAAAATAATAAAAGAAGCATAATAGAAACAATTCTAAAAAATATAATAATATACAAATCCAACACTTTCACCTCATTAACTTGCAAAGTACTAAATCTCTTTATGTTATTCATTACTATTCCCAAAAGTTATGGATTGTATAACAACTATAATCACAATTTTATTACGAATACTTCATAGCCTCAGATGCATGATATGAACTTCTTACGAAAGGTCCTGATGCTACATATCTAAAGCCTAATTGAAAAGCCTCTTTTTTATATTTTTCAAATATTTGTGGATGTACATATTCTACAACTGAATAATGATTTTTGCTAGGAGCTAAATATTGTCCAATCGTTAAAAAATCACATCCCACTTTTCTTAAATCTTTTAATACCTCTATTACTTCTTCTTCTTTTTCTCCAAGCCCTACCATTATCCCGGATTTTGTAAGTATATTTTTATCCATTATTTTTACATTCTTTAATAATTGTAAAGATCGCTCATATATTGCCATAGGTCTTACATTTTGATACAACCTTGGAACTGTCTCTACATTATGATTGATTACCTCAGGCTTTTCTTTTACAACTTTGCTTAAGGCTTTATTGTCTCCTTTAAAATCCGGAATCAATACCTCAATAATTATTTTAGGATCATTAAGTTTTACAGCTTTTATAACCTTTGCAAAATGACCTGCTCCTCCATCTACTAAATCATCTCTTGTGACAGATGTAATTACAACATGCTTTAGTTTAAGCTCTAGTGCTGCATTTGCAACATTTTCTGGCTCTTTTTCATCCACTTTTTCTAGCTTTTTATGAGAAACATTACAAAATTTGCAATTTCTAGAACACTCTTTACCAAGAATCATAAAAGTTGCTGTTTTTTTACTAAAACATTCCATTCTATTAGGACAATTTGCTTCTTTACATACGGTATTTAAAGAATATTTTTTAATTAAATTCTCTAGATCATCTAAATTTCTTCCTTGACTTAAATTGATTCTAAGCCATGATGGCTTTCTTTGAACTTTCATATATCTCCCCCCCTATCCTCTAAAAACAATTGATCTAAGGTTACTTCTTTATATGTATCATAATGAAATATTTCTAAAAAATAATTCAGTACAAATTGATTCGCTATATGAAAATCAACATTTTTTCCAATAATATTCTGAATAGATGTAACTCCCCGATTCTCTATTCCACATGGTATAATCCATTTAAAATGATCTAAATTTGTATTTACATTAAAAGAAAATCCATGCATAGTAACACCACGTTTTACTGCTAAACCTATTGCCACTATTTTTTCTTCTCCTACCCAAACCCCTGTATGCTTTGGATCTCTTCCTGCAACAATATGATATTTTTCATTGATTAACTGAATAAATAATTTCTCAAGATTGGTAACAAAATCTCTTATACCCATAGAAATACTTTTCAAATGAATAATTGGATATCCTACAATTTGTCCATCCCCATGATAAGTCACATCTCCTCCTCTATTGATTTGAAATATATCTATTCCTTCTTTTAAAAAAAATTCTTCACTTTTTAAAATATGTCCCTTTTCTCCTCGTCTTCCTACAGTAATAACAGGTGTATGTTCTACTAAAATCAATGTATCTTCTATCTCTTGATTTTGCCTTTTTTTCAAAAGCTCACATTGAATCTTTAAAGCTTTTTCATATTCACATCTCCCAAGAAATAAAACATTTAATTTCATAGATTCACCCCCTCGTATTATAAAAGAAAGTAAGAAATCATCTTACTTTCTTTTATTTATCTATTATTTATCTCTACTTTTATCTTTTAGAAGGTACCATATGAATAGCTTCTCCTTTTAGTCCTAAAATAGCTTCTGATAAAGATTCTGATAAAGTGGGATGAGCATGAATGATATTTGAAATATTATCTACTTTCATTTTTGTACCAATAGCTAAAGCACCTTCATGAATCAAATCAGATGCATGAGGTCCCATAATATGTACACCAATGATTTCGTCTTTTTCATTGGCTATTACCTTTACCATTCCTTCTGATTCTCCTAATGTAAGCGCCTTTCCATTTGCTCCAAATAAAAATTTACTTGTATGATATGCAATCCCCTTACTCTTTGCCTCTTGCTCTGTAATTCCTACACTTGCAATCTCTGGAAAAGTAAATACACAATCAGGAATTACTTCTTGATTGATTGTACTTTTTATTCCCATTATTTTTTCAGAAACAATCATTCCCTGATGTGAAGCAACATGAGCAAGCATTTTTTTACCAATACTATCTCCTATAGCATAGATATGATCTATATTTGTTTTAAAATTTTCATCTACTTTAATTCCTTTTTGATCAAATTCGATTTCTAATCCTTCAAGGTTTATTCCTTCTACTTGAGGTGCTCTTCCACTAGCTAATAAAACACAATCTGCTTCTACTTTTAATTTTCCTTTTTTCCCTTGTGCATACACAACAAACTCATTATTTTCTTTTTGAATTTTATTTGCTGCTGTATCAGTATATATTTGAATTCCTTTCTTTTTAAGAGAAACTGTCAATCTTTTGCTTAAATCTAATTCCACTTTATCTAAAATATTATTATATAATTCAATCACAGTAACTTCTGATCCTAAAGCATTAAAAATAGTAGCAAACTCTATTCCTATAACTCCTCCACCAATAATAATGAGTCTCTTTGGTATCTCTTTAAAATCTAAAATTTCTTTACTTGTAAGAATTCCTTCTAAATCAGCTCCTGGGATTGGAGGAACTAATACTTTTGAACCTGTAGCAATAATAATATTTTTTCCCCTGACCTCTATTTGTTCTCCATTACTTAAGGTTATAGAAACTGTATTTTTATCCTTTAATATACCCTTTCCATAAATTACTTCTACTTTATTAGCGTTCATAAGCTTAGATATGCCTTCTACAAGTTGTTTGATAATATTTTGTTTTCTTTCTTGTATCTTTGAAATATCTATATTGTAATCATTTACATATATCCCATATTGATCTATATTCTTTAATGTATTTAATATTTGTGCATTCCTATATAAAGCTTTGGTAGGTATACACCCTAAGTTTAGACAAGTCCCACCTAGAGTTTCTTTTTCAATTAATGTTACCTTTGCTCCTAGTTGAGCTGCCCTTATAGCCGCATAATATCCTCCTGGTCCTCCTCCTAAAACAACAATATCTCTATCCATCTTTTCACCTCTCATTCACAGCTTTTTAAGTCTTTATTTTTCCCACTTTAAAATTAAATTTCTTGCAGCTTTTGCTTCATCAATTCTTCTAACAGGTGTATGGTATGGTGCATTTTTTAAAAGATTTATATTTTTCTTTGCTTCTTTTGCTATTTTTATCATCACTTCAATAAATTTATCCAAAGTTTCTATACTTTCTGTTTCAGTAGGCTCAATCATCAAAGCTTCATTTATTATGAGTGGAAAATATATAGTTGGCGGATGATATCCATAATCAATTAATCTTTTGGCTACATCAATGGTTGAAACTCCTAAGTGATCTCCCTTTAACCCCCCTAGAACAAATTCATGCTTACATACTTGATCTATGGGTAAAGAATAATATTCTTTTAATTTGTTCATCATATAATTTGCATTCAAAACTGCTGTTTCGCTTACTTCTTTGATACCTTCAGCTCCCATTGTAAGAATATATGCATAAGCTTTTATAAAAACTCCATAATTCCCATAAAACCCTTTCACCTTTCCAATAGAATCTGGTCGATCATAATCTAATATATATTTATCATCTTTTTTATCTATAGCTGGTATAGGTAAAAACGGAATAAGATGTTCTTTTACTCCTACTGGACCACTTCCTGGTCCTCCTCCACCATGTGGTGTAGAAAAAGTTTTATGTAGATTATAATGCATCACATCAAATCCCATATCTCCAGGTCTTACTTTTCCCATAATAGCATTCATATTGGCTCCATCATAATATAAAAGTCCCCCAGCTTCATGTACAAGATCAGCAATTTTTTTCATATTTTTCTCAAAAAGTCCAAGAGTACTTGGATTGGTTAGCATAAGTCCTGCAACTTCATCATTCAAAACAGATTTTAAAGTATCTAAATCTAATGCACCACTTTTATTGGACTGAATTTCAATAATTTCAAATCCTGCAACAGCAGCACTTGCTGGATTTGTGCCGTGAGCTGAATCAGGTACTATAATTTTTGTTCTTTTAAAATCTTTTCGACTTTCATGATAAGCTTTAATAAGCATAAGTCCTGTAAGCTCTCCATGAGCTCCAGCAGCAGGCTGTAGAGTTGTTTTATCCATACCAGATATTTCTGATAATAGATTGGATAAATTATACATAAGCTCTAAAGAACCTTGTACCGTTTCTTCTGGTTGATACGGATGTATATGGCAAAGCCCTTCAATAGATGCCACATCTTCATTGATCTTTGGATTGTACTTCATTGTACAAGACCCTAAAGGATAGAACCCTGTATCTACTCCATAATTAAGCTGTGATAAATTTGTATAATGGCGAATAATATCTACTTCACTTACTTGAGGTAAGTTGACTTCTTCCTCATTTAAAAACTCTTTAGGAATATATTCTATTAATTCTTTATTACATAAGGAACAATTTGGAAGAGAATATGCACATCTACCTTCTTTAGAAAGTTCAAAAATCAATTTGTCATATGATTTCATTTCATCCCCTCCAATACTTTTGAAAGCTTATTGATTTCCTCATCTATTCTTTTTTCTGTCACAGCAAATAACAATCCATTTTTAAACTCTGTATAATCCTTACCTATTTCATATCCTCCCAAAATTCCATTTTTTAAAAGCTCTTGATTAACAACTTTACTCTCTATATGACTTGTTACTGCAAATTCTTTAAAAAACGGTTTATTGAATAAAGGCTTAAACTTATTTTCCTTTGTGATTTTATCTAGTGCATAATGAGATTTTTGAACACATCTTGTAGCTACTTCTCTAAGTCCCTTTTTGCCCATAGTAGTTAGATAAATAACTGCCATTAAAGCATTTAATCCTTGATTAGAACAAATATTTGAGGTTGCCTTATATCTTCTAATATGTTGTTCTCTTGCTTGTAGTGTTAGTACAAAAGCTCTCTTTCCATCTTGATCCATAGACTGACCTACGATTCTTCCTGGCATTTTTCTTACCCATTTAGATTTTGTTGCTAAAAATCCTAAATAAGGTCCTCCAAAATTAAGATTATTTCCTAAAGATTGACCTTCTCCTACTGCAATATCTGCTCCTAACTGTCTAGGAGTTTTTAATATTCCAAGAGAAATTGGATCTACATAAGTAATCAACATGCCCTTATTTTCATGAATAATTTTTTCTACTTCTGTTAAATCCTCTATGATTCCAAAAAAATTAGGAGTCTGAATAATTACACCTGCAGTATTTTTATCTGCTATAGATTTTAATTTTTCAACATCTGTTACTCCATCATTCATATCTACTTCCACAACTTCAATTTTTCTAAATTTCATGTAAGTATGTAAAACCTTTCTTACCTCTGGATGAACGGTCTTAGATACTATAATAGATTTTCTCTTTGTGCTTTCACACGCCATAATGGAAGCTTCCACACAAGCAGTTGGTCCATCATACATAGAAGCATTTGATACATCCATACCTGTAAGATTACAAATCATGGTCTGATATTCAAATATTACTCTTAAAGTTCCTTGACTAATCTCTGCTTGATAAGGTGTATATGCTGTCAAAAATTCTGATCTCGTAGTAATATGCTTTATAATAGCTGGAATATAATGATCGTAAGCCCCTGCCCCTAAGAAAGAAATAAGCTCATTGGTGCTTTTATTTTTATTAGCCAATTCCTTCATATGTTTGATAAGCTCTATTTCTGATAAAGATTTTCCTATATACAGCTCTCTACTCAATCGAAGCTCCTTTGGTATATCTTCAAATAAATCTTCTATAGACTTAGCCCCTATAGAATGTAACATATATCTTTTGTCATCCTCTGTATTGGGTATATATTTATGCATACTTTCCCCCCTCCCCCATCTATCAATCCATATTAATGACTTTCACTTTTACAAAATTCTTCGTATTCTTTGAAATCTATCAACTGATTGATTTCAGATTGATCAGACAATTCTACTATTAATATCCAGTTTTCATAAGGTTTTTCATTGAGTAGTTGAGGTTGATCTTCTAATAATTCATTAATTTCTAAGACTTTTCCCGAAACAGGTAAGTATACATCAGAAGCTGCTTTTACAGATTCTACAACTCCAAAAACATCTCCAACACTAAATTCATCATCTACCTCCGGCATTTCTACATAAACAATTTCACCTAATGCATTCTGTGCATAATCAGTAATACCAATATAAACTTTTTCTCCTTCTACCTTCACCCACTCATGTTCCTTTGAATAATATAATCCTTCCAATATTTTCATTTTCTACTCCCCCTTATTTTTTATAATTTTTTTGATAAAATTTCTTTTTTACTACCTGAGCTTTTAATATTTTGTTTCTGATCTTTATGTCTATGTTTGTACCTAACTTTGTATATTCCATATCTACCATTGCCATTCCAACATTTTTATTTACTGTTGGAGCTGCATAACCAGTAGTTACAAAACCAATTTTTTTACCATCTACAATAACCTCATATCCATGTCTTGGAATTCCTCTATCTATCATTTCAAATCCCACAATCTTTCTTTTAAGTCCTTCAGATTTTTGTTTCTGTAATGCTTCTTTTCCTATGAAATTTGGTTTATCCAATTTTACAAAAAAGCCTAATCCTGCTTCTAATGGAGTAATATCCTTTGAAAGTTCATTGCCATAAAGAGGTAGTGCCACTTCAAATCTTAAAGTATCCCTAGCTCCAAGTCCTGCTGGCTTTATCCCATATTCTTTTCCTACTTCCATTAATTTTTCCCACACCATCTTTATATCCTCATTAGATAAATAAATCTCAAATCCGTCTTCTCCTGTATATCCTGTTCTTGATATTAAACAATTTGCAGATGCTACAGATACATTTCTTTTACAATAGAAAAATTTAATTTCTGAAAGATCTGTATCTGTTAGCTTTTGTAGTATTTGTTGAGCATTGGGCCCTTGAATGGCAATTTCAGATACATCATCTGATATATTTTTAATTTTCACATCATAACCTAAATCATTTTCTTTCATCCACTTAAAATCCTTTTCTATATTACTTGCATTAACCACAAGATAAAAATGATTTTTATCAAACTTATATACCAATAAATCATCTACAATTCCCCCATGAGGGTAGCACATAAAAGTATATAAAACCTGATCATCATTAAGTACTGAAACATCATTGGTAATCAAATTTTGTACAAAATCAGAGGCTTGATTCCCTGTAATCTCTATCTCTCCCATATGTGATACATCAAAGATCCCTGCAAAATTTCTTACTGCTTCATGCTCTGCTTTTATACCTTCATATTGCACTGGAAGTGCCCATCCTGCAAAGTCAATAATTTTACCACCATATTTTTTATGATAATTCAATAAAGATGTTTCTTTTAATTGATTCATTTCATCCTCCCCCTTTAATTTTTTATTTTCCACATAAAAAACAGAGGAGTATAATGGCATAGTAAATAAACATGCCATTATACTCCTCTGTTTCATAGCCTGAGAGCTTTAAAAAACTTACTCTTCTCCTTCGGCGTCCATCTATAGGACTCTTCAGAGTTCCATCAAATAGCGATCCTTTTGCCTGAAAGTTTCTACAAAAACATGGCTGTTTTTATATTGCTTCTTCGGCTACCCACTTAAAGATATCTCTCGCTATTCTCATCTAGTCTTATATTTTTTTATATAATATTATAATAATATAATTTATAGAAAATTTCAATAGTATATATTATTCTAATTATTCAAGTATTAATATTTTAGTCATTCTTGCTTAAGAATAATACACTTCTTAAAATATTTTCTAAAAATATTGTGAGCTTCTATTTCTCCATTTTTTATATTTACAAAGAACTGCTCTGATCAATCATACTAAGCTAAAAAGATTTTTATCAAAATATGCATAATATACAAATTTTTCTATATTACCTTTTAAGAAAGACTAAACACAACAGTCAAAAGCATCTTAAATTTTTGTGTTGCTAAAAGAGCATGTGGAATATTTGCAGGCATAACAATAGTTTCTCCTTTTTTGACAGTAAAGACTTCTTCCCCTATAGTAATTTGTACTTCCCCATCAAGTATATAAACTAATGCATCTCCCCCGGCGGAATGTGAACTAATTTCTTCTCCTTGATCAAATGCAAATAAAGTGACACTTAATGGTTTCCCTTGAGCCAATGTCCTGCTAACTACTCTTCCCTCTTGGTATTCTACTAGAGATTCCATTTCTATTACTTTCGCAAAATCAATATTTTTTATAAGATGTGTATTCATATATTTTCCTCCTATTTATTTTTACTTAATCTTACTTTCCATATATTGAATAAGTGGAGCAATTTGAACCAATGTAGGACCTCCCTCCTCTTCATAAATTTTTATTCTAATATTATGATACCCATTTTAATCAATTTATTCCGTATCTTATGGTACTATTTAAAATACTTTTTATCTAGAAGATTATAACTCACTACTCTATAAAAATTTCTATCTTTTATAAGATGATTTTCATTCATATAAATATACTATCATTAACAATATTGTAAAAATAAGTAATTAAAACTTCTCTTTTTTATACCATTTTATTTTTCCATGTTCTCATGCCCCCTTTATTATTTACCATTATCTTACTATTATTTATTCTTCTATTCAATATATACTCTCTTTTTCTCTAATATTATACAATCTTTATTCCTAATAACTCGCATCACATCAAGTAACAAATAGATTCATATTGAATACTATAGACTATAGGGATTTTACGGCTTAGGGAGGAATCTGTCTATGGAAAAAATCGTGGATGTTAAAAATGTATCTATGCACTATCATACATTAGAACGTGAAACTCCTGCTCTTAGAAATCTATCTTTTTGTGTATATAAAGGTGAAATGGTAGCCATTGTTGGACCTAGTGGTTGTGGAAAGTCAACTATACTCTCTATCATATCAGGACTTTTAAAACCATCTTCTGGAGAAGTAAAAGTAAATGAAAAAGCAGTAAACGGTTCCAATAAAAAAATAGGTTATATGTTTCAAAAAGATCATTTATTTGAGTGGAGAAATATTTTAAATAACGTACTAATTGGTCTTGAAATTCAAAATAAATTGAATGAAAAAACACAAGCTACGACCCAAAAACTATTAGATATGTATGGATTAGGAGATTTTAAAGATCATTATCCAAGTCAGCTATCAGGAGGGATGAGACAAAGAGTAGCACTTATTAGAACATTAGCTATTGAACCTGAACTACTACTTTTAGATGAACCTTTTTCAGCCCTTGACTATCAAACTCGACTTGCTGTATCAGATGATATAGGTAGAATTTTAAAAAAAGAAAAAAAGACTGCTATCATGGTCACACATGACATATCAGAAGCTATATCTATGGCAGATCGAATTATTGTTCTTACCAATCGTCCTGCTACTGTAAAAAGTATTCATACCATAAAGTTAACTCTAAAACATGAAAGAACTCCCCTTACTTCTAGAGAAGCTCCTGAATTTAGACATTATTTCAATACTATATGGAAGGAGCTTGATGTACATGTCCAATAAAATTAACTGTAAAAATACCAATCATGAATTTTCAAAAGAGCATTTAGACTTTTTATGTGCACATCAAAAAAAGAAAAAAGCCATATTGATTACTCAAATTTCATTAATTGTAGTATTTTTTTTACTTTGGGAAATAGCTGCTAGACTTGAACTTATAGACACCTTTTTAACGAGCTATCCATCTCAAATGTGGAATCTATTTTTAAAGCTTTTAAAAGATGGCTCTTTAATGAAACATATTGGAATAAGTACCTTTGAAACTGTCATAGGCTTTTTACTAGGTACTATTTTAGGCACTATTGTTGCTATTTTACTATGGTGGTCTGATTTTATATCTAAAGTATTAGACCCTTACATGGTAGTTTTAAATGCGCTTCCAAAAACTGCTTTAGCTCCTATTATTATTTTATGGGCAGGTGCAGGAATCACAGGCATTATCGTTACTGCTTTATCTGTATCTATTGTTGTTACAATCTTAGAGGTATATGGTGCATTTAGAGAAGTTGATCAAGATAAAATTAAAATGCTAGAAACCTTTGGAGCTACTAAGCTTCAAGTCCTTCGAAAAGTTATTATTCCTGCAAGCATTCCTACTATAGTCAATGCATTAAAAATCAACGTAGGACTTTCTTGGGTAGGAGTAATTGTAGGAGAATTTTTAGTTTCTCAAGCAGGTATTGGATACCTTATTGTCTATGGAGGACAGGTATTTAAGCTTGATTTGGTTATGATGAGTGTAATTATCTTGGCTATTTTAGCAGCACTTATGTATCAAGGAGTAGCTTATTTTGAGAAAAAATTAATGAAATGGAGATAATCAGTTTGAAAAATAAAAAAGGAAAATTTAAAGTGGTCAAATTTTGACCACTTCCACATTCTATCTTTTAATTATCCTAATATCACTTTTAAGTCTTCATCTGGTGTTGAAACAGGCTTAATATTAAATTTGTCAACTAGTACTTGTAAAATATTTGGCGTAACAAATGCTGGCAATGATGGACCTAAGTAAATATCTTGAAGCCCTAAATAAAGCATTGTCAAAAGTACTGCTACTGCCTTTTGTTCATACCATGAAATAATAAATGAAAGTGGCAAGTCATTTACATCACAATCAAATTCTTTTGATAATGCAAGTGCAACTTGAATTGCTGTATACGCATCATTACACTGTCCACAGTCAAGTATTCTAGGAAATCCAGCTACAGTGCCTAAATCCAATTTATTAAATCTATATTTACCACAGGCAAGAGTTAGAATTGCTGTATCCTGTGGAGTCTTTTGAGCAAATTCTGTAAAATAATTTCTACCTGGTCTTGCACCATCACATCCTCCTATTAAAAAGAAGTGTCTTATTTTACCTGCCTTAACAGCATCAACAATTACACCTGCATTACTCAATAAAGCATTTCTACCAAATCCCATAGGAATTTTCTTTTCTGGCTCATCCTCTGGAAACCCACCAAGTTCCAATGCTTTTTGTATAATAGGTGTAAAGTCCTTCTTACCATTTACATCTTTTATATGTTGCATCTCTGGATATCCAACTACACTTGAGGTAAATATTCTATCTTTGTAGCTATCTCTTGGCTTCATCAAACAATTACTTGTCATTAGTATAGCTCCAGGTAGTCCATCAAATTCTTTTTGTTGATCTTGCCATGCACCACCGAAATTGCCTATTAGATGTGGATATTTTTTAAGACCAGGATAAGCATTACAGGGTAACATTTCCCCATGAGTATATACATTAATACCTTTATCTTTTGATTGTTCTAATAAATCTCCTAAATCTCTTAAGTCATGGCCTGAAACAACAATAAATGGTCCTTTTTTCTTTGTTATTAGCATTTGAGTGGGTTCTGGATCTCCAAATGTGCCTGTGTTTGCTACATCTAATAATTCCATACACTTAAGATTTATCTTTCCAAGCTCCATATTTAAATCAAAATATACTTCAGCAGTTAAATTTTTGTCTAATGTCGAGCCTAGAGCCTTGTACATAAAATTAGCTACTTCTTCATCAAACTTTCCAAGTACATATGCATGATGATGATATGCACCCATACCCTTTATTCCATAAATTAGAAATTCTCTTAAGGAACGAATATCCATATCTAAATTTTCATCATCCATAACGCCTAAATTTGGTCTGCAAGCTATATTTAGTATTTCTCCCCTTGTTTGCGGTGCTATAAAATCTGCTCCTTCTGGAATATTTTCAATATTTCCTGCACTCTCTTTAAGTTGTTTTTTTACTTCATTGGCTTTCTGTACATATTTTACAAATCTCTGAGCATCAAAGTTTACATTTGTAAGTGTAGCAAATACACATTCTGTAAAAAATTCTCCAATCTCTTGTGAAATTTTATTGCCTTTTTCAATATTCTTCATAGCATAAAATCCGATACCTTTACATAAGTAAATTAATACATCCTGCATTTTAGCAACATCTGGATCTTTGCTACACACACCTAATTTTGTACATCCCTTACCACCAGCAGTTTGTTCACACTGCCAGCAAAACATAGCATTATCCATAATTAAAATTCCTCCTTTTTAAATTATATAATTGACTATGAATATAATTTGTTACAAAGATCTACTACTCAACTGTTTTTATTATCTCTATATACAAAATATATTATTCTCATCATTATATAAAAATCTACTTTAACCATTTAAAATACAGTGACTAAAAAACATTCTCATGATAAAATATAAATAATATAAAGTAGCTGTATTGAGAGGATAGATATTATGGAAAAATATGACCGATATTGCTCATCTTAAATCTGTTAAATAAACTAAACATTTCAATTTGTTTTCAAAAAAGTCACTGGATAAAAACAAGAGGGGCAAGGAAGGGAAATATTATGATCTATAGAATCAGGCAGTTTATTCAAGGACTGCTTGCAAAAATCACAAAAGAAGACATTAAATTTATAGAAAAATATTTAAATAAAGAAGAAATAGAACTATTTAAGAAATTAAGAGTATCCGAGCAATATCACAGTCTCTATGTAGCTTATGGATGTAAATCAAAGTTTGCAGATGATATTACGCTTATAAGAGCGGCCCTTTTACATGATATAGGAAAAATAGAAAGTAATCTTACACTTATAAATAAATCTATTGTAGTCATATGCATTAAGTTACACTTTAAAAAAGATATTTTACCTAAATTTATACAAAAATCACTATATTATAAAAACCATCATCCCCAAATAGGATATAATATTTTATTTAATATGAATATAGAAGATGATGTATTATATTTAGTAAAAAACCACCATAATGAATATTGTATATCTTCAAAAGCATTAGAAACTCTAAAATACTATGATGATATGTACTAAAAAATGAGCCTAGGATTTTTCCTAGGCTTATTTTACTAAATTATCTTTTAATTTTCCTAAAAAGTCTTGAATATTTGCAACAATAGTCGTTACTTCTAATGTTCCTCTATCTTGTAATTTATTTAAAACAAATTCAGATACATCTACTGCATATATAAATACGGGTCTTATTTCTCCATCTACCATAATATAAGAAGGAGTCATATTTCCTGTTGCAATTGTATGAAGCTGAGTAGCAAGACAAATAAGTGTTGTCGCTTGTCTTGCATGATTTCTCATAGCATCTTGTGCATCATATACATTAGCAAATACACTAGGTAGTGGTCCATCATCTCTTATAGATCCTGCTAAAACTAGGGGTACATTGCTTTTTACACAAGCATGTACAATTCCATCTTTTATATTTTCATCTTCAATTAATTGCTCAATAGATCCTGATTTTCTAGCTTTGTTTAAAGCATCTAAATGATGATAATGTCCATTGGGCTTTGAATCTTGATGATAAATATCTTGTCCTAAAGCTGTTTTAAAAATTCCACCTTCTAGATCATGAGTAGCTAAAGCATTTCCTGCTAAAACTGCATGAGCATATCCATTTTTAATAAGACTTGCCATAGACTCTCTTGATCTATGGTCAAAGGATACAGCAGGACCTAATACCCATACAATATGCCCATTCTCTTTTTCATGCTGTAAAAGTTCATATAAGTTTTCATAATCTTTTGTAAAAGCAGTTTCTCTAGATCTGCCTGTTCTAAAGGCAAATATATCTTTTTTGTGATTATCCTTTTCAAACCCATTAGCATAAAGATAAATGCCTTCACTGGCATCTTCTGTTCTTCCTACAACTACTTGGTCTCCTACATGTAAATTTCTAAATTCTTTAATCTGTATCTTATCTTCCCCTACTAATACAGGAACTCCATCCATTCTACTTTCATTTGCCAAAATCCATTTTCCATTGATTTTAAAATATTCTGGATACATAGATGTAGTATGATAATTATCTGGTGCTACCCCATCCTTTACTACTTTTTCTACGACTGCATTGGGTGCTGATAAAAATATTTCTTGATCAAAATTAGGTGCTTTATATTTTGGTAATTGAAACATTTCGATTCTCCCTTCTTTGCTACATAAACTTTAATCTATAAAAATGTCGTTATCTATCTTTTTTTATCGAAACTTGTTACATACTTATCTATCATAACATATCTATATTTAGAGTATCAACCCCACAAAAAAAGAGCCTTACGCTCTTATGAAATCATTCATTTTTATACTAATCTCCTTTATCGACATCTTTTATTCCATATTATGGTTTGTTTTATTTTTTGTCAATGATAATTTTAGACTCTATTTCTTTTATTTTTTGTTTATATAGATACATATTCTGATCAGCAATTTTTATTAAATCATCATAATGTTTTCCATCTTTAGGAAAATTTGAAATTCCATAACTAAAACTACAGATCACCTTTTGATCATCAAATATAATAGGATTATTTTTAAAATAATAAATATATTCATTCATATATTTATGGATGGCTTGATTATCTTTTCCTTGAACTAACGCAATAAATTCATCTCCTCCATATCTAGCAAATATCCCTAATGTTTTAAATTTTTTTTTCATAAAAAAAGCAAATCCTTTAATTAACTCATCTCCTGCTAAATGTCCATAATAGTCATTTGCAATTTTAAGACCATTTAAATCAAATAAAATCACAAAAAAGCTTTCATGATTATTCATAGCATTTTTCTTATAAATTTTAAACTGTTCTTCAAAATACCCTCTATTATATACATTTGTTAATGTATCATATCTAGAAAGATACATAGCTGTTTCATAAAGCTTATATTTGCTCATAGCAAGTTCTACTTGATTTTTCATATATTTCATAAGCTCTATATCTGTTTGATCAAAGGCATAGCTTTGATGACTATCTACATTTACAAAACCTTTTAAATTTCCGTCTATTACAATAGGTGCACTCATAAATGATTTCATTTTTTGTTTTACATCTATAAAGTTAAAAATTTTTCCTTGTTTTTCGTCTATATGATCAATACAAATAATTTGATCCCAAACGCCTTTAGATGCATGCCATTGATAAGATTCTTTTAATGGAATAAAAAATTTTTCTGCTCCATCATCATATCCTTTAGACACTCTAATTCTTAAATGGTTTTTTTTATCTAAATTAAGAATTGATCCACTATGAGCATCTTGTATACATTCAATAATTTTATCTAATATCAATTTGAGTAATTCTTCTATATTTGTAGATTTCATAATAGCATGGTTTACTTCTATCATTCTCTCTTGTAGTCTTAATATTTTTTTTATCTTATTTTCTGTATTGATTCTTTCTGTAATATCCACTAGCACACCTATAATCCCTATAACTTCTCTTTGATCATCTAGTATAGGCCCCTTTGTAAAAAGAACTTGATGTAATTTTCCATCTAAATATTTTAATTTAGATTCATATATCTTTTTCTGTTTCGTTTTCAAAACTTCTTGATCTATCTTAAAATGTATATCTGCTAATTCCTTTGGAAGAATATCATATATATTTTTTCCTATTACATCTTCTTCTTTTAAACCCATATACTCTATATAAGCTATATTTATACACTGGTACATACCATTAGGATCTTTATAAATAACCGGGTTGGGTATAGTATCAATTGCCATTTGTATATTTTTATTATAGTTCTTATGATCTTTTTGTTTTTTCTTAAAAAATAATTTTTTGATTATATGATTTTTTTTCAAAAGAACTTTCATCCAGTTAAATATATTCATTTTTGTTTTCCCTCCCTGCTGTATTCCTGGAGAATCTTACTATAATATGATTTGATCCTTTTAGTTTTTCAATCTTTCTATTAAAATAATTATCTATATTGTAATATTTTTTTGAAAAAAATATCGAATTTTTAAAATTTTATTTATGTAAATTTGTTTTTATGATATTTTTTCATTGACTTTTTACGAACTAAAAATAAAATCCGTGCCATGGCACGGATTTTATTTTTAGTTGCTTAATTTAATAATTAAATCTCCTACATTTACCTGTTGTCCTTCTTTTACAGGAATAGACTCCACTTTTCCACTAGTAGATGTTGTAATATTTGTCTCCATTTTCATAGCTTCTACAACAGCTACAATTTGTTTTTCTTTTACTTCTTCTCCTTGTTTCACTAAAATCTTAATGATATTTCCTGGAATGCTTGCTCCTATTTCTAATGGATTAGAAGGATCTGCCTTTTGCACATAATTTAATTCTTTCTTTACAG
Source organism: Anaerophilus nitritigenes (assembly GCF_004138215.1). Classification (GTDB taxonomy): domain Bacteria; phylum Bacillota; class Clostridia; order Peptostreptococcales; family Thermotaleaceae; genus Anaerophilus; species Anaerophilus nitritogenes. Next base: position 27,551 of record NZ_RYYS01000043.1, read on the forward strand.
TCCCACGGTCTTTATCATAAATTTTTATAGCTCTTCTACTATCATTTACTTCAAATAAAACTGTTCTATTTCCTTCTTCATCTAATCTTCCAATTTCTAAAAGTTTAATGACTAAAATCTTTCCTTCTTCAATTTCTATTTCACAAGTTTCTCCTTCACTAAGTCCATGGAAATAAATATCACTTCCCATTCTACTAAAATCTCCATGTTCTTTAGTATACTCAATATATTCTTCATATACTTTAGGATAGAGTGCATAGCTTAAAACATCTTTTTTCGTAGGCTCTATATCAAATTTTGCTTTTAACAATTTCTCAATCTTATGAAAATCTTCAGGCTCTAGTAATTCTCCCGGTCTACAAGTAATAGGCTCTTTTCCTTTTAATACTAGCTTTTGAAGCTTTTCTGGGAATCCTCCCATAGGTTGACCCATCATCCCTTCAAAATAAGCTACCACTGAATCAGGAAAAGCCATATCTACTGCTTTTTCATATATATTTTCTGGAGTTAAATCATTTTTAACCATAAATATTGCCATATCTCCTACTACTTTTGAAGAAGGAGTTACTTTGATAATATCTCCTAACATTTCATTTACTTTTTTATACATTTCTTTTATTTCATTGAATCTATGTCCAAGTCCAAAGCTTTCTACTTGAGGTTTTAAATTAGAATATTGTCCTCCAGGAATTTCATATTTATAAATTTCTGCTGTACCAGATTTTAGCCCTGATTCAAATTTTTCATAAACTGGTCTAACATCTCTCCAATAGTCAGAAATTTTTTGAATATGATCTACAGAAATTTTTGTATCTCTTGAGGTATTTTCTAGTGCTGCTACTACTGAGTTGAGTGCTGGCTGACTAGTAAGCCCTGACATACTATTAAATGCCGTATCTATAATATCTACTCCAGCTTCAGCAGCCATAAGAACAGTTGCTACTCCATTTCCACTTGTATCATGGGTATGAAGATGAATTGGCATACTGATTTCTTCTTTTAATGCTTTTATTAATTTAAAAGCAGAATGAGGTTTTAATAAAGCTGCCATATCTTTGATAGCTAGTATATGAGCTCCTGTTTTTTCAATTTCTTTTGCAAGATCTACATAATATTTTAGAGTATATTTATCTCTTTTATCATCTAAAATATCTCCTGTATAACACATACATGCTTCAGCAATTTTTCCGCTTTTTAACACTTCATCTATGGCAACTTCCATTCCCTTTAACCAATTTAGAGAATCAAATATTCTAAATACATCAATACCACTTTGAGCAGATTCTTGAATAAACTCTCTTATTACATTATCTGGATAATTTTTATATCCTACTCCATTTGCTCCTCGAATCAACATTTGAAATAAAATATTAGGTACTTTTTCTCTTAAACTTTCAAGTCTTTTCCATGGAGATTCTTTTAAAAAGCGATAAGCTACATCAAAAGTAGCTCCTCCCCACATTTCAAGAGAAAAAAGATCTTTTCCAAGTACAGAAGTTGATTTTGCAATTCTTTCCATATCTTTTGTTCTAATTCTTGTGGCCATCAAAGACTGATGGGCATCTCTCATAGTTGTATCTGTAAGTAAAAGTTTGTCTTGACTTTTAATCCATTTTACAACACCCAAAGCTCCTTCTTTTTCAAGAATTTGTTTACTTCCTTCTAATGTATTTGGTATTATAAGTTTTGGTACTTTAGGAACATCAAATTCTTTTTTGTTTCCTTTTGTTTCATTCACTACTTTTTCTCCTATAAAATTTAGTACCCTAAGTTCTTTATCTGCTTTTGGCATAATATCAAATAGTTCTGGATTTTCTTCTATAAATCCTGTATGACAAGTTCCTTTTTTAAATTCTTCATGATTTAATACGTTTACTAAAAAGGGAATATTCGTTTTTACTCCTCTAATCTTTACTTCTCGAATAGCTCTATTGACTTTTCGAATAGCATCTTCAAAAGTTCTAGACCATGAAGTAGCTTTTACCAAAAGGCTATCATAATAAGGACTAATCATAGATCCTGTAAATCCATTTCCACCATCTAATCGAATCCCAAAGCCTGAACCTGTTCTATAGGTATCGATTTTTCCTGTATCTGGTGCAAATTGATTAAGTGGATCTTCTGTTGTAATCCTACATTGAATAGAATATCCTCTTGGTTTTATATCATCTTGTCCTTTGATTCCAATTTCTTTAGAATCAAGACCATATCCTTGTGCAATTAAAATTTGACTTTGTACAATATCAATTCCTGTAACCATTTCTGTTACTGTATGTTCTACTTGAATTCTGGGATTCATTTCTATAAAGTAATGATTTCCTTTTATATCTACTAAAAACTCTACAGTTCCAGCACTTCTATAATCTACTGCTCTTGCAATTTTTAACGCATCATCACATATTTTTCTTCTTTGTTCTTCTGTAATAGATAAAGCTGGTGTAAACTCAATAACCTTTTGATGTCTTCTTTGAATGGAACAATCTCTTTCATATAAATGTACAATATTACTATATTTATCTCCCAGTACTTGTACTTCTATATGTTTAGGCTTCTCTAAATATTTTTCAATAAACATATCATCAATTCCAAAAGCTTTTTTTGCTTCATTTTTTGCACTTTTGAATTCTATTAAAAGGTCTTTTTCTTCCCGAACAATTCTCATACCTCTTCCACCGCCACCAGCAGCAGCTTTTAATATAACAGGATATCCACAAAATCTTGCAAATTCAATAGCTTCTTCATCAGACGTAACAGGTTTTTCGATTCCTGGTATCGTAGGCACTCCTACTTTATTTGCAACCATCTTCGATTTTATTTTATCTCCTAATTGATCCATCATCTCATGATCAGGACCTATAAACTCAATTCCTGCTTCCTCACACTTTCTAGCAAATTCTGAATTTTCTGATAAAAATCCATATCCTGGATGGATCGCATCTACACCTTTCTTTAATGAAATATTTATGATTTCTTCCATATCTAAATAAGCTTCTACAGGTCCTTTATTTTTACCTATTAAATATGATTCATCTGCTTTTGTTCTAAATAATGAATTCTTATCTTCATCAGAATAAACCGCTACTGTACGAATACCGAGCTCACTGCATGCTCTAAATATCCTTATAGCAATTTCTCCTCTATTTGCTACTAAAACTCTTTTAAATTTTTTCATACAGATTTTCACTCCTCATTTATAACCCATGATTTTAGTATATGGTTATACTTATAATTATACAATTTTATAATAAATTGTAGGTTTATACAAGCATTTTAAAAAGAATTTTTTTATTCTGTCAATTCAAAAAAGCAGGTAATTCCTGCTTATCCTTTTGGTTTGAAAATTAATGCTCCCATAAATCCAAATATAATAGCTGATGAAATTCCAGCACTTGTAACTTCAAATATTCCTGTTAACACCCCTATTAATCCATATGTCTTTGCTTCTGCCAATGCACCCTTCACTAAAGCATTTCCAAAACTACAAATAGGAATAGATGCTCCTGCTCCTGCAAATTTGATTAAAGGATCATAAAGCCCCAGTCCTCCTAATATGGCTCCTACCACTACTAAAGTAGTAGTCGTATGAGCTGGAGTCAATCTAAATACATCTAACATAATTTGACCAATCACACATATAAGTCCCCCTACTACAAATGCCCAAAAGAATTTTTCCATAAACTATACCTCCATTTCAATAGACACAGCATGAGCAATACAAGGTATACTTTCCTTTTGTTGATAAGACATAGGAGACATTAATGCTCCTGTAGCTACTATTAATATTCTTTTTAATTCTCCTCTTTTCATTCTGTTTAGAAAATGTCCATACGTTACTGTAGCAGAACAACCACACCCACTAGCTCCTGCCATTACAGGTTGATCTTTTTTATATATCATAACCCCACAATCTGTTAAAATATGCTCTGGTATATTCATTGCATGCTTTTGCAAAAGATCTTTACAAATCCTATGGCCCACTTTTCCTAAATCTCCTGTAGCAATCACATCATAATAAGCTGGATCTCTATTGAAATCTCTAAAATGGGCTTGTATCGTATCTACTGCTGCTGGAGCCATAGCAGATCCCATATTAAAAGGATCTGAGATTCCCATATCTACGACTCTTCCAATCGTTGCACCAGTAACTTTTGGTCCTTCTCCCTTTGCACTGAGTAATGCTGCTCCTGCTCCTGTAACTGTCCATTGAGCTGTAGGAGGCTTTTGAGCTCCATATTCGTTTGGATACCTAAATTGTTTTTCTGCAGAAGCATTGTGACTACTGGCAGCTGCTAAAACATGATTGGCAGCTTTACTATCTACCAAAAGAGCTGCTAGTGATAATCCTTCCATAGAGCTTGAGCAAGCTCCAAAAATACCTAAATAAGGAACTCCTAAAGTTCTAGCTGTAAAGCTACTTGGTGTAATTTGATTCATCAAATCTCCACTAACAAAAAAATCTATATCTTCTTTTTTCAACCCTGCTTTTTCAACAACTTTTTCACAAGCTTGTTCTAATAGTTTTTTTTCTGCTTTTTCAAAGCTGTCTTGCCCTAACCATAAGTCCTCATGTAAAATATCAAAGTCATCTGCTAGATTCCCCTTTGCTTCAAATGGTCCTCCTACTGTTGCTGAAGATAAAATCACAGGTTTTGAATCAAAAACCCAAGAACTATGTCCTTTAAGCATTTACATCCCACCTAACCACTGAATTGTAATTTTAATAAGAGCTACCACAAAAGCAGAAAAAACACCATATACAATGACAGGACCTGCTATTTTAAACATATTTCCTCCTACTCCTAATACAAAACCTTCACTACGATGTTCTATAGCTGCTGATGCTACTGTATTTGCAAATCCTGTAACAGGAATAATTGTACCTGCTCCTGCAAATTGAGCAATTTTATGATATGCTCCTATGCCTGTAAGAATTACCGTTGCAATAATTAAAATAGCAGTAGCAGGATTTCCTGCTGTAGTTTGTGTAAAATTAAAATATTTAATAAAAATCATTTGGAGTCCTTGCCCTATGGTGCAAATAATTCCTCCAATAAAAAATGCTCTTAATATATTTCTCCCTACTCTTTTCTTTGGTTCTCTTTCTTTCGCAAAAGCTTGATATTCTTGTTGTATAGGGGTTAGTTTCTTATTTTTTTGACTTGACATAAAATCACCTCTAATGTAATAAGTACGGTTCTAATTTATTCAACAATTCTTTGATCTGCAAAGAATTGTATAGATATATCTTCTTTGTCTTTTCATCATTTGTTTCTATAAAAAAACTTAAAAGGTCTGCTTCACATTTTTGAAGATTTGCATAAAGTAATTGTTTAACTTTAGGTTGTGCAACTTGAATTGCATCATCAAACAAATCTAAATACAACTCCAAATCATCATCGACTTGTCCTAAAAACACATTATCTAAAGATATTCCTTGTCCATCTAATTGAAGTTTTACCCAATTTCTATTCAATCCAATTGTACTAAGTGGCTCATCTAATATATTTCCATCTAATATAATAGTTTGTGGTACTTTTTGACTTGGAACTACTCTTCCCATATCACAAGAAGTAATAGGCTGTTTATCTGCCTTAAGTAAAACATTTAACTCACCTGTAGATTCCATAATTGCAAATTCTACATCTGCTAAGTTAAAAGCATTCTTAGATCTAAGTTCTTTTAAAAGTTCTTCCCCTGTAAGCTTTAACTGATTCATATTTTCTTCCATAATTTTACCATTCCTAATGAGTATCTTTTCTTTTCCATAAATCATATCATGTAAAACTTTGCTCTTTAAAGAAACATACTCAAATATAATAGGAATTATGGTCCATACACCTAAAGCAATCATTCCAAACGCGAGATTCGGAATCATATTAACAGAAATTAAAGCGGCTAATACAGAAATAGTAGTATAATATACAAATTGAAAAGGTGTAACTTTACTTATTTGTCTTTGTCCAATGATTTTAATCATTAAAAAAGTTATAAAAAATAAGCCTATTGATCTTAGTAAAATCTCAATCCACTTTTCCATTTTTTCTCTCCCTTAATAACCTTTATACTCAGGTTCTTCAAATTCTATTTTTTTTATTCTTTCTTCTAAATCATCTATAGCATTATGTGTAATATCTAATGCTTGTTGACAGATATTTTTAAATTTTTCATCTTCACTTTGTATGCTATAGGTTTGTAAAGTACTTTGTGCACTTTTTAAAGTAGCTAATGTTTGTTTAACCTTTGCCCCTACTGTCATATATTTCAGCTCCTCTTCTTTATACTTATTTTCTCAATTATTCATTAAGTTCATTCATAAAATACAATATTTATTTTACATAATTTAAAAAATATATATAAATTATCCATAAATTATTCATTTCTATCATTTCTATATATTAAAAAAGCCTAGAATACTAGGCTTTATAATACACGTTTTCCAGGTATAATCATATTGATAATACCTATTGCCAAAGCTGCTAAAACTGCTCCTAACATACTTACCCTTACTCCATTTACAAAGACTCCAGTAAGATAAATAATCACTGCTGATACAACAAATCCTGTTATGCCTCTTCCAAAAGGTGTTGTATCAAATCCTGTCATTCTTTCTATTAAGTAATCAAAAACCCCTATAAATATAGCTGCCATAAATAGAGGCATAAACCCTCTTATAGAAAAAAACGGAGTGAAAAAAGCTACAATAGCTAATACAAGCATTGAAACTAGTATTCTTGTAATGATACTTCCTATACTAATATCATTTCTTTGATCATTTCTTTGATCATTTCTTTGATCATTTCTTTCTGGCAAATCAAACACCTCCTTGACATAAAGTATTCACCTTGTTTTCATTTTTTATGTGTTTTTTGATTAATATTTTTTGATTTTTTGTAAATACTATTAAAGAAATTTATTTAGGAAGGAGTGTTTTATTTTGACTACTATCAACAAATTAGAACAAACTCTTGCTAGTGCAAAAGGTCTTGCTGCAGATTTAAAGACTTTTTCATTAGATACAGATGATCAACAAGCAAAACAAATGTTTAATCAACTATCTACAACTATGGAAAATGCTGTTCAAACCATTCAAAGTAGAGTCAATTATGTAAGCAGCGAAGAACCTCAATACAATCAACAACAATAAAACTGATTATGAAAATAGACCTTATATTTAAAAATATAAGGTCTATTTTTATACAATTTAATCATTTTTCACTCTACATATTTTTGAATCATTTTTTCAATATTTTTTTTTGTAGCTTCATCTTTTATTACTTCATCAATTTTTTCCCCATTCTGATATAAAGCGATAGTAGGAAGTCCTAATATTTTTTGAGAAATAGCCAGTCTTCTTGCCTTTGCTGTATTTACTTTTATAAATTGAATCTTTGTTTCATATTTTTTCTCCAATTCTTCTACATCTGGCATCAACACTCTACACGGTGCACATGCTTCATGCCAATAGTCAACGATTACATAGGTTTTTATATCTAAAACCTGCTTTTGAAAATTCTCATTGTCTACTGATATCATGTTCATCACCTCTTCTTATTTTGATCTAATGATAAACCATTTTAACACTTCAACACGTATCTTTTTATTCTTCTTAATTTATTTTATCATTTTTAAAAATATATGTATATGAAAAATTTTGTATAGATCATGGAAAAAGCTTATATTTCCAAGGAAATATAAGCTTAAAAATCTCTTTTGATCACTATATCTTCTTTAAATACATTCCACATATTAGGATCTTCCATTCCTAATCTCCAAAGAGCAAGTCCTTTTATCCCAAGTTCCCATGCCTTTTGTGCTTTTATATAAATACTCTCTGCATTTTCAAACCATACTTCATGTTGATTTCCATTTTCATCCACATAAGAAAATGTAGGCGTCTTCGTTTTTTCATCGAAAATAATTTCTTTATTGTATTTTCTTGCTAAATTCATAGCCATATTGTAAGTTACATAGGTATTTCTTCCTGTAGTAAGATTAAAATCAAAACCAAATACAGAAACAGCTGCCACAATTTTTTCTTTTGGCATTTTTGTCATTGTATATCTTAAAACTCTATCCATCCATCCTATAGATACAACAGGTCCTGGTCCACTTCCAGGCCATCCATGCTCATTATACAACATGACTACAAATTCATCTACAGCTTTACCAATAGGTTCATATTCAAAAGGATCTGAAAAAGGATTAAAAGGTTCGTCGCTCACTCTTGCAGGAATAGCTGCTGATAAATAATATCCTCTTCTTTTGAGAGCTACTCCTAGTTCTGTAAAAAGGGCTGATAAATTTTTACTATCTTCTAAATACACATCTTCAATATCCATACTTACACCATCAAAATTGTATTTTTCAATGAGCTTAATAATATTTTGAATGAATGTTTGACGATTTTGTTTGGAAGAAACAATTGTTCTGACTACATCCTTAGAAACCTTCGTACCTCCATTTTTATAAAGAAGATTATGCACAACAGGCATCATCTTCACATTTTGACGATGTCCAATTTCAACTATATTGTTTACATATTCATCTGTGAAATCTCCAAAGTTTTCAATTTGTGTGGGATTTTCTCTATCGATCCTAAAAAGAAATAAAGCTCCCTCTGAAATTAATGATGTATTTTTTACAAAAGATTCATAAGAACTAGGAAGTGCCGGCCCTTCTGCTAGTGTATAATAAGAAAGATTACTAATGATAGGTTTTGATCCATCATATACAAATCTTTCAACAAGTGTTCCCTCTATCCATCCTGGCTTTCCATTATAAAGTCTTACCTTATACCACCCTTTTGAAAAAGCAGTTACTGGAAGGCGAGCATTTCTTTGAACTTGTGTCACAATAGGATAATCAATCCCACCTCTCATTCTAATATTTGCTATATCTACAATGACTACCACCTCTGTATAAAGTGGAATTTTCAACTTTTGACCTGGTACTACTAATGTATCTGTTAAATTATTTAAAGTCATAATACTTTCCACTATTGTATCAAACTTTTGTGCAATTAAATAAAGTGTATCTCCAGGTTGTACAATATATACTTCATTATTTCTACTCATTTTTTCACCTTCTTTTATATTCTTCCTTACTATCTTATTCTCAAAGCACTAAAAATGTTAACAGTATTTTCTAATTCTATGTGTCACATAATATTTTTATCATGCATACTTTGTAGTAGATACACAATATACCTATTAAAAAGTTATATTGAATAAGGAGGCGAAATCTATGGCAGAAGCATCATGCACAAACAATATCTTGGGTTGTAATGATAGTAGTTTGTTATTTTTCTTTTTACTTTTAGTAGTTTTATTCCAAGGTCCTTTATGTGGATTATTTGGAGATAGTGACAGCTTGTTATTTTTCTTCTTACTTTTAGTCATTTTATTTTGTTACCCTACTTTAGGGTCCTTCTTCCCTGGATGCTAAAAAAACTAACGTATTAACTAATACTAAAGGCCAGGGAATTCCTGGCCTTATTTTTTATTCAAAATCCCTTATATATTTTTCATTGATTCCTTCTTTTAATTCGGAAATAGGAATTTCAAAAGTAGGAATTCCTTCTGCATAAGAACCAATCTCATAAAGTCCAAAATAAATTCCAATTCTTTCATCCTTTAAATAATAAGATTGATCTTCTCTAATCCTATCAAATCCTTCATACTGAGTATATATATTTTGAGGATCTTCCCCTTCTTGAATCAGTCTTTCTTTTTCTTCTTGATTGATTTGATCCATTTGTTTTCTTACCTTCTCACTAATAATCTTTTTATAATCATATCCATCTTTAAACAAATCCTTAAGATTGATTATATCTCCTGTTCTTAAATCTATATTATAAGTAATATCATCATGACTTCCATGAGCTCCTCCTGTATAACTATAATAAACTACATAAATACTTAATATATTTTCTTCATTTTTCTTTTCTGTGAAAAAAACATCTGCAGAATATGGATGCAGTTCATATCCATATTTTTTAGCATCTTCATAACCTTCTTTTGCAGATTGAATCATCATATCTTTAAAATCTAGTATATCTTTCTCAAACATTTGATTTATTTTTTGTTGTATTTTTTCATTTTTCAAACCTGACACAATTGGCATATTTATATTTGATATAATATATTCATTATCTTCTTTCATAGTCTTTATGCTTAATTTTACAGCTTGGGATTTAAGAGATATATTTGTATTTACTCTTTTTTTGAAAACGTCAAATGGAATTTCAAATATACATTTTTCATTTTCTGCTCCACCAACTAAATAAGGTTCAAAGCATATTCCTATATTTTTTTCTTTTAAATAATAAGTACTCTCTTCTATAGCCTCTTTAGTGATCTTGTATTTATTTTTATATTTGTTATGAATATAATCTTTAATCACTTTTTGATAGTCTTCTTGTTCATCAAAGAACCTGTATAGATCTATTTGTTTTCCAGTCTTTAAATCTAGAGTATATGGAGTTTTTAAAACATATCCATCTTTTTTTCCTTCATTCACATTTTTTTCAATGATTAAACTGATAATATTATCTGTTTGATAGGTTACTTCAAATTCACTTCCTATAATAGTTGGTGTATCTATTTCCTCTTGGGAAGATATCGAAAACTTAGTTTTTGTATCTATAAATTCCATTATTTCATTTTTAAGTAAATTATTGATCCGGTCCTGAGCTTCTACATTTTCAGTATTTCTCACAACTGGAATCTTTAAAGTTCCTTTTATATATTTTTTATCTAGTATAAAATCTTCTTGGGCAATCTCTACTTGATACATCTTTTCATTTTGTACATCTTGTGCTTTTACAAAAGATGTACAAGCTGTTAAAGACAATATCATACTACCTAATACTACAATCCCAATTCCTTTGTAAAATATATTTTGTCCCACTTTGTAACCTCCAATCACTTTATATACTTATTGTATGTTCTTATAGTAAAAAATGGGTTACAAAAAATTTACAATCTTTTTCAGTTCTTTCATTCTACGATGATTTTCATCTCCATATAAAACTAAATGTAAAGTATCATATTGATTTTTAAAAAGATAATATTTCAAGAATTGAAAAGAATATTCATCTATATAGTGAATATTTTTAATGAAAATAACCATGGGTTTTATTTCAATGAGGATATTCAAAAGCTTTTCTACTCCACTAAAAATTCTATTTTTTTCTGTTTTTATACTAAGCTGATCGGTTACTACTAGTGTATCATCTATAGATAATACTTTGGATTGTATCCTTAGTATATCCTTCCAGTAATAAGATCTTAATTTTTTTAAGTCTTCTTCTTCATATCTCATCATAAGTATTTCTATTAAATTACTGATCCAATAATAATCAAGTCCTAATGGATAGCAAGGATTCTCTATAATTTTCTTTCCTTTATATATCTGTTTTTGTATCTTTTGAGAATTATCTTTGGGATTCCATATAATATGGCTATTTGTATTTAATTTCAAATTTATTCCTTTTTCTTCAAAAACTTCAAATCTATTAATGGTTGTTTTACTTTCTTTTATTTTTTCATAGATTTTCTTAGTAGATTCCATAGGACCTATATTTAGTTCTTCTCTTAAAGTTGTACAACATCTATCATATTGATGAATAGCAGCATCTCGATCTCCTAATTCTATATAAATCTGGATCAATTCTACATAAAGTTCTTCTTTTAATGGATTGATTTTAATCATTTCTTCTAATAAATCTATTGCTTTTACATATTCATGATTTTTTTTATAAACATAGATAAGCTTATGAAGAATATCTATATATTTTCTCTGATATTTTTCTCTTTCATAAAAAATCCAATCATTAAATTCTATACACTTTTTTATATAAAACTCTTCTAAAAACTCTCCTTTATATAAATTCTTTATTTTCTCTAATTCATTCTTATAATCATAAATTTTTTTATCTTTTATCTCCTCATAAACTTCATTCAGCTCTAGTACATCGATATAAAGATTGGCATTTGGATTGATCATACATGTATCTTTTATACTGATAATCATATTTTGTCCCACTTTATCTTGTTTAATAATTTTTCTTAACGACCAAAGATTATATCTTAAATTATATCTAGCAGAATCCATATTACTAGCATCCCAAAAATAGGTTGCTAGTTTATCTCGACTAAATTTTTTCCCTTTATTTACTGCCAGATAACACAATAGTGCCGTGGCTTTATTACTTAATTTTTCTACTATAGATTTTCCATTCCATATAATTTTTAAATTACCAAGCATATATATCTCTAACTTTGCCAATGATGATCATCCTCTATCTTAAATTAGTTTCATATAAAATATTTCCCTCTTTTATAGTAACCAATACTTTTATATTTTTTATCTGTGTAGAATCTATTTTTAAAGGATCTTCATTTAAAATTACAAGATCTGCATACTTCCCTTTTTCAATACTACCCTTTATATCTTCCTCAAATACAGCATAAGCTCCATGAATGGTAAACATCTTCAAAGCGTCTAAAGGTCTTATTCTATGCTCTTTAACTGGATGATTAACTGCTGCATAAATTCCAAGTATTGGATCTAGTGGAGTGACATCACTTTCTGATCCTGCTGCAATCATCAAACCTTGTTTCAAAATTTCTTTGAATGGATTGGCTTTTACTCTTCTTTCCTCGCCTAACCTTTTCTCATACATTTGTCCTTTATGTCCCCAAAAATATTCATAAGAAGGTTGCATAGAAACAATAAGCCCAAGGTTTTTTGCCCTATTAATATGCTCTTTGGTAGGAAGTTCAAAATGTTCAATTCTATTTCTATGATTTTTTCTAGGATAAATTTTTTGAGCATATTCATGTGCTGTTAGAATTTGTTCAATAGCCCGCTCTCCAATAGCATGAACACTAATTTGTAATTTTTTTTCATATGTTTTTAAAATAAAAGAATTTAAATCTTCTTGAGTAAAATAAAGTTTTCCATTGGTAGTAGAGTCATCTATATAAGGTTCTTTTAATGCAGCTGTTCGAGAACCAAAAGAACCATCTATAAAAATTCCTCCTCCTATTCTAGATAACTTTTTTTCTATTACTTTATTTACATTTACAGTTTGATAAAAAAGGCTAATATCAATAGGAAAGTTGTCCATATTTTCATAAACAAACTCGGCATCCTTATCATGAAAAGTAAAACCACCTTCCATTGCATTTAGAGAAGTAATTCCTTTTTCTATTGCTATCTCCAATACCTTATTGACACCTTTTAATCTCATTCTATTAGAAAATTTATTCAAAATTTGTTTTCGTACAATGGCACTCGCTCTTCCTGTAAGAACTCCTGATGGTGTACCATTTTCATTTCGAATAATTCCATCTGTATTGTAAGGTATCTTTAGCATATGAAGAGCCATTGAATTTACAATACTTGTATGATATTCTACCCTATTAATCCAAACAGGATGATTTGGAGCACATTGATCTAGCTCATATCGATTAGGTAGTCGTTTTTCCTTGATTTTTAATTCATCTAAACCAATAGCTCTTATAAATTTCCCTTCAGGAGTAATTTTACTTTCCTCTTCAATCTTTTTTAATATCTCTTCAATACTTTTTACATGACTTAAATCTAAACTTAAAATATTCAATCCTGTCTGGACAAGATGAACATGACTATCATAAAATCCTGGAACCATAGTCCTTCCTTTTAAATCAATAGTATCTATGCAAATAGGGAAATATTTCTTATATTCATTTTCATATCCTATATCCACTATCTTCCCATCTTGAATAGCAAGCCATCGAGCAATAGGACTTTGGGGATCTAGTGTGATTATATTTCCATTATATACAAGTAAGTCAATCTTTCCCATAAATCATCCTTCTTCCAATTTATTAGTTTTTATCTTGTTTCTTCCTTATATTGTAACATTGTTTAAAATGAAAATACAATCCAAATCAGCAAAACAAAAGCTCACACTAACCTGTATGAGCTTTTACTATTTAGCCAAGTATATCTACTAAAAACGTATATATCACTTGTGCAGTTTCAACTACTGTATGAATTTTTACATACTCATCAGCTGTATGATAATTTTCTCCATCTGGTCCAAATACAAAAGTAGGTACTTTTAATCGAGCTCCTAAATAATTAAAATCTCCAATACTTGAAAAATATCCAATATTAGGATTCTTATTACAAATTTTTTTAATACTTTGAGATAACTTTTTCACATATGGATCTTCTTCATCTACTATATAAGGTTTAAATCCTTGTGTTTCTTCACTAGGTGCCTCTCTAAAGGTCATACTTACTTTTGATTGTATATCAGCTCTCTTTACTGCATCAAATAATTCTTTTTTTAAATATTCTTGGTCTTCACCTCTTACTACATGCCTAAATACTGTAAAAGAAGCTGTATCTGCAACACTGCAAGCTTGACCTCCACCATCAGATTTTATAATACAAATAGATCCTTTTCCAAGTTTTTCATCTTCTATCATTTCTGAATTTTTCAGTTCTATCATAACCTTTGCAGCATCTAGAATAGCACTTGTTCCTTTTTCTGGATTTGCTGCATGAGCAGATTTTCCTTTCAATGTAACTGTATAATTGTATCCTCCTCTAGCTCCAAGACAAACACATGGAAATGGAATAGAGCAAAATCCACTACTTGGTTCTGTAACAATGGCCACATCTATATTATTTGTAATACCATCCTCTATAATTGCATTAGTTCCTAATCCATAGGGACCTTCTTCATCTGATACAAAAGAATAAATAATCTCTCCTTTAAAATATTTTATAGTCTTTTGAAATGCTTCTAATGCAAGGAGTAATGCACTACATCCAGATTTCATATCTAATGCTCCTAATCCATAGAGCTTATTTTTTTCTATCGTTGCCTTTAACGGATCTTTTGTCCATCCTTCGCATATATTCACTGTATCTAAATGTCCATTTAATAAGATTTTAGGACCTTCTTTCTCTCCTCTTAAATTTCCAACTATATTGAGCCCTTTAAACTTCGTTATTTTTTTTTCTTCATAATAATGAAATTGTGGATTTAAATTTCTATCTGCTAGCCATTTATAGGTAAACTCCATAATTTCTTTTTCTTGAAAATATGGACTACGAATTTTTACTAAGCCCATCAAAAGTTCTATGACTTTTTCTTCATTGATCCATTCTAATCCCCTATTCAAATTACACTCCCCCTTTTTCTATTTTTCTTTCTCCATTTCATCATCATGATAAGTTTTTACAGATGAAATATCTCCTTCTTTAAACATAAACTTTCCTGTGAAACCATAAATAATAGCAATAATAGGCGTTAAAAAAGCTAAAAATACATAAGGTGCATATTCTAAGGTAGGTACATCCAATACCCCTGTAAAAAATGCTCCACATAATCCCCAAGGAATAAGAGGTGATGTTACTGTAGCTGAATCCTCACAAGTTCTTGAACATACTTGAGGTAAAAGTCTTTGCTTTTTATAAGCAGGAACCAACATTCTTCCTGGAAGAATAACAGCCATATATTGAGTAGCAGAGAAAATATTTACTGCAATACTTGCTAAAACATGAGTAGTTATAAGCCCTCCTGTGCTACTTACAATATTTGAAATTTTATCTAGTAATACCTCAAGCATCCTTGTTTTTTCTAGTATTCCACCAAGGCTTAATGCAATAAATCCTAAAGATATTGTCCACATCATACTTTGAAGTCCCCCACGACTTAGTAAAGCATCTACTGCTTTTATTCCTGTATCTGATACAAAACCATCATTCATAAAAACAAACATTTCTCCTACTCCGTATCCTTGGAAAAGGATTGCAAACATAGCACCAATAAAAGATGCAATTACCATTACTGCCAGTCCTGAAACCTTTTTTATAGCTAATATAACAACAACAATAGGTGGAATTAAAGTAACTGGGTGTATCCAATAATTTTCTTTTAATCCATTTAAAATGACATCGATTTGACTTGTATCAATAATTCCTCCTCTAAATTTCATTCCTAATACTGCATAAAAAATCAATGAAATTATAAAAGCAGGTCCTGTTGTATAAAGCATACTTCGGATATGGTCAAATAAATCTGCCTCTGCAACTCCTGCAGCTAAATTTGTTGCATCTGAAAGAGGTGACATTTTATCTCCAAAAATTGCTCCTGAAACAATAGCTCCAGCTGTAAGTGGAGCTGGAATCCCAAGGCCCATTCCTATCCCCATAAAAGCTACTCCAAAAGTTGCCCCAGTAGTCCAACTACTTCCTGTAGAAACTGATGCCACTGCACATACAAAGGCTGTAGTTAGTAAAAATACAGAGGGTGATAAAATCTTTAACCCATAATAAATGAGTGTTGGAATCGTTCCCGCTGGAATCCAAGTAGCAATAAGTACCCCTACTAACATAAGAATCAACATAGGAACCATAGCTATATTACATCCATATATAATTCCCTCTTGCACATCTTCCCATGTAAATCCATAAGCCATTGCCACTATTGTTGCCACTAATGTCGCTAACAATAAACTAATATGTGTTACCCAATTTTGATGTAAAACAAATATTTGCATATACATGACTAAACATAAAAATAAAATCACAAAAATTGAACCAGCAAAACTTGGTTTTTTCTCCTTTAAAACGTTTTCATTGTTCATATATATACCTCCTTCTTTGAATTATCTTTATATTAACAACCATTTATATTATCTAACGTTTTAAAATTTGTTTATAAAAATAAAATATTTTTAAATATTAAAACTATTTTAAAACATTCTTAAAACATTTTGTATCTGAAAAATATTATTGATCACATTTTCTCTTTATTTTTCATAAAGTATAACAAGGAAAAAGTAATATAGGAGGTGTTAAAATGGCAAGTGCATCTCAATATGGATGTGGTTTATTTCATACTCAAACAGAATTATTGCTTTTCTTCTTGCTTTTAGTTGTTATATTTCAACAATACTGCTAAAACTTAAAACACTAAAATAAGAGCTAGGAATATCCTAGTTCTTATTTTAGTGTTTTAAGTTTTATAAAAAATTATATATTGGATAAAATTATATATAAGATGAAAAGTAATATTTTTTATAGAAATATTTATTATAAAAAAGAAAATACTATAGTTAAGGAAATTTATTTTTAAAAAATATTTTTAAAACTTTTATTATATGAGACTTGATATTTATTGATTTAACGAATATAATAGATTAGTTAGTCAAATGATATATTAAAATATTATCTTAGTCTATTCGTATACAATAATTAATTTAAATTAAAATACATATAAAGAAAGGATTATTTTATGAAATTTGAAGAATTAAATATTTCACAGGATTTAAAAAAGGCTATACAAGATATGGGATTTGAGGAAACTACACAAATTCAAGAAGAATCTATTCCTATTGCTATGCAAAACTTAGATATGATCGGTCAATCTAAAACTGGATCAGGAAAAACACTAGCATTTGCTATACCTGTCATTGAAAAAGTAAAAAGATCTTTAAAGCATCCTCAAGCCATTATATTGTGTCCTACAAGAGAATTAGCGGTTCAAGTCACAGAAGAATTTAGAAAACTTACAAAACATCTACACGATCTTCATGTCTTAGCAGTATTTGGTGGAGACTCTATTACGAATCAAATTAAAGCCTTAAAAAAAGGTGTTCAAATTGTAATAGGTACTCCCGGAAGAGTTATGGATCATATGAATCGTAAAACTATTAAGTTTGATGATATCCATACAGTTGTATTAGATGAAGCAGATGAAATGTTAAACATGGGCTTTCGAGAAGATATTGAATCTATTTTAGATCAAATACACAACGACAAACAAATGATATTGTTTTCTGCAACTATGCCAAAAGGCATTATTAAAATTGCACAAAAATATCAAAAAAACCCTAAACATATAAAAATTCAAAGCAAAGAACTTACTACGGATACAGTTGAACAATATTATCTAGACATCAAAGAAAAACATAAATTTGAAGTCTTGACTCGATTAATTGACCTTCATAATTCAAAATTATCTCTAATCTTTTGTAACACTAAAAAAAGAGTAGATGACGTTTCTGATATGTTAATGAGTCGTGGTTATTCTTGCGACAAAATTCATGGAGATATCAAACAAACACAAAGATTAAGTGTTCTTTCAAAATTTGATAGAGGTATGGTCAACATATTAGTAGCTACAGATGTAGCTGCTCGTGGAATAGATATTGATGATATTGAAATGGTATACAATTATGATATTCCTGAGAACGAAGAATATTATGTTCATAGAATTGGTAGAACAGGTAGAGCTGGTAGATCTGGTAAAGCTATTTCTTTAGTAAATCGTTCTGAACAAAGAAGAATTCATAATGTAATGCAGTATACAAAGAAAAAAATAAAAAAAGGCCATATACCTTCTATTGAAGATGTAAATTCAGCAAAAATAAGTACTTTCTTAGATAAAACAAAACAAATTATTGATAAAGAAAATCTTGATGCTTATATCAAAATTATTCAAGAAAATACAACTGATGATTATTCTCCTTTAAAAATCGCTGCTGCTTTATTAACTATGAATCTTTCTATTAAAGAAGGAGATGATCTAGAGATTTCTACTAAAGAAAAAAAAGCTTTTATAGGAGCTAAAGAAGGAATGGATCGATTATATATGAATGTAGGTAAAAGTCATCAAGTAAGAGTAGGTGATTTATTAGGTGCAATTACTGGAGAAACCAATATTCCTGGAAATGAAGTAGGTACAATAGATATGTTTGATAAATATTCTTTTGTAGAAATTCCTAGTCAATACACAAAGAACGTTATTAAAAAAATGAATCAAAAAAGAATCAAAGGAAGAAAAGTAAATATGGAACTTTCAAGTGGTAAAAAAAGATAAAAAAAGCTCTCTGGTATTTCCAGAGAGTTTTTTTATCTTTTTACAATTTTATTTTTATTCATAAAATTAGGAGGATTTTGTAACATTTTGAAGAATATTAATATAATTACTAATTTAAGGGGGCATACTTATGAATCAATTCCTTAGAAAACTAAAATTAAAACATAAACTCCTTTTAAATTTTATTATTGCTGGGCTCATTCCCATTTTATGTTTTAGTTTTTTTTCTTATGAAAAAGTAAAAAGTAATATAGAATCTGAAATCTTTCACAAAAATAGTATCTATTTTAATTTAACCTTATCTAAATTAAATAACTATTTTGAATCCACCCAAATAAATGCCCATATATTAGCAGCTACAAAAGATATTTACAAAGGTATTGATACTTTTAAAGAAAAAGAAAAAACCTCTTCTGAATGGCAATTGAATTATGAAAAATTAGACATACTTTTACAAGGAGCAAAAGAATCCTATGATTATGAAAAGATTTTTTTAACAGATAATCAAGGAATGATTATCTATGATAGTGAAAGAGTTGGAGAAGGAGCAGATATTTCTACACGTTCTTATATCACGAAAGCCTTTGAGCATAAACAAAATTGGTCTGAAATGTTTTATTCTGATATCAGTAATAGTAATAATTTTATATTATCTACACCTGTCTATAAAGATGGAACTTCTAAAGAACTTATAGGAACCCTTAATTTCTTAATGGGTCAGAAAATTTTAGATCAAATTGTTCATGAGGGTTTAGATAAAATGGGTAATAGTGCTGATTCCTATCTTATAAGAGAAGATGGTATGTTGCTTACAAATACTACTCTAGGTTCATATGCAAAAGATGCTGCTCTTAAGAAAAAAATTAAAACTACAGGAGCAAATGCTATTGCACAAATTATAAAAAATGGAAATATAGATAAAAATCATAACCAAATCTATAAAAACTACTTAGGAGATTCTGTATTAGGAACTCTAGGTATGGTAAAAATTGGAGATCAAAATTCTGGTTTAATTATTGAAATTAATCAAAAAGAAGCTTTTAATAAAGTAGCTACTTTAAGAAACTTTCTCTTAATTATTCTTTTATCTGTCATTTCATTTGGAAGTATCATAGCCATATATTTTGCATCTTCCATCTCTAAGGAGCTTAAAAAAAGTGTAGATTTTGTAACATCCTTTGGAGAAGGAAATTTAACAGATACTATTGAGGTAACTTCAAAGGATGAGTTAGGTGATTTGGCTCAAGCTATGAATAAAGCTGTTACCAATACAAATCAATTGATTAAAGAGGTCATTGAAAAAGCTAATGAATTAAGTGCTTCTAGTGAAGAGCTTTCTGCTACAACAGAGGAAATCTCAGCTCAAACACAAACTGTTAATCATATTACTCAAGAAATTGCCTGTGGGATGAATGATAGTAATACAGCCACTGAAAACATTGGTTTATCTGTTAAAGAAGTTGCTCATTCTTCAAAAGACCTTGCAAAAAAAGCTGAGGAAGGAACTATGGTACTAAAAAAAATTGAAAATAGAGCAAAATCACTAAAAAACAATGCAGAAAAATCTAAACATCTTACACAAGAGTTGTATAAAGAAAGACAAATAGGGATTTTAAAATCAATAGAAAAAAAAGAAATCGTTAATCAAATACAAGAAATGTCTAATGGTATTTCAGAAATTGCAGAACAAATTAATCTTTTATCTCTAAATGCTGCTATTGAAGCTGCAAGAGCGGGTGATGCAGGAAGAGGATTTGCAGTTGTTGCAGATGAAGTACGAAAATTAGCAGAAGCTTCTAGTCATACAGTATCTAACATTCAAAATGTAATCAAGGAAGTTCAAGAAGCTTTTGAAGATCTTTCTAATCATGCTTCTAATTTATTAAAATTTATTGATGACAAAGTCAATCCAGATTATGATACATTAGTAGAAGTAGGAGGACAATATATGAAAGATGCCTTCTATGTAAGTAATTTAGTAAATGAATTCACAAAAAATATTCATCAAATATCAGATTCTATGAAAAATATAAATACTTCCATAGAATCTGTATCACAGTCTACCAAACAGGCCTCTTCTGGATCTGAACATATTTCTACTAATATAGGTGAAGTGAGTCAAGCTATAGAAGAAGTAGCAAAAGTAACAGAAAGTCAAGCTACTTTAGCTCAAGAATTAAATGAAATGGTTCAAAAATTTAGAGTATAAAAAACAGGCATGTTTCTAAGAAACATGCCTGTTTTTTATTGTAATGCATTTTCTATTTTTGTAATATATTTTTTTATACCTTCATTATTAGGTACACCCTCATACCATATTTTAGTCGTTTTATGATAATCTCCAAAATATTTACTTTTCAAAATCAATTCTGGTCTATATTCAAAGTGTAGGATATCAAAATGTCCCCACTTTCCTCCCCAAATAAAATTATTGTTTTCAAAAATAGTAACAATCTCTTTTGGATAACTTAAAAGTCTTTTTTCTCCTTCTTTTCTAGTTGTCCATTTCCAATAATCTCTTTTATCTCTTGCAAGATCAATAGCAGTTCCAAATGAATGGGGACTCAATCTATAAGTTCCTAAAATAAGTCTATAATTAAAAGTACCACTAATTGGATATACAAAAGAATATATTTGTTTATTTTTTTCTATCAATTTTTCTATTTCGTCCATAGCCTCTTTTAAAGCTTTTGCTGCCTGATTATTTTTATTGAAAGGAAATTTTTGATATTTTGTTTGCACATTGATAATATTCTTTTCTACATCATCTTTTGTTTGTCCATATACTTCCTTCATCAAATCATAATGTCTTATACGCCCTGGATCAAAATTCTCCTCCATAAGATGATCGATCTGATCTATAGGATAAATTTCCTCCATCATATCTTGTAAATCACCATTGTCTATTTTTTCTGGGTAACTTTTTTTTCTTTTGTCATCGTAAAGTATTTTTTTTCCTGATTTCATAATTATATATACATTTTCATCTTTTTTTTCTATATTTATGATATATTCTGGATAAGCCATCATCAAACATAACAAATCTCTTTTCATATTTTCTTCATAATAAGTATCTTCTTGAGGATAAATCATATTTTTTGTATATGGCTGTAAAGAACATCCTATTAAAGTAACTATTCCTATCATCCAGCAAAAAACTATTTTTCTTAGCATATTATCCCTCACACTTATATCTAAACTCTAAGTTATTATATCAATAACCTATATTCTTATCCTTTGTATATTCTTTTAAAATATACAAAAAACTCAAAAGTTCTCTATTAAAGAGAACTTTTGAGTTTTATTCATGAACAGCAATATTAATATCTATAGGAATTTGATCTACTAACATTTGAACACATATAAACTGATCTACATTTACCTTTACTTCAAAATCCTTTCCATACATAAGAGTAGGAATTGATATATTTGTAGAAATATTCATATTTGAAAAATTGATACTGGCATTTGCAGTAAGCATATTAGATAACTCAGAAATAGCACTTTGGGCCATATCATCTAATTCTAAAACCGGAGCTCCCATCATCATCTTTGAGGCAATCTTTTTAGCATCTTCCAAATCTATATTGTAGATTACATTTCCCTTTAGATCTCCTACCACTCCTAAATTCATCATCACGCCAGAGCTTGTAAGACTAGAACTTTTAACACTTATATTATTTTTTTTAATTTCTTGAAATCCTATTTGAGGCATAACGTTTAAAAAAGCCTCAATAAATGGATTAATCCATCTTACATCCATTCTTCTTCACCCCTTTTAAATCCTATGTTTAAACATATTTCACCAAAATCAGTTTGTCCTACTATAGAATTAGTTTGAATATTAGATTTTGATAAATGAAGGGATTCTCCATGAAATATAGTAGGCGGTGCTACTCTCAAACCGAATATTTTATTTTTTTTATTAAGCATAGAACATGCATTTCCTGCAACAATATTTGCAAATTCTCCCACCATAGCTAATGCTTCATCTATACTTTTTACTTCTCTTTTTAAAGCTGTTTCTGTAATCTTTTTTCCTGTCTCATAAGATAAATCCATAACCATTCGTCCAGAACATTTTCCTATTATTCCTATAACTACAGAAATCCCTCTAGAATCATTTATTTCACTTAATTTTATACTCTCTTCATATATAGGAATTGTTTTTGCTATTCGATTTAAATTATTTGTTAAACTTTCTTTAAATAAATCACAATATATACCTTGCAACTCTTTTAATAAATTATCATCTGCCATTGCTCTTTTTATTACAATAGAAAGTTCCTCTGGATCAGCCGGTTTTTGTACATATCCTGCTACTTTGTTTTCTTTTGCCTTTTTTACAATTTCATCATCTTTCATTGAACTTACAATAATCACTTTTATATTTTCATCTATCTGATGAATAGCTCTTGTACATTCTAATCCATCTGTTCCTGGAATCGTCATATCCATAGTCACTACATCTGGTTTTTTTTCCTTAACAACTTTTATAGTTTCCTCTAAAGAGCTTGCTTCTCCAATTACTTCAAATTCCTGTTCCTCAAGTAAATCTTTTAGAATACTAATCGAAAACGGGGAATCATCTACAATTACAATTTTTATTTTTTCCATATTTTCACTCCTCTATGCATCATTTTGTTGTATGTTTTATATATCCCAATACTATCCTCTTTAATCTTTGCTTTTTAACATTTGTTTACTGATTTTATATCTTTATATTTTTTACTGGTTACTATTTAATATATTTTAACAAAATTTTTATTTTAAAACATAAAATTATATTTTCATCATGCATATATTTATATATTTTCTATTATAATTTTTCATTGTTTTGTATATCAAAATTCTTTTAAAAACAAATTTTATATACCTTAAAAATCTTATTAAGTGGCTAATCTATTGGAATTTTCAACACTAACATTTTCTTATAATAATAAATCCATAATCATATATTCATCATCATTCTTATTTTTTGTATTTTTATAAAAGTTTTTTAAATAATATTTCTAACCAATTGCCAAAATCAAATATTAGAAAAGCATCTACTATATATTGGTAGATGCTTTTCTAATATTTATATCTATATCCAGTTTTTAATTTTATTCATAATACCTTGTAACATATCTAGAATCTTAGCCAAAAGAGATTTTGCTTCTTCATTTTGAGAAATCACTTGTGATAACTTTCCTCTTATATCTTTTAATTGATTGGATATTTCTTTCATATTTAAATCTAATTTACTAATCTGATTCATTACATCTATAATCTTTTGAATCTGTTCTTCTGATAAATTTACATCATTATGTTTTGCAACTTTTTGTATAATGGTTCTAATATCATCGGGAGTTTTTACATTATTACTTATTACTTCTTTTTTTACTTGCTGCATAAGATCTACAGCTTTATCTTTTCCAAATTGATCTCCTAACTCTCCTGTTGTAATAATTTCTTTATTGGCTGCATTTTTTGCATCTTGACTTAATTCTTTTCCCGTTGCTTTTTCAAAACCTTTCATAATTCCTGTTAATGCTGCAGTACCTGATACTTTAAAAGGTGCAGATGCTTTGACCTCTACATCTTTTATTCCTGCTGTAGTTAGAGAATTTGCAATCATTTCTTCTGTTACCCAAGTCAAATTTGCAATTGACACCTTTATTCCTAATCCTTCTTCTAGAGGTTTCACATACGCACAAGATATAGATCTATTGCCAATTTTGGATAAGGAGACAATATCTTTTAAATATTGTCTTTCTTCTTCATTCGTTACATATATGATTTGTCCATCTCCATCTTCTATACCAAATTCTTTGAGCATAGTATTTTGTTGTTCCTGAGTCAAATCAGCACCTAATGTTACTACCTTAAAACTATCTGCATATGAAACTGAAGTCATTAAAAATAAAATCATCCATAATAAAACAAACTTTTTCTTCATCATCATTCCTCCTTAACTTTTCTACTTTGTAAATTTTACGAATTATTTCATATAAAATAATTATAGTCTTATTCATCTTCACTTATACTTTATCCACTAAAAATTCATTGACTCCTCCCTTTAAAAACAAAATCATTTTACTCTAGCAAAAGGATTATATCATATGTTTTCTCTTATGCCAATAGAAGGGGAAAAGACAGCTAATCAGCTGTCTTTTCCCCTTCTATTTTACTTTTTTATTGTTAACAATCTACTCGATCTGCCGCCTTTAATATATAAGAAATAATATGTTCCTTTAATTCGTCTTCAGCACATATCATATAAGGTGACATAGGATAAGCTTTTATAGCTGCTATAGGTTCTTTATAACTTGTTACTCTAAAGTTACTAGTAAAACTTAAGGCAGGTCCATTTTCTTCAAATAGTATTTTTTGTAACTCGTTTACTACTTTAAATTGATACTCATTATATTTAACAAGAGATTCTTTATAACTTGGATCTTTAAACTCCTTATCATACTGCTCCTTGGCAAATTGTTCACTTCCTAATATCTTTTTTAAGCTTTTTGGATACACTCTAAACAAAGTCACCAATCCATGATCTTTATAATTGACACATACCATAGAAGATTCATTTTCTATAACTTTGCGTAAAGACTTTTCTGATTCTATTAGATTTCCTAAAATAGCCCTATACCCTTCTAGTCCAAAATACTTTAAGTTACACCAGGCTCCCAAAGCATAATTTCCTCCTCTTGAGCATTCTAAGGTATACTCCCCTGGTGTATAAGCACTAAATTGATATAAATACGCCATTTGGTTTCTATCTCTAGTCACAAGATCTAATAAATTATGATCTTTTAAACAAATCATACTTGAATTATAAGATGTAAATCCTGTTTTATGAAAATCTATTCCTATAGCATCTGCAAGATATAAATATTTTATTTTCTCTCTACATTCTTCTATGGCTTTTAAAGTATCTTTTGAAAACTCCATATCATTTTCTTTAAAATCATACGAATTAAATACACTCCATGCCCATCCTATTACTGCATCTGCATAAATAAAAGGTCTATTTTTTAGGTTGTGTTTTTTTACAAATTTATCACATATTTCCGCAATACCCTTTAGATCATCTATCCCAAAAGCATCTGTAGTTCCCATAGTTGCAACAATCATAGCAATAGGTTTACCTTCTTCATAGCACCTTTCCATTACTTGTTCTAAATGATCAAGATTCATAGAACTATCTTCCTGAATATCTATAGCCCTTACATTATTCATCCCTAAGCCTGTCCAATCCGTACAATTCTTTACAGCGTAATGACCCACCTTTGATACTAAAATTTGAGGATCTTTTCGAATTCCCTCCCATCTACTTTCTTTTCCAAGACATTTGGTTAGAGCCAATTTGGTGGCAAATAAATAAGCACCTGTTCCTCCAAAGGTAAAATGTCCTATAGACTGACTAGTATCATACCCTACAAGGTCTGAAATCATTCCTACGACTTCTACCTCTAAAGCTGCTATATTTCCTGAATATTCTTCTTCTACTAAATTAGGGTTAAACATAGCTCCCATTAAATTCCCCATTACAGATGGAATAGCAGCAGGTGGTGTTACATTGAACATAGCTTTTGGATGTACCCAATTAAACATACCATTAAAGTAAGAAGCTACCTCCTTCATAACTTCTTTTATTGAAGTAGACTCTTCTGGCATTTTTGCTTTTTCCTGTACTGTCAAAATATCATTTTTATCTTTGATAATATATTTAGATTCTCCTAAAAAACACTTTTGTTCTTCTTTATCTCCTTTTAACGAATTAATATTGTATAGTGTTTCTCTAACAATCTCTTTAAACTCCTTTTCTTTGTGCTCCTCTTGCCATGGAGCCAAAAACGCTGGTTGTACTTTTTCTTGTAAGATTTTTTTCCACTTTTGTCTTTCATTTTTTTCTCTCATCTTTATCCCCACTTTCTAAAAAAGTTAGTAACTTTATAGCATTTTTAATATCTAATATTTATGTAAAATAATTCCGTTCCAAGATATATTATAGTATATTTCTACTAATTAATCCATTTTATAGTATATTTTTCCCTGATTATTTTAAAAATAAGATGGCTATTTTCTTTTTATACAACTTTCATCTATACATATAATCTAATGCTCCATCTATATAAAAATACAGCTAGAATAAAAATTCTAGCTGCATTTTATTTTTGAAATCTTAATATCCTCATAGAATTAAGTATTGCAATGATAGATACTCCTACATCAGCAAAAACTGCTTCCCACATATTAGCAATTCCAAATGCTCCCAATCCTAATACCAATGCCTTAACCCCTAATGCAAATATAATATTTTGAATTACTATTCGTTTTGTTCTTTTTGATATTTTTATTGCGGTAGCAATTTTTGAGGGTTCATCTGTCATAATCACTACATCTGCAGCTTCAATGGCTGCATCTGATCCTAATCCTCCCATAGCAATTCCTATATCTGCTCTTGCCAAAACTGGAGCATCATTGATTCCATCCCCTACAAATACAATATTTTTCCCATATGTTTTTTGTTGATCCATATTTTCAAGCTTTTCTACTTTTTCATGGGGTAATAATTCCGAATACACTTTATCTACTTTTAACTCTTTTGCTACTTTATTTGCTATTTTTTCATTATCTCCCGTTAACATAACTATATTTTTCACTTGATTGTTTTTTAAACTTTTAATAGCTTCTATACTATCTTCTTTTATTGTATCTTCAATAACTATACTTCCTGCATAAACTTCATCTATGGCTATATATAATATAGTTCCTACATCATCCATTTCTTCAAATTTTATTTTTTTATGATACATGAGCTTATTATTACCTACTAAAACTTTTTTGCCTTCTACTTCGACTACTATTCCATATCCAGAAATCTCCTCATACCCATTGATTTGATCTTTATTAATTTTATCTTTGTACTCTTTAATAATTGAAATAGCGATAGGATGATTAGAATAACTTTCTGCATACGCTGCATATTTTAAAACTTCATCTTTATTAAATCCATTTGTTGCATCTATTTGTGTCACATGAAATATTCCTTGGGTAAGTGTTCCTGTTTTATCAAATACCACTGTTTCTACATTATTAAGTGCTTCTAAATAGTTACTACCCTTAATTAAAATACCATACTTAGAAGCAGTTCCGATTCCACCAAAAAATCCCAATGGAATAGATATAACAAGAGCACATGGACAAGAAATAACTAAAAATATAGAGGCTCTATATAACCACTCTACAACAGTTGCCCCCTCTATAAAAATTGGAGGTATAATAGCCAACATAGCTGCTATGATTACTACAGCTGGAGTATAATATTTTGCAAATTTTGTGATAAAATTCTCAGCTTTCGCTTTACGACTACTTGCATTTTCTACAAGCTCTAGTATTTTAGAAACTGTAGATTCTCCAAACTCTTTACTTACTTTTATACAAATAACACCCCTTTGATTGATAAATCCACTTAAAACAGTTTCTCCTTCTTCTACATGACGAGGCATAGATTCTCCTGTAAGTGCGGAAGTGTCTACCATTGATTTTCCTTCTACAATCACTCCATCTAATGGAACTTTTTCTCCTGGCTTCACAACAATCATTTCATTAACTAATACTTCTTCCGGCGATACTTTAGTCAATTGTCCATCTCTTTTGACATTTGCAAAATCAGGTCTAATATCCATTAATGATGTAATAGATTTACGAGATTTATTTACTGCTATATCTTGGAATAATTCTCCTACTTGATAAAACAGCATAACTGCTACCCCTTCTGGAAACTCCCTAGTAGCAAATGCTCCAAAAGTTGCAATAGTCATTAAAAAATTTTCATCAAATACTTGCCCACGCATAATGTTTTTTAAAGCTCTTAAAACAACTTCCCCTCCTACAATGATATAAGCACTTAAAAATATTGCTAATTCTACATTTCCTTTAAAATTTCCAATAAGTCCAACAGTAAATATTGCCCCACTTACTAAAAGCTTTAAAATTGTTTTTTTCGTATCTCCATCTCCATGACTGTGTCCATGCTCATCATTATGTTCATGGTGCTCATGATAACAATCACAATGATTATGTGTATGGTGTTTATGATGATGATCATGTTCACCACAACAGCTTATTTCTTTTGGTGAAATCTTCAAATTCGTTTTATCTACTTTTTTCTTTACCACCACATGCGGTTCTAATTTGTGAACAATATCCTTTATTTCTTCCTCAATTTTGTCTAAATCCCTATCCTCTTTACATGTAAGTATCAAAGTTTTCGTCATAAAATTTACAGTTGCTTTTTCTATATGTTCTATTTTTTGAATCTTATCTTCTATTTTCGACGCACAATGAGCACAATCAAGATTTTCAAGCATCCATTGCATTTTACTCATAAAATTCCCTCCTTTTTCATGTCTGAATATATGATTATTTGTTCATTCTTTGTTCAAAGTGATATTCATGCTTATTCTTAACATAATCAATGTTACTATTATGTATAATCATACTTCTAACAAATATGAATAACTGTTCATATATTATATTGTTATTATATGCCCTCATTTTATGTATGTCAATACTATATGTGAAAATATATTCATATGTTAGTACATTCTATATTTTTTATTTTTTTGTATATTGAGAACAAAAAAACTGCAAACAAAATATTTTGTCTACAGTTTTTTATTATTTTTATGTCTTTTTAAAAAAAATCATGGACTTATCCACAATTTTATTAAATATACAATTGTTTTTTATCTTCTTTCATTAATATGTACTAAACCTTGATCAAATATTTTTTGAACATGTTCATCATCTAAAGAATAATATACTACTTTTCCATCTTTTCTATTTTTTACAAGTCTTGCTTGTTTTAAAACACGTAATTGATGAGATATAGCAGATTGAGTCATATTTAGTAAACTAGCGATATCACATACACACATTTCTGATGAAAACAAGGCACAAATGATCTTTATTCTTGTAGAATCACCAAATACTTTAAAAAACTCTGCTAAATCATTTAATTTCTCCTCACAAGTCATTTCCTCTTTCACTTTTTCTATAACATCTTCATGAATAACATTGCAATCACATTTTTCAAAATCAATATTATTTTCAGCCATACATAATTCCTCCTTATTGTAACTGTTTCATCCACAATGTTATTATACACTTATCTTATATTTTGTGAAATTATGAACAATTATTCAGATATAATAATGATATTATATTTCTTGTTATAAAAAATGTCAATAAATCCTAAATAAAATAGACAGTTTAATCACTCTACTGTCCATTTTATTTTAATGAAATATTCCTAAAAATCCAGATGCTAAAACTATGATTGCAAAAATCATTCTATATATGGCAAATATCTTCATTGGTCTTTTCTTTAGATATGCAATAAACTTTCCAATAACGATTAAAGCTACTATAAAAGAAACTATAAACCCTACCGCCAAAGAAATAATTTCTTCAAATGTAAGAATGAATAATCCACCCATTTTAACAAGCTTTAAAAAACTCATTCCTACCATAACAGGAATAGCTAAAAAAAATGAAAATTCAGCTGCTGCAACCGTAGAAAGGCCTGATACCCATCCCCCTATAATGGTAGATGCGGAACGTGACATACCTGGAATAATGGCTAAACATTGAAATAAACCTACAATCCATGCTTGTTTTACTGTAACTCTTAACTCTCTTCCTATGTGCCTATTTCTTCTAAATTTCTTTTCAGCATAAATCATCCATATACCACCAAAAAATAAAGTGATAGCTACAGATATAGGTGAAAATAAATACTCCTCTGCTAAATCATCTAATAATATACCAAAGATTCCCCCAGGAATACAAGCAATAAAAATCATAAACCAAAATCTAAAACCTGATTTTTCATAACCAACTTTTTGTGGAAAAAAATTTATAAGAGTATCTTTTATTTTGTCCCAATAAAGAATTACTACAGCAAGTATAGCCCCTAGTTGTATTACATATGTATACATCTCAACATAATTTGCACTTGTTCCTTTAAAACCTATTAAATTTTGAAAAATCACAAGATGTCCTGTAGATGAAACAGGTAAAAATTCTGTTAACCCTTCTACAATTCCTAAGATCATAGATTGAATAATCAAAGATATCATTTCCATATTTAAAAATATCCTCCCTTTAAAATAAAGCCTCTATTTTTACATCCAATAAATATACCCAATCTATTATACTATATTTAAAGAAAATAACAAAAGCATCCTTTAAACAAAATCTTCATTTTTTTAAGTACATCATTTACTATGTATAAAAGAAAGAATGATATAGTCATCCTATACCATTTTTTCTTTATTTTATATACTTAACAGATTTGCTTTGTGTAAATAGCTCAACTCCAATAAATCCATCATTTATCAAATTTTGTTGTGTTTCAAGATCTTCTAAAGGTACTGTTACACTTTGAGTGTAGTCTATATCTATTATAGATTCTAAATCTTTGTGAAGAATAAATCTCCATAAACCATCATTTGTATCTTTTCCTGTTTGATATTTTTGTTTTAATGCTTTAATTTTAAGTCCATTTTGCATAGTATTCAAAAGACTAAATAAATTAAACGGAGAAATAGTAGTTAATAGATGTCTATAGCCTAGTTCCTTTAGTAAAGGTATCGCTCCTTGAAATGTAATTCTTTGTAAGTTATTTCCTCTATAATCAGGATGAACAAGAGTCCTTTCTAATTGAGCTACTTTCACTAGCTCATTTTCAGGTAGTTGAATATCTTTTCCTAAGTTACGATCTGATAATCCAGGAAAAGATATATGACGATACGCAATTAACTCATCCTCTTTATTAAAAATACCAATGATTTTAGCTCCTAATTTCATATCCTCTATCATATCTTCATATGAAACGATATACAAAATTTGCTTATCTGTTAATAGATCATAAACAAAATTTTGAAATGATACTACTTTTTCTAATTCTTCTAATTTTATTAATCTCATTATATATGGATGGTTTGTAGTATTGTTACCATTGTATTTTGCCAATATTCCTCTTTTCAACTCCATACATATATACCTCCTTTCATTTAAAACAAACTTATCTCATTATTTATATTTGTTTCACAAGTTTGTTCTCTTATTATACATGATGCAACTTTCATTAATCAATAGAGTTGTATGATTTTTTTTTATAAATATAAATATTTATAAAATTAAAAATCCCTTGTTATTTTTAACATAACAAGGGGTCTTTTATCCATTTACAAATCTATTTACTTTTTCAGATATATTTGCTGCATTTCCTACATAAAAAACAATATCATTAGGATAAAAAATTAATTTAGGTCCAGGTGAAAGATAAAGATGTCCGCATCTATGAATTCCTATAATCGTCGCACCTGTATATTCCCAAAACTTTACTTCTCCAATAGATTTTCCTACTATATGACTATTCTTAGATATTTTTAGTTCTAAAGGATAAATAATTCCGATATTTCTTAAAATCATTGCTTGTTCAATAATATCATCTAATCGATTCACAATGGTTTCTTCAATAATGTTTTTTTCTTCTATAAGATTTGTAATATCTTCTCTAAGAGTTAATATTCTATCTTTGGTTTTGTACTCTTTAATAAAAGTATTAGCTGCCTCTTTAGACTGAATTAATATTCCTTTTTTATCTATTACTGATACTACTTTAAGTTCTTCTAGGAGTTTTAGTGCCCTTCTAATGGTCTCAGGTGAAACACTATACTTTCCAGCTAAGGTTGATCTACCCTTAACCATATCTCCAACTTTCCATTCATCATTATAGATACTATATGCTATATCTAGTGCTATTTTTTCATACTTTGCAATAGATTTACATTGACTATCTTTAGATTTACTCATTTTTTTCACCTACCATTATTAATTTGGATCTTAGTTATTACTATATTTACTGCATGTTCATAAATATATACATCCATCTACCTATTTTTTATTCTACAAATCTATCTCATTTTCCTTTTTCTCAGCCTATAAAAAACACACTCCATCACTTTCAGAGTAGTTTATACTAAAATATCTAATTTTCAATACTTGTTTCTTTTAATCCATTGATCTTTTTATTAATTTCTACTCCAAATATTTATCAACCAATACCTCCATAAAATATACCAAGAATATATACAACAATTGTCAGTCCACAGAATATATACTTACTCATAGGCTCAAACCATGGTCCAATCTTTTTTCTTCGTCCTAATTGTACCTGTTCTCTAGCAAATTCAGATCCACACACCCAAAAGAATATAATTCCTGCTAATAATGCTCCTAAAGGAATTACATAAATAGATACTATATCCATCCAAAGCCCTAACTTATCTCCACTTTCAATCATCAATCCAACAAAAAAACTAATAGCTGCAATAATTGTTACTGAAGCTTTTCTTGAAAGCTTAAATCTATGCTGTAATGATTCAATAGGTGTTTCAAATAAATTCATAAGTGAACTTATACCTGCAAACAATACTGCTATAAAAAATACAATTGAGAATAATTGGCCCATAGGCATCATTTTAAATACTTTTGGCATAATCACAAACATAAGGGGTGGCCCTGCTGCTGGATTCATACCAAATACAAACACAGATGGTATAATAACTAATGCTGCCAATATAGCCGCAAAAGTATCAAAAAAAGCAACATTTTTTGCACAATCTACAATATCTTCTGTTTTCTTTAAATAACTACCATAAACAATTGTTCCAGAACCTGCTAATGAAAGAGAAAAAAAAGCCTGTCCTAAAGCAAAAATCCATGTTTTAGGCTCCTTCAAAAACTCCCATTTAGGTACAAACAAATATCTATACCCTTCTATTGCACCTGATAAAGTTGCTACACGAACAGCTAGAATAAGAAATAGTACAAAGAAAGCAGGCATCATAATTTTATTGGCCTTTTCAATCCCTTTAGATACTCCCATAAGCATAACCATAAAAGTTAGAGCCAAACCAGTAAAATGCCACCCTACACTTCCAAATTCACCAGCAATTTCTACAAAGTAAGCACTACTATCTGCTGTTGATATCACAGCTCCTGTGATGGAACCTATGGTAAATCTAAGAATCCAGCCTACAACAACTGCATATCCAATAGCAATCGACAATGAACCAATTACTGGAATAAGTCCTAATAAATATCCTTTTTTTATATCTTTTCTTTCTAATGCTCGTTGAAAAGCTCCTAATGGACCTGTGCCCATTGCTCTTCCAAAAGACATCTCTCCAATTACACCTGTAATACCAATAACAATTACAAATAAAAAATATGGAACTAAAAAAGCTGCACCTCCAAATTGACCTACCCGATAGGGAAATAACCAAATATTCCCCATTCCTACTGCTGAACCAATACACGCTAAAATAAATCCAATTTTAGAATGAAATGTGTCACGGCTAGGTGCTTTTATATTATTTTCAATATTTTCCAATTGGTTGTTAGCCATATATTCACCTCTTTATATTAATTTTTTACTTTTCTAAAATATAACGATTATCTACACGATTCCATACCATTCTACTCATATTTATGATTGTATCTTTTTTAATGATCATTGTAAATATATCCTTACAACTTAATAAATATTTAAGGATTTCTTTTATAATCATGTTCCTATAAAAACTACTAAAAGATGCTACTCCTTACTTTTTTCAGGAGTAGCATCTTATATATATGATATAAAATAATTAAATTTCAAAAGATATACATTTTTAAGCAAATGCAGTGATATGCTCTACATTTATTTTTTTGTTGTTTTGTAATTCATTCAGCTTATTGATACCCTCTTCATAAGTATTTACTATATCTTTAGACCCTTGGTCTACTACTTTTTTAATCTCTGATGCCGAATTTTTTAAAGTATCCATAACATTTGTGCTTGTCTCTTTAATCTCAACTGCTACATTTTTAGCTGTATTTATTACTTCTTTCCCTACAGATACAATTGATTGTTGAATTGTTTGTATTTCAGATGATGAATTTTTAATTGTATCTACTATTTTATCATAATTCTTTTTTATATCTGTATATCCTGTAGAAAGGGTATTCGGTATTTTACTAATGGGTTCTTTTAAATCATCTATTCCATTTTTGATAGCATATATAGTGTTTGCTCCCTTTCCTATTACTCCCATAGTAGGATCATTTAATCCACTTTTTATTTGATTGACTGTACGTCCAATAATAAATGCTGATGTTGTAATATCCTTGCCTACTGAAACTGCTGTCTGAACAGTTGTTTTAACAATAGATTCAGCACAATTTTTCATCTCCAATGCTGCTTCCTTTAAATCTGATGCTGTAGTGGTCACTTGTTTTACTGTACTTGCTATAGAAGATGCTGTGTGTGTAATCTTATTTTTTACAGATTCAGAAGTAGCTTTCATACTCTCACTTACTGAATGCATCGTATCCTTAGCAATATCTACTACTGAAGTTACTATACTTTTAACACTTTCTCCTATAGATATGGCTGTGTTCCCAACAGTTTTTACTTTGTCTAATGTAAATGAGAGGGATTCATATGCTGATTTTATAGAATCTCTTATAGAACTTTTTGTAGCTCTATTGTCTTTTTTTTCAATATTTTGTAATTCATTCTTATTTCTAACATCTACAGCTTTAACATCCTTTTCAATTTCTTTTATCGTTTTATTTTCTACCTTCTTTTTATATTCACGCCCCTCTACATCCTTCATTTTAGTCATTTTACTAGGCTGAATAGCTGTCAAATGATTTATTGCACTATAATTTTTTATCATACTCCTCACTCCTTCTTTATTAATATATCATTTCACCTTTTGATGAATATGAACTTGTAGTTGATACATTAAATTTATCTTCTAGTATAAACGCTCCATCTATAAATAATTTAACTGCCCATATCCCATAAGGAATTTCTCTTGTCTTATTTTCTAAATCCATCCAAAACCACATCATAATGGGTTGATCATCTTTTGATGAATTAAATAAATTGTTTTCTGTAGTTTGAAATAATTTTCCTGTAGGAGTATACCATGCAGTTGTTACTGTATGTACTCCTGTTACATTACTAAATTCAAACCTCGTTACAACTTTTTTGTCTAATAAAATATTAAAATTTTTTTTATTAGATATTATATTTTCCTCACTGACCATAGATGTTATATGATAGGCTTTAATATGAGTAGTATATTGAGTATTATTATAAAGTCTTTGGTCTTGTTCATTGATTAAAATCATAGACCACAACTCTTCATGTTCATCTGGTACATAAATATTAGCTGTTGGATCATTAAGCTTTAATTCTCCATTTATTAAAAATTTATATTTATATTCTCCAGAAGAAAGATTGCAATTAAAATACCATCTATTATTTTTTTTTATCATTTTTCCTTTGTTCGTATCATAATTGTTAAAATCTCCTATAATAGATATGGAATGAATGGGAAAATATTCATTTTCTTCATATTCAAAATTTACTTTCATACGATACTCCTTTCATTCATCATAAATTTCTATATCTAAATATTATTATTCTATTATTATGTTATCGGCATCTTAATTGGATTGTTTATACATATATAGGAAATCATTGAATACTTTTATTTTTGTATCACTATTCGTAATAGTTTAAATTTGAAATTTCAAAAGCAACATCATGGTTTTTGCTTAATATTTTTTATTTACTAAATTTTTTAAATATTAAGTAATATTAATTTTTGTTAACACAGGTAAACCTTTTCCTTTTTATTTTTTCTATTATTTCATGAAAATGTTATAATTTCAACCCCTACAGCCTATTGATTTATAATATTTATTGTTTTATTATAAATATTTTGAATTTTTACATCTGTTCAAAATATGTTATACTATAATCATTAACAGTTTATTGCTACATGCCATTCATTTATACATCCATATCAGAAAGGAGGCCTCGCAATATTCGTTAAAATCTAAAAACTTTGTAATTGCATTCTTTGAAAAGTAAAAAACTTTAAAGAGGAGGACTTTTAACAATGATAGGATTTTTAAAATTATCCCCTGTTTTCTTAATGGCGGGACTTATGATGTCAGAAATGGATGCTTTATTAGCAGCTCCATTGTCTACTGTGTATGCAGCAATTATTGCTATTCTTACTGAAAAATTTAGTTTCCAAGACATAGTTGATTCTGCAGTGGAAAACGTTAAAGAGATGCAACTTGTATTCTTTATTTTAATGGCAGCTTATGCTATGGCAGAAGCCTTTATGTCTACTGGTGTAGGTGCAGCTATTATAAATATAGCTTTAAGCTTAGGTATGACTGCAAAAACAGTTGCTGTTACTGGATTTATTGTTACTTCTATTCTTTCTGTAGCAACTGGTACTTCTTGGGGAACATTTGCAGCTTGTGCACCCATCTTTTTATGGTTAAATCATATTGTTGGTGGAGATCTATTGCTAACTACTGCATCTATTGCAGGTGGTGCTTGCTTTGGAGATAATATAGGACTTATTTCAGATACTACAGTAGTAAGCTCAGGAATTCAAAAAGTAGAAGTAATTCATAGAATTAGGCACCAAGGAGTTTGGTCTGTTTTATGTCTTGTTGTAGCAGCTGTTTTAATCTTTGGTATTGGTATAACATTGGGACTTCCAAATACAGCTGGGAATGCTGCTGAAGCTATTAGTCAAATTCCACAACAAGTATGGGATAATTTAAATGAAGCTAGACCTGCTGCTGTTTCGCTTTTAAATCAAGTACAAGAAGGTGTTCCTACTTATATGGTTATTCCTTTATTAATTGTATTAGTTGTAGCTATTAAAGGACTTCCTACTCTTGCTTGTCTTGGTCTTGGAATTATAGCTTCTTTGATATTAGGTCTTGTTGCAGGAACTGTTGAAAATGTAAGTAGTTTCTTAGATCTTGTATATTCAGGTTTCGAAGGTGCTGGATCTTGGGTTATTGTTATGATGATGTGGGTAGGAGCTTTTGGTGGTATCATGGGTAAAATGAGAGCATTTACTCCAATCTCTAACTTAATTTCTAATATTGCTGGAAGTGTTAGACAACTTATGTTCTATAATGGTATACTTTCTATTGTAGGTAATGCTGCACTTTCAGATGAAATGGCTCAAATCGTTACGATTGGACCTATTATTAAATCTTTAACAGATGAAAACGTAGAGGCTAGTGAAGAAGATATGTACAAACTTCGTTTAAGAAATGCCACTTTTGGAGATGCTTTAGGAGTGTTTGGTTCTCAGCTTATTCCATGGCATGTATACATTGGATTCTATGTAGGTATCGCATCTGCTGTATATCCACTCCATGAGTTTGCTGCTTTTGATATTATAAGATACAATGTTATGGCTATGGTAGCTGTAGCTTCTATATTAATTCTTACTTTAACTGGTCTTGATAGATTGATTCCTATGTTTGGATTACCAGCTGAACCACAAGTAAGATTAAGAACAAAAGAAGAAAAAGAAAAGTTAAGAAAAACTGCTTAAGTCTAAAGCACCCATTTATGGGTGCTTTTTTAGCAAATCAAAGCAATCGATAGATATCTTGTATGCATCTCATTAAAACTTCTCTTATGATATCTAAGCCTTGCCTATACTATATATTACAAATAAATGATCTTTTACTTATATTTTGAAAAGGAATATGATATAAGTTAGACGTTTTATTTATATTCTATAAAAAAGTGAGGTGTATATATATGAATCCATTTATAAGTTTAGGCATTGCTCTTATTGTAGGTATTTTGTTTGGAAAATTTATGAACAAATTAAAAGTTCCAGCTGTTGCTGGATATATTATTGCAGGATTATTATTAGGTAAGTCAGGCTTTAATTTAGTAAATTATACTATCATTGAACAATTATCTTTTTTAAGTGATTTTGCATTAGGAATAATTGCTTTTAATATTGGTAGTGAACTTGAATTTTCCGTTATGAAAAAACTTGGAAAATCCATCTTTATTATTGCTTTTTTTGAAGCTTTTGGAGCTTTTTTATTAGTTAGCGGTGTTACTTATCTTTTTACTAAAGATATTTCTACTGCTTTAATTTTAGGAGCTGTATCTTCTGCTACTGCTCCTGCTGCCACGGTTATGGTTTTAAGAGAATATGGTGCAAAGGGTTGTCTTACAAGTACTTTATTAGGTGTTGTAGCTGTAGATGATGCTATTTGTCTTATGATTTATTCAGTTGCTTCTTCTATTGCAAAAGTCTTTATCAACCATGAAGCAGTTACCATTCAAAAGATATTCATTCATCCTATTATAGAAATTGTTTTATCTATTGTGATAGGAAGTATTTTAGGAATTGTTTTGACTTATCTTATTAAGATATCTAAAAAAGATACAGAGTTACTTCCTTTTATTGTAGGCTCCATTATTTTATTAGTAGGTATTGCATTGAAATTTAGTCTTTCTCCGTTGCTTTGTGCCATGTCTTTAGGTATTATTGTAGTCAATATATCTAATAATTCTCGGAGAGTATTTTCAAGTATTGAAAGCTTCTCTCCTCCAATTATTACAGCTTTTTTTACATTAGCAGGCTCAAGACTAGATATATCATTACTTCCTCAAATTGGTGTCTTAGGTATTGCTTATTTAGTATTTAGAATTTTAGGAAAAATATTAGGTGCTTCTTTGGGAGGAATTGTTTCTGATGCTCCAATAGTCGTTAAAAAGTATATAGGCTTTGGATTATTATCTCAAGTAGGAGTTGCTGTAGGACTTGCTATAGTAGTAAGTAGAGAATTTCCAGGAACACCATTAGGTTCTTTAGTAATTACCATCTTATTATCTACTACTATTGTTACAGAAATAATAGGTCCTTTAGCTACTAAAAATGCTATAATAAAAGCTAAAGAAAATCATCTATAATGAAAGGAGAGTTTTTTTATGTATGCTTTATTTTTAATTTTAAATGACATACACAAGCTTGATGATATCCATAATATATTTTATGATATTGGTGTAGGGGCTACCACTATAGACAGTGTAGGAATGGGAAAAGTACTTATTGAACATGATATCGATATTCCTATTTTTTCTAGTATTAGAAAACTCGTAGATGGAAATAAACCCTACAATAAATTAATCATTAGTGTCATTCGAGAAGAAGCAAAGTTGAGAAAAGCTGTAGACATGATCAATGAAGAATTAGATCATATCCACAAACCTGGAGTAGGTTTTATGTTTGTTCTACCCGTACTTGAATGTTATGGTTCTAAACATACTGGAGCTGAAATAAAAGAATTCAAAAAAAGATAAAAACTGAGGAAATATCCTCAGTTTTTTTGAAATACAGCATGCACGTGTCATGCTATGTATTTCTTATTGTTGTGGTTTCATAAACATTTGTGTCCAATAAGCTGTTCCTTTGACATCTTTTGTGTATCCTACACCAATTTCTGTATAATTTACATTTAAAATATTTTTACGATGTCCAGTTGAATTCATCCATGCCCTTACTACTTCTTCAGGAGTTCTTTGACCCTTTGCTATGTTTTCTCCTGCATAAGAATATTTTATACCAAAATTTTTCATCATATCAAATGGTGAGCCATAAGTTGGTGAAGTATGAGAGAAATAACCTTGATCTTTCATATCATCAGATTTAAATCTAGCTACTCTTGAAAGTTCTTCATTTTCTTTTAATGGCTTAAGTCCATTTTTCTCTCTTTCAATATTTACAAGTCTTACTACTTCTTTCTCATATGCACGTTGCTGTGTATCTGTTTGAGATGTTTGAGTAGATGAGTTGTTTTGAGTCGTTTGTGTTGTATTAGATGGGGTTTGAACATTTTGTTGTTCATCAGCTGGCTTACTTTGATTTGTCTCTTGTTTTGGTTGAGATGTTACTACCGTATTATTATTGGTTTTATACCAATTAAATTTAGGTTGATATCTTTTCACATATCTCCATGTTGTATTCCTTGATGTAACAGTATAATACTGTGTAGCAGCTTCAGCACCTAATGGCATCGCTGTTGCCGATAATATAAGGGCTAGAGCTGCACTGATTAATACTTTCTTCATTGTATCACTCCTCCTTTGTTATAGTATATCGGATTTTGTCAAAAATATAAAACATCAATATATTCAATTAATTAAATATATTTCCAATTTAATTTTTCATATTATTTCTCATTAATCATAATCCTTTTATAATTTGTACTTGATTCTTTCGTCTCTTTTATGTTAGAATATTTAACATAATTAAATAGGATCGGATGAAAGTAGTGGAAGATCATCGACCGCTACTGGACGAACCTCTGGAGAGACTCTTATGAGCACCGAAGGGGAAAACCATATAATGGTGAATCTCTCAGGTAAAAGGACAGAGGATTTTTATAAATGAAACTGACTTTCTTAAAATGTTACCTTTTCATTTACAAAAACTCTTCAGAGACTATATTTATATAGTCTTTTTTGTTTATATTAAATTCCATAAGGAGATGATTTTTATGAAAGCAGTAGTTACAGTAATTGGGAAAGATAAGATTGGAATTATTTCTAAAGTTACAAATACTTTGGCTAAACATCAAATCAATATATTAGATATTAGTCAAACTATTTTACAAGACTACTTTACAATGATTATGATTGTAGATCTTCAAAAGATCACTTGTAGTTTTGAATTTATTCAAAAAGAATTAAGCACCATAGGTGAGGATTTAGGCGTTTCTATTAAGATTCAACATGAAGAAATTTTTAATGCTATGCACAAAATTTCACAATAGGAGATGAAAAATATGAATTCTAATCACATTCTAGAAACTATCCACATGATTGAAAAAGAAAAATTAGATATCAGAACAATTACTATGGGAATTTCTTTATTAGATTGTTGTGATACAGATGGTAAAAGATCAAGAATGAAAATATATGATAAAATTACAAATTATGCACAAAATCTAGTAAAAGTAGGCGAAGAAATAGAAAAAGAATATGGAGTTCCTATTATTCATAAAAGAATTTCTGTAACACCTATTTCTCTTGTTGCACAAACAAGTAATGATACTGATTATGTAGCTTTTGCAAAAATATTAGATGATGCAGCAAAAGCTGTAGGTATAAATTTTATAGGAGGCTTCTCTGCTTTAGTTCATAAAGGCTATTCTAAAGGAGATAAAATTCTTATAAATTCCATTCCAGAAGCCTTATCTTCTACTGATGTAGTTTGCTCATCTGTAAATATTGGCACTACTAAAGCTGGAATCAATATGGATGCGGTAAAAGATATGGGACAAATTATTAAAAAAACTGCTTTTCTTACAAAAGATCAGGATAGCATCGGTTGTGCAAAACTTGTAGTATTTGCCAATGCAGTAGACGACAATCCTTTTATGGCTGGTGCTTTTCATGGTGTAGGAGAAGCAGAATCTATTATCAATATTGGTGTAAGTGGTCCTGGCGTAGTAAAATCAGCCTTAGAAAAAGTAAGAGGTAAAAGCTTTGATGAAGTTTGTGAAACGATTAAACAAACTGCTTTTAAAATTACTAGAATGGGACAATTAGTAGGAAATGAAGCATCTAAAAGGTTAAACGTTCCATTTGGGATTATAGATTTATCCCTTGCTCCAACTCCTGCTATAGGTGATAGTGTAGGTAGAATTTTAGAAGAGATAGGTATTGAAAGTTGTGGTGCTCCAGGAACTACTGCTGCCCTTGCTCTACTAAATGATGCAGTAAAAAAAGGAGGAGTTATGGCATCATCACGTGTAGGTGGATTAAGTGGTGCATTTATTCCTGTCAGCGAGGATGAGGGTATGATTCATGCAGTAAAAGCTGGTTCATTAAATTTAGAAAAATTAGAAGCTATGACTTGCGTATGCTCTGTAGGTCTAGACATGATTGCTATCCCTGGAGATACTCCTTGGGAAACCATCTCTGGTATTATTGCTGATGAAGCAGCTATAGGTGTAATCAATCAAAAAACAACTGCTGTACGACTTATTCCTGTACACGGAAAAAAAATAGGTGACGAAGTTAATTTTGGAGGTCTTTTAGGTAGTTCTCCTATCATGCCTGTAAGTCAATTTTCTAGTTCTCAATTTGTAAATCGTGGTGGAAGAATTCCTGCACCTATACATAGTTTTAAAAATTAAAGAACAGGTTTTCCTGTTCTTTTTTATTTATAATTTTTTGTAATATGAAAAATATTTGTAATTTTAAAAAAGTATCGTATACTATAGATAAGTGCTTTTATACATAAACCTTAACATAAACTTTAAGATTGGGTGATTTTATGGATATAGACAATATAAAACAACGAATAAGTAAAAGAAAAGCTCATCCTGAAGGAAACTATAATATTTTTTCTGTTTTGGTACCTATTGTAAAAGTTAAAGATGAACTTGAACTTTTATTTGAAGTTCGCTCTGAAAATTTAAATATACAACCAAGAGAAATATGTTTTCCTGGAGGAAAATTGGAACAAGATGAGTCTCCAAAAGAATGTGCCATTCGAGAAACTTGTGAAGAATTAAATATTTCATCTACAAATATCAATATTTTAGGAGATTTAGACTTTTTAGTGCTTCCTTACAATATTATTCTCTATCCTTTTTTAGGAACTCTTAAAAATATACATACAGCACAAATTCATTTTAATAAAGATGAAGTATCTAAAATTTTTACAGTTCCTTTAAACTTTTTTATAAAAAATAAACCTATTCTTCACTATGTAGATCTCCATGCTCAAATGCCCACTGATTT
The DNA here is from genome assembly GCF_004138215.1 of Anaerophilus nitritigenes. Taxonomy (GTDB): domain Bacteria; phylum Bacillota; class Clostridia; order Peptostreptococcales; family Thermotaleaceae; genus Anaerophilus; species Anaerophilus nitritogenes. Next base: position 71,167 of record NZ_RYYS01000043.1, read on the forward strand.
TCCTTTCCATATGATTCCTAGTGGAAAAGATTATAAGTGGCGTACTGGTAAATATCCAGTTTTATTTTATCAATACAAAGACTATATAATATGGGGAATGACGGCTCGGATCATTAAAAATCTTATAAATATTCTTCAAAGGAATGATTCCTTTATTGAGTAGAAGATATTTTCTTATCATAAGGTATATACTAGTATATAAATATAAAAAACAAGGAGGAAACTTTTTATGGGTACTTTTGAAATCGAAAATAAAATTTATTGGACAGGTGTTTTAGATCCTAATTTAGAAGTTTTTGATATTATCATGCGTACTCCTTATGGTTCTACTTATAATTCTTATTTTATTGACGATGAAAAAAAGGTTTTAATTGATACAGCTAAATCTAACTTTAAAAACAAATTTTTAGAAAATATTACTCAATTGGTAGCTATTGAATCTATTGATTATGTAATTATCAATCATACAGAACCTGATCATGCAGGAAGCTTAAAATACATATTAGAATTAAATCCTCATGTAGAAGTTTTTTGTACAAAAGCTGCAAGTATCTTTTTAAAAGAACAAATCAATCAAGAATTTAAAATACATATCATCACTGATAGAGAAGTTTTAGATATTGGTAGTCGAAAGCTTACCTTTATCACTGCCCCTTTTCTACATTGGTCTGATACTATGTTTGTCTATAGTGAAATAGATCAAATATTATTTAGTTGTGATTGCTTTGGATCTCATTACTGTAGTATAGATCCTTTAGATATTTATAAAAAAGAATATGAAGATGCATCTAAACATTATTACAATTGTATTATGAAACCATTTGCTCAACATTATTTAAAAGCTCATGAAAAAATTAAAAATCTTCCTATAAAAACGATATTAACTTCTCACGGTCCTATCCTATCAGAAAAACCCGATGAAAATATACAAAACTATTTTAAATGGTCCCAAGAAGAGATGTCTACTAGAAATCAAAAACAAGTCGCTATAATTTATCTGTCTGCTTATAAAAATACACAAATTATGGCCCTAAAAATAAAAGAAGGCTTAGAAAATTCTGGTGTAACAGTAAAATTTGTAGATGCAGAAAAAGAAGATCTTCAAACTCTTCATGAAATTATAAATACCTCTAAAGGCATTTTGATTGGTTCTCCTACTATCAATAAAACAATGGTAAAACCTATATGGGATCTTTTATCTATTATTGATCCTATGGCAAATATGGGTAAAATTGCAGGGGTCTTTGGTTCCTATGGATGGAGTGGAGAAGGAATCAAAATGGCACATCACATTTTAAAACAAATGGCTTTTAAAATGCCTTTTGAACCCTTAGATAAGAAATTTACACCTTCTGAAGAAACTTTAAAGAAATGCGTTGACCTTGGAAAAAATTTTGCAGAATATATTTAACCACAAACATTATGTTTGTGGTTTTTTAAATTATAAATTTTTTGTGGAAAAGTTTTTTGTAATTGCTTTTGTAGGACATATTTGTGCACAATCTCCACATCTTATACATTCCATACTATTAGGATTTTTATAAACTTCTATATTCATCTTGCATTTTTTTGAGCAAGAATTGCACATAGTACATTGATTTTTGTCTACTTTAAATTGATAAAAGCTTATAGGATTAAATAAAGAATAAAATGCTCCCAAAGGACAAATATATCTACAGAAAGGTCTGTATATCAGTATAGAAAATATAATAGTAATGATCAAAAGAGTTATTTTCCAAGCAAATAAAAATCCAATTGTATCTCTTAATGATTCATTCATCAAAACTAAAGGTATTCCCCCTTCTAGTGTTCCAGCTGGACAAATATACTTGCAAAAATAAGGATCACTCATTCCTACATCATTCACTAAAAACATAGGAAGCAATATGACAAATACAAGCAAAATAACATATTTTAGATATTTTAAATAATTATTTGCTTTTTTATTTACCTTTATTTTAGGCAATGGTATTTTATAAAGTAAATCTTGAATAAATCCAAAAGGACATATCCATCCACAAATCAGTCTTCCAAATAAAATACCCATCAAAGACATAAATCCAATTATATAAAATGAGAAATTATATTTTATACTTCCTATCACTGCTTGAAGAGAACCTATTGGACAAGATCCTAAAGCTCCAGGACAAGAATAACAATTTAATCCTGGAACACATAGTTTTTTAGAATTCCCTTTAAATATACTTCCTTCAAAAAAACCTTTTATATTTCCATTCATAGCTATAGTTGCAATGATCTGAGTTAAAATTCTTTTATCCAATTCCTATACACTCCAAACATAAATTGACTGCTTTTTTTAAAACTATATTCACTTCATTTCTATATATTCCAGCTCCTATTAAACATATGCTCCCTAGTAAAACTCCATAAGTTAATGTTTTACCTTTGACCATATATAGTGTCCTCCTTTAAAGGATTTTTTGTAAAAAATTCAATAGCAAAATATAATTATTTTGTATGTTTTCCTAAATCTAATGCTTGCTTCTTTATTCTTTCCATATCTGCACCAATAATTGGATTTCCAACTATATTGCCATCTCTATCTACAAAAATAAAAGTAGGAGTTCCTGTGATACTTTTTAATATACCATTTTTTAAAGTTTCATCTGGTACTAAGTCTGTATATTTTACTCCTTTTTTATCTACAATTTGCTTTGCAATCTCAATCGTTTCATCATCAACAGCATCCGCCACAATCCCTAGTACATTTATTTGATCTTTTTTTAATTCTTCTTGTAACTTTTGAAGCTCAGGCATCGCTTGTACACAAGGTCCACAAGTAGTTGCCCAAATATCTACTATAGTTAATTTGTATTCTTTAAAAATACTTTTATCTACCGCTTTCCCATGAATATCTTTTGTTTTGATTTCACCAATATTTCCTACTCCACTGTTTTTAATTTTTTCTTCTTCTGTTACTGGAGTAGAAATTTTTATTGATTTCTTAAATTCATCTATTCCATCCACTATTTCTTTAAACTCTTTCTTGGAGCTATCACTTAATCCTGTATCATCATATTTGTCATTATATAAGAAATAAAATTGATAATTACCTTTTTCCCCTAATTTTTCATGATCTGTAAATTCAGCAATTATATTATTTTTTGTTTCATCTGTTACTTTGTCTTTATTAAAAATTACTATATTTAATAATCTTTTAGACTTGCTTTGAAAATCTATTATTACTTTCATCTGCTCTTCCTCAGTTTTTGCATTTTCCATTTGATCTTGTAATTTGTTAATATCCTCTTTCGATACAAATGTAAATCCAAATTCACCAAATATCTCTCTTTCTTTATCTTCCTCTAATCCTCCACATGGTTCTGGACTAAGTGTATTTTCTTTAAAGGCTTTTGCCCAAGAATCAGATAGTGTATACTCTAACCCAAAACTTTCAAATTTTTGTATTTTTTCAATATCATCAATTTTTTGATCTGTTTCTTGAACGTTAGTTTTATTATCTTCTGTTTTATTTTCTTTCATTTTGCTACATCCTGCTATAGAAACTGATACTGCTAAAATCATAAGTATAGCTGTTGATATAAATTTTCTTTTCATATTCATTACCACTCCTTAAATGATCTGATATATCACTATTATTTTCATATACTAATTTTATACAAACTAAACATCTTCTTAGGTTCTACTCTGAATCATAAAGATTCTACTAAAAATATTTTGACTTATTTTTGTGAATTCCTTGATAGACTATAAATTTTTTCGTGCAAAATTTCCTGTAATAGGATATGAATAATCTACATTATCACATATTTTCATCATTGCAATAATAGGAAAAATTAATCCTCCTAAAGAAAGTAATGCTAAGAAAGGTAATCCAATAAGTATAATGCTTAAAATTCCAAAAATAAATGTAAAAATAACCATTCCTATTTGAAATGCCAATGCTTCTTTTGCTTGATTTTTTACAAAATAATCATCAGATACAAGCATAATAATAAGAGGTGCTAAAATAGGAACCCCCAACATCCATCCTAAGTGGGCTACTCCACACCATAATTTTTGCTCTGTTGTTAGCACATGTATTCCTCCTTTTTTATTTTAAATACCTTCATCATTCATATATTAATCATTATAATATATAAAACTTAAATTATTATCATCTTAACCTTAAATAAACCTTAAACTTTTACAATATATGTAGTTTATACATTTTAATCTAAGTAAAAATCCTCCTATCCTATGTTATATTTGTAATTTGATTTTTGAACTATCACTTTATGATAATATCATATTTATAAGTTAAAATTTACTTCAAAATTATTGTTAATATCATCCATAAGTGCTATTATCAAAGATAAAAATATAGTATACAATATAATATATTATATTATATTACCATACATATACATTATATTTATTTAAATATACTGGAGGGGGAAAATATGGGAATTTCAGCTTTTTTTGACATTGATGGAACTTTATACAGAAACTCTTTAATGGTAGAACATTTTAAAAAACTTTTAAAATATGAAGTATTAGATCCTGCCCTTTGGCACAATCATGTAAAAAGTACTTATAATAATTGGGATCAAAGACAAGGAAATTATGATGATTACCTTCTTGAAATTGCAAATCTTTATATTGATTCTATGAAAGGACTTAATAAAGCTCAAATAGATTTTATTGCAAATCAAGTCATTCACTTAAAAGGAGATCGAGTTTATCGATATACTCGTGAAAAAATTATATGGCATCAACAGCAAGGTCATAAAGTTATTTTTATTTCGGGAAGCCCTACTCATCTTGTAGAAAAAATGGCCAATAAATATGGAGTTCATGATTTTAAAGGAACTGAATATTTAATAGATGACACTGGCAATTTTACAGGTGAAATTAAACAAATGTGGGACTCTGAGAATAAAAAAGAAGCTATGCTTTTCTTTAAAGAAAAATATAATATTCATATGGATAAAAGTTATGCTTATGGAGATACAAATGGAGATTTTTCTATGTTTGAAATGGTAAAATATCCAATTGCTATCAACCCTACCAAAGAACTCATTCAAAATATACAAAAAAATGAAGAGATGAAAAAGAAAATTCAAATCATTGTAGAAAGAAAAGACGTCATTTATCAATTGTCAGGAGATGTTAATTTTTTTTAAAATTTATATACAAAAAAATTTGGGCACCTATAGGTGCCCACTTCTGTAGCATATCCAAATCTAAAAAGAAAGTTGATATAGGTACTTATTCGATAAGACTTTTATGATTCCTTCTTTTTATAAAATAATATCTATTCAATTCCATATTTCCAAAGCTTTTCATATAAACTTGATCTACTAATATTTAAATTTTTAGCAGCTTTTGTTCTATTTCCATTGACCTTATTTAAGCAATCTAATATTACTTCTTTCTCTACTTCATCTAATATCTGTTTTAGATCTTTATCTCCTCTTGTTTTTGTAGTTACTTGTATTTTTCGAATATTCATAGGAAGATGCTCTATTTCTATTTGTTTTCCATAATCCACCAAATTTATAGCTCTTTCTAAAACATTTTCAAGTTCTCTTACATTACCTGGCCATGAATGATTTTTCAAATGATTCATAGCATCTTGTGAAATTTTTGTTACATAATTTCCTACTTGTTCCGATATTTTTTGGAGTAAATAATAAATAAGAGGTTCCAAATCGTCTATTCTTTCAGAAAGAGAAGGTATATAAATACTCATTACATTTAATCTATAATACAAATCCTCTCTGAACTCTCCATTTTTAACCATTTTTTCAAGATTTCTATTAGTAGCTGCAATAATTCTTACATCCAAAGGAATATTTTTCATTCCACCTATTCTTTCTACTTCTTTTTCTTGAAGAACTCTCAAAAGTTTTGATTGCATACTATGAGGCATATCCCCAATTTCATCTAAAAAAATACTTCCCCCATTTGCCATTTCAAACTTTCCTATTTTTCCGCCTTTTTTTGCACCCGTAAAAGCCCCTTCTTCATATCCAAATAATTCAGACTCTAAGAGTTCTGCTGGAATGGCTGCACAATTTACTTTAACAAAGGGACCCATAACTCGATTACTTGCTGCATGGATGGCATGTGCAAAAAGCTCTTTTCCTGTACCACTATCTCCTCTAATGAGTACATTAGAATTAGTATGTGTAGCTTTTTCAGCTACAAATTTTGTTTCTTTTAATTGATCACTTACTCCAATAATATTTTCAAAGCTATATTTCACACCACTTACTTCTTTAAGTGCATTTTTATAATATTTTAGTTCATTCTCCATTTGATTCACGCGAGATGCTAATACATTTACTTCTTGTATATCTTTAAACATTATTTTCCCAATAGCTCCTACTACTTTTCCTTCTTTGTAAATAGGAACCCTCATAACTACAATATTTTTTCCTCTTACCTTTTGAACTTCTCCCAATTCTTCTTTCCCAGTTTTTACTACTATATGAAGTCTTGTCGTATCAATAATTTCTGTGGCATGTTTTCCTATAATGTCTTCTTTGTTTCTTTCCAAAAATTCTGCATAAGGTGTATTGATCATAGTAATATATCCATTTTCATCAACTACTATAATTCCTTCATATGCTTTGTCTATAATAGTTTTTAATATTTCTGTAGCATTTCTTTCATTTTCTAATGCTTGAGTAATGATCTTTAAATTTGTATATTGTTGGTTATGAAAATAATCTTTTATAATTTTATCTTTCTGAATAAACCCTTTAAAGCATTTATTGTGATCGACTACTATAATATTTTGATCTATAATTGGAAGTATTTTCTCTATATGATCATTTTCTTCTACCATTACAAATTTCTCTTGAATGAGTTCATCCATGCTATCAAATGGAAGACTTTGGTCTAATATAAGTTCATATATACTATTTCTAGATACAATATTTTGAACATGATGTTGTTGATCTACAATAGGTATAAAATCCAATAAATTATTTTCAAATAATGCTTTAACATGATCCAAACTTTTATTCTCTGCAATAGACAATGGACTATAGATGGTATAATCCTTTACTTTCATAGGCCATGCCTCCTCACTTATAAAATGCTAATACCCCTATTATAACACAATTTTTATTTAATTTCTTTATATACACCTACACTTCATCATTTGAGCTAATTTAGAAAAATCTTTAACACAATCATGGTTCTTAAAAATATTTTCTTTCGAATATTTATTCTAAATTATATAATCGTTATATGTATGAACTATATATTGTAAGTTTCAAATGTTGCAATTTTTATTTATTTTTAAAAGATAAACATTTTTCAAAATACAACATTAAATATTGACAATCATTCTCATCCATTGTATTCTTATGATATCGACTTAAAGTTACATATATTTTTCTTTTGATAATATTTTTCATTTTGTATTTTAAAGGAGGTTATTTTATGACATTAGATACAATTTGCAAAGGTCAAAAATTAGAAATTATTCATATTCCTGATGCTACAATTCGTGCCCAAGCTATTCGTCTTGGAATCTATGAAGGTGCAAAATTAATTTGTTCCGAAAAACTACCTGCAGGTCCTATTATCCTTCAAAATAGAATGCAGGAAATAGCCATTGGAAGAAATTTAGCAAAAAAAATAGCTATTCAATCTATATCATAGTGTTTATTAAGGAGGTTTTTTATGAATTGTCACAATCCAGTCTGCAATATGACAATCCCAAATGGGTCAAAAAAGATTGTTTTAGCAGGCAATCCAAATGTAGGAAAATCAGTTTTTTTCAATGCTTTAACTGGTCTTTATGTAGATGTTTCAAATTTTCCAGGTACAACTGTAGATATCAGTATGGGACAATATAAAGATAATGTTGTCATGGATACTCCTGGAGTATACGGTGTCTCCTCTTTCAATGATGAAGAAAGAGTTGCAAGAGATGTGATTTTATTTGCAGATGTAATCTTAAATGTAGTAGATGCAGTTCATCTTGAACGAGATCTTTTTTTAACTCAACAAATTATAGATATGGGTATTCCTGTTGTAGTAGCATTAAATATGATGGATGAAGTACAAAGAAATGGTCTTAAAATTAACATAGACAAGCTTTCTAAAGAATTAGGTGTTGAAGTCATTCCTACTACTGCAACAAAAAAAGAAGGAATAGATCAAATACTAGAAGCTTTAGAAAGAGCAAAAGTAGGAAATAGAATTCCTAAAGTAAAGCAACTAATGGATCAAGTTATTGATAAAGTAGATGTAGAAGCTGAAGCACTTTTAGTAGTAGAAGAAGATGAAAATGTACTCACTCGTCATCATTTAGACAATCAGCATGGTCAAAGAGAAGAAATTTATAATTTAAGAAGATCTAAAATTGATAATGTTGTTGAAGAAGTTGTATCACAAACCAACCAAGGTGCATCCTTTAGAACAAAGCTTGGAAGATGGATGCTTAAGCCTCTTACTGGTATTCCTATTTTATTTTTTATTTTATTTTTAACTTATGAGCTCATTGGAGTATTTGTAGCTCAAACTGTAGTAGAGATAACAGAAGAAATTATTATGGGTCAATATTATTATGATTTTATTATGAATTTATCTACCCATTTTATTCATCAAGAAAGCTTTATTGGACAATTATTGATAGGAGAATTTGGAATCCTTACAATGGCACCTATTTATTTATTTGGTTTACTGCTTCCCTTAGTAGTTGGTTTTTACTTTGTACTTTCTATTATGGAAGACTCTGGATATCTTCCTAGAATTGCTGCATTAGTAGATAGACTTCTTACCTTTTTAGGTTTAAACGGAAGAGCTATTATCCCTATTATTTTAGGCTTTGGTTGTGTAACTATGGCAACAATCACTACACGTCTTTTAGGATCTAAAAGAGAAAGATTTATTGCAACTATGCTTTTAGGTCTCGCCATTCCATGTTCTGCACAGCTTGGTGTCATAGTAGGACTTATTGCTCCACTTGGTGGAAAAATGCTTTTATTATATGTAACCACAATATTTATTGTCTTTACACTCACTGGAACTATTTTAAACAAAATTATGCCTGGAGAATCTACAGATTTATTGATTGATCTGCCTCCTATTCGAATTCCTATTTTAAAAAATGTTATAAAGAAAACATATCTAAAATCTAAAATGTTTATTGAAGAAGCAGGACCATTATTTGTTTTAGGAGCTATAATCATTACAATTCTTCAATATACTTATGCACTTGATGCAATATCTGATGCTTTAGCCCCTGTTACAGTAGGTTTTTTAAAACTGCCTAAAGAAACAGCTCAAACCTTTATCATGGGTATTATTAGAAGAGATTTTGGAGCTGCAGGTCTTACGGGACTAGCTTCTAAGGGGCTTTTAAGTCCTATACAAGTAGTCATTTCTTTAGTTGCTATTACTTTATTTGTACCTTGTATTGCAGCAATTATGGTAATCTTTAAAGAAAGAAGCTGGCAAGAATCAGCTCTTATATGGATCGGAAGCTTTATCATATCTTTTTTAACAGCTGGAATATTAGCACAAATCATGTTATAAATAAAACAGACAAAGAAATTTCTTTGTCTGTTTTATTTTTTCTCTTTTTTAATATTCCAAAATACGACTAATAACAATATAGAGATTCCAGTATTGAAAAATAAAAAACCTTGAAATGAAAATTTTTCTTTATTTTTTGTTACTGATTTTTTTTCTAAAGTTTCTAAACCATGCTTTTGTTTTAATTTATCTGGAAGATTATTAATTTCTTTCTGTGCCCATATTCTTATTCCATCTTCTTTTCCTTCTTCATATACAATCTTTTTTAAAAGCGTCATGTATTCATCTATATTTCCATAAGTATGATAAACATCCAAAAGATCATAAAGATTTCTATTATAAAGAATTCCACTACTTTTAAAATAATAAATAGCATCTTTTTGATTTCCTTGTATTTTATAGATACATCCTCTATAATAATCTAAAAAATTTGTCATTTTCAAAGCATACTCAGAAACTTCTTTGTCCTTATTTTTTTGATACACACGGGTATCTTCCATATAAGAAATAGCTTTTTCATATTCTTCTTTCATATAAGCATCATATGCTCTTTGTCCTAAGTCTTTTATTTCCTCTATTTCTTTTTTAGTTCTTTTTTCTTGATCCAATAATTTTTCTTTTTCTATTTTTCTATCATTTTTATAATATAATTCAATATTAAAATCATCCGTATAATCATAAAAAGTAAAAATGATTTGATTCTCTTTAGGAATCATTTCTATATTCACTGTTTCTTTATCCTCATATTTATCATATTCTTTTATTTTTATGTCTTGTGGGTCTAATCCTTCATCAAACATAAAAGTTACTTTTCCATAATGAATATGATTTTTAGGTATAGAATACCTAATTTTTTCGCCTTCTGAAGAATCTAGTTTATTTTCTTTATAATAAGAGATCTTTAAATTTACTTGTTCTTTAGTATTTGGTATCTCCCAAACATACCAGTTTTGATTTTTTTGTCCTTTTTTTATAGAAGTAGATATTTCTTTTCCTTCTAATAAAATTTTCAAATCAGATACATGATTAGATGCCATACCCATTGTCATCTTTTCTTTTTTATGATTTTTTAAAATCAAATCATTTTCAATATAACATTTTTGATTTTTTATATGTATTTGGCTATTTGTAGAAATTATTTCTATAGAAGTATTTTCATATGGTTTCATATTATTTTTATCTAATATTACTGAATCTGCATAAGCTTTTGTTTGAAAAATAAATAAAATCATAAAAAGTGCAATCCATTTACTACTATTTTTATTTCCCATTATTCCACCTCTATTTTTTCTTTATATCTACATAGTGTATCATAATCTTCTTTATTTTTCATTTAAAAAAAGATGAAGAAAAATCTTCATCTTAATCCCCTACTACAGTAATCATTCTATTTCCTATATCTTTAAGCTTTCTTTCTCCAAGTTCTTCAAAAGCTACTACTAAAATACTTTTAATAATTTCTTGATCTTCATCATATTCATAAGCATAATAATAAGCTAGCAAATCCTCAGGTAAACTTTCTTCTATTTCTACAGCATATTCATCTGCTTTATTCATAAGCTCTGATATATACTCTTCTTCATTTTCTTCTATAGAAATGTCTGTCTCCTCTTTTAATTCATTTTTTAAAGACTCTGTATCACACTGCAATATAAAGGCTAATACATCTTCTCTCTTTGTCCTATCTGAAATATCTTTTACAATATCAAATTCTGTTGTGTCATGAATAATTTTTGAAATGTCTTCCCATTCATATACTTTATTTTCTTCGTTTACAATAATGGACATTTATTCACCCCTATTCTAGAATAGTCCTACAATGGTTCCATCTTCTAATAGATCAATATGATTGGCAGCAGGTATTTTTGGAAATCCTGGCATCGTCATAATATCTCCTGTTAAAACTAATAAAAATCCAGCTCCTGCTGAAACTTTTATATCTCTTACAGTAATGGTAAATCCTTTTGGTCTTGCTAAAAGCTTTGGATTATCTGATAAAGAATACTGAGTTTTGGCTATACATATAGGCATTTTATCTAGCCCTAATTTTTCGTACTTTTGAATTTCCTTTTGTGCTTTAGGTGTAAACTCGACACCATCTGCTCCATAGATTTCCTTGGAAATAATACAGACTTTTTCTTTAATAGAAAGATTGCTGTCATAAAGAGGTTTAAAATTTGATGAATTGTTTTCGCACAAATCTACAATTTTTTTAGCAAGAGATATACCTCCCTCTCCTCCTTTAGCCCATACATCTGATAATACTACATCTACTTCTAAATTTGCACACGCTTTTTCTATAAACTTTAGTTCAGCTTCTGTATCAGTAGGAAATTTATTTATGGCTACTACTGTAGGAACTCCATATTTTTTAATATTTTCTATTTGTTTTTCTAAATTTCCAAATCCTTTTTCAAGAGCTTCTAAATTTTCTTCATTTAAATCATTTTTCAAAACTCCTCCATGATTTTTAAGTGCTCTTGCTGTAGCTACAATGACTGTGGCATCAGGCTTTAATCCTGCAAATCTACATTTGATATCAAAGAATTTTTCTGCTCCTAAATCTGCACCAAATCCTGCTTCTGTCACTACATAATGACAAAGCTTTAAAGCCATTTTTGTAGCAATTACACTATTACATCCATGAGCAATGTTAGCAAAAGGTCCTCCATGTAAAATAGCTGGTGTATTTTCTAATGTTTGTACTAAATTAGGCTTAATTGCATCCTTTAAAAGAAGAGCTAAAGATCCAGTAGCATTTAAATCATTTGCTGTAACAGGCTCATCATCATATGTGTATCCTACAATCATTTTTCCTAATCTATTTTTAAGATCTTCAATATCATCACAAAGGCATAATATAGCCATAATTTCTGATGCTACAGAAATATCAAATCCATCTTCTCTAGGAACTCCATTCATTTTTCCTCCAAGGCCAATTATAATATTTCGAAGGGCTCTATCATTCATATCTAAGCATCTTTTCCATGTGATTTTTCTTGGATCTATATTAAGCATATTTCCTTGATGTATATGATTATCTAATAAAGCTGCTAATAAATTATTTGTAGTTGTAATAGCATGAATATCTCCTGTAAAATGAAGATTAATATCATCCATAGGAACTACTTGAGCATAACCACCTCCAGCAGCTCCTCCTTTTACTCCAAAAGATGGTCCTAAAGATGGTTCTCTTAAAGTCGTAATTGTCTTTTTACCTATTTTATTTAGTCCCATACTAAGTCCTACATTGGTAGTAGTTTTTCCTTCTCCAGCTGCAGTAGGATTAATAGCAGTAACTAAAATTAGTTTCCCATCAGGTTTATTTTTTCTTTTTTTATATACATCTAATGAAATTTTTGCCTTATACTTTCCATAAAACTCTAAATCATCCTCTTCTAGTCCCATTTGTTTTCCTATTTCTTTTATAGGTAGCATTTTGGCTTCTTGTGCAATTTGAATATCTGTTTTCATATAAGTCCTCCATTCCTTCGAATTTTAGTAAATTGTACCATATTCTAAACTCTTGGGCAATGGAGCTTATGTAAAATACTCAATTTTTGCATTTTTAAAATATTTCATAATCAAATCAGATAAGTAATTTTTTATTTCTTCTGCTTCTTCCTTTGGATAAACATATTTCATCCTGCCGTATTTTCCATACTTCAATTTTCTTTTTTCTTCATCCATATCTAATTTCGTATTTGGATAACGATTCAAAATAATTTCTTTTGCATTTTTGGTAAATCTATGCTGTATGAGTTCAAAAGTAATAGAATCATTCTCTACAAAATGTATATGTTCATAAAGACTTTGTATTAATTTTTCATATTCTTCTTTCCAATTGGTATAAATCATAATAGGTGCAATAATAAATCCTAGTGGATATCTAGCTTTTCCTACTTTTTCTGCAGCCTTTAATCGATCTTGTAAAGAATCTGTATTATGCTCAAAATTATGACTTACATAATCTGAATTAATAGAAAAGCGAAATCTAGTATTTCCATTATGCTTTGCATCAAGAATAGAATCTACATTTGAAAATTTGGTCACTACTCTTAATTTTCCATGTGCGTTTTTTCCAAAATATTCAATTGTTTCTCTTAAGCTTCCTGTAATATGCTCTACAGCTAAAGGATCTCCCGTACTAGCTACCTCAAACACTGTTGTATTTGGAGCTTTTTCGTTGATGTATTTTTCAATGGTATTAAAAATTTCATCTGTATTTACATATACTCTTACATAGGGCTTTTTCCCTTGAGTTGTATAAAGATAACAATACTCACAATTTCCTGGACAATTGGTCATAAGGGAGAACTGATAATCTGCTGAAGGCTTACACACCTCTAGTTTTAAGCTTTTTTTTGTTCCTACAACTAATGTTTTTTTTGCATTGGCAAACTTCTCTTTTGCTGTTTTTCCTGGAATATCTCTTACTTGATTGTGAGAAGTAGTTTGTAAAATAGGAATATTATGTTCTTTACAAAATGACAATATTCTTTTGCCGATAGAAAATTCCATGGCAACAGGTTCAAAATATACTCGATCTGGAATCCAAAGGTTTGTCATATTATTCCTTCTTTCAATAAAAATTTTTTCGTTGCACAAGAAAAGGGTAACTTAATAGCTACCCTTTTCTTATGATGAGTTGTGGGTGGGAATAAGGTGCATTTAAAAGTTCAAAGACTTTTAAATGGAATGGATTTTCTTACATCTTAATTTTTTCCAACTTTTTGTTTTTTATACATGTTTTAAAAATTTTTCTTTAGGTATACATACTATGTATATGATTGTTTTGTATGCTTATATATAATATAATAAAATTATTAATATATGAATCAAATTGAATGTTTAGGAGGAACCGTTATGAAGGGTACTGTAGTATCTACTTGGGTAAACAGTCTAGAAAAATTATACGGAAAAGAAATTGTTCAAAAAGCTACACAATCAGTAGGCTGGGACAGTGATAAAGTCATTACTCCTTTAGAAGATATTCCTGATGATGAACCTATAAAAGTTATAGAATCTATAGGAAAAATCACTGGAAAAACATCATCTTCTATATGGCATGAATTAGGAAAAAACAATATCGAAACATTTCGTTCTTGGTTTCCATCTTATTTTGAAAGATATAGCCTAAAAAGCTTTTTGATGATGATGGATCATGTCCATTCACAGCTTACCAAAATGATAAGTGGTGCAAAACCTCCAAGGCTCATTGCAAAAGAGGTAGGCCCTAAAAAAATTGAAATTTTATATCAATCCAAACGCGGAATGTTTGATTACTTCTTAGGATTATTAGAAGGAAGTGCTTCTTTTTTTAACGAAAAAATAGAAGTAGAACATCTAGAAAAAGGACAACAAAAAGATGGTACTCAGTATATGAAGGTACATATTACTCTTGAAAAAGATAATAAAATGAGCAAAAAATATAAAATCAATCATCTTTTATCTTATGGTTTTATTCAAAGTGTCCCTGTAAAAATTGCTTTATCTATAGCTGTACTTACTTTTATTTTATTATTGATTCCATTTGGAAATACTTCACTTTTAGGTTCTATTATAAAAACTCTTCTTATAGGAGGTATCTCATTTTTTATAAGTAGTATTGTTTTATCTCCAATAAAAAATGTTCAAGAAGAACTAACTAAATTGTCTGATTTAGATTTTGAAGGACATGCCCAAATACAAACTGGAGATGAATTTGAGAATTATATAGAATCTATTAATCAAATCAAAGAAAATATTCAAAAGGATTTCCTATTTTTAAAAGGGGGAACAGATGATATGCACAATTTCATTGTGAAATTTTCTACTGTTGCCAATGAAATGAAAGGTGTATCTGATGGAATATCAAGTTTAGTTCAAGAAGTAGCCAACGGAGCTGTTCATCAAGCTGAAGAAACAGAAAGTTCTGTGCATACTCTCAATGATAATATAGAAACACTCAATCATTTAGCAGAACAAGAAGCAACTAGTAAAATTCAACTTGAAAAAGCAGTAGAAGATATTCGTAAGTCTTATGGAGAAGTACAAAATGTAGCTAATAGTTTATTACAAATGAAAAATGAATTTTCTATTGTGAATCAACAAGGAGAAGATTTATCGAATCGAGTTCAAAATATTATCGATATTGTCACTACTGTAGAACAAATATCTGATCAAACTAACCTTTTAGCTTTAAATGCAGCCATAGAAGCTGCTCGTGCTGGAGAAATGGGAAGAGGATTTACAGTAGTAGCGGAAGAAATTAGAAATCTTGCAGAGGATTCTAAAAATGCAGTAAAAACCATCAACCAAAACCTTCAAGTATTTACAAATGATGTAAAACAGATGATTGAACAAGTAACTCATCAATTTTATAATCTTGAACATAATAATAAAATTTTAGATACAGTAGCAATAGATAATGAGAAGGCAACCAATGAAATTACTATTGTATCCAATCAAATTGTTTCTTTAGTAGAAGCTCTATCATCTGAAACTCAAAAGATTTCAAGTGTATTCCAAAATATACATTCATTAGCAGCTATTGCAGAAGAAAATTCTGCAGCAACACAAGAAATGAGTGCCAATGTTATAGAATATTCTAGTAAAATCAAAGATCTGATGGATTATATTGCTCAACTTGAAATATTAGCAAATAGCTTAAGAGGAGAATTAAAAAAATATAAAATATAAAATATAATATTTAGAATTCCATATTTTATTTGTTTATACAATAATTTACACATTAATGTGTAAATTATTTTTTTTTGAAAGGTAATACTATCATCGAGGTGATAAAAATATGAAAAAAATATTGATCTTTTTCATTCTTTCAATTTTTGTATTAACAAGCTGTACAACTCCACAACAAAAGCCTAAACCAAAGCCCTTAACTTCATCAATTTTCGAAAAAGGACAAGTCAAACAAATTGAAGTTACAAAAGACAATGCAACTTGTAGGTCAGGACAAGACAAAAACTCTCCTATTGTAAAAAATCTCTCAAAGGGAGAAATTTATGATGTCATAGGAGAAATGGGAAATTCTTATATTATTGAAACAGAAGATAAAAAAGTAGGAACTGTATCTTCAGACGACGCAAAACCTCATCTACAGCCTACAAGAGCTACACAAGAACAAACACCCACAAGAACTACACAAGAACAAACACCCACAAGAGCTACACAAGAACAAACACCTACAGACACGGTAGGACAACTTACTTCCAATGAAGATGAAATACTTCGTCTTTTAAATGGAGAACGGACAAAACAAGGTCTAAAACCACTTCAATTAGACTTGCAGGTTACCAAAGTAGCTCGACTAAAATCACAGGATATGATTGACAATAATTACTTTAGCCATAACTCTCCAACCTATGGTAGTCCTTTTGATATGTTAAAACAATTTGGTGTTGAATATGCATATGCTGGTGAAAATATCGCTGGAAATCCATCTGTTCAAGATGCTCATACTGCATGGATGAATTCTAAAGGACATAGAGAAAATATTTTAAATCCTAATTTTACTCATGTAGGTATTGGTGTAAAGAATGGTGGTAAGTACGGCAAAATGTATACACAAATGTTTATAGGGAAATAAAAAAAAATCTCTCCATACATGAGAGATTTAAAAAGAGGAAAAATTTCTGAAAAACTAGACCATTTTTCATAATATTAAATAAAACCCTGCTTTTAGGCAGGGTTTCACTTACGTATAGTTATAAAACATTACGCATTACCTCCCCACCGAAGGTAGCAATATTGACAATAGGCAGGTCTCCTGACTCATGAATCATTCTACTCCCTTTACCTTCCCGTTTTCACAGTGGTTTCAAAGGTTTCGTCATCATTTACAGTAGCGGGGGCTGTGTCGGTGTTTCACCGAACTTCCCTATTAAACTTAAGTAGTACCTAATGTACAAAATTTTCAATTTGTTATTATTATACTATAATTTCTAATACTTGTCAAATTTTTTGAAATACATTCTCATTTCTCTATTCTTGTTACGTTTTTAAATTGTAAATCTCCACTTTTATCTTCTTTAAATTGAAGAGTTGCTCTACATTTTTCTTTTGTTTGAGGTAAAACCATATGAAAATTATGGATTTGTCCGTCTTTAATAATAGTTTCTATCATTTCGCTTGTTACCTTTTGACCATATAGTTCTAAACTATTTTTCCATACAGTAAATTTACAATTTTTCTTCCAATAGCTACAATAAAAAGCTTTTCTATTTTCTAAAATATCTCCTTCTCTACAAGCTATACATTTTCCTAATGAATTTTTATTTTTTCTGTTTTCTTTATACTTTGTCGTTGGATATGAATTCATAGAATTTCTTCCCTTACTAAATTCTAATACTTTTTGTGTATTTTTCATAATATAAGCTTCTAATTTTTTCATATACTCATCAGACTTTATCTCTCCGTCTGCAATCATTCCAAGCCCCTTTTCCCAACTTGCAGTAAGTTCTGGTTTCAACAAAGAAGGAATAGACTTGCAAACTACATCATAGATCATCTCTCCCATTTGAGTAGGCGTAAGGATTTGTGTTTTTTTATTTAATTTTACATATTGAATTTTTTGTAATTTATTTAATATTTCAGCCCTTGTAGCACTCGTTCCTATTCCACTTCCTTTGATTTGTTCTCTTAATTCATCATCTTCAATAAGTTTTCCTGCATTCTCCATAGCCAAAATCATAGAACCAGAATTATATCTTTTGGGTGGAGTTGTTTCAGATTCCTTTATAGATATATCTTTAAATTTTATCTTTTGTCCTTTTTTTAACTTTTCTAGAGTTTCTATTTGATCTGCTTTTGATCCTTCACTTTTTTTATTTTCTCCTAATACTTCTAAATATCCTTCTTGTATACACACTTTAGAAGTAGTAAAAAAACGTTCTTCCTTTATTCGAGTCGTAATGGCTAATTGACTAAATACAGCCTGTGGATAAAATATTGCTAAAAATCTTCTTACTACAATCAAAAATATTTCTTTTTCTGTTTCTGCTAATTTATTAAAATTTCCTATTCCCTGTCCTGTTGGAATAATAGCATAGTGATCTGTAATAGCTTTATCATTTACATATTTTGTTTTTTCTAGTCCTTTATATAACTCTTCACCTACTATTTTTTGTACAAATTCGTTAATTTTTTCATCTTTTTTATCTAAATTACATGATTTTTTGATATTTAAAAGACCTTTTATATTTTTATGGATTTCTTTTGCTACAGCCTTTGACAAAACTCTAGCATCAGTCCTAGGATAAGTAAGCATTTTTCTTTCATATAGCTTTTGAACAACTTTAAGTGTTTCATCAGGACTTAATTTAAATTTCTTAGAACATTCATTTTGTAGTTCTGCTAAATTGTAAAGAAGAGGAGGATTTTTCTTTTCTTTTTTTCTTTTCACATCTTCGATGATCGCCATACATTCTTCATTATCTTTTTTTAGTTCTTGTATAAACTCTTTTGCATCCTCTTTTTCTTTAAATCCAATATCCTTAAATAATAAATTAGACATATAATATTTCGATCCTTCTAAAGACTTCCATTCTCCTTCATATTCTAATATTTCTTCAAATAAAAAGCTTGATAAAATCTTATAATAAGGAGTTTTTACAAAATCACGAATTTCTCTCTCCCTTTGAACAATCATTCCAAGTACACACGTCATAACTCTTCCTACAGCAATTACTACATATTTTTTCCCTAATTCCTTGCTCAATTGATTTCCATAGCAAAGAGTAAGTAACCTTGAAAAATTAATTCCCATCAAATAATCTTCTTTAGCTCTTAGATAAGCTGCGTCTGATAAATGGTCATATTCAGCTAATGGTTTTGCATTTTTTACACCTTTTTTTATTTCTTCCTCTGTCTGAGAATCAATCCAAACTCTTTTTTTTATTTTATTTACTTTTACCATATCATCTACTAATCTATATATATATTCTCCCTCACGCCCTGAATCCGTACACACATATATGGTAGATATATCTTTTCTCTTCATTTGAGTCTTTACAATATTAAATTGTTTTTGAACATTTTTTATGATTTCATATTTATATTCTTTTGGTAAAAATGGAAGATCTTCCAAATTCCATTTTTTATATTTCGGATCATACTTTTCTGGATAACTCATATTTACCAAATGTCCTACACACCAAGAAATAACTGCTTCATTTGACTCAATATAACCATCTTTTTTACTTCCTTTAATATTTAAAACTTTTGCAAATTCTAATGCCACACTAGGTTTTTCTGTAATATATAAAGCCTTGTTCATGTAAACACTCCACTTTCTATGCAATTAATAACTCATTCATCTATATGTTACAATAAAATATCGAGCATATGATATGCTCGATATTTTTATTTTTCATAGTCTTTCTTACATTATAACATAATTGTTATTGTTTTATTCTAACCCAAATTCTTTTACTAGTTCTTCCTTTTGTATTTTAGTAAGTTTTTTAAATTCATATTCTCTTTTCATAGCTTCTCTTTTAGTCTGAAATTGTTCATAATATACTAATTTTACTGGTAATCTCGCTCTAGTGTATTTACTACCTATTCCATTATTATGTACATCTACTCTTTTCATAGGAGTGATCCCTTTTGTATATCCACTATATAAAGAAGTATCACTACATCGTACCATATAAGCAAAATACATCGTACCACCTCTTATTTATTATACTAAATTATTAAGGAGAAAGCTAAGCTTTCTCCTTAATATCCTAATTGAGCATAAGTTTTTTGATCTTTAGTCATTTTCTGTAAAACCATCCAAACTTCCTCTGCTTCAAATCCTCTTCTCCACGAACCCGTTCCAGCAAGATCATATTTTTTTATAAGACTTACTTTTAAAGCAATAGATCTTGGATCTTCAAGCCATATTTTATAGACCATATGATCTTCTTCATATTGAGCATAATATTGTCCTACTTCTTCATTCCAACTCACTAATGCATTTTTTTCTTCTATGATTTGTTTTGCATAATTCATGGAAATAGCCTTTGATTCTACTTTACCATCAAACTCTTTCCAAATCCTTGTATAAAAAGGCAATCCTAAAAGAATTTTTTCATTTGGAATAGATTCTAGACTATTTTGTATTCCCTTCTCTACCCATCCAATAGATGCCACTGATCCACTTACAGGACTACTAGCCCAATGTTCATCGTATGCCATTACTGCTACATAATCTACTATTTCACTTAAAGCCTTTCGATCATATACCTTAGACCATTGTTCACTACTAGATGGAACTGTTACATCAATAGATAAAACAATATTTTTCTCTTTTGTATATTGACTTAACTCTTTCATGAAATCTACCAAAGCTTTTTGATCTTTGTAATATATATTTTCAAAGTCAATATTGATTCCATCTAATTCATATAGATCTGCATAGATGAGTATCTGATCTATTACTTTGTTTCTTACATTTATATCATTTAATATAGTAGATGTCAGTTTAGGATCAAAGCTATTGTCTACAAGTCCCCATACCTTGTATCCCTTTTTATGAGCATTCATTACATATGCTTTGTCCCCTTTATTCTTAACCGTCCCCTGATCATCTATTATACTAAACCATGTAGGTACTAATACATCTAATGAATGAATCTTATCTTCTTGTGAAATATCCTTAGACTCTTCATGAATATATTCCCACGCAATATTTATATTTTTCCCATTTTTTGAAAAAGCCTTTCTTTCTACAGATATATTTTCTTTTACATTTTCCATATTCACAAAAGATTTATCTATAGATACAATATCTTCTTTATTGTGTTCTATAGATAATCCTAAAACCTTTTCTAATAATTTGATTGGAACATAATTATGATCATCTATTTTTTTTATAGGTATGTTGATATTCAGCTCATCGCCAAGATGAATATACACTCTTTTTTGCTCTGCATTTAATAATATATCTTGGTAAAGATGATCTTTTATAACTTCAAAGGACAAATAAATTTCCTTATTTTCTACAATTGGAGAAGAATACCCTTTTATTTCCTCATTATGAATCATAAGTTTCATTTCTTTATTTGTTCCCCATTTCATTATACCAATAAGACTTCCTACTATTACACTGGTAGCAAATATAAGAATGAAAATTTTCTTTGAGTATTTCATTTTCTACCCCCTTTTCTAATATAAAATCGCCCCCATAATTCCAGCAACTACAATTGCCAATATGGGATGTAGATTAACTTTTTTGAGTAAAAATAAAACAATAAGTGCAATCAATACACTTTTCATATCCAATAAAGCAGTTTTTCCAACAGATATTGCAGCACTTAAAATAAGTCCTAGCACAGCTGGTCTTATTCCCTTAAAAACAGCTTTAGTAGCTTTATTGTCTTTCATATTTGTAAAATATTTTGCTAAAATAATAATTAGAATAAAAGATGGAATCACAATTCCTATACTTCCAACCATAGCCCCTATAATTCCTTGCACTTTATATCCTACAAATGTAGATGAATTGATAGCAATAGGGCCTGGTGTCATTTGTGCAATGGCAATAATATCGACAAATTCTTCCGAGGTAATCCACTGATGATTGTATACAATTTCTTTTTCTATAAATGGAAGCATAGCAAGTCCTCCACCAAAACTAAATGCCCCAATTTTTATAAAAGTAAAAAATATTTTAACAATCACTTCCATGATCTTTATCTCCTTTGAACAATTTGTATCCTAAAATTCCTGAAAATATGATAATCAAAATAGGATGTATATGAAATACACTAATTCCAATAACACTAGTTAAAATCCATAGAATATAAAGCCTATTTGTAGGAATAGATTTAGATAGTTTTATCACTGCTACTAAAATTAAGGCTACTACAGCTGGTCTTATTCCTTTAAAAATTGCTTGAATCAAGGAAATTTTTTGAAATTGAGTAAAAAAAGTAGCTACTATTAAAATAATAATTACAGAAGGAAGCATAGTTCCTAAACACCCTATAATGCCTCCCCATATTCCAAAAAGCCTATAGCCTATATAAGTGGAAGCATTAATAGCCAAAGCTCCTGGAACAGTTTGAGATAAAGCAATAATATCTATAAACTCTTCTTCTTCTATCCACTTATTTTTTTCTACAACTTCCTTTTGGATCAGTGGAATCATAGCATATCCTCCACCTAATGTGAAAGTACCTATTTTTGCAAAAATAAGAAACATCTTTATCAATGGATTCATATATTTTCCTCTCTTTTTCTTTTTTATAATACATAAGAAACTATGGTTTATTCATAATTTCTATAATGTATCAAAGCAAAATTTACTTAATCAATCTTTTGATAAAATACTTTCTTCCTAAAATTGTATATGAGAACTATTTTTCTGTCAATTTTGTAGATATACAATTATTTATTTTTGTTTAGGACAGTAAATAGTTGGGTAAAATTAGTTTAGAATAAATTTTTTTATAATACATAAGTAAATTTGAAAGGAGAGCATTTTATGAAAAAATATGAATGTACACCCTGTGGATATATTTATGATCCTAAAGTAGGCGATCCAGATAGCGGTATTGCTCCTGGTACGGCATTTGAAGATATTCCAGATGACTGGTTATGCCCTGTATGTGGCGTTTCTAAAGATATGTTTGAAATTGTAGAATAGTTTCTAAAGAGCTTCCATAAATATATATGGAAGCTCTTTACATTATATATTTTATACATAAGTATATGCGACAATATAATGTAATTTTTTTATATTTATGATAGAATATTTGTTGGAATATTAGTATACCATAAGGAGGAGCATTATATGAAGATGAAATATAAAGCAGATTTGGCATTATTTGTAGTAACACTGACTTGGGGAATATCATTTATTCTTACGAAAAATTCTTTAGATGCCATGTCTACTTTTAATTTTTTAGCTGTTCGATTTTTTATTGCTGCTGCTAGCTCAGCAATTGTTTTTTATAAACGAATGTTAAATTTAGATAAAGCTACAATAAAATATGCAATATTCATTGGTATCATCATGTTTTTAGGATATGCATTACAAACCTTTGGGCTTAATTATACTACAGCTTCTAAATCAGCTTTTATCAGCTGTTTATCTGTAGTGTTTGTTCCTGTTTTTTCTGCTCTTTTATTAAAAAAGCTTCCTAATCTTCCTTGTATCATAGGAATTATTATTGCTACTTTTGGACTCGCTCTTTTAACCCTAGATGGAGAACTTTCTTTAAATATAGGAGATTTTTACACCTTTTTATGTACGTTTTGTTTTGCTTTTCAAATTTTAGCTATTTCAAAATATGCAGTAAAAGTCGATCCTATTAATCTTGCTATCTTACAAATTGCAGTCGTAAGTATATTAAGTGCCATTGTAAGCTTAATATTTGAAAATCCTATTATTCCTACAGGTACAAAAGTATGGACAGATGTTTTATTTTTAAGCTTTATATGTACTTCTGGTGCCTTTATTATTCAAAATGCTGTACAAAGATATACTACAGCTACCCATACAGCTCTTATTTTTACAGGCGAACCTGTCTTTGCCAGTATATTTGGATATTTTTTATTAGGAGAAATTTTAAGCTCTAAAGGAATGTTTGGAGGATTTTTGATTATTTTTGCTATGCTTTTAGCTGAACTAGGAGGAGAACTTACTTTATTTAAAAAAAGAAAAGATCCACTTCTTTAAGATATATATAAATTTCTTATATAAAAACAATCACTATAAAAATTTATAGTGATTGTTTTTGTTCAAATTGAAAACCATTAACTTCAAAAATTTCAGTAATAAT
This sequence comes from Anaerophilus nitritigenes, assembly GCF_004138215.1. Lineage (GTDB taxonomy): Bacteria > Bacillota > Clostridia > Peptostreptococcales > Thermotaleaceae > Anaerophilus > Anaerophilus nitritogenes. Next base: position 95,463 of record NZ_RYYS01000043.1, read on the forward strand.
TTTCCATATTTCTTCTTTTCCTTCTCTACTTGCTGCTGACACAGGAATTAAAATATCATCTGAAGTCATATTTAATTCTTTTTTAATCATTTGAATATGTTTTTGTCTTTGTCCTCTTTTAATTTTATCAAGCTTAGTTGCAATGACAATTCCATTAAAGCCTACAGATTTGATCCACTCATACATTTGTTTGTCTTGAATAGTTGGTGTGTGCCTAATGTCTACAAGTTGAAAAACTTCTAATAAATTTTCTCTATGATTTAAATAGGTTTCCATCATTTTTCCCCATTGCTCTTTATGAGCTTTAGACACCTTTGCATATCCGTATCCAGGTAAATCTACAAATCGAAATTCTTCATTAATACCATAAAAATTAATAGTTTGAGTTTTACCTGGACTTGAACTCGTTCTTGCAAGCTTTTTTCTATTTAATAAAAGATTGATTAGTGATGATTTTCCTACATTTGATCTGCCTGCAAAAGCAACTTCTGGAACCTCTATGCTTGGATATTGTTCTTTTTTTACTGCACTAATAATAATTTCTGCACTTTTAATCTTCATTTTTTTCTTCCTTCCGAACCAATGCATGCTCTAATACTTGATCCATATTTTCAATGAGTATAAATTCTATTTTTTTTCTTACTGGTTCTGGTATTTCTTCTATGTCCTTTTGATTGTCTATAGGAAGAAGTATTTTAGTAATACCTGCACGATTTGCTGCCAATACCTTTTCTTTAATTCCTCCTACTGGAAGAACTCTTCCCCTTAATGTAATTTCTCCTGTCATAGCTACATTTTTATCTACAGGTATTTTTGTAAGCTCTGAGATCACTGCTGTTGCCATAGTGACCCCTGCTGATGGTCCATCTTTTGGAATGGCTCCTTCTGGAATATGAAGATGCATATCTAACTTTTGATAAAAATCTTCTGGAATATGAAGATCATCAATTTTAGAACGAATATAACTAATTCCTGCTTGTGCAGATTCCTTCATCACATCTCCAAGTTGTCCTGTAAGAACTAGTTTTCCATTTCCTTTCATCGTTGTCACTTCAATAGATAAAGTTTCTCCACCCACTCTTGTCCAAGCTAAGCCTGTAGCAATACCTATTTCATGATTTTCTTTAATTTTTTCATATCTATATTTTTTACTTCCAAGATAATTAACTAAAGTTTTAGTGTTGATTCGAACAATTTTTACTTTTTCCTCAACAACTCTTTTTGCTGTTTTTCTGCAAAGAGTTGCTATTTTTCTTTCTAAATTTCTTACTCCTGATTCTCTTGTATAGTAATTAATCACATCTCTTATAGTTTGTTCTGATATTTGCAAATCATTTTCTTTCAGTCCATGCTCTTTCTTTTGCTTTGGTAGCAAATATCTTTGTGAAATTTTTAATTTTTCTTCTTCTGTGTATCCTGATACCTCTATAACTTCCATACGATCAAGAAGTGGTCTTGGGATAGTTCCTAAACTATTTGCAGTAGTAATAAACATGACTTTTGAAAGATCAAAATGAACTTCTAGATAGTGGTCTGTAAATTCTTTGTTTTGTTCTGGATCTAGTACTTCTAAAAGAGCTGAAGCTGGATCTCCTCTAAAATCACTACTTAATTTATCTATTTCATCAAATAAAAATACTGGATTTTTAGATTCTGCTTCTTTCATAGCAGACATAATTCTTCCTGGGATTGCTCCTACATAAGTTCTTCTATGTCCACGAATCTCTGCTTCATCTCTTACTCCTCCTAAAGACATCCTGACAAATTTTCTATTTAAGGATCTGGCAATAGATTTTGCAATAGAAGTTTTTCCTACTCCTGGAGGTCCTACCAAACAAAGAATAGGTCCTTTCATTTCCTTTGCCAATTGTCTTATAGCAAGATATTCTAGTATTCTTTCTTTTACGTCTTTTAGTCCATAATGATCTTCATCTAATATATTTTTTGCTTTTTTTATATTAATAGTATCTTTCGTTTGTTTTGCCCATGGAAGATCTAGTATCCAATCTACATAAGTTCTAATGACTCCTCCTTCTGCTGAATTTGGAGACAATTTAAAAAGCCTGTCCAATTCTTTATTTACTTTTTTTTCCACATCAGAAGGAAGTTTTGCTTTTTTTATTTTTTCTTTATATTCATCTACTTCTTCGTATAAACCTCCTTCTTCTCCTAATTCTTCTTGAATGGCCTTTAATTGTTCTTTTAAGTAATACTCTTTTTGTACTTTATTAATTTGTTTTTTCACTCTGCTATTAATATCTTTTTCAATTTCTAATACTTCGATCTCTCTTAATAATATTTTGTATAAAACTTCTAATCTATCTTTAGGATCAAATGCATCTAATATTTCTTGTTTTTGCTCAATCTTTAAAACCAGGTGAGAAGCAATTACATCTGCAAGTCTTCCAGGCTCTTCTATCTCTGTGATATTCATAAATGCTTCAGGAGAAGTACGATTGCTAAGACTTACATAATCTTCAAAAGAATTAATGACAGTCCTCATAAATGCTTCTAATTCTTTGCCTATTTCTATTTCTTCTTCATAAATTTGTTCTTCTACTTCACATTTGAAATATGGCTCTTCTGATACAATTTCTATAATTTTTGCTCGGCTTACACCTTCTACCAATACTCTAATAGCATCTCCAGGAAGCTTTAACATTTGTTTAATCTTAGATATAGTTCCTACTTGATAAAAATCTTCTTGTGTTGGATTATCCTTTTCCGCTTCTTTTTGGGTAGTTAAAAACACCATTTGATCATTGATCATTGCTTCTTCTAAAGCACTAATGGATTTTTCTCTCCCTACATCAAAATGTAATACCATATATGGAAAAACTGAAAGTCCTCTTAAAGGAATCAGGGGCAATTCATGTTTTTTCATTTTTTTGTCTACCAAAATCATCAACTCCTCATTATGTACACTGATATCGCTTATTTTTTGTAATTTCAAAAAATTTATTCTCTTATATGTATCCTATGTACTTATTTTCAAACTCTTTCTTATAGTACATTATTATATAGAAAGAGGGTTTTTTTTTCAACGTTTTTCCATAATGATAAAATTTTTTAAAAATAAAATGGACAAAGCTTCATGATCATACATATAATTTTACAAAAGAGGAGGTGTATAGATGCATTGTTATCCATCTAATTATGATTTATTCTTAAGATACCAAAGATGTCTTTATCATGTCCTACAGCTTCAATATATTAATTATCAACAATATCAACAATTAAAACAATATCCCCCTTTTGCTACTCTTTCTGAACAAGAATTAGAAAAAATAAAACAATTAGAAAAAGATTTAAACAATAAATATTATTTGATTGCATTTGAACGAACAGTTAAAAACCTTATGAATAAACTTTATATGTAAACAAAGCCACCCAAACGGGTGGTTTCATCATTTTTTATTTCTTTTTATATAAAGTAAGTTCTATTTTATCTTGTGTAAAATTCACTTCCCCTTTATCAATCATCATCCCTATCAAAGTAAGTTCTGTATCCATATCACAAGCTCCTGCAAGCTCCCAATAATATTCTTCCATCTCTTCTTGTTTTGGAGCTTCTAAATATCGAATCAACTCTTCTATTCTATTTTCTTGTCCTTTTGTATAATTACTTTTTAGAAAAATCTTATAAAACTCCTCTTCATCTTTTAAATGAACTTCAATATCTGTAGCACCTATTAAGAAAAAATAATTTAACATCTCGTCTACAATCTTACTGATCCTTTGTTTAGTGTGTTTCATGATCAATCATCCCTTCTTGTCTAAAAGCTTGAATGACAGGTAGTAATACTGCTGCTACAATACCTGCGGCAAAACCATTATTATAAAGATTTAATCCTCCATGCAAAATACCTACATTTAATACTACTGATGAATGAATAAAACCTGCTAAAACACCATATTTCCATCCAAATTCTCCTGCAATAGGAGCTAGTGACGTTCCAAATAAAGCTGCAAGCAAAATAGAAGCATCATTTATACTCCACATTTTTGTAAGAGCTCCAATATAAACACCTATCCATATAGGAATAATATTTTTAGAGTGTTTTCCAAATGCTCCAAATCCTGATACTGTCAAAATTCCTCCAATAGTAGGTCCATTTAAATCTCCTCCTACTAAAAGAATATATATAGTTGATAATAAACCATTTATACCCATATTTATTAAGGTAGGAGCAAATCCCTCTAACAATATAAAGTCTGTAATCAATCTTCCTTCATATTTCATAATATCTTTTACTCTTTTAAAAGATTTATCATTAAAGTAAAATCCAATACAAATCATAGATGAAAACATAAAAAATAAAAATACAGATAAAATTTTATTATTTCCTGTAGTCCATATAAATTGCATATGTGGTTCAAATCCATATGACTTAAATACAGAAACAAATATAGTTCCAATCATTCCTGCTGTAAAACCTATATTATATAAGTCAAATCCTTGATGAACCTTCATCATATAAGCAGATAACGGTGGTAAAATAAACCCTATACTGACTCCAACTATACTTCCAATCACTATTCTTCCATAAATAGAAAAATGAGTATAAAAAAACATTTCTGTAACTATAGGTGCCATAGCTGTTCCAAATAAAGCTACATAGATATATTTTAAAAATTTATCCTTTTGTACTTTTGCATATAAATAGACACCCACTACAATAAACCATACATTAAATAAATTTTTACCAAAAAAACTAAAACCTAGTATTAAAAATAAAGAAGCCATAGTAGCTCCACTAAAATAAATTTTAAAATGATATAACATCCATACAAATATAAGTGTTAATAGTCCTGAATTAACAAAAGCAGCTCCCATACCTCCTACTCCAATATAGTCTGTAATTAAAGTATCTGGTTGTAGAATAATTTTATAAATTCCATTTAATATGTTTTGAGGAGAATCTACCAATAATCCAAATACTATTAAATACATACAGTATCCTGCTGTAATTAAATATCTATTTTGATTGCTTACCTTATATTTTTTTATAATAGATTCTGTTTTATCAAATTTCATACGATACACATCTCTCCTTTTTATAGATTTTTTATTGTATATCTCTATTTTCTTTGATTTAATCTATATACTTTGATATTAACAGATTTTATTCATTTTTTAAAGTTTTTCTTCTATTATTATATATAATTTCGTTTTTTCTTTATATTTTCAATTTATTTTAAAGTTGTTTTTTTATTTCTTCTATTATATTTTTGATACAATCTTCTTCAAAAGGAGATTGTATTTTCCCTATATTTACAAGTTCTAAAAATGATTTGCTACCTCCTACTTTACATATATTTATGTAATTTTTCCATGCACTTTGAAAATCTTTTTTAGATTGAATAAAAAACTGTAATGCACAAATTCCTGCTAATACATAATCAATATAATAAAATGGATTTTTAAAAATATGTCCTTGTTGATGCCAATAAGCTCCGTGTTTTAAATACTCATTTTCTCCATAGTTTCTATAAGGAATGTATTCATTTTCTAATTTCATCCACAAATATTTTCTCTCTTTCATAGAAATATTTGGATTTTCATAAATATAGTGTTGAAATTCATCTACTAATGCTCCATAAGGAATAAAATGTAAAAATTCTCTTAAATGAACTTGTCTATATTCATCTGCATTTACAAAAAAATTATCCATATAAGGATATGTAAAAAATTCCATACTCATCCCATGAATTTCACATGCATCCAATGTTGGAAAATTATATTCAGAAATGAAATAATCTCGACTTAAATACATTTGAAGAGCATGACCTGCTTCATGGGTAAGTACATCTATATCATCTGCTGTTCCATTAAAATTTGCAAAAATGAAAGGTGTTTGATAGTTTTTTATATAAGTACAAAATCCAGCAGGAGATTTTCCTGTTTTACTTAATACATCTAATAAATTATTTTTGATCATATGTTCAAAAAAGCATTTTGTTTCCTTCGATAAATCCTCATACATTTTTAGTCCTTTATGTAAAATTTCATCTGCATCTAACTTTAATTTTACGTTTCCTTCTTTAAAATAAATAAGTTCATCATAATAATATAACTTATTTAACCCTAATCTTTCTCTTTGTTCTTCTCTTAATTTATTACTCAAAGGAACAATATATTTTTTAATTTTATGTCTTAAATTTTCAATCATCTCTTGATTATAATCTACTCTCAGCATTCTGTCATAACCTAATTGTACAAAATTTTTATATCCCATACTTTGAGCCATTTGATTTCTTATTTTTACCAATTTATCATACATTTCATCAAAACATTTTTCATGTTTCATAAAAAAATTATATTTTTGATCTACACCTTTCTTTCTTGTATTTCTATCTATATCCATTTGAAATGATCTCATTTGAGGTAGAGTTTGATATTCTCCTTTAAAATATATTTTTGCTGAGGATAATAGTTTTGTATACTCACTCATCAACTGATTTTCCATCTTAAGATCTTTTAAAATTTTAAAAGATACTATATTTTTTTTCATATGAGCAATTTTAAAAAGTTGACTTCCCCATTTCTTTTCTAAGTCATTTTTATATTTTGCTCTTGTTAACGCCTTATAATATTTTGAAACTAAATTTTCATAAATAGGAGTATATTCATCAAAAAAATTTTGTTCTTCTTTATAAAAACAATCTTTTGTATCTATACAATGACGAATATACACAATAGTTTTCATACTTTCAAATTCATTTCTTAATTGATTGATCTTTTGTAAAAATCTATCTTCTTCCTCAAAACTTTGTGCATCATGAAATTTTTGAAGTAAATCATTAAATTTTTCTTCATACTTTTTTATATTTGGCCTTTTATAAATATATGCACTAAATTTCATTTCCTCACCATCCTAAATTTATTCATTTATATAATTTACTAAAGAATAAAAAGCCCCAATCTTAAATTGGGGTTATTTTTCAAATTTTAGATCTTTTATAGAATTCTCTTTAATTCTTGGGATTCCAAATACAATTGCAAGTATTACACAAATACCCATTAAATAAGGATAATATAAATATCTCATAATAGACAAAGATGATATTTCAGCTACACTAGCTGCAACTAAAAGTTGGGCTCCATAAGGGATAATCCCTTGACAAAAACATGAAAAAGTATCTAGCAAACTTGCTGATCTCTTAGGATCAATATCATATTTATCTGCAATATCTTTTGCAATAGGCCCTGCCATTACAATAGCAATAGTATTATTAGCAGTGCAAATATCTACAATTCCTACCAAAAGAGCAATTCCAAGTTCTGCCCCTTTTTTACTTTTAATCCTTCTTGTAATAAATTCAAGTAAAAAATCTATTCCACCATTATACTTAATAACTTCTACCATACCTCCTATTAAAATAGATATGATAATAATTTCAGACATACCCATAATTCCTTTTCCTACAGCTTGGACAAAACCCCATATATCAAAAGCATGAGTATACATACCAACTACTCCTGCAAATAAAGTTCCTCCTACTAAAACAATCATTACATTAACTCCTAATAAGGCTCCTATTAAAACTGCTAAATACGTACATACCTTCAATAAACTATATTCATAGTTTCCATCTAGAACCATATTTCCTACATTTTTAGATGCAAATAAAATTGCGGTCATAATTGCAGCTGGCATAACAATAAAAAAATTCATCTTAAACTTATCTCTCATTTGACATCCTTGTGTTCTTGAGGCAGCGATTGTTGTATCAGAAATCATTGAAAGATTATCTCCAAACATAGCTCCACTTACAACTGCTCCTAATGCAAGTCCCATAGGAATTCCAGTTTTTTGTGCAATTCCAACTGCCATAGGAGCAAGTGCTACAATAGTTCCTACAGAAGTACCTACAGATAGAGAAATAAAACATCCTATTATAAAAACTCCTGCAATCAGTATATTTCCTGGCAATATACTAAGACCTAAATTTACAGTTGAATCTACTGCTCCCATCTCTCTTGCTACTTGAGCAAAACCTCCTGCTAAAATAAAAATAATACACATTAAAATAATATTTGGATTTCCTGCTCCTTTGCAAAACACTTCTACTTTCTCATGAATGCTGGTATTTCTATTCATGCCAATGGCTACAATACTAGCTACTAAAAAAGCTACACTTACAGGCATTTTATAAAAATCCCCTATAACAATAGATGTTGCTAGATACATTATTAGAAATACCCCTAGCGGAATCAATGCCCATATATTTCCTTTTTTTTGATTTCTATTCATTATTCTACCTCCTAACTTTTAATAAAAATTCGCACTAAAAAACTCCTTGCAGATAATGCAAGAAGTCATCTTCCATTCTTATCTGTCAGGTAATACCTGATGGAATTAGCACCACAGAATTAAATTCTAGGTTGCTGGGTTTCATAGGGCCAGTCCCTCCACCTCTCTGGATAAGATACTATTTAATTTTTTCACTGTTGATATTATATGAAAGTTTTAAAATAAAGTCAATAGAATTTACAAGTTGTTATTATTTACTATTTTTCCTTCACATCTATATATTTTAAGCCCTTGATTCATAAATTTATCCTCATATTCTGTTGTAACATTTTCAGTATCACTTTCTTTTAAATCTAATGATATATTTTTTAAATACATACATTCATTACTAAACTCATTTAATGAAAACTCAAATAATTTTTCATTATCCGTTTTAAAATGAATTTCACCTGTTTCTTCTAATATATTTTTATACATCTTTAAAAAATTATGGTGAGTCAATCTTCTTTTGGCCCATCTCTTTTTAGGCCAAGGATCACAAAAATTAATAAATATCTTTTGTACTTCATTTTTTTCAAAATACTCCTGTAGTTCTTTTGCATCTCCCCATATAAAAAGTATATTCTCAAGACTCAATTCATATGCTTTTTCAACAGCTTTTAATAAAACCTCTTCTTTCATTTCCATTCCTATAAAATTTACATTTGGATACATTTGAGCCAGAGTTGTTAAAAACTTTCCTCTTCCCATACCTAATTCTAAATAAATAGGATTTTCATTTTTAAATTTTTTTTTCCATTTTCCTTTATATAAAAAAGGATCTTGCATCACATAAGTACTATAACTAAGTAGTTTTTCATCTGCTCCTTTTTTCTTTCTTCTTCTCATATTATTCTCCTTCTTTTATTGATCAATCTATATTCATCATTATTCGTGCAAGCTCTTATAAACTTATATGACTATTTTATCATACTTGAAAAATATTTTTCATTAAATCTATAGGTGAAATGATATTTTTTATTTCTTCTTGGCTTTATTTCATATTATTTTGTAATGTATACATAATTGAAAATAATATACAAAAAATACGAGTATGCTATAATGAAATTAAGTATAATTTCGTTGCCATATTATGAAACAGTGTATCTATTTGTATATTATTTACATATAACTCAAATTTAACTTTTAATAAATTTTCAAAATTTTTATTAAGATTTTATTCTTATACTCATAATAAGGAGGGATACCAATGAAAAATTACAGTATCTTTGATATTATGGGACCTATTATGGTTGGACCATCTAGTTCTCATACAGCTGGTGCTGCAAGGCTAGCAAAAACTGCTCGAATTATTTCTGGAGGAAATATTGAAAAGGTAAAATTTTTACTTCATGGATCTTTTGCAAAAACATATAAAGGACATGGAACTGATAAAGCACTAGTAGCTGGTATATTACTACTAGATCCATGGGATGAAAGACTGAAAAATTCCTTTGAATTAGCAAAAGAAGAGGGTATTTCTTTTGAATTCATAGAAACAGATTTAGGCAATGTCCATCCCAATACAGTAAAATTTATGATTATCAAAAAAGATGGTTCTACTTCAGAAATTACAGGCTCTTCTATTGGAGGAGGAAACATTCTTATTTTTGATATTAATGGTACTTCTGTAGAATTTACAGGAAATAATCCTACTATTATTACTAAGCATAAAGATGTTCCAGGAGTTATATGGCAGATTACAAAAGTATTATTTGAAAAAAACATTAATATTGCCAATATGAAAGTTTATCAAAAGAAAAAAGGTATAGAAGCTACTATGGTCATCGAAACAGATGCTCCCTTATCTAATGAAGTGATACAAGCAATAAAATCCATATCTTTGATTGATGATGTAAAAATTATCAACCCTATGACGGAAGGAGAATAAATATGTTTGTAAATTCTGGGAAAGAATTGATAAATATCTGTAAAGAAAAAAAAATAACGATTTGGCAATATACTTTACAATCAGAATCAAAAGATAGTGGTTTAAATGAAAAAGATGTTTTTGAAAGAATGAGAAATTCTTTTAAGGTAATGGAAGCTTCTGCTGAAGAAGCTTTACATAAAGAAGTAAAATCTTATAGCGGACTCATTGGAGGAAATGCTTTTAAACTCAATAAATATGTCCAAAATAAAAAAACTCTTACAGGAGAATTTATGGTAAAAGCAATGGCTAGAGCTCTTTCTTGTTCAGAAGTAAATGCTGCTATGGGTAGAATTGTCGCCGCTCCTACAGCTGGATCTTGCGGAATTGTTCCTGCAACGATTATTTCTGCTGGTGAGAAATTAAATTTATCTGAAGATGATATGGTCAAAGGTCTTTTAACGGCTACAGGAATAGGTATGATTATTGCTAAAAATGCTACTGTATCAGGTGCTGAGGGAGGTTGCCAAGCAGAATGTGGATCAGCTGCTGCTATGGCATCAGCTGCTGTAGTAGAGATGATGGGAGGATGTGTATCACAGGCTTTAGATGCAGCTGCTATTGTAATTAAAAATATTTTAGGACTCGTTTGTGATCCTGTAGCAGGACTAGTTGAAATTCCTTGTGCAAAGAGAAATGCATCTGGAACTGTTTCTGCTCTTACTACTGCGGATATGGTCTTAAGTGGAGTACATAGCTACATTCCTTTTGATGATGTAGTATCTGCTATGTATGAAGTAGGAAAAAGTCTCCCATGCTCATTACGAGAAACTGCTCTTGGAGGAGTGGCTGCTACTCCTACAGGAGCAGCACTACAAAAACAAGTGTTTGGAGAATGATTCAATCTTCTAACAGATAGAGTATATCCTATTCTATCTGTTTTATTATTTATACACCAATTTTTCTTTTTCTACACATTTTTAGTTTATTCATCTACTGAATAAACTAAAAATGTTGAAACCTAACGAGTACAATGATAAAATATATAAATATTTTAATAAATGTAATCAAATCATAAAACTATTTATATCATTTTTAAAAGAACTAGAAAGAGGTGTATTATGAAAACGCTTATATTTGGTCATCAAAATCCTGATACGGATTCAGTATGTTCATCCATTGCTTACTCTTATTTTAAAAATCAAATGGGTGAATCCACTGTTCCACAAGTTTTAGGAAAAATACAAAAAGAGTCTATATATGTACTAGATAAATTCGAAATTTCTCATCCCAACTACCTTGAAAATGTAAAAATACAAGTAAGGGATTTAAAATATACGAAAGTATCTCCTATCAAAAAAGATCATTCTATTCTTCATGCTTATCATCATATGGAATCTAACCAAATCAAAACCATTCCCGTTGTAGATGAACATGGATTTTTAGAAGGATTACTTACCATGAAAGATATTGCTATGGAAATGATCAATGGAGATTTTTATCATATCAAAACTTCTTTATCTAATATTATGAATGATCTTGGTGGAATTCCGCTTTATATCCCTGATAAACATAATCTTGTAGAAGGTAGCGTATCTGTTATGGCTTATTACTATAAATCTATCGAGGGTTTACTAGGTCCAAATGACATTATTATTGTAGGAGATCGATATGATATCATTGAAATGGCTATTATAAATAAAGTTCAACTCTTAATTATTACCGGAGAATCTGAGATTCCTCATAAATACATTGAACTTGCAAAAAAACATTTGGTTCCTATCATTAAAATACCAAAGGATACTTATACAGTTAGTAAACTTTTTCAACAATGTAATTTTGTCTCTAAAATCATGAAAACATCTTCATTGATGAAATTTTCCTTAGATGATTATATAGACGACATAAAAGATGATATTATCACTACTAATTTTAGAAACTATCCTATTCTAGATAGTAATAGAAAATTCATAGGGTTTATAGGACGAAAACATCTTTTAAATCCTGGAAAAAAGCAAGTTATATTGGTAGATCATAATGAATTTTCTCAAAGTGCTGAAGGCATCGAAGAAGCTCAAATACTAGAAATTATTGATCATCATAAAATAGGAGGCGTTTCTACAAATTTACCTATCAATTTTATAAATATGCCTATTGGCTCTACTTGTACTATTATTTATGAATTATATAAGTCTAACCATATTCCTATTCCTTATTCTATGGCTGGCCTTATGTTAAGTGGCATTATTTCTGATACACTTTATTTTAAATCTCCTACCTGTACACAAAGAGATATCCAAGCCGTCAAAGATTTAAATAAAATTACTCAATTAGATCTAGATCAATATGCCATGGCGATGTTTAAAGCTGGAACAGCTCTAGAAGGATATTCAGAAGAGGAAATATTTTTTAGAGATTTTAAGGATTTTTCAATTCATAATATGAAAATAGGCATATCTCAAATATTTACTTTGGATATAGAAGAAGTAACGAAGAAACAATCTATATTAATAGAATTTATGAATCAACTCAGAGATCAACAACAATATGATATTCTTATTTTAACTGTTACAGATATTATTCATGAAGGGTCTTATTTCTTTTATAGTTTATCTAATGAAAACTTAGTATCATATGCTTTTCATATAGATCATAAGCAAGGAGCTTTTGCAAAAAATATTGTTTCTAGAAAAAAACAAATCATACCAATGCTCACAGCTGCAATAGAGTTATTAGACTATAGATAGATCTTTTAATCTAAAAAAACCGTCAATCAATGATTGACGGTTTTTTTATGATGCAGTCTCTTCTGTTTTTTTCTTTTTTCTTTTTTTATTTTCAGAAAGAACTAAAGTAGGTTCTGTTCCATTTTCAACACTATCTTTTGTAATAATACATTTTGTAATATCATCTCTAGATGGAATATCATACATGATATTCATCATAATTCCTTCCATAATACCTCTTAAACCTCTAGCACCTGTTTTTCTTTCGATAGCTTTTTGAGCAATAGATCTTAGTGCTTCTTCATCTACTTCTAATTCAACACTATCCATTTCAAACAATTTTTTATATTGTTTTACTAAAGCATTTTTAGGTTCATTGAGTATTTGGATTAAAGCTTCTTCATCTAATTGTTTTAAAGTTACTACTACTGGAAGTCTTCCAACAAATTCTGGAATCAATCCATAATGAAGTAAATCTTCTGGTTGAATTTGATCTAATAGAGCGCCTATATCTTTTTCTTCCTTTTTTTGTATATTAGCACCAAATCCCATAGCTTTATGACCTGTTCTTTTTTGAATAATCTTTTCTATTCCATCAAATGCTCCTCCACAAATGAATAAAACATTTGTAGTATCAATTTGAATAAATTCTTGATGAGGGTGTTTTCTTCCTCCTTGTGGAGGTACACTTGCTACTGTTCCTTCTAATATTTTTAAAAGTGCTTGTTGAACTCCTTCTCCACTTACATCTCTAGTAATAGATGGATTGTCTGATTTTCTTGCTATTTTATCTATTTCATCAATATAGATAATTCCTTTTTCTGCTCTTTCAACATCATAATCAGCAGCCTGAATCAGTTTTAAAAGGATATTCTCAACATCTTCTCCTACATATCCTGCTTCTGTTAAAGAAGTAGCATCTGCGATAGCAAACGGAACATTTAATATTTTTGCTAAAGTTTGAGCAAGTAATGTCTTTCCAGATCCTGTAGGTCCAAGCATAAGTATATTACTCTTTTGAAGTTCTACATCATCATTATTCCCTTGATGATTAATTCTTTTATAATGATTATATACAGCTACTGCTAAAGCTTTTTTTGCTTTGTCTTGTCCTACAACATATTGCTCAAGAATCTTCCGAATTTCTTGTGGATTTGGAAGATCTGTAAGATCTAATTCAATACTTTCATCAAACTCTTCTTGAATAATTTCTTGACAAAGTTCAATACATTCATCACAAATGTATACACTAGGACCCGCAATAAGTCTTTTTACTTGATCTTGGGATTTTCCACAAAATGAACATTTCAATTGTTTTTTTTCGTCAAATCTTGACATTTTCTCACCTCTCTTTCCTATTATCTAGAAGTGATCACCTTGTCTATTAAACCATACTCGACAGCTTCTTTTGCCTCCATAAAATTATCTCTATCTGTATCTTTTGAAATTTTATCAAGAGGCTGACCAGTTCTCTCACTTAAGATTTTATTGATTGTCTCTCTCATTTTAATAATTCTTTCAGCATGAATTCTAATATCTTCAGCTTGACCGCGCGTTCCACCTAAAGGCTGATGAATCATAATCTCTGCATTAGGAAGAGCAAATCTTTTTCCTTTTGCTCCAGCCGCTAGTAAAAATGCACCCATACTTGCAGCCATTCCTATACAAATCGTTGATACATCCGGTTTGATGTATTGCATTGTATCAAAAATTGCCATTCCAGCTGTAATAGATCCTCCAGGACTATTAATATATATCATTATATCCTTATCTGGATCTTCTGCTTCTAAAAATAACAATTGAGCTACAATCAAACTTGCAGTATGATCATTCACTTCATCTCCTAAAAATATTATTCTATCCTTTAATAATCTAGAATATATATCGTAGGATCTTTCACCTCTATTAGTCTGCTCTACTACCATTGGAATTAAAGCCATAATCTCAATCCCTCCTAGCCGTAAAATTTTTAAGCAATCTTAGCATTTTCTACTAAGAAATCTACTGTTTTTCTTACCTTAATACCCTCTTTAATATTTTCATAATCAGAAGGTCTTAAAGTTTTTTTGAATTTTTCTAACTCCATTTTATATTGTACCGCATAATTTTCAATTTCTTTTTCTACATCTGCATCAGCTACTTCTACATTTTCAACATTTCCAATTGATTCAAGAGTTAATTGAGTTTTTACTCTATTGTATGCTTCTTCTTTCATTTGTTGTCTCATATCTTCCATTTTTGTTCCCGTATATTGTAGATATGTATCTAAATTTAATCCTTGGTATTGAAGTTGATAATTAAATTCATTGATCATATCATCAATTGCATGCTCTACCATAATTTCTGGAATGTCTATTTGTGCATTTTGTGCTACTTTTTCTATTACTGCATTTCTAAGATCTTGTTCTTCTCTTTTCTTTTCAGCTTCTTGTTGTTTCTTTTTTATATCTTCTTTGAGTGCTTCTAATGTATCATGTTCACTGACATCTTTTGCAAATTCATCATCTAATTCTGGAAGTTCTTTTTCTTTTACTTCATGTATGGTTACTTTAAATATAGCTTCTTTTCCTGCTAAGTCTGGTGCATGATACTCTTGTGGAAAGGTTACTTTCACATCTACTTGAGATCCTTTTTCTACTCCAACTAATTGTTCTTCAAATCCTGGTATAAATTGTCCTGATCCAATAACCAATGTTTGATTTTGAGCAGTACCACCTTCAAATTGTTCTTCTCCTACAAAACCTGCATAATCCATAATTACAGTATCTTTTTCTTTTACAGGTCTTTCTACAGAGATAAGTCTTGAATTTCTTTCTCTTAAACTTTCAATTTCCTTTTCTATATCCTCATCAGTAACATTATACTCTTTTTTCTCTACTTCTATACCTTTGTACTCTCCAAGAGTTACTTCAGGTTTTATTGTAACAGTAACAGTAAATTCTACATCTTTACCTTTTTCAATATCTTCTACATCTAAAGATGGTCGATCTACTGGTTCTAATTTATGCTCTGTGATTGCATCTTCATATTCTTTAGGAAATACATGATTAATTGCTTCTTCATAAAATACTTCTACTCCATATTGAAGCTCTATAATTTTTCTAGGTGCTTTACCTTTTCTAAACCCTGGAATATTAAAGTTTTTTCTCATTTTCATATATGCACTTTGTATTCCTTCCTCGAAATCTTTAGCACTTACTTGAATTTTTAAAGTTATTTCATTATTTTCTTTTTTTACAACAGTTGAACTCATTCCTTTTTTCCTCCTCTATCAATCATTATTCTTTCGATATTCTCTATCCTTTATAACCCTTATATTATAACATAAAATTCATGTGTCAACTATTTTTTTTAAGTGGTCACCTACTTCTATGTTATTGAATAATTATTTCCTCAATATTGGGAATATATTCACATTGGAAAGACCAATGGGTCTCCATTGGTCTTAAATTTATATTTATTATATCATTCTCTTTTAAAATGTAAACCTTCTCCAATAATTTTATATATTTTTTAAAATAAAATTTAGATTTAAGGAGGTATTATATATAATTTCATAGAATATCTTTTAAGTAAACGAGCTGTTTTAAAACTGGTTCATAAAGGAGGAGCCTCTATGAAGAAAAATTTTTTCTATATCATTCTTTTTTTTAATCTACTTTATTCTGTAATAGGTATTTTCTTAATATTTACTAGGAAAACCTTTTCTTTGTTTAATAATGATAAAATCATTGTATTTTCTATTACCATAGGTTTGCTTCAGCTACTATATATATATGGAAAAAGTAATAAATCAAAAGTTTATGCCCATGTCCAACAACCTCATGAACAACAAGAAAAAGAAAAAACAAAACTAAAATCAGCTGTAACATTAAAGGATATAGCAGGTCTTGAAGAAGTAAAAGAAGAATTCATGGAGATCATTGATTTTATAAGATATGCACAAGACTATAAAAAAATGGGTGCTCATATTCCAAAAGGATTTCTACTACATGGTCCTCCAGGAACTGGCAAAACACTTTTAGCATCTGCATTGGCCTCAGAAATAGATGCGAGTTTTTTACTTTCTAGTGGCTCTGAATTTATGGAAAAATATGTAGGTGTTGGAGCTAGAAGAATAAGAGATTTATTTCAAAAGGCAAAAGAATCGTCTCCCTCTATTATATTTATTGATGAAATTGATGCCATAGGTTCAAAGCGTGTAGAAGAAGGTCAAGCAGAATGTAATCAAACCTTAAATCAACTTCTTACAGAGATGGATGGTTTTAAAAGTGAGGATGATCATATCATTGTAGTTGTAGGAGCTACAAATAGAATAGATATTTTAGATCCTGCTCTCCTTAGACCTGGTCGATTTGACAAACACATATATATAGGCAACCCTAATAAAATAGCAAGAGAACAAATATTAAAAATTCATACAAGGAACAAACCTGTATCAGAAGAAATCAATCTTTCTTCTATTGCTTCAAAGACTCACGGATTATCAGGTGCTCATATTGCAAACATAGTCAATGAAGCTGCTATATTAGCTGTAAAACATAAACGATCTACGATCTTACAAGAAGATTTTCATAATGCCATTGAAAAAGTAGTTGCAGGACTAAAAATTCAAAATCCTACTGTAAATATAAAAGAAAAAAGAATTGTATCCTTTCATGAAGCAGGTCATGCCTTAGTAGGCAGTATTTATAAACTTTATAATATTGAAAAAATCTCTATTGTTCCTACTCATCAATCTTTAGGTTATGTACTAAGTACCTCTTTTGAAGATCAATTTCTTTATTCTAAAGAAGATCTTATAAAAAAAATTAAAATTCTTCTTGCTGGAAGAGCTGCAGAAGAAATTATATTTCATCAAATTACAACTGGAGCAAAAGATGATTTAAACAAAGCAACAGATCTTGTACTTTCAATGGTATGCGAATATGGTATGAGTGAGCTTGGAAATAGGACTTTTAATGAAAAAATGATTTATGGAAATATGAAAGAAATCAATAAAGAAATACAAAAAATAATTCATCAAGCCTATGAAAGTACTCTAAATATACTTTCCGAAAATAAAGATTGTCTTACATGTATTGCCCAAAAATTATTTGAACAAGAAGTTTTATCTGGAGAAGATTTAAAAAATATTATAAAACAAAATATCTCTTTAAAAGATATTCATATTCCTATATCATAAAACAAAAGTAGCCATAGCTTTTAAGTTACAAGCTATGGTTATTTGCAAAAACTATTGAACTATTATGTCCTCCAAAACCAAATGAATTACTAAGAATACAATTAAGTCTTTCAGGACGTCCTTTCCCTAACAAATAATCTAAAACAGAGTCTGGATCTATTGTTTGTGTACCTATAGTAGGGTGTAAATATTGATTTTTCAGTTCTAAAATACATCCAATAGCTTCAACAGCTCCACTAGCACCTTGAAGATGTCCTATCATAGATTTAGTAGAATTTACAGGAAGATGAATTGCATGTTCTTTAAACAAGCTCATAATTGCATGAACCTCATTTTTGTCATTAATCAATGTGGAAGTCCCATGAGTATTAATTGAATCAATTTGACTGATTTTAAGATTGGCATCATCAATAGCATTAGCCATAGACTTTATTGCTCCTGCTCCACCAGGCGTTGAAGATGTTAAATGATAAGCATCACAAGACTGCCCATATCCTAAAATCTCCCCTAAAATATTTGCTTTCCTTTCAAGAGCATGTTCTAAAGTTTCTAAAACTAGCATTCCTGCTCCCTCTCCAAGAACAAATCCACTTCTATTTACATCAAAGGGCATAGAAGCTTTTTTAGGGTTCGTACTTTGAGTCAAAGCATTCATATTTGTAAACCCTGCAATCATCAAAGGATTAATACAAGACTCTGCTCCTCCTGCAATCATTACCTTAGCTTCCCCATATTTTAATAGTTTATAGGCAATTCCAATAGCATCTGTTCCAGCCGCACAAGCTGTTGTTGGTGAATAAGAAGGACCCATTGCTCCAAATTCAATGGCAATATTTCCTGTTAAAATATTAGGTAGAAATTTTGGTATAAATAAGGCATTTACATAATTCAGTCCATTTTTCATAAGTTTTTTAGTTTCTTTTAATAAAGTACCTATACCTCCTACCCCAGTTCCAGTACTTACGCCTACATAATTTAAATCAATCTCTTTAAGATTTAGCCTAGATTCCTTTACTGCTTCTCTAGCAGCAACTATTCCCAATTGTACAAAACGATCCATGCGACCTATTTGTTTGCGACTAAAATAATCTTGAGGATCAAAATCTAATATTTCTGCTGCTAACTTAACTTTCTCATTTGTAGCATCATAGGCTTTGATAAAATCTATCCCACACTTTCCAGCCATCATTGCTTTTTCAAAGGAGTCTAACCCAATTCCAATAGGAGAAACAACCCCTAACCCTGTTATAACTACTCTGTTATTCATTTTAATATTCCTTATCCTTTAATTTTTCTTCCACTACTTTAACTAAATCTTCAACTGTTTCGATATGATCTAACTCTTCATCAGGAAGGTCAATTTTATATTGATTTTCTAAAGCTAGTAATATTTGGGACATATCTAATGAATCAACATCAAGCTCATCATAAAGATGCGTAGAAAGTTGAATTTCCTCTGGAGAAAGCCCCATAACATCCATTATTTCTTTGATAACATTTTTTAAAATATTCATTTTATGCACTCTCCTTAATAATATCTATTATTTAACATTAGTATTTTACCTTATAACATTAACTTTGTTAACCTGTTTTTTAAAATTAGTTGACAAATAAATTAAAATTATATATTTTAATAACATAAGAGTAAAAAACAAACTCATCTTTTTCAACAATACTTTTTAATAATAAAAAAGGAGTAAATATGTTTTCTCAAAAAATAGAAAATTTAAAGAAAAAATCCTTATATCGTGATGAATTACAAATTTTAGAAAATTCTCAAGGTGCTAAAGTAAATATAAATGGCAGTCAATGGTTATTATTTGGATCAAACAGTTATCTTAATTTAAGTTCTCATCCTTTATTAATAAAAAAAGCTCAAGAAGCTCTAAAAGATTATGGAGTAGGTGCTGGTGGCTCAAGATTAACCACAGGAACATATGTAATTCATAAAGAATTAGAAAAAGCCTTAGCCAAATTTAAACAAACTGAAGATGCCCTTGTTTTCAATACAGGTTATATGGCAAATATAGGCATTATTTCAGGAATTTGTAGTAAAGAATGGTTAATTTTTTCTGATAAACTAAACCACGCTAGCATTGTGGATGGTATTATTTTAAGTGGTGCTAAAATGATTAGATATCGTCATAACGACATAAAAGATTTAGAAAAAAAAATGATTCTATCTAATAAAAATTATCCTAATTATAAAAAATTAATTGTAACAGATTCTATATTCAGTATGGACGGAGATTTGGCCCGTCTTCCTGATATAGTTAAAATTGCTAAAAAATATAGCTGTCTAACTATGGTAGATGATTCCCATGGATTTGGAATTTTAGGTCCTAAAGGTAGAGGAGCTGTAGCTTATTTTAAACTAGAAAAAGAGATAGATATACAAATGGGTACCTTTAGTAAAGCTGTTGGAGTAATTGGAGGGTATGCTTGCGGTTCTAAGGATTTGATTAATTATTTAAGAAATTCAGCTAGAAGTTATATTTTTGCAACAGCTCCTCCACCAAGTATGATGGCAGCAGCTTTAATGGGACTCCAGTTAATAAAAGATTCTGATTGTAAAAGAGAGCAACTTAAAAAATTAGCTAAAAGATTATCAAAGGGTCTAAACAAATTAGGCTTTGAAGTTCCTACTACCCAATCTCCAATTATTCCAGTTTTATTAGGAGATGCTAATGAGGCATTAATACTTGGGAATGCTCTTTTAGAAGCTAATATTTATGTTCCTGTAATTAGACCTCCCACTGTTCCTTATGGTTCATCTAGACTTAGAATATCCATAATGGCGAATCATAGTGAGAATGATATTGATAAGTTACTTCAAGTTTTAGAAAAAAATATTCCCACTCAATTATCTAAGTCCTTAAAGAAATCTTTGATTCCTATCCTTATTTTTAATGGTTGGGGAGCTAATAAAAAAATATGGGAACCTTTTATAAATAATTTGAGTAATTTAACAGATGCTCCAATCCATTTTATTGATTGGGACAAAGGAAAAACAGTAGAAGATTTTGAGTATATTGCTAGAAAAAGTGTTGAAAAATTTAAAAATCAAGAATTTGATTTAATTGGTTGGTCCATGGGAAGTCTTTTAGCTCTACAATTAGAAATTAAACCTAGAAAAGCTATTTTATTTAGTGGAATGAGTCGATTCACTGATACTTGGTCCATAGAAGTTTTAGAACAAATGATTCAACAAATTAAAACTACTTCTAAAAAGACATTATCCAAGTTTGGAAAACTAGCTAAAATTGAAAATTTCGAGAATTCATACTGGACAGAAGAAGCCTTGACAAGTGGATTAGAATATCTAGCAATAGTAGATTGCCATGATAAAATTAAAAATTGGAAGATCCCTACTTTACTAATTAATAGTCAAAATGACAAAGTTGTTAAGAGTACTTATAGTAAAAGGTTAGCTAAAACGATTTTACAAAGTAAATGTATTACAATCTCTTCTCAATGTCATGGACCTTTTATAGCAAAACCAGAGTTTTGTGCCCAAAAAGCAATCAATTTTTTTACAGATATTACCCATATATAGATAAGTAGGTTCATTTACAATTTTAAAATTATAAGAGAAAAGGATTAATTATGATTAATAAAGAAAAGTTAAAAAGACGGTTTTCAAGAAATGCTAAGCAGTATGAACAATATGCTATAATTCAAAAAAATATGGTAAAAAGATTACTTTCTATTTTAAATAAAGATTTTAATAGAAAGCAAGAAATTAATGAATCTAAAAAAGAACAAAATAATTTTAAAATATTAGAAATCGGTTCTGGAACAGGCTATTTGACCAGTCATTTAGTAAGTTATTTTCCTATGGCATCCATTACTGCTGTTGATTTAGCTCAAGGTATGATTGATTATGCCTCTACTGCATTAAACAAAGAAAATATTCATTGGATTTGTGCAGATGTAGAAGTACTACAATTAACAGATACATATGATTTGATTATCTCAAACGCTACTTTTCAATGGTTTAATAATTTTGGTGAAACTTTAGAGAAATTATTAAACATTCTTAAACCAAATGGGACATTACTTTTTTCTACCTTTGGCTCTAACACCTTTATAGAACTTAAAACAGCATATCTAAGTGTGGCTAAAGAAATGGGTTTAGAAAAAGAAATCAGTCCACCTAGTCAAAGTTTTTTAGAAAAAACTGAAATTCGAAATTTGATAGATAAAAAATATAATATAGAAATTTTAGTTGAAAAGGAATATGAATATTTTGATTCATGTCTTAACTTTTTTAATGCAATAAAAAAAATTGGGGCTAATGATAGTAAACATGGAAAAAAAATATTACCTCCAGAATTTATACAAAATGTACTAGCTCATTATGATCAATTTTATATGACACCTAATGGAATTGAAGTTACTTATGAACCTTTATATGTAAAAATTTTAAATTCCTCAAAATAATTCAAAGTGTTAAAAAGCAAGCTAAGAATCATGTAGATTCTTAGCTTATATTTAATGTAAATAAATATCTTCTGAATTGTTTTCTTTACTATTCCATTCTACCTCATCTCCAACATTTTGAAGGAGTTTAAGAATTTTTTCTAATATTTCAATTGTTCTTTTATCTAATTTTTCCATCCTCCATCCCTCCTCATATATTTAATTCGACACCGATTCTTAAATTCCTACATAAATCATTCGACAAACGCAAATTTTTTATTTTTTTCAAAAGCTAATTGTATGATTTTTCTTAATTCATTTATAATATCTGTATTCTCTTTTAAACTTAATCCATCTACTGTTAATGTGTTTTTCTTACTACATCCATCTATTCCACCAACTTTGATTATACTTTGTAATATATTTTTTTCCATATCTTCATCATACAAAAGATTTTCTCCTGATAATATAGCTAAAGCTGATACAAGACCATGTGCTCCCCAATTCGACACTCCAGCTGTAATAAGATAATCTGCTTGAAAAGCTGCACAAATCAATTCTCCTTTTGGAACATATTGTTTAACCAAGTCATAAACTTTTCCCATTCCTATCTCATTTCCTCCATCTCCTATACATATAGTAGTTATATTATTTTTCTTAGCATTTTCAAAAATAATATCCCCATTGGGAATTTCATCCGTCAGATCTTCTCCTCTCATAGAGTAATATTTTCCATTCTTTGATTTTCCTGGTCTTTCAATTCCAACAATATGAGAAGGATTATACCATTTCAATAAATCATTACAAAATAATTCTTCTTCTCCATAGGAAATAATTTCAACACCAACATCAATACCTCTTGCTTTACAAGCTGCATAAATCAATGGTTCTGAATATATATCTGTTACAATTAACACATCTTTTCTCAATTCTTTGAGTGCTGCTGCTAAAGATACTGCCCCAATAGGACCATCTGTTTCTCCCTTTTTTGTCCCTTTTATTAAAAATCCTGTTATGATTAAAACCCTATCACTTGAAAAAAGTTCCCTTGCACTTTTTTCAAGTTCTCCAAATAAAGTTATTTTTTCCATATGTCTTTTTTCTAGGTTCTTCTTTATTATATTTTCTATCTCATAAAAATATTCTTGATACATATTAATATTCCCCTTTCTCATAAACACAAAAACCTAGTACATATTTATACTAGGTCTTATGCTGTATTGTAATGATTTATTGTTTATTCCAAGTATATTTGTCAATTACGTTTACTAGACTGTCTATATCTGGTTTACTCATTTGTGCATCTGCTCCTACAGACTCCCCCTTATGATAAAGATCTTGTGTAATTAAAGAAGAAAATATAATAACAGGCAATTCATTTAATATATAATCTTCCTTTATTTTTCTTGTCAAAGTATGTCCATCCATTTGAGGCATTTCAATATCAGTAATTACAGCATCTACATATTTTAAAAACTCTTTTCCATGGTTTTGAGCTACAATTTTTAAATGCTCTAATACTTGCTCTCCATCATTAAAAAAAGTAAGATTCGTATATCCTGCCTTAGTAAGTACATCTTGTAACATAGATCGAATCATAGTAGAATCGTCTGCTAATATTAGTCTTGCTTTAGCTCTTTTTTCATTTGGAGTAATATTTTGAATAGATTTTTCATAATTTCCATACGAGGATCTCATATCTATAATAATTTTTTCAAAGTCTAATAACATCAATATCTTATCATTCATTACAATATTGCCTATAACTAATGAATTATCTACAATATCATCTGGTTTTTCAAGTTTATTCCAGCCTATACGATGAATTCCTAATACTTTATCTACTAAAAAAGCAACTTGATTTTGATTAAACTCACATAATAAAGCTATTTTATTCGTCTGTTCTTCTATTTTATTCGTCTGTTCTTCTATTTTCTTCTTTTCTAATACATATCTTAAATCTACTAATGTAATGGTCTTTCCTCTCACTAATGTAACTCCAGAAATTGAAGGATTTGCATTTGGAATATTAGTAATATTTTTCACTTCAAAAATTTCTTTTGTTTTTATTACATTAATTGCATAATGTTTATTTTCTACTACAAACTCCAATACCTCTACTTCTCCAGTTCCACTCTCTAATAAAATTCCTTTATTTTCTTTCATTGTTTTCCTCCCTCGGCAAGAGCTATATCTCTATATACACAAACAGACAAAATACTTTCTTTTTATTATAATTACCCATCTTTTTTTTATATAATCGTATCACTTTTCTGATAAAAAAAATAGTAAAAATATCATAATTTTATACTTTTTTAAAAGTTTTTTTATATTCTATCATGAAAATAATTATGTTTTCAGATAAATTACTTTTTTAATAATATGTATAAAATCATACCAATAGCCATTTCAAAGTTGTATTTTAAAAATAAAAGTAAAAACCTTCTTTGTTTCAAACAAAGAAGGTTTTTACTTTTATTTCATTAGCTCTTTTAATAGAATTCTTTGAAGTTGAGATTTATTTCTTGCACATTTATCTATAAATATATCTTTATAAATTTCATCTGCTTTTCTATTTCCTGTAATTACACTAAAATTTTCTCCTGGATTTAATAAATTTAAAAATGGGAATTTTTTTGTTATCATTTTTTACTCCTCCTTAAAATTAAAATTCTTTTTTATACAATAAGAAATTTAATTTTTGACCGGAGGCTCTGGAAAGTGGCCATTGGATACAAATTTTTTGAGTCTAATAGAATTATCATTAAATATGTGATCCAGTGGAAAAAATATAAATTTTTTATTTCGCATCTTAATGACCTCCTTTCATAAATTCTTTAATCTTTACAATAAATTTCCTAACCACAATATTATTATAGCACTTTTAAAATTTTTTTCAAGGATTTTAAGCCATATTTTTTTATATTTTTTCATTACTGAAGAATAAAAAGCTTTTCCTGTTTAATACTTTCATTTACTCTAGAATTATACCATATGCTCTGCTTGTCCAGGAAAACATTTTACTCTTGTAAAAATACACAAAAAAAGAATGCCATTATTTTCATTAGCATTCCTTTTTATCCCTATAAAAACCATATAAACATTTCTCTTTCTGAAGATTCTTTAGAATCAGAAGCATGAACAATATTTTGTGTAGTACTATTTGCAAAATCTCCTCTTATTGTTCCTAACTCTGCATCTAACGGATTGGTTTTTCCATGTATTTTTCTTACTATTTGTATAGCATTCTCCCCTTCTAAGATCATGACTACAATTTTTCCACTCATCATGTAAGTAATTAATTCTTCATAAAAATCTTTTCCTTTATGCTCTTCATAATGCTTTTGAAGTATTTCTCTATCTGCTTGAACCATTTTGGAATCTATTATTTTAAGTCCTTTTCTCTCATATCTTTTAATAATTTCTCCCATCAAACCCCTTTTCACTCCATCCGGTTTTATAATTACTAAAGTCTTCTCCATTTGATCCCTCCTAGTGTTTTAAATATTTAAAGTATATCTAAATTTTTTATTATAATACCCATTTTTTACAAAAAAGAACTATGAAAAGTTCTTTTCTCTGGTAAACAAGATATTTTTTAACTCTTCTAACCCTGCACCCTGTTTTAATACTTTTACGTCTTATATTTTTTTAATATATTTATAATTTAAAATTTTTATAAATTCATGTTGAATATATAACTTTATTTTCACTAAAAATATAACTAAACTCAGGAAAAATCTTTTATATTATCAAAATAATTTGTTATAATAACCTATAACAAAGTCTTTTTTTTAAAAGATTTATTAAGTAGACTTTGATCTAATACATTACAAAAATTATGAAAATAAAATTTATGAATAAACCATAATTTCTTATGTATTATAAAACAAATTCATATTTTAGGAGAGATCTTATGAAGCAAATCGAACTCATCGCAACCTCCACCTTTGGACTTGAAGCTGTAGTCAAAAGAGAAATTTTAAATTTAGGATTTGAAGACATTCAAGTAGAAGATGCCAAAATTACTTTCAAAGGAGATTTATCTAGTATTCCAAAAGCAAATTTATGGCTAAGAAGTGCAGATCGTGTGCTTCTTAAATTAGGAGATTTTAAAGCATTATCTTTTGAAGAATTATTTGAAAAAACAAAAGCTCTACCTTGGGATGAGTGGATTCCTCAAAATGGAAAATTCACAGTAACAGGAAAATCTGTAAAATCAAAATTATTTAGTGTTCCTGATTGTCAGTCCATAGTAAAAAAAGCAGTAGTAGAAAAATTAAAATCTAAGTATCATATAGATTGGTTTGAAGAAACTGGTCCAGAATATACTATACAAGTATCTATCTTAAAAGATATTGCAACACTAACTATAGATACTAGTGGAAGTGCTCTACATAAAAGGGGATATAGAGTAGAGACTGTAAAAGCTCCTATCAAAGAAACACTAGCTGCTGCTATGATTATGCTAAGCTTTTGGAACAAAGATAGAATTTTGGTAGATCCATTTTGTGGTTCTGGAACTATCCCTATAGAAGCTGCTATGATTGGAAAAAATATTGCTCCAGGACTCAATAGAAGCTTTGTATCAGAAGAGTGGCCTATTTTGGGTAAAGATTTATGGAAACAAGAAAGAGTAAAGGCTTTAAAATCCATTGATCAAAATGTGAAACTTAAAATATATGCATCAGATATTAATGAAAAAGCAATTGATGCTGCAAAAGAAAATGCTTTTGAAGCAGGAGTAGACGATTGTATTTATTTTGAAACAAAAGATTTTGTAAGATTTCATAGTCCAAAAGAATACGGAGTCATTTTATGTAATCCTCCATATGGAGAACGACTCAATGAAATCCCTGAAGTAGAACAAATGTATAAAGAAATGGGTAGAGTTTTTAATAAGGTTCCAACTTGGTCAAAATATATCCTTACTTCTTATGAAGATTTTGAAAAACTATATGGTAAAAAAGCTGATAAAAAAAGAAAACTATATAACGGAAGAATCAAAGTAGACTATTATCAATATTATGGTCCTAGACCAAGCCTATAGGGAATTTCCTATAGGCTTTAATGTTTTTCGACAATCTTCTTGAATTTATTTTATGTATATAATAGAATAAAATTTAAAGCTTATCTATATTTCCATTATATAAGAAAGGAGGATTTAAAAAAATTTAATAACTAATAATTTAAAAAGGTATGAGGTGATCCAAATGAATATTGAAGAAATAAAAAAATGTGTTTGTGATGCTATTGATGAATATAAAAATGATATTATCAATTTTGCCAAACAACTTGAAACTTGCCCAGAACTGGGATACAAAGAATTTGAAACTTCAGAAAATACCAAAAAAATATTTGAAACCTTAAATCTTTCCTACGAATCTAATTTAGGAATAACAGGTATAAAAGCAAAATTAAAAGATTCATGGGATGGTCCAAATGTCGCTATCCTAGGAGAATTAGATGCTGTATTTTGTCCTGAAAGCAAAATGGTAAATTCCTTAACCAATGCAGCTCATGCTTGTGGTCATAACCTTCAAATGGCTGCCATGATTGGAAGTGCCTTTGGTTTAAAAAAATCAGGAATCAGCGAAAAGCTTCATGGTAATGTAACTTTTATGGCGGTCCCTGCAGAAGAATTTATTGATCTTGCTTATCGTGAAAAGCTTCGTCAAGAAAATAAAATACACTTCTTTGGAGGCAAACAAGAGCTTATTTATAATGGTGCCTTTGATGATATAGATATAGCTATGATGATGCATTCAGATAAGAACTCTCCAGAAGCTAAAATTTCTATAGGAAATACTAGTAATGGATTTGTTGCAAAATCTATTCAATACCTTGGAAAAACGGCTCATGCTGCTGAAGCTCCTCATGATGGTATCAATGCTTTAAATGCAGCTATGATCGGTCTTACAAGTATTCATGCTCTTCGTGAAACCTTTATAGATACGGATCATGTTCGTGTTCATCCTATCATCACAAAGGGTGGAGACTCTGTCAATAGTGTTCCAGCTGATGTAAGAATGGAAACTTATGTAAGAGCTAAAAGCATGAAGGCTATAGAAAATGCAAATACAAAGGTAGACAATGCCTTAAAAGCTGGAGGATTAGCTACTGGTGCCCAAACAATTATAAAAACAGTGGGTGCTTATTTACCTCTTAATTGCTCTGAAAAATTAAATCAAATATTTGCTAAAAATGCAGAAGTACTACTTTCAAAGGATCAAATCCATGATGCTGGACATTTTGGAGCATCTACAGATATGGGAGATCTATCTCATCTTATGCCAACTATTCATCCTTTTGTAGGAGGAGTAGATGGTGCATTACATACAGAATATTTTCACACAATAGATTATGATGCTGCTTGCATTGTGCCTGCTAAAATATTTGCAATGACTGTAATAGATCTTCTTTTTGATAAAGGAGAATGTGCAAAAGAAATTATAAACAATTTTAATCCTATTCTTACAAAAGAAGAATATATTCAAATGATGGAAAACTATCTAAAATAAAGTGGAGGCAATGTCTATGAAAAATTGGAAAGTTCATATTATAGCTCTTGTTCTTGTAGTCGTATCTGAAATGATTGGAATATTTAAATTTTCATTCGGTCCTGGAACTATTGTATTACTACCTATGCTTTATGCTCTTATCATAGGAATTTTTACAGGCCCTAAATTCTTAAAAATCGTAAATGAAAAAGATATGAAAGATGCAGGTAGTTTGATTACTGTTACTTTATTATTACTTATGGCTCGATATGGTACTTTAATTGGTCCTAGTTTACCAAAAATCATTTCTGCAGGGCCTGCTTTAATCCTTCAAGAGTTTGGAAATGTAGGAACTGTTTTACTTGGTATTCCTTTAGCTGTATTATTAGGATTAAAAAGAGAATCTATTGGAGCAGCTCATTCTATCGCACGAGAACCAAATGTAGCATTAATTTCAGATGTATATGGAATGGATGGCCCAGAAGGTCAAGGAGTTATGGGTGTATATATTAGTGGTACTGTCTTTGGTACAGTATTTTTTGGTGTACTAGCAAGCTTTTGTGCTGCATATCTACCTTTTCATCCCTATGCACTAGCCATGGCATCTGGCGTAGGAAGTGCTAGTATGATGACAGCAGGTGTAGGATCTTTATCTACTATGTACCCTGATATGCAAGAAACCTTAGCAGCTTTTGGTGCAGCAAGTAATATGCTATCAGGTCTTGATGGATTGTATATGTCTTTATGGCTAGCCCTACCTATTTCTGAACGTCTATATTCACTTTGCTATAAATTAAAATATGGTAAAAATACTGAGGAGGCAAAATAATGAATTTTAAAAATACTTTATTTGTACTAATTATTATCAGTATACTTTCTCTAGTAAGTAATTTTATTGGCTATCATACAAGTATTATAGAATCTATCCCGGGTATGATAATTCTAGTAATAATTTGTTTAGCTGGTGTAGCTTTATCTAAAATTATTCCTTTAAAAATTCCTAGTGTTGCATATATTGTATTAATCGGTTGTATGGTAACTTTTCCCTATTTTTCATTTGCTTCAACTATATCAACCATGGTAGAAAAAGTAAATTTTCTATCTTTGACAACTGCAATACTTGCTTATACAGGAATCTCAATCGGAAAAGATTTAGATGCTTTTGCAAAATCAAGTTGGAAAATTATATTTTTATCATGTTTTATTTTTATAGGAACATATATTTCTTCAGCAATCATCTCTCAAATTATTTTAAAACTTACAAATCAAATTTAATTATATGTATTACAAAAGCCTATAAAGAAATTCTTTATAGGCTTACCTTATTTTTGATTTCAGCTACAATCCACACTATAATAGGTAAAACAACTTGAATAGGAAAGAAGTAGTATGGCCATATTTCTTTATTAAAAGAAAAATAATGTATCGCACCATCGTATTGAAAATAAGATAAATTTATAATCAGTAAAACAATAGGTGTTACTAAAAACCTATAATCTTTAAACTTAAATATCTTCATCATTCCTTTAGATGTGCATAATATCAATATACATACCTTTATAAATACACCTAAAACAAATACAATCCCAATGCTTACTTCCAATCTTTGTAATATAGCTCCTATATTAATTCTTCTCATAGTGGTGTATGTAGGGTAATATTTCGTTGTCATTTCATTGATTCCAATGACTAAAATATTCGCTACAGACATAACAAGAGTAAATAAAGACAAAACCCCTAAACTTGTCAAATATACTTTATAAGGAGACTTTTTTTGTTTAAAATTAGAAAAAGCTATGGTAAACACTGCGATTTGAAGATATAAGTCTGATGTACTAAAAGCTCCTTTAAATAATAAATTCTTTTTTTCATCAAAAACTGGAAGTATATTGTTAATATTAAATTGAGGAATCAATAACAATATTACAATAATACTAATTATCATAGTAATTATTAAAAACAATTCAGACCATCTTCCTAATACCTCTATACCTTCTTTTACAGCCCAACAACACAAAAATCCTAAGAATATAATTAATATAATACTAGGAGTTCGATTAAGACTTACTACTTCTATAAACTTTCCCAAATTAAATAAAACATCCGAAGCCCAAAAATATGTATACCAAGTTAATATTACGATGATTCCTCTTCCTATCCACTTACCAAAACAAATTTGAATAATATCTAACAAATCTTGATTTGGATAAAGATATTGTATTCTTGCAAATACAATCATCATCGGTACAACCAACAAACTTGCCAATAAAATTGCCAACCATGTATCTTTTTTAGCATCTATTCCCGTAGTAAAAATAGAAAAAGACCCACATAAGGATATAGCAATAATAGATATAGCTTGCTTATTGGACAAAACTTCTTTTCTCATCCAATGTTCCTCCTAGTATGTTTATAGATTATTATTTGATATTTCTTTACAAATATACTAGGAGTGATTTTTTTGTAAGTATCTTTACTTTATCTATATCTCATTTGATATATTATCTTCTATTTTATTATCTGTTTCTTCCACTATTACATTATCAGAATCTTCTTCATTTGTTTGTTTCTCCTGTTGATCAGCTTCTTTTATGATTTGTACATCTTCTTCATTGATTAACTCATCTTCATTCTTAGTTTCTTCTTCATTAATTTCTATCGTTTGATTTTCCTCATCCCAATTTACTTTAAGTCCCATTTTCTCTACTATAAATCTTAACGGAACTACTGTTCTACCATTCATTGTCTCTGCAGACACATCTAACTGAACTTCTTCACCATTTATGTACGCCACATTACTACCTATTTGAACTTTCATTTCCATATCATCTTTAACAATAGTAACTATTTTGTCTTCTGAATTCCAATTTACTTGTGCACCAAAAGCTTGTGTCAATGCTCTAACTGGAATTAATGTTCTTCCTTCTTTGATAACAGGTGGTGTGTCAAATTTTATGTTCATACGTTTTGATATGATATTCTCAACTGGTATTGTCTTAATTCCTGGATAAGACAATTTCATTTCATTTACTGCTTCTTGTAGCTTTGTAAGTTCTTCTTGTGAATAAGCTTTTTTAGCTCTTTCTTTTAAGTCCTTAATAGACTTTTTCACTTCTTTTTTTATCTTTTTATCTTCTTTTATAGGTTTTATTCTTTCATTATTGTCTTGTTCTTGTTTAATAGATTCATTTTTTACTTGTTTAGTATCTAGATTTTGTTTTTTCTCTGTTTTATCATTTTTGTCGATTTTATTACTTTCTAATTTTATATTTTTACTTCTTTTAATCACATTTTCAGTTTTAGATTTATTTGACTCACTACTCTTTGGTCCACCTTTTTTAGATCCTGCTAATGATATTATAGGATTCATACAGACTAACGTACATGCCAATAACATAGCTATATAACTTTTTGCTTTTTTCATAATAATTCCCCCTCACTTTGTATTTTTCGACATTTTTCTTGTTTTTTCGACTTTATTTTATTATACTAAATTTTTTGTATTTTAAAAATAGTAAAAATTACTTATTGTTTATAATAAATCAACTTTAGAGTATTTATAAAATGTCGTGGCCATTCAAACAAGATTGAATTTTTTTCCAAACAAAAAAATCCTTCTACAAAGGAATGATTATAGAAAATACTAAAAAAGCTTGTAGTAGTATTTTCTATTACTCTACAAGCTTTCATAATTATAACTGACACGCCCTGAGGGACTCGAACCCCCGATGAACTGATTCGAAGTGTGTCACATATCATTTTATTAATCTATGTTTATTTATATATATTGATTTAATCAAATTCTTATAGTTTGTTTTTTAGTTCTTAAAGATTGTTTTGGGGACATTTTCTTTTGTTTCGTCCCCAAATTGTCCCCATTCGCCTACTCTTTACCTTCTAACAACTCTCTAACATCAATCCTAATAGGGTACTCTATAAAATCTT
>NZ_RYYS01000044.1 GCF_004138215.1 Anaerophilus nitritigenes
ATCGAAAATAGCATTACAAACTCGCTATGCTCAAACAGTGTAATGCTAATCATTTTCTCGCTTATTCTATATTTTCACAAATTCTCAATAATTGTTCCTAATTTTTATGACTTTGCTAAAATATGGTTTATATTCAGTTTGAGCCTAGGCATTTTGCCTAGGCTTTTTCTATGGAAACAAATAAATAATGTATGAGAATGAGTAAAAATCAAAATAATAAAGAAGAGAAAATATAAAAACAAAAGGAGGATACGAAATGGCAAAGAAAATGAAAACAATGGATGGAAATGACGCAGCAGCATATGTATCTTATGCTTTTACAGAAGTAGCAACCATTTATCCTATTACTCCTTCCTCTCCTATGGCAGAAAAAGTAGATGAATGGGCAGCACATGGGAGAAAAAATTTATTTGGACAACCTGTAAAGGTATCTGAACTTCAATCAGAAGGAGGAGCAGCAGGAGCCATGCATGGTTCCTTACAAGGAGGAGCTTTGACTACTACTTATACAGCATCTCAAGGACTATTACTTATGATTCCTAATATGTATAAAATGGCAGGAGAATTGCTTCCTGGAGTATTTCATGTAAGTGCAAGGGCATTAGCCTCTCATGCACTTTCTATATTCGGAGATCATCAAGATGTTATGGCTACTAGACAAACAGGATTTGCTCTTTTATCTTCTAATAGTGTGCAGGAAGTAATGGACCTAGGTGGAATAGCTCATCTTACATCTATAAAATCTAGAGTACCAGTTCTACATTTCTTTGATGGATTTAGAACTTCTCATGAAATTCAAAAGATCGAGACTATTGATTATGAAGATTTTGAAAAGTTATTAGACAAAGATGCAGTAAAAGAATTTAGAGATCGTTCATTAAATCCTGAAAGACCTGTTCTTAGAGGAACTGCTCAAAATCCAGACATTTATTTTCAAGCAAGAGAAGCATCTAATGTATTTTATGAAAAGGTACCTGATATTGTAGCAGATTATATGAAGCAAATTAGCGAGATTACAGGAAGAAAATATAAACCATTTGATTATTATGGACATAAAGATGCCCAGTATGTGATTGTAGCTATGGGATCTGTTTGTGAAACTATAGAAGAAACAGTAGATTATTTGATTCAAAGAGGAGAAAAAGTAGGACTTATTAAAGTAAGACTATATAGACCTTTTTCTGAAAAATATTTCTTTGAAGTGATGCCAGAAAGTGTAAAGTGTATCGCTGTATTAGATCGTACAAAAGAATCAGGAGCAGTGGGAGAACCTTTATATGAAGATGTAAGAAGTGTTTTTTATGATAAGGAGAAACATCCTTTGATTGTAGGAGGAAGATATGGATTAGGACAAAAGGATACTAGACCTTCTCAAATTATAGCTGTTTTTAATAACTTAAAAAAATATATACCTAAAAATCAATTTACTCTTGGTATTGTAGATGATGTAACATATACTTCTCTTCCAGAAGAAGATATTGTAGAGACTACTAAAGAAGGAACCATTCAATGTAAGTTTTGGGGACTTGGATCAGATGGAACGGTAGGAGCCAACAAAATGGCTATTAAAATAATCGGAGATCGTACGAATCTATATGCTCAAGGATATTTTTCATATGATAGTAAAAAATCTGGAGGAACAACTATATCTCATTTAAGATTTGGAAAAAATCCAATAAAATCTACTTATCTTGTATATGAAGCAGATTTTATTGCTTGCCACAATAAATCTTACTTGTATCATTATGATCTATTAAAAGGAATTAAAAATGGTGGGATATTTGTTTTGAATTGTCCTTGGCATCAAGAAGAATTAGAAGATAAAATCCCAGGATTTATAAAGAGAGAGATTGCAAATAAAAATATTAAATTTTATGTTATTGATGCCATAAAAGTAGCTAGAGATATAGGTCTTGGTGGAAGAATTAATATGATTATGCAGTCTGCTTTTTTTAAACTTGCTAAAGTAGTTCCTATAGAAGATGCAGTAAAATATTTAAAAGAATCTGTAGTAGCTACTTATGGTAAAAAAGGTGAAAAAATAGTTAAGATGAATCATGATGCCATTGATGGAGGGATTAGAGAATTAGTTGAAATTCATGTCCCAGAAAATTGGAAAAATGCACAAGATGAAGAGATGGATATAAAAGATGAGCCTAAGTTTGTAAAATGCATTCAAAGACCTATGGCAAAAAATGAAGGAGATAAGCTTCCTGTAAGTGCATTTAAACATATGACAGATGGAACGTTTCCTCTTGGAACTACAGCTTATGAAAAAAGAGGAATTGCAGTAATGGTTCCACAGTGGCAAACAGAGAATTGCATTCAATGTAATCAATGCTCTTATGTTTGCCCTCATGCTGTAATTAGACCATTTCTTTTACATGAAGAAGAGATGAAAAATAAACTTGAAAATTTTGAAACAAAAAAAGCTATAGGAAAAGGACTTGAAAATTATCATTATCGTATTCAAGTGACTCCATTAGATTGTACAGGATGTGGAAATTGTGCAGATATATGTCCAGCTCCTCAAAAAGCGTTAGTTATGGTAGATGCAGAAAAAGAAACTATAAGACAACAAGAAAATTGGGAATATGCAATTAATAATATATCTACAAAAGATTATTTGATGGATAAATATATGGTAAAGGGAAGTCAATTTGCAAAGCCTTTACTGGAGTTTTCAGGAGCTTGTGCAGGATGTGGAGAGACTCCTTATTTAAAATTAGTAACACAACTTTATGGAGATAGAATGGTGATTTCCAATGCAACAGGATGTTCTTCTATATGGGGAGGCAGTGCACCTTCTATTCCTTTTACTACAAATGATGAAGGGAAAGGACCAGCATGGGGAAATTCATTATTTGAAGACAATGCAGAATACGGCTATGGAATGTATTTAGGAATAGAACAGGTAAGAGAAAAATTAAAAGATTTGATAGAGGAAGGATTACATTCAAACATTGATGAAGATTGTAAAGCTTCTATGAAAGAATATTTACAAAGTATAGATGATGAAGATGAAAATAAAAAAGCAGCAAAGAAATTAATAGATATTCTTAAAAAACATGAACATGAAAATAAAATTACAAAAGAAATATTAGAAAAGAAAGATTTTTTGATTAAAAAATCTATATGGATTGTTGGTGGAGATGGATGGGCATATGATATTGGATATGGAGGATTAGATCATGTATTGGCATCAGGAGCAGATGTAAATGTATTAGTATTTGATACAGAGGTTTATTCAAATACAGGTGGACAATCCTCAAAATCAACTCCTACAGCAGCTGTTGCAAAATTTGCAGCATCAGGTAAAAAGATTAGGAAAAAAGATTTAGGGCTTATGGCCATGAGCTATGGATATGTATATGTAGCAAAGATATCTATGGGTGCAAATATGAATCATACAATAAAAGCAATAAAAGAAGCAGAAAGCTATAAAGGACCATCCTTAATTATTTGTTATGCTCCATGTGTCAATCATGGTATCAAAACAGGAATGGGAACATCTATTGCACAAGAAAAAAGAGCGGTAGATTCAGGATATTGGCAGCTCTATAGATTTGATCCTCGTATGAAAGAACAAGGAAAAAATCCATTTGTATTAGATTCAAAAGAACCTACAATATCTTTTAGAGAATTTATTGACAGTGAAATTCGTTATAGTCAACTTAAAACTATATTCCCAGAAAGATCAGAAGAATTATTTGAAGCAGCAGAGAAACACTCAAAAGATACTTATGAAATGTATAAACGTTTAGCGCAAATGAACTATGAATAAATCCTAGGGAATTCCCTAGGATTTACTTTTCGTTTATATCCACCCAATCTTTTGCATTTTCTACTTCTATTTTATTAGGAATAGGAACTAAAGATTCAGGTTTTAAATCTTCTATATTTGCTAAAGGAGCTGTTTTATGATTTTCAATTGGTTTAGATAAATTTTTTTCTTTGTATTTATTTTGAGACATAATATCCCCTCCTTATATTTATTATTTTCTATAGTATAGAAATCTATTAAAAACAATATTGGAATGAATGATAAAAATTTCCTAATTTATATAAAAATATTATATTTAATGAATAATTTTATATAAAATAAAACATGATATTACAGGGGGTTTAGTCATAGAATGAAAAATATTTATAAAATAGTTGACAAATATAAAATAAGATGATATAGTTGTACCTACACTTCAGAAAACAAGTTTCAAACGAAAAGCTTGACAGTATTTTGAAGCTGTGCTAAGATAGTAAAAGTCGCCAAAAGAACAAACAAGAAAACAAAAAAAGTTCTTGACAGCGAAACAGAAAAATGATAAGATAGTTAAGTCGTCAAAACGACGACGAAAATATTGACCTTTGAAAACTAAACAGCACAAGAAATGACAAGCAAATAAATTAATTGCCAAAGTAATTTTGAGCAAGAAGCAAAAACCTCGAAGATTTTAATTGAGAGTTTGATCCTGGCTCAGGATGAACGCTGGCGGCGTG
>NZ_RYYS01000045.1 GCF_004138215.1 Anaerophilus nitritigenes
TGTGTTTTGTATTTAAAAAATAACAAAATATTGTTTTTGCAATTCTTCATGATTTCAATAATTATTTCAACTTTATTAGGAACCATAATTAAGTAGATTCTATTTATACATGTGTTTTTGATAATGCATAGGAGATTATAGTGTATGAATCAACTTCTTAAGGAAAAATTTACTTTCAATTTATATTAAATAGCGCGACCAATTTAGACAAGTTTTTTTTACGGCATATGTTAAGCTACAAATAATTAAACATAATAATTATTGTGGATGAATAAAGGTAATACTATGAATTCGAAAATTTTTACAAAAACATTATAATTGAGTTCTATGAAAAGGAGGTGAAATCATGGGAGAATACGATTATTGCTATCAAAATTCTTCTTAAGAAAGAGACAAAATCTACAAGATTTTAAGGGGCTATGGAATTTTGGTACATTTCATTTATGATTAGATATGAACATATATTAAAAAAAGAGAGGATTGTGTTTAACATGTTTAAAAAAAATTTTCTATTGATTTTTACAATTGCTAGTTTATTGATAATGAATACTAATATCGTATTTGCAAACAACCCTTTATCTAACAAAATTTACTATGAAAATGGTCCGATTATAATGGAAAATGAACCTCATGGCAATCCAACACCATCCATTGATGGAAGGATTGGTGGAAGTAATATAGGATATTACGAAGAAGTTATCTCAACTACACTAGTAGAAAGAAATAAGTTTATTGCTTGGCACCCAGATTTTAAAAAGTATAATTACAATGTAAGTGCTTATAATTTTTCAAATTCTTCTAGTTCAATAAGTATAGGATTGAGTTGGGGAGTGGCTTCTGTAAGTTACAATCCATCAAGTGGCTCAGGCTATTCCATAAGTGCAGATCCTTCAAAATGGTCAAGACCTGCAATCTATGGAGATGAATATAAAATAACTTATAAAGCAGGCTATAAAAACAATCTTACAGGTAAATGGACTAAAGAACCTCAAATAAAGAATAGAAGCAAAGTTGAAAATTCATATATTAAAATATGCTATAAATAATAAAAATGATTAATAAAAATAATATGAAAATAATATTTATTGTTTTATTTTCTTTATGCATAATTGCAATAATCAATAAAAATAATTATTCTAATTATAAGTATTTGTATTGGAATGATCAATATTATTATATTACATATGAACCAGTCCGAGATGAAGAGGTTGGTAATTTTTTAGGAAGAGTAAAAAACAAAAATGGATTTAAAAAAGGATTAAACAAAAATGGAGATTCTAATTTTTTAGATATTGATACAAGAATATTTTCGTTAAAAAAGTTTAGTCATAATGAATTATGTGTTGAAATGTTAGAAGACAATATAAAAAATTACTATAAAATCTACTTAATAAAGGAAGTTAAGTAGTTATAATTAATTGAAAAAATATTATAATACAAAAAAATATTATGATACAAAATGATAGAACAACCTCCATCTATAAAACCTACATTTTCGAAATAGATTTTAGAAGATTATTATTTCAAAATGAAACAGGATTTGCAAGTGCACTTACAAGTGTCGTTATGGTTGTTTTAACTTTTAGCTTAGTAGATATTTGACATCATAGGAGATTATAGCAAAGTCATAAAATTCGCAAGTTCATGTCGCAAACGAAATATTTTCATTTCATTTAAGATTTCCATTGCTTAAAATTCGGAACAATTATTGAGAATTTATGACGCATTCTATGACTTTGTTTATTTTTATTTTTAATTTAATATAGTAATTTCAATTCTTCTATTATTAGACCTTCCAGTAGAAGTCTTATTTGTATCAATAGGCTTTCTTTCTCCAAAACCACTTACAGAAATTCTATTTTCATCAATTCCTTTTTTTTCTGTAAGAAATTTTACTACATGAATGGCACGAGCTACAGACAATTCCCAATTAGAAGGGAATTCTTTTGTACGAATAGGAAGATTATCTGTAAATCCTTCTACAATAATATCATTGTCTATATTTTTAAGTTTTTCCCCTATATAATCTAATACTTCATATCCATCCTTTGAGATATCTGCTTTTGCACTAGGAAATAAAATACTGTCTCTAAAGCGAATGACAAGCCCTTTTTCATTTTCAAGGATTTTTACTTGATCTAGTAGATTGTTTTTTCTTAAAAAGGCTATGAAATCTTCTTTAGAAGTTACTACATCTTTTTCAATATCAGCAAGACCAAAGAGTTTTTGAGCTAAAGAATTTCTCTCTTCTTTTAATTTTTCATTTTCAGAAGTTAAATGAGATACTTTTTTAGAAAGAGAATTTTTCATTTCTGTAAGCATACTCATTTCTTGTGCATTGAGACTAAAGAATATAATAAAAAAACAAAGAATGATAGTGATCATATCACTATAGGTAATAAGCCAATTTGTAGAAAGGTCTGTTTCGTATTGATCTTTATCATCCTCCATATTCTTCACCTACACTTTCTAGTGGTTTTCTAGGATATATTAGTCTTTTATCTTCTTTTAACATAACATTCATTTTATCAAATACATTTCTTGCCGTATCGTTTTGAGCAATGAGTAAAATACCCTCCATGATGATTCTATATTGTAAAATATTTTGATCAATATATTCTTTCATTCTTCCCATCAATGGAACTGCCATGAAATTTGCAATCAAACTTCCATAAAGGGTACTAATAAGAGCAGATGCCATATTGCTCATAATCATATCTGTTTGATGAATATTAGACAAAAGACCAACCATTCCTAAAAGAGTTCCAATAAGTCCAAAAGAAGGAGATACATGTGCAATCATTTTTAATACATTATGAGGTTTATAAAAATTTGATTTTCTTGATTCAATATCTTTTTCCATAATTTCTCTCATGACTTCTGGTTTTTTATAGTCATTTAAAAGAATCATAGCATCTCTTAAAAAAATATTTTCTTCTAAGTCAATATCTGATTGAATAGATAAAACACCATCTTTCTTTATTTTTACACTTAAATCATAAACCTTATAAATAGAAAGTTCATAATCTAACTCGTCTACAAAGCTTTTTTTGATCATTTGAATGGTATGAAGCAAAGTGTCAAATGAAAAACTTACAATAACTGATAGAAAAATACCAGCCAAAATAATTTCTAAAGCTGTAATATTAATAAAAGCTTTAAATGTAATACTTCCTATTACTGCATGAATGAGTAGTAAAATAAGAAATATAATAATAGGAAACTTCATATTTTTTATATTCATAAAATTCCTCCAAAAAATAAAATGATACGACAATTTTATCATAAATTTTCAAAATAAAGGGAAGTAATTTTTGGATTAGGTCTATGGGACTAGGTTGCATATGGTATAAGATTTAGATAAAATGTTT
Source organism: Anaerophilus nitritigenes (assembly GCF_004138215.1). Lineage (GTDB taxonomy): Bacteria > Bacillota > Clostridia > Peptostreptococcales > Thermotaleaceae > Anaerophilus > Anaerophilus nitritogenes. The sequence goes on from NZ_RYYS01000045.1 coordinate 3,372, forward strand.
TGAGAAATGTTTATAGATAGGAGGACTATATGGAACTTAAAAAAATAAAAGGAAATACTTATTGTATTTTATCAGGGACAAATGTAGGTATATTTTTATTTAAAGACAAATATACACTCTTAATAGATACAGGAAATAATAATCAACAAGCAAGGAAAAATTGTGAAATATTAGTACAAAACAATATGAATATAAAATATGTTTTAAGTACCCATCATCATATAGATCATGCAGGAGGAAATTATTTTTTAAAAGAAAATTATCCAGGAAGTATTATGCATTCTTCTTTGAAAGAGAAGGTATATATAGAAAATGAAGAGCTCTTTAGTATGAATCTTTATGGGGCAAGCCCAATTAAGCCATTGAAAAAAGATTTTATTCATGGAAAAGATGTTTCGATAGATATCATCTTGCAAGAAGGAATAGAAAAAATAAATAATGAAAAGTTTGAAATCATTTCTTTACCAGGGCATACAAAAGGTCAAATTGGTGTAGGAACAAAAGATGGAGTATTTTTTCTAGCAGATTCTTTAATGAGTGAAGAGATACTTAATAAATATAAAATGCCTTTTCTAATGGATATAAAAGATCAAATGAATACATATGACAAAATCCTTTCCTTACATTATGAGTATTATCTTTTAAGTCATGGAAAGGATCTATACAACAAAGAACAAATAAAAAAACTAGTTCAAGAGAATAAGGAGAATTTGATAAAATATATAGAGATTTGTAAAGAACTTTTAGCTCAACCTAAAACTAGAGAAGAACTTTTAGAAGAAGTGATTGTTTTAGAAGATTTACAAGTAGATTTTAAAGAATACTATTTTTTACATACTACGATAGGAGCGATTCTAACTTATTTGTGTGAAGAGGAACTTTCTTATGAAATAGAAAATGGAAAGCTTTATTTTTATAAATAAATGAAAACAGAGAAGAGTTCTCTCCCTTTCAGACTTAAGATAAACTATATTTTAGCAAAGTCATAAAAATTAGTGACGTTTTTTAAGCAACGGAAATCTTGAATGAAATGAAAAGATTTCGTTGGCGCCA
>NZ_RYYS01000046.1 GCF_004138215.1 Anaerophilus nitritigenes
AAGAACCTCCTAGTTAGGAGGTTCTTGATTGCTTTATTCTATTTATTTACTGATAACACATCAGAAAATGCTTGAAGAGATGTTCTTGCTTGTCCAAAGTTTGTCATTTGTTGATCCATACCAATCTTAACATAAGGAATACCTGCTTCATCTAATCCTTTTTTTAATGAAGGGAATTCTATTTCTTCTGGGTCACAAAATTGCATCATCATAATTACAACACCATCAGCTTTACTTTCTTTTACTTTATTTACTATATATTCAGGACGTTTGTTGATCTCTGGATCATATAATAAAGTATCATAATCTTGTGCAGCAAATTGAAGGGCTAATGCTTTCATTGGATTTTCTTCATCTTCTGGTACATCTACACGAATTGCACGTGATTCATGAGCCATATCATCTGCAACAATTGCCATGTTGTTGTTTTCAATAATTTCAAGTAATGATGGACTATCTAAAACGATACCTGAAGTAACGATTTTTGTACCTTTCCATTCTACTTTAGGTGATTTTTCTAGTAATTCATTTAATTCTTTTAATAATTCTGTATGTTCTGATTTTAGCATAAAATATGCACTTTTTAATACAGCATTACGTTTTTTTGGAGTTACTATTTCTGGATGCTCTCCTGCAAGTTCAACAAAACGACGACGTACAGCACGACTTTCGTTGTAAACCTTGATTGCATTTTTAAGACTTTCGTCAGAAATTTCAGCTCCTCCAATTTCTTCTAACTTATCTTTTACATTTTTATATTGAGCCATAGTAAATTCAACACCATATTCTGGTCTACGATTTTGTGGATGTGCTAAAAACATAAAAGGAAAATCAGGACATGCTACTCTAAAGTTTTGTGTAAATGGACGTAATGTATCACACATTGAAGATGCAATTACACCTGATAAACCATCTAGTGTTCCTTTTAGTCCCATTTCAAGGTTTAATTGTGCTATTGTACAGTAGAAAGCTGCAAAATATTCTTTTGCTTGATTAATTGTTCCTCCTGTTTGTCCCCATATACCAAAAGGTACCATATCTGCAGCATAAACTAATTCTTCTGGTACATAGTAAGGAAAACATCCTATAGCTTTTTTACCTTGTGCTAAATATTGATTTAATTGTTTTTTTGGACTTTTTGCTATTTCACTAAACTGATTTAAAAGTTCTTCGATTCTACTCATTGTCCTTTCCTCCCTTTTTAGCATTAAACTCTTCCATTACTTCGAAAAGTCCTTCTACACGAGTGTTGTATTGTGCTTCTGAGAAGTTTCTTGGATCGGCTTGGTCACCATCAAATCCAACTACTGGAACACCTAAGTCTTTACGGAATCTTCTTTGCATCTCTGGCATATATCCACTCCACGGTTTACAACTACGGTTGTAGTGTACTAATATACCATCTACCTTGTTTTCTTTACAAATTCCTTCACGCCACTCAACACCAGTTTCTAAACATACTGAGTTAGGGGCTTTACAATAAGCTTTCATCATTTCATCCATATCATTATATACAAAACCAAATGCTGGTGCATATACAACAGCTGTAGTATTGATTCCTTTTTCTTTTAAAGGTTTGAATAATGCTTGTAATTGTGGCCAACATGGAATTCCTTCAAACATAATTCTATGATTTTCATCATAACGCCATGTTGATTTTCCACTTTTTACATTTTGTTCTAATTCTTCTGCTAATTCTTCAAATCCTTCAGCAGCTTCTACTTTACAACGTGCTGTAACTACTACCGCCATATGGTTAAATAAATCAAAACCACTAAATGGAGATGGTTTGTATTGACAGTATGAACATACTTTTAACCATGCTTTTGCAGTACGGTTAGAGTTAGCACATACTTGTTCAAATCTTTTTTCATCCCATTTGTTTCCACTAATTTCTTCTAATTGTTTAATTGCATCGTCAAATTGTCCACGAATATAAGCTACTTGAGCATCACTTACTTCAACAGTATTATTAAATGGAACGTCTATCATGATCAATGGTATATTGTGAATTCTTGCAAGATTTTCATACCATTTTGTCATACAGTTACAAATATTATTACAGCAAAGTACAAAGTCAGGTTGTGGCATTGGTTTTTCATCTGCTTCATAACCTGCTGCATATGCTATATTGATTCTTGCATATCCACAAATATCATTATCAAATCCCATAGCTTCTGCATGTTCACACATTCTTTGTCCACCATGTTTTGCAGATATTGCAGCAGCTTGATTTTCAGGATAACATACAGCTAGTCCTAAAGTTTCAGCGATTTCTGCAGGGAATTTTGAAGATGACCAACCTACTGGCTCTCCTCTTTTTTTAGCATCCCATGCATTTTGATACACTTGATCTACTACTGCCCTAAGCTTTTGCTTAGCTGGTACTTTTTCATTTTCTGACATATTATTTTCCCCCTCCTATTTTAATGCTATTTAATAATTGTAGTTCCTAAGCTTTAAAGCTTAAGACTTTTAAATTTTATTAAAAGGATCATCCCACCTAAAAGATGGAGATATCCATTTAAATTTAATATAATAACGAGTTTATTTTTTGAATTTTTGATATGCAAACAATGCTGCTCCTAATGCACCTGAATATTGTGCTAGTGGTGATGTATGTATTTTTTTACCAAGCTCTTCTTCAAGTGATGTAACTACTCCTTTATTTCTTGCAACTCCACCACTCATTACAACATCATCCTCAACACCTACACGCTTTGCAAGTCCTGATACTCGACCTGCTACAGATCTATGGATTCCTTTTACTATATCACATATTTGTGAATCATGTGCTAGTTGTGAAATCACTTCAGATTCAGCAAATACTGTACATGTAGAGCTGATATTTATCACTTTTGTAGATTGAGCTGATAATACTTCTAAATCATCAATATTTACTTCAAGAATACGTGCCATAACATCTAGGAATCTTCCTGTCCCTGCTGCACATTTATCATTCATAGCAAAATTTGTAAGCATTCCTTGTTCACTAATACGTAATACCTTGGCATCTTGTCCCCCAATGTCAATAACCGTACGCACATTAGGAAATAAAAAATGAGCAGCTTTTGCATGACAACTCAATTCACTCATCTCAGCATCAACCCAGTCAATGGAGTTACGTCCATATCCTGTTGCCAAAATATAGTTCATATCTTCTTTTGTAAGGTCACAATCTTTTAAAACTGATTCGATTGCACGAGCAGGTCCTGTTGTACCAGTACCTGAATCTACAAGAGATTTACTTATTATTTCTTTTCCATTTTTTAAAATAATGCACTTTGATGCTGTAGATCCAACATCTATTCCCATTGTATATATATTTTCCATCTTGACCTCCATACTTTATAAAATTATTGAATCTAAGAGATATCAATTAAAACTTAATTTGGATAGAATTTTTACTTTTAATTAGCTATATTAGGTTGATAGCTATAAATTGGGTAAGTGCAAAAGCTCAAATCAAAAATATCCATAAAAAAAAGATAATTTATACCTTCGGTTACTCCTAAAAAACCTTCAGCTTAAAGATTATCTTCATTGCCCTATCTGTAAAATCAGTAGTGACTATCTATGATCAATGTGATTACTTATTTAGGTAAATATACTTATTTAGGTGAAAAAAAGCTAAATTTGCTTTTTTCCACCTAAAGTAAGCATAAGACAATGATTTTTAAATTGGTTTATATAATAGATTAAGTATTTAATCTATAAATTATACTTTATTATTTATTGTATGTTTCAAAATCTTTTATACTTCTTGGTAACAACATTTGGTGGAATGCACAAATAGATTTTGGATTTTGGTAAGCTGCATTTGTAAATGCGCGTACATAACCACGAATAGCTGTCATATCAACAATTTCATCCACCATACCTTTTTCAGCACAGAATTTTGGACGAGATTTATCTGTATATTCTTGAATTAATTTATTCATTTTATCAATTGTTGGTTGTAAGTCATTTCCTGCTTGTTTCTCTTTTGCTAATTTTCTTGAATACATCGCACTTGCTGCTGTTTCTCCATTCATTACATAAATTTCTGTTGCTGCTGTTCCTACTGAGAATACATTTGTATTATTTCCTTGTGGGCCTCCTAATACATAATGAGCTGCTGCACTTCCTTTACGTAATAGAACTTCAAGTTGTGGTACTCCTGAATTTTCTATAGAATAAATTAAAGACTGTCCAAGTCCTAATAATTCAGCTTTTTCAGCATCATCTCCAACATCAATACCTGTTGTATCTTGAAGCCATACGATTGGTAGACGATCGCGTCCGCATAGTGTAACAAATTCATTCATTTTGATGAGTCCTTGACGATATAATTTACCACCAACACCTACTGAATTTTCTTTGTATTCAGGGTAGTTCATTAATAGACCTTGAACGTTTGCTACAACTCCTACTAATAAACCATCTACTTTCGCTAAACCTGTTACCATTTCTGGTCCATAACCTTTTTTGTATTCTACAAATTCACTATTATCAAAGATACGACCAATTACTTCATAGATGTCATATGGACGTTTTTGATTCATAGGTATGATAGAGTATAGATCTTCATCGCTTAATCTAGGTGGATGTGGATCATCTACTCTAAAGAATTCTACGTCATAAGCAGGTAATGAATCAATATATTTTTTGATTCCTTCTAATACACCTTTTTCTTCTGCATATACTTCTCTGAAGAAACCTGTTTCATTAAAGTGTACAGATACTGATCCTGGAGGAACTTGTTTTCCTGCCTTTGCTACTGAATCTGCGATTTGCTCTGCACCTTCTTGGTCTATATATCCTTTTGGATTCATACCTCCTAGGATTCCTGCTCCACCTACAGCCATATTTGCCTTTTGATGTGCAATTAAAACAGTTGGACTGATACTATGATATCCTCCTCCTGCTGGGTTTGTTCCATAAATACCTACGATTACAGGTATACCTAATTGTTGTAACTCAGCATTTCTATAAAATGGTGTACCACCACCACGACGGTTTGGATAAACTTTTTCTTGTTCATCAAATTTAACACCACTACAATTTAATACATATACTAAAGGAATACGTAATAATTTAGCTGTATCAGAAGCACGTATTAAGTTTTCTGATTGTCCAGGTACCCATGCACCTGCTAATTTTTTGTTGTCTGAAGCTACAATTACTGCCCACTTTCCATTGATACGTCCAAGTCCTTTAATAATCCCTGTTGATCCGTTATCATTTCCTTCTGGATTAAAAAGACTGTTGAGTGGATTCCATGTACCTTCATCTACTAGTTCAAAAATACGTTGTAGTGCAGTCATTTGTCCTGCTTTATTTAAAGATTCATCTGGACGTCCTTCTGCATGAACTTTTTTAATGCTTTCACGAATTTCTTTTTCAACTTGTTTGATGCTCTCTTCATTTTCTTTATTTTTAGCCCCAATTGCCTTACCTACAACAGGCATATTTTGAAAATATCTTGGCATTGAATAGTTACCCACTGTTTGACCTCCTTTATAATATAAAGTATTATTTATTTTGGAATTTTAATAAATGCTTGACCTGGATCAATTTCTTCACGAATCATACGAATTACTTCTGGATCTGGTGCTTCTAGAGCTACCGCTCTTGATACATCTACATCAAATCCTGTATTTTCTATAACATCTTCTGGTGAAGAAGTTGGATAATATCCTGCAAGATACATACGTTTTGTTTCTTCATCAAATTTCATAATTCCACGATCTGTAACAACCATGATCGGACCTCTATTTGCTGGAAGTCCTTTTTTTGCACGTCCATCAGGACCATCAATCCAGCCTGGGCTTGTTACATAATCGATTTTATCAATAAAACGACGTTTTTCATGTTGCATCATGATGATGGTATTTGCATAAGTAGCAATTCCATTTGCTCCACCACTTCCTGTAAAACGTGTTTTTGGATTGTTATAATCTCCGATACAAGTTGAGTTTACATTTCCATAAGGATCTATTTGAGCTCCACCAATAAAAGCTACCAAACGATCATTGTCATGAATCCATTCGTTGGCTTCAAATCCAATAAATCTAATGTTTGGCCATTGTGTAGCACAGTGAGCCATAAAGCGATTATCTCCTACACTTCTTGGTACTTCGATTGGATCACAATCCATAAGTCCACTTTCTACAATTAAATTACATTTAGGAGCAAATACTCTCTTTGCTAATGAAGCACCTATTAAAGGTAGTCCAGTACCTACAATAACTACTTGTCCGTCTTTGATTTGCTTAGCAATTGTAACTGCTTGCATTTCTTTATTTGTGTAATTTGTATAATTAGCCATTGTTATTTTTCCTCCTTACTTTTAGCTTGTGGTGCATATCCTAAACCTGGAACATTGTTTAGTGCTACTAAACGACTTGCACCTAATTTGTCAAGGTACTCTTGATGATCTTTTACGCTATATACCCATTTTTGGTTGAACTCATCAAATGCTTCTTGAGTTTTACTTGCAACATCATATTCTTTTAGGAATGGATTATCATAGTCATAGTAATTGTAGCATTGTGAAGGATGCGCACCATATGGAGCATGTACAACTGCATCTACACAAAATGGAGGAATTGAATTTGTACTAGGATCTTTACGAATTTCTTCGTTGCTTACTAATTCTTCGCATGTAACGATAACTTTTTTTGCAGCTACTGCAATGTCTACATCATGGAATTCGTCACCTTCAATAGTAACTGTTCCGTCTGGAGATGCCTTTTGAGCATGTATAATTGCTAAATCAAGCTTTGGTACTGGTAGAGCAACAATTTTTTCTCCTGGGTTAAATGGATTATCTACATATACAAATTTATCGTCTGGTAATTTTTCAATTGTTTTACGAACTTCTTTACTAATACCCCATTTATCTGTTAAGTCTGATCCCATCATTAAACGAACTGGAAGATATGGAAGTCCTAATGATGCTGCATGTAACATAAGCATTATAGCATCTTGAGAATAATCTTCATAAATAAGTTCACCTTTTTCTATTGCACTTCTAAAACGACGTGATACATTTGTAACTCCTGAGTTTGCTGTATAGCAGTTAATATATGCTTTAACTCTTCCTTCACCGATAAGTAAGTCCCAATCTCCTCCAGCAGGTCCTGCTTCAACAACAAAATCTTTTTGTCCTTGACGCATAATTTCATAAACTGCTGCATAAGGTTTTCTGTTTGTTGTAAAACCACCAAAGCAAACGTGGTCTCCATTTTGGACAAATTTGGCTATTGCATCTGATAATGTATACACTTTACTATTCACAATAACGCCTCCTATATATTTTTTATATTAAAATTTTAATTTAAAAATTTTAACCAAATAGTATCATGAAAAATCCAGCTGCTACTGCAGAGCCTATAACTCCTGCAACGTTTGGTCCCATAGCATGCATTAATAAGAAGTTTGTTGGATTTGCTTTTGCTCCTTCAACTTGTGCTACACGTGCTGCCATTGGTACTGCTGAAACTCCTGCTGATCCTATTAATGGATTGATTTTTCCTCCTGTAAGATGGCAAAGAAGCTTTCCTATTAAAAGTCCTCCCATAGTTGAGCAAGCAAATGCTAAAAGACCCATAGCAATAATTGTGATTGTTTGAATTCTTAAAAAGATTGCACCATCTGCTGTAGCTCCTACTGTCAATCCAAGTAATATAGTAATTACATTACATAATCCATTTTGTGCAGTATTCGTTAGACGCTCTGTTACACCAGATTCTCTAAGCAAATTACCAAACATTAACATTCCTAGAAGTGGTGCTACAGATGGTAACATCAATGAACAAAATAAAGCAACAAATATAGGGAATATAATTTTTTCAACTTTACTAATTTTTCTTAATTGACTCATTTTAATCTTTCGTTCTTTTTCAGTTGTTAACATTCTCATAAGTGGTGGCTGAATCATTGGTATTAAAGCCATATATGAATATGCTGCTACTGCTATTGGAGCTACTAACTCAGGTGCTAGATTGTTTGCAATGTAAATTGCTGTAGGACCATCTGCTCCTCCAATAATACCTATAGCTGCTGATTGACCTACTGTAAAACCTCCTATAGTATTAGCAAGTGTAAACGCTACATAAATACCCATTTGTGCTGCCGCACCTAAGAATAAACTGATTGGGTTGGCAATCAAAGGACCAAAATCCGTCATTGCACCTACACATAAAAACATCAAACAAGGAAATACACTACTCTTTATTCCTGAATATATAATTCTTAACACCCCTTGTGTATACCAAGGGTCTGCTTCTAACATCAATCCTGTTATTGGTAGGTTTGCAAGAAACATACCAAAAGCAATAGGTAATAACAATAATGGCTCAAACTTCTTAGCAATAGCTAAATAAAGCAATATAAAGGAGACCAAAATCATAGCACCATTTTGCCAGTTCATTGCTGCAAAACCTGATTGTGCTAGCAAACTTCCTGCAATATCTAAAAAATTCATTAAATAAACACTCCTTACTTTATACGATTATTTTATAATAGCTAAAACAGAATCTGAATCTACCATCTCGCCTTTTTTAACTTGAAGAGAAACAGTTCCATCAACTGGGGCAACGATTTCATTCTCCATTTTCATAGCTTCTAATACAATTAAAACATCTCCAGTTTTTACAGCTTGACCTTCTGAAACTTTAATATCAAATATAGAACCAGGCATTGGACTTACTACTTGAGTTGCTCCTCCTGTTGGTGCTGCTGCTGGTGCTGCTGGTTTTACAGGAGTAGGTGTTGGTGCTGGCTTTACTGGTGCTGCCACTGGAGCTGGTGCAGCTACAGGTGCTACTGCCGCTTCACGTGATAAGGGTTGATAATCAGCAACTTTTTCAATTTGAACCTCGTATTTTTTTCCATTTAATGTAGCAATATATTTCATCTTTATAACCATCCTTTACATTTTTATTTTTTTTATTTTCTTATTAATTAATTTCTTTTATTTCAGTAATTCTAAACTTATTTGGTGGCTGTTTTATTTCTTCACAAACTGCAGCCATCAATACTGCATAGGTTTCCTCATCTAGCTCATCCCTTTTATCTACACTTTGAGTAGGAGACGCCACTTTGCTTTCAGAGCCGATACCAAGCATCATGATAATTTTAGAAACAACAACAATAGCCACTGCTAATGATAAAAGTACTAAGAATACGATGGCTACTCCCATACCTGAAACCATTAAAGATTCACTAAGTCCCATAGTATCTAATTCCCACATGAATTTCTACACCTCCTCTACAACAAGCTTTCTATTTGTTTGAATTTTACATTCCACTATACGAAATATATTTCGTATAGTGGAAAA
>NZ_RYYS01000047.1 GCF_004138215.1 Anaerophilus nitritigenes
TTTATTTTAATAAATTTGAAGTTTCATTTCTATGTGTATTAGCATTTACGCTTACTTATAAAAAGAGAAACTGTAAAACCATTAAATATACTATGATAAATAGTATAAGGAGTAAATCCTATAGCATTTAAGGACAGTTTACTAAAAATTAAAATCTGCATAAAGCCTATCATAAGCATTGTCATTACTAAAAAATAAAATCTTTTAGAATGGAATAACTTTTTCAATAAAAGTGTATGTATTAAATGCATTTTTTTTCCTCCCGATATGGGCAATAAAATTTGTAATCTTAAACCCTTATAATATTTTAAAAAATAATAGTTTTGAATTAATACAAATACTAAAATTTGTTTAAATTATACTAATCTTCTATACCAATTTCATCATGGAAACCTTTTTTGGTAATAATAATTGTACTAACAATGAATAAAGCAATCATCCAAAACAATAATATAATTATGGATCCAGGTAAGGTAGGTCTTAAGTAATTGATTATTGAATACTTTTCAAGATCAGCAAGACTTAATATAAATATAGATCCATTATAAAGAGCAAAAATCCCAACAATAACGCTCATTCTATTTTTTTTGTAAATAAAATATATTGAATAACCTAGTAATGCAAATAGTGCTGCACACAAACTTATTATTATCATATAGGTCATGTTATATAAAAAAGGTGATTGTAACCTGAGTAAGTCAAATAAAAATTCTTTAGTATAATTTTGAAAGCCAATGTCATAGGGCATAATAGCATAATTATTATCATAGCCTTGTATAGGAAAAGCTATAAAACATAATAATTGATTTAACATTAAAGGGATAAAAAATGTAAAAAAAGTAACTATAAATACAATAATACCTTTTGCAATAATGTAATTTTTTTTATTTACCCTAGTTATTATATTTTTATAAGTACCTAATTTAGCATCCATAAAATAAGAATCTGAATAAATTATACAAGCGAGAATAGGAAGTAAGAATAATTCTGTTTCCATTAAGAAACGAGAGTATACTCCTTGTATGATACTGTATTCAAATGCAGATCTTATAAAGGATAACTTATTCCCATAAAATTCATAACAATTTATTAAATACCCTGACAAAGAAATAAATAATAAGGTACTAAATACAAATTTAAAAGATCTAGAATTTATACAGTGAGTAAATTCTATCTTCAATAATTTTTTCACGTCCAACATCTCCATAAATATTTTTTATTTATATATTCGGTGTGTTTCAAAATTTAATTATTTAATCTTTGTTTAAATTTTCATCACTATCAAATTTGATTTTGGTTGTGTTGCCTTTATTTTGCGAATATTTTTTAGATATTCTGGAGCTACCATTGTCAGCCCAAAAATTTGCTTTGTCAGTTTTTTCGAATTTTTCTACTTTATTCATTATGTAATCTGCATCGGTTACTTTTTCATGTGTATTTGTATGATTATCTCCTTTATATTTTCCCAAACTATATCCTTGATAGCCTTCATAACCTGATGCTGAAGCTACACAAGGCACTACCAATGTCAATACTAACGACGATAACACTAATGCTTTCATAATCTTATTTTTCACGTATACACAACCTCCTTATAAAACTTAATTTCTGATTTTTAAAATAAATATAAATGTTTATACCTACAGCGCACCTCTTACATACATAAATATAAATCCATTTATTTTTATATTACTCTATTTTTTTCGTTTAACCTATAAAATCTTCGTATTTAACCATATGCATAGCTTAAATAACCGGTGAATCAAAAGGGGATGAATCAAAGGATGAATCAAAGGATGAATCAAAGGGACAGGTACCTTGATTCTTTAATTTTAAATTCTTGACTTCCTAAATTCTTGACTTCCTAAATTCCTAAATTCTTAAATTCCAAAGAAGTATGCATCCATTCCTTTGCTAAAACTCCATAGACAATATGATCAACATAATGGTCATAAAGCCACTCTACGTCTTTGAGGACTCCTTCTTTTCTAAAAGATAATCGCTCTGGTATAGCTCTACTTTTA
>NZ_RYYS01000048.1 GCF_004138215.1 Anaerophilus nitritigenes
AAGCTTTCTATTTGTTTGAATTTTACATTCCACTATACGAAATATATTTCGTATAGTGGAAAAGAATAATGGAATGATCCTCTATAGTAGATTTTTCATTCCTTAATTAAAATATACTCTGTTTATCATAAAATTAAACAAATAAATCAATATCTTGATATTTTATTATTCATCTACCTTTTTCACTTATTCTTGAAGATATTAAACTTAATTCAAGTGCAGGTACAACGTTTTCTCAAAAGCAACAGTCAATTCAAATACAGCTAAATGGTACCACATTCTATTTTAGTTGTCAATATTTGTTGAAATAAATATTATTATAGTTTAAAGCATTCCTAGTGCTATCTCAATATCCATCTGCTAAATTCACTGTGACCTTTTAGTTATATTACTTAGCATATTAACAGCTACATTCTAATTGAAAATATTTACCAATATATATTTAAAAAATAAAAACATCTAACCTTAGTCAGATGCTCATTATCATAGCTACATATTCAAATACTCATGATTATAATTGTACATATCAGAGTTTTCTCATAAAATCTAAATCAAGGTTTTAATATCTCATCCCATTTAGATCTCTCTACTTTATCATTACTAATATCTTTAATCATCATACTATTACCAAATTCTTCAATTTTTTCCCTAACTATGCTTGCCGTTTTTAGGACATCCTTGTTCTTCGATGTTGACGTTCCTCTAATTTGCTCGTTTAAAGCTGCGTCATTAATCATAACAATTATCTTATGATCTCTATATTGTTTTAATTCTTTCAACAATTCCATTAATGCAAAGAGACTTACAACTGCTGGTTTTTTATATTCTTTCAATATAGATTTTTTACAAACTAATTCTTCATTATCATAAATACTATATCTAACCTCTATATCCTCATCCTCGTGATAGCCTGAAATACCTACTACATAAGCTGTAATCATTATTAACCTCCATTTTTATTTTTTTAAATGTTAATATATCTTTGAATGAAATAATTTCATTCAAGTTATTAATACTTTTTCATTTGTAAGAATTTTATCATTTTATATCAAATATTATACCTGATTTGATTTTTTAAAATGATTTCTAATAGCTTACATATACTTTATAAAAAAATTATATCATATTTCATAGATGGATTATATCCCCCATTTACTTCATCTACATTTTACTTTCATGAATAGATCCTTTAGTTCCTGTGCTGCCACTTTTATATTAGACTTAGAAATAATAGCAGAAACTACTGCAACTCCATCAATCCCTATGCCTTCAAATGAGAAAATGGTAGTTTTGTTAATTCCTCCAATCACCACGATAGGCAAAGCAATGGTTTTACGTATTCTCATAAGCTCTTCCATTGGCGTAAATCTTGCGTCTTCCTTTGTTCCAGTGATAAACATTGCACCAATCCCAAGATAATCTGCACCGTTTTTTTGTGCTTCTATTGCTTCTTCAAAGGTAGAAGCAGACACCCCAAGAATTTTATCATTACCAATCAATTTTCTTGCAATTTTTACTGGTATATCACTCTGCCCAATATGTACCCCATCAGCATTCACTGCCAATGCAATGTCAATCCGATCATTTATAATAAGCGGTATACCATAATTATCTGTAATTTTTTTAATCCTTACAGCTGTTTCAAAAAACTCTAAAGATGAGCAATCTTTTTCACGCAATTGTATTATAGTACATCCTCCTAATATAGCTTGTTCTACAGCAATTTCCAGTTTTTCGGTACTCATTAGACTTCTATCTGTCACAAGATATAATGTATAATCAATATTTGATTTCATCTATTTTAGCCCTTTCTGAAAAACAATCACTATTCATATTTGATAAAGCATCAATTATTCCAATATGAAAACTTCCTGTACCAACTGCTCCTGTTTTTTCAAATGCAATATCGCCTGAAATTCCCATTGCTGTAATTCCTGTAACCGTAGCTGTATAATAGTCTGTTGTTATACCACAAAAACTACCTACAATAGCAGAAGTCATACACCCTGTTCCTGTTACTTGCGTCATCAATTTATTACCATTTGCTATTTTAGCAACTCTAACACCATCAGAAATAGTATCTACCTCTCCAGTAATTCCTACAACACAAGAAAGCTTGTCAGCTACTATCTTTGCAATATCTGTTGCATCATTTTTTTGATCTTCCTTAGCTGTATCCACACCTTTTGTAGAAACACTTAATCCTGCCACAAAAGATATCTCTGATAAATTTCCACGAAGTACATCAATTTTAACCTGTGAGAGAATCTCTCTTGTAGTTTTGTTTCGGAGTGAGGAAGCTCCTGCTCCAACCGGATCTACAATGACAGGTATATGAAGTTTGTTTGCTTTTTTTCCTGCTATAATCATAGATTCTATAGTTCTCTCATTTAAGGTTCCAATATTTATAACAAGTGCTGAAGCAATGGAAACTATTTCTTCTACCTCTGATGCATCATCTGCCATAATAGGAGATGCTCCAATTGCTAAAATAGCATTTGCACAATCATTTACTGTTACATAATTAGTAATATTATGTATAAGAGGAGTTTTTTTTCTAATGTCACAGATCAATTCTATACATGATTTTGTTAAATGATTCATGATTATGTCCTACCTTTCTTTTATTTGGAATTAAATCTCAAAGGCCTACTATATCTAGTAGTAAATATAATCATTCAGATTATATTTGCTTTGTTTGTAAACCATTTTTATATAAATCATAAAAATGGTGAGTTGGCCCATGTCCTTTACCTATAGCAAGAGAATGTTTTATTGCTGTTGTAATATATTTTTTTGCTTCTTTAACTGCCTGAGGCATAGACATATCAAGAGCAAGATTAGAAGCAATCGCTGAAGAAAAAGTACACCCTGTACCATGTGTGTTTTTTGTATCAATACGTTCTGTTTCAAAATAATAAAACTCTTTTCCATCATACAAAACATCTAATGCATCTCCAATGGCATGACCACCTTTTACCAAAACATTATTACAACCCATATGACAAATAAGCTTGGCCGCTGTTTCCATATCCTTTGTACTATTGATCTTAATATTTGATATCTTTTCAGCTTCTGGAATGTTTGGGGTCAGTAAATCTGCAATGGGAAGTACAACTTCTATCAATGTCTCTATAGCATTAGGCTTCATTAAAGGGCAACCGTTTTTTGCATACATGACAGGATCAATTACAACATTGAGTGGTTTATATTCCTTAAGCTTTTCTACTACAGCCTTCATACCCATCGGAGTAGACATCATACCAATTTTTACAGCATCCACCTCAATATCCTCAAATACGGCATCAATTTGCTTCTTTATCATATCAGGTGTAACATCTAGTATGTCAATTACACGGCTTGTATTCTCAGCTACTACTGAAACAATGACACTCATACCAAATACCCCATGTGCCGAAAAGGTCTTTAAATCTGCTTGTATTCCTGCCCCTCCGCTACAATCTGATCCTGCAATAGTCAGCACCTTTTTCATATAAATTCCCCCTTCTTTTTTCATTCTCCTATAAATAAATTAGGGTACTTTCCTTTACAGGAAAGCACCCTTTAATCAAATACAAAATGATCTTGTACAAGATTTGCTTCCCTACGCTGGTATTAATCAACAGGTTCAAAGGGTCAGGTTTTACCTTCTCAACTACAAGTAGTCCCCCCGCAAATAATAATATTAAATTTTATGGGTTAAAAAAATAAAGTACTATCTCATATGGAAAGCACTCTAATCATATACAAGTATCATAATGATTTGCTTCCCTACGTAAGTGTTAACTAACAGGTTCAAAGGGTCAGGTTTTAACCTTCTCAACTACGAGTAGTCCCCCCGCAAACATATAAAAATTATATCAGATAAAGTATAATTTGTAAATTTCAACAAATCAAATTTTTCATAGTTTACAAATATTTCTGTTATATCTAATATATGTTTTAATATTAAATTTTGATGAAGATTCAAACCCGAATCTATGATAATAATTATGAAATTTAAAGATAGTGAATGATTTTTATTATATTGTATTAAGCACTTTTTTGTGTCATCTTGTCATTAGTACCTTTTTTATCGTGTTTTTTTATAATAACAAATTCTTTTATTAACACTGCTGCTACAATACTAATAATAATAGCAAATGGTAATCCTGTCATAATTACTGCTGCTTGTAATACTGATAATGCCTTTGGTCCACCAATAATTAATAAAACTGATGCAATAATACCTTCCATAAGTGCCCAAAATACCCTCTGGGCAACTGGAGAATTAATTTTTCCACCACTAGCAAGGCTATCTACAACTAAAGATCCTGAATCACTAGATGTAACAAAAAATGTTATTGTTAAAAATACACCAAGACCATTTACTAAAACTTTTATGAAATCTATTAAAATAGGCGACTTCATAAGTCCTATCATTTCAAATAATGCAATAGACAAGTTTTCTGATACAACTTGACTCAAAGCCCCATCTACTAATACATCTGTTGATAGTGCAGCAGAGCCAAAAATACTTAACCATATAATAGATAAAATCGTGGGTACCACTAAAACAGCTATAATAAACTCTCTAATCGTTCTTCCTTTAGATACTTTTGCAATGAACATCCCTACAAATGGACTCCAAGAAATCCACCAAGCCCAATAAAATACAGTCCAAGCATGAGACCAATCCGGATCAATCTTATTTACAAACAAGGATGCTTTAATAATATCTTTTACATATAATCCAGATGAAAATACCATGCTCTTTAAAATAAATGCTGTAGGACCTATTAATAATATAAGCATCATCAGTATCAAAGCTGCCTTCATATTCATTTCACTTAAAAACTTAACTCCTTTATCTACACCTGATACTACTGATGCTGTTGCAACTAAAGTAATAATCGTAATAAGAATTACTTGTATAGTTACAGAGTAATCTATATCAAATAAATAGCTTAAACCACTATTGATTTGCTGAACACCTAACCCAAGAGATGTAGCTAGTCCTGCCAGTGCAGCTAAAACTGCTAAAGCATCAATAATGTCTCCAAAAATTCCAAAAATTCGTTCTCCAATTATAGGATAGAAAAAAGATCGTGGTGATAACGGTAGTTTTTTGTTAAAAGTAAAGTATGCTAACGCCAAAGATATGATACCGTAGATAGCCCAAGGATGTAGGCCCCAATGAAAGAAAGTTGTTGCAAGTGCAGAGTAAGTACTATTTGAACTCTCAAATATAGGAGATGATGTATTGTGGTATATTGGTTCTCCTACAGACCAAAACATTAAACCAATACCCATTCCTGCCGCCATAAGCATGGAGTACCATCCAAAATCTGTAAACTCAGGTTTTGCATCAGCTCCGCCTAATCTGATCTTTCCTGCTTTTGAAAATGCAATAATCACTAATGTGATAACAAAGAAGTTTGCAGCTACAATAAATAAATTATCAAAATTACTTATGATTAACCCTTTAAACTTTTCTAGATTGTTTGAAGCCTCTTTTATATTTAATAATGAATAAAGAGTAAAAGAAATTAATATCAATGCCGATATAATCGTTACATTTAAGTTTAAGTCTAATCCGAATCTAGTAAAATTTCTGTCATGAAGTTCTTTTTTTAATTTTATAATTTTTTTATTCATATTCGCCTCCCAATATTTTATTTGGTATAATTTTCCATAAAACAATTAAACACTCTAACTCTATTTAAATTATAAATAGAGTTAGAGTGTTTAAGTTTCGCCAATAAATTATTAACTCACTTCATACCACCAATGTTGATAGCATGGCAAGGCCCATTTACGAGCCTACGCAAACCCCAGTTCTACACTCTGCTTTTCATCTAACCGTCTCTCTTATTGGGATATTTTTACAAACATCTGCTCAAAAAAACATATGTTAGCTCAAATATCAGATACTACGATTATTTACTTCGCATAATATAAATTTTTCATTTCATAATATCATTCAATTCAGTAAATGTCAAGTTTTTTGTCATTGTCATTCATAAAAGTAAAAATTGAAGAACTTAAAAGATATTCTCATTTTCCTTTCATCCATAGTCCGTCTCTATCAAGTGCCACAAAAAGTTCGATAACGACAGCTTGATGGAGCAGGAGGTTTAGCATAAACATCCTGTTTTGGAGAATGTGCATAAGGATTTGAAAGAACATTAAGAAAACTCTCCATAACACTATAATCTCCTTTTTTCACCGCAGCTTCTAGCGCTTCTTCTACACGATGATTTCGAGGGATCAATGCTGGATTAGAGTTTTTCATTAACTCTTGGGATAACTCTTTTGTTTCCTTCTGTCTTCCTAGTCTACTCTGCCAAAGCTCATTCCACTGAGCAAATTCCATTGTACCAAATAATTTCATATCCTCTAGCTTATTAAAAGTTAATGCTCGGAAAGTATTGGTGTAGTCTGCACCATACTTATGCATCATATCTAGAAGGCTTTTAATCAGTGATTCATCCTGTAATTCTTCATTAAATATTCCTAATTTTGCTCTCATTCCTTCAAGCCAATTGCAGTGATATAACTTAGGAAAATCCGAAATCGCATCTTGAGCCATTTTCACAGCCTTATCCTGATCGACATGTAGAAGAGGTACTATAGTTTCTGCAAATCTCGATAAATTCCATGCTGCCATATGAGGCTGGTTACCATACGCATAACGGCCATACATATCAATGGAACTAAATACTGTTGCTGGATCATAAGTATCCATAAAGGCACAAGGACCATAATCAATAGTTTCTCCACTGATGACCATATTATCTGTATTCATAACCCCGTGAATAAATCCAACCAACTGCCATTTTGAAATGAGCATAGCTTGACGCTTAATGACTTCTTGGAGCAAGAAAAGATATGGGTTTTCATCATTATTAACATTTGGAAAATGTCTTTCTAAAGTATAATCAGCTAAAGCTCGGAGTTCTTCAACTGTACCCCATTTTGAAACATATTGAAATGTACCAACACGCATATGACTAGCAGCCACGCGAGTTAAAATTGCACCAGGTTGCTCGGTTTCTCTGATTACTGGTTCACCAGTTGTCACCACCGCAAGGCTACGAGTAGTAGGAATACCCAGAGTATACATTGCTTCACTAATGATATATTCTCGCAACATCGGTCCAAGCGATGCTCGCCCATCACCACTACGAGAATATGGCGTTTTACCTGAGCCCTTCAACTGAATATCAACCCTGTCATTTAAAGGAGTAATTTGTTCACCAAGAAGCACAGCCCTACCATCTCCTAACATAGTAAAATGTCCAAATTGATGCCCTGCATAAGCTTGAGCAATAGGCAAAGCACCTTGTGGAATCTCATTACCAGCAAACACAGCTATGCCATCATTACTTTTTAGATGCTCAACATTCAGTCCCAAAGATATTGCCAACCGATCATTCAATATAATCAACTTCGGTGAACATACAGGTGTTGGGTTAAGTGTGGTAAAAAATGATTTCGGTAGACGAGCATAGCTATTATCTAAATTCCATCCTGTTTCTATTATTGTTTTTCTCTGTGTCATCATATCTCCTCTCTTTCTTCTATATTTTTGTATCCTATTTTTTTATAAAGACTAAAAATCACAAATATTCTATAATATTTTTAGTTATTTATAGCATAATGTATCCTTTTTTAGTATCTTCTTTATACAATTTATTATACACTTTTCAAAGGCTAGCAATTTTATAGTTATACTTGTTGCCTTAGTTCATCCTAATTTAAGTTGTGGATCATTTATTTATAAATATTTCCCTATCAATCCTTTATTGTTGTCATAAAAACTATCCTTTACTTACTGGTGCAGTTATATTGTGAATTACTTCTATTATTCATATCAACAAATGCAAAAACATCTTTGCAAGCCCTAAAAATAAAAAAAATCCAAAAACATCAGTTGCTGTTGTTAAAAATATAGCTGATGCTAAGGCAGGATCTATACCAAACATCTTTAATAATAAAGGAATCAAAAACCCAAAAAATCCTGCAATCACTAAATTTCCAATCATAGCAGCAAAAATTATTAAACCCAAATAAGGATTTTGATACTTCATATAGAGTATAATGCCTGTTGTAACTCCAGTGGCTGCACCATTTATTACACCTAGAGCTATTTCTTTAAATACCAACTTCCAATTATTTTTAAGACTAACTTCTCCAAGAGCAATACTTCTTATCACCACTGACAGTGTTTGGGTTCCTGCATTTCCTCCCATTCCTGCCACAATAGGCATGGCAGCTGCCAAAGCAACCACTTGTGCTATAACATCTTCAAATAATCCTACAGTAAAGGAAGCAACAAAAGCCGTTGCAAGGTTTATAAATAGCCAAGGAAGTCTTTTTTTTATCGATGTTATTAATGTAGTATCTACTCTTTCTTCTTTACTAACACCACCAAGTCTTAAAATATCTTCTGTTTGTTCCTCCACTATAACATCAATAATGTCATCAACTGTTATAATACCTAGAAGAGACTTTTTATGATTTATAACTGGAATAGCTTTTAAATCATATTTTGAAACAAGTAAAGCTACTTTTTCTTGGTCTACTTCTGGATGAACAAATATTATGTTATCATTCATTATATCAATTAGCTTTTTATCTTCTGATTCTACTAATATATCTCGTAAATCTGTTGTTCCGATTAATTCTTTATTTTTATTTAATACAAATATTGTTTCAATTACTTCTGTTTCAGGTCCAATTTCTTTGATTTTTTTTAAGGATTCTCCTATGGATAAATCTCCTCTTAGTGCAATATACTCTGTTGTCATGATCCCGCCAGCACTTTCTTCATGATAACCTAGCAATTCTTCTAACTGTTTAATATCTCCATCCTTCATCATCTTCAATAAATCTTTTCTCATATTAATCGGAAGATTCCCCAAAATATCAGCAATATCATCATTTGACATATAAGAAAAAAGATTTACTATATCTTCAAAGTCAAACAACTTAATAAGTCTAATTTGTAATTTTTCACTGGCCTGCTCTATAATTTCTGCCATTAGTTCATTGTCTATTAACCCATAAAATTTTAATAAACTTTTATCATCAAATTCTTCTAAAATTATAGCAAGATCTACGGGATATTGATTATCAATAATTTCATATGTTTTTTCTTTGTCATTTTTTAGTACACTATTAATCAATTCTTCTTGTATTTCTTCAAACATATCTTGACTCCTCTCTAAAATGCCACTGATGTTCTTTCTTATTCAAATCTTTTTACATTACACATCAAATTTTAATTTATTATGTTCTAGATCTTTCTCATTTATTTTTCTAACAAAACTATTCATATGTAAGAAATTTTTGTTGTTCCCATCAATCGTTTAATATATGAAAAAATATAAAATATTTTTAAAAAAATGAAAATCAAAGCACCAAGATTTTTTTTATCTCAGTGCTTTTACATTTTCTGTTTAACTCTATTTTCAATACAATAAACACTATGCTCATAATCTTTAAAATTTATTTTTCTATATAAATATTTCATTACTGAGTCTTTCTTTTGAATATTTATTTTCTATGTATTATAAAGAAAGCACCCCAAATTGGGGTGATATCTGCACTTTAATATTATTTATTATTATATATATGACTCATAGATCTTCTCAATTTTTGACCAATCAATAACATTCCATATATTTTTAACATAATCAGCTCTTACATTTTTATATTTCAAATAATAAGCATGTTCCCAAACATCTATAGTTAATAATGGCTTTTTATTTATACTCAATGGTGAATTTTGATTTGTAGTTGTGATTACTTCTAATTCTTTATTTTCATCTATAACAAGCCATCCCCAACCTGAACCAAAATGAGCTATTGATGCCTTATTGATCTTCTCTTTCATTTCTTCAAAGCTACCAAACTTATTATTTATAGCTTCTAAAAGCTTTCCATCTGGTGCTTTTTTAGGACTAGGTGACAAAATCGAAAAATAGAAATTATGATTTTCCACCCCTCCACCTTGATTGATTACACCTTGTCTTATGCTTTCAGGAATATTATTAATATTTGATAATATATCTTCTAATGTTTTACTTCCTTTAATTTCATCATAATCTTTTAGTAGATCATTTAAATTATTAACATAAGTTTGTAAATGCTTTGCATAATGAGTTTCTAACGTTAAAGCATCTATGTATGGTTCTAGTTCACCATATTTGTAACCTAATTCTATTTTGTTAAACATCATAATACCACTCTCCATTCTAATAATTTTTAATAAACTAAACATATTATTTAAAAAACAGCCTTACAATAACTTCTTAATACGAAATATGTTTGTTCTCTCTATAAATATACCCAATTTATAACGAACCTAACATTAAAATATAAAATTATTATAAAGATACCTAAAAATATATTTCTTTATATAACTTCTATATTGCATAAAGATGGCTCCTTTTATTTTGAAAATTTTAGTTACGTAATATCTATAACTACTTAACTCTTTTCATCAATAAGCTTGGGCGTATTTCCATCAATCTTATAATTTCGTTCCTCTACAATAGTCCCTTCTTCCTTTATTTTCCTAAAAGTTATCACATCATAACCATCACTTGTTTTAGTCTGTAGGGTTTCATAAACATATCTTACCCCATCCTCAACCCTCTCTCTTGTTCCAATCCAATAGGGACAATTATTAAGAAAAATATCCTCCTTTGTAAACTCTGCAAACAATTTATTACTAGCTTCAACATTAATATTTGCAAGTTTTTTCTCTACATGAGATACCCTTACTTGTGCCTCTCTACCAATACTTTTTAAATATTTTGATGCCTGAGCCTCTTCCTGTTTAGAAATCTCTAAGTATTCATCTTCTCCAGAAAACACCTTATTATGATATTTTTTAGGAAACATTTTCTTAATAGAGACAATATAATCAGTTCCATCCATTGGCTCCTTATATTCAACGAGATCATATTCTCCATTTTTATTTATAGAAAAAATCATAACAGTAGGGATTTCTGCAGTTCCACCAATCTTTGTAAATATACCATTCTCAAAAGCAAATGTACCAACACTTGCTAAAGCATAAACCTTCACTTTATTTTTTATTTCTTCTGTTCCAAGAATAATATGTCCTTCTGTTGTATATTCACCATCATTATAGAATTGACCCCTTTCCCTAATTGCATAACTGACAGCAGTTTCAATATCCTTATGTCGTTCATCTGAAGAATCATCTAATGTATTTAAAAATGATTGAAATGTCTTAATGTCCTTAGAATATTGCCATAAATCATTTTTAAAGTTTTTTTGAATTATATTTCTTAAAAATTGGTATCGAAATTGTTCTGTAGTATTGGTATCTTTAAAAATAATATGATCAACATTTTCTATTAACACAAACATAATCAATGCATTACTATAAAGTGTTTCTTCTACTTTCTCTCTACCTATATTAATATTACTAAGATTATAATTTATTGTTATCCCATAGGGCTTGCTTGTTGTGGCAAGTGAAATTCCTTCTTTAAGATCTCCAAATGGCAATCTGTCTAATAAATTAG
Source organism: Anaerophilus nitritigenes (assembly GCF_004138215.1). Lineage (GTDB taxonomy): Bacteria > Bacillota > Clostridia > Peptostreptococcales > Thermotaleaceae > Anaerophilus > Anaerophilus nitritogenes. The sequence goes on from NZ_RYYS01000048.1 coordinate 11,547, forward strand.
AGATATTACTAGCATCTCCCATATACCGAGATCTATATTTTAATAAATCCTCTTGTTTATAAACAGAAGATAAAGATCTATCAATACTATAATATTCATTTCTATCACTTATACCATTTGTTAAAAAAGTGCCACCTAAAACTACCAAGCAAATCATGCCAATAATTATTGTCACATTTTTTTTACTCTTAAAAAAGCCAGACCTTGTTATCATCCTAAGTCTCCTTTCTATACTTTTTCTATCATCCGCCATTCCAATCAATATTGGATCAAATTTTGGTTTAGAGCAAAATTCAAGAATAGTTAAAATTGTTCTTCCATACTCTTTATGTTCTGTCATTTCTAAATTTGAAAGTACCTTTGCATCAGTAGCAACCTCCATATCCCTTCGGATTTGTCTGAAACAGTACCAAATTACAGGATTAAACCAATGTATTATCTGTAAAGTAACCAAAAGAAAACTCATCATTATATCCTTTGTCTTATAATGTGCTAGTTCATGAAGGAGTATATACCTAATTTCTTTATCACTAAGTTTGGCTACTTGATGTGTTAACAGTATTTTAGGATTTATCATCCCTACAAGAGACGGTATAGAAACTACATCCTGAACTAATAAAGGTATATTTCTTCTAACCATCATTTGAACCTTGCAATCTTTTAATAAATTTAGTAGCCTTCTATCTGCAATATATGTAGATTTACATAACTTTTTATAAAGGGAACAATAGGCAAATATCATCCACAACATCATAAATACAGCTCCAATAAACCATCCATATGATACTAGTTCCTTCCAATTAACTACTGTTTTTATAACCTTTGTTTCAGCTTTTATATTTTTCTTAGATTCTAAGCTGTTTTCGATAGGAAGAATTGAATTACTGCGTTGGATTATTGGATTGTGTTGATCCAATATATGCTGTTGAGACTGTTGAGAAAACTGAGGTATTATATTAAATAGACTCACTGTACTTTTGGGACCAAAAGGAACTAATAATTTTAAAATAAGAACAATCCAAATGATGTAATGCCACTGAGGACTTAATCTATTCTTTAAGACAACTTTAATCAATATTGTAATTACACCTACAACAGTAGCGTAGAAAGAAGCGATTAAAAGAGAATTAAAAATATTTTCCACTCTTACTCCTCCTCATCTAGTAATTGTTTCAATTGATCAATATCCTTTTTTGTGAGCTTTTGTTCCTTAATAAAACTTGTAAGCATCGATCTTATAGAGCCATTGTAGATCTTTTGTAAAAAAGTTTCATTGGCATAACTTTTATACTCCTTCTCAGAAAAATTAGGTGAATAGATAAATGCCTTTCCATTAATTTTATCAGTACTAAGTGCCTCCTTTGACACCAAACGAGTTATTAGAGTTTGAATGGTTTTGGCTTTCCAATGACTAGTATCTTTCAATTTATCAACGATCTGAGAACTAGTAGATGGCCCCAACTTCCACAAAACCTTTAATATTTCAAGTTCCGCATCTGAAACCTGGGGTATAAATTTCATTAAATAAAACCTCCTTTTTGGATTACAATTGTAAGTATGTTTTAATATTACAATTGTAATCCAAAATTGTCAATAACATTTTAAAAAATTAATTCATTTAATAAAATGCCCTTTGTTCTGCATAATTCTTATATTCTCTAAAGCAAATTTTCCACTAAATTCTTTGAATTAACACACCTCTTCTAACTATATAGCATATGATATTATAAATACTATGAAAGGAATGAGAACATGTATAACTCTCACAATATTTATGATTTTTATAGAATGTATTCGTATCCTTATTGGATTAACCCGCCAATGTATAACTATGACTTGCCAAAACCATATATTAACTTAAAAGATTATGGGCCTAAACCCTTTGTAGTTAATATTGAGGAGGCTACTAAACAAAATAATACTTTTCGTACCGCTTTATGGACTGGAGAATATTTGCAACTTACTTTAATGAGTATAGATGTTGGAGACGATATAGGTTTAGAGATTCATACTGACCATGATCAATTCATACGCATCGAAGAAGGTGAAGGACTTGTTAAAATGGGAGATAAAAAAGATAAGTTAGATTTTCAAAAAAAAGTTTATGATGACTTTGCAATATTTATACCTGCTGGCAAATGGCATAATTTAATTAATACAGGTTATAGACCACTTAAATTATACTCTATTTATGCTCCACCTGAGCATCCACATGGTACAGTTCATGAAACTAAAGAAGATGCCAAAAATCACTACGGCCACTAAATATCAAACAAAACCAAAGGCTATTCATCTTACACTTCTAGAAGATAAATAGCCTAAACATATATTTAAAAAAAATTTAAAAGCATCTTTCAATAAGTAAATAACCTCATTATACTTTAATGGAATAAGATCTATGTCATTATAAAAAGCCATTTTAACTCAATCTTTTACATAAATTAATTATATTTTTGCTCAAGTAATTCTAACATTTCAATATATTTATTTTGGACCCCAGCTCTATTCATTTTCTCTTCAAAAGTATTACACTCCATATTGACTTTATTTAATGTTTCTTCACAAAGTTCCCTCTTTGCAAAAGAATAAACAACATTATCCTCTTTATCTATATGCCTAGATAATAAATGTGTATATGATATAGCATTTGCTATTACATCAATTTTTGCCTCATCATCACCAGCCTTAACTTTAACAAGTGCTTCTTCAAGCTCCTTCATATATAGTCTTCCTAAGTCATGTTCCACAAGCATTCCAAATTTAACTAACTTTTCAGCTGCACCACCAATTTCATCCACCATTTTATTAAACAAAATCTTCTCTTCCTTTTCATGATGATAGTTATCTGCATAATTTCTTACAAATTCAATCATCTTTTGGAAATCCTTATAATCAATTTCTTTTCCATTCATAACACTTAAACAAGCTCTTCTTATAATCTCTAACATTCTTTTTATATTCTTATGTTCCTCAACCATTAATACAATTCCATCCATAAAATTACACCTTCCTTATTGTATTTATCCCATTTTCTGTTCTAGTATATTTATATCCACTACCACTTAAAAATCCATGAATCCATGACTCTCTGAAATAATAGAAATTATTAACATCTCCTGCAACCTCATCCCAATAACTTTTATGGATATCTCTTATAGTTTTCCACTTAATTATAGTTTCACTATTTTCAATCATTTCATTCACCATATCACAAGGCATCCCTTCAAGCATATAATCAAAAGTTAACTTAAAGTAATCTTGTGGTGAGCCTTCATTTACATCTAATTCCTTCATTATTTTTACTCCATTTTTGTAAAAAATTTCTGCAACTTCTTCTTTTTTAACAACGTTACTTCTTAACAATTCAGTTATAATATACGCCAATCGACTCTCTACACTTATTATTCTTTCCTGAAGCCAACCATGAATATTAGAATGTTCTATTTCACTTTCTAATTCACCTCTTACAGGAAACCCAAATCTAGAATAACTTTCATTTAGCACAATCTCACTGTTATAACCTTTGCTTTTAGCCAGATTCATAACATCTTCTATCAGTCTTTCATGTATTTGAATTTTATTATATAGCCAATAATGAATTTTTCCTAGAAATGCACTCATATAATCCCTCTCCTTATTTTATATTATCATTCAATGCTTTAATAAGTTTTTCAACCTCTATCCCATGAACTTGACATGCCTCTTCTATTGTTTCAGCTTGTGCTGATGGACATCCTACACAACCCATACCAAAACTAAATAGAACTTCTACACTCTCTGGATAGTTTCTAACGACTTCACTAATCGTCATTTCTTTTAAAATTTTCATTACTTATTCCTCCTTTTAAATTAATCTATGCTTTAATTATAGGATTAACCTTTTTTATAATCAGTATCCTTAGATACAAAAATCTAATTAAATTTTATAGTACCTGTTCCCATTTAACTTTTATTCATCAAGAATAAACCATAATTATGGACATAAGTCCAGGTCACAGCAAAAATAATTGACAACTATATTAACTGTAAATTACTAACAATATATTTATTATGTCATTAAATAATATATTTAATCTGAAAAATTTAAATTTCTAGGGTTTTATTTTCTTATATTACAATCAACAGCTTTATATTGTAATTTAAAATCATAAATAAATTTTACATTCATTACTTGTTCATATGTCAATTTTCAAAATGTAGCTTGTATTGATTTTTTTCTGGTTTTAATACTTTAACTTGGTCAAATTTTTTATCATTATATTTCTGTTCAAATAATATTGAATTTACATATACAATCCTGTTATATACTATAATTCCTTCCCTAAAAAAACGGACAGAACAGCTGTTTTCTCCATACATTTATTTCTACCTTTTCATTAATCTATTAAGTAACTTATATTATTTTAGTTTATAGGAAAAACTATACTGAAAAACTTATTGAAAAAGGTGAGTTATATGAATCTTCCAAGCTATTTAGAATTATTATCAAGTGGCGAATTAGAACATCGAGTCTATATACTCAAGGGAATGTTAGAGAACTGTGTCCTATGTCCACATCAATGTCAAGTGAATCGTTTAAATGGTGAAAAAGGTTACTGTAAAACCTTAGAAAAAGCAATAGTGTCTGGAGCAGAAGTTCATTTTGGTGAAGAGGATGAACTGGTAGGTAGGTATGGGTCAGGGACTATTTTCTTTTCTCATTGTAATTTAAGCTGTGTTTTCTGCCAAAACTATGAAATCAGCTATTGCGGTGAGGGAATAGAAGTCACTGCTCATAAATTAGCTGAATACATGTTGTATCTTCAGAGGAAAAGATGTCATAATATTAATCTTGTTTCTCCGAGCCATATTATTCCGCAGATCGTAGAAGCAATCTTTATTGCTGCACAGAGAGGTCTGCAAATCCCCATTGTATATAATACGAATGGATATGATTTAACAGATACCTTAAAACTATTAGATGGTATTATTGATATCTACATGCCAGATATAAAGTTTTCTGATAATGAAAGGGCACAAAAATATCTAGGCGTAAAACAATACTATGATATTGCAAAAAATGCAGTAAACGAGATGTATAGACAGGTAGGAAACTTAATAGTTGATGAGAATAACATTGCCTATCGAGGGCTAATGATTCGACATTTAGTTATGCCTATGAACATTGCTGGTACAGAGAAAATTATGAGCTTTATTGCTAATGAATTATCTACAGAAACTTATGTTCATATCATGTCTCAGTATTATCCTACTCATCAAGCCCATTCCTTTGAAGAACTAGGAAGAAGGATTTCAAGAGAAGTATTTTCTAAAGCAGTATTGTCAGCGAAAACAGCTGGTTTAAGCAATGTAAAGAGATCTTAATATAGTAAGCGTAAATGCTAATACACATAGAAATGAAACTTCAAATTTATTAAAATAAAAGCATCA
>NZ_RYYS01000049.1 GCF_004138215.1 Anaerophilus nitritigenes
AATAAAGAGCAATGAATAATAAAGAGCAATGAATAATAAAGAGCAATGAATAATAAAGAGCAAGAATTTAGTATGAAGATTTTTTAAAAATTAAGTATTAGTGAATCATGATTTAAGATTGAAATAAGTATAGGCAGTATTTTTTAAAAAAAAAGAGCAAAAGAGATAGAAACTATCTATCAAAGAAAATATTTGTAGATTAAAAGATAAGGAGGGCAAAATATGACTTTTATGGACGAAAAAATAGCTGCTTTAAAGCAAGCAAAGAGAGTGCTACAGCAAGATGACGAAAAACAAAAGAAAGAGGAAGAAATAAAAGTTGATGAAAAAATAGAAATGTCCTTAGATGAGGTTATAGAATGTATTGCAGGCGGATATTTAGAAATAGAGGATAGAAAATTTTATTTTAAAAGAGAAACGTATTTAGATGGGAAAATAAGTATTCCTATGATAGAAAATTATTTTGAAGAAGTAGCGAAGGATGATACAAATTTGGTATTTAAAAAAGAAACAGAAGGTGTAACTTTTGTATGCAGTTATATAAAAGAAAATATTTTATCTATGACTTTTGATTCCTTTAAAGAAGGAATGCAAAAAAAGTTTAAAGACATGGATTTATACCTAGAATGGATTGATGAAGGAGAAATAAACAAAGAAGATACTTTATTAAACTATGGCATATTCAAGACACCCACTGCTAAAGGTTATATCTATAATGTTATATTTTTTAGTAAAGATAATCTAAATACTCAGATGATGATAGGCAACTTTAATTGTTTTTACAAAGACATAAATATATGGGAAAAAGTTATCAAAGGAATGATTCATTTAATAGAAATTAAGTTGTAAAAGCCAAGGGGGAGGAATTTGTATGAGTAGTCATGCAATATCATATGAAAATATAAGAATATCTACATATGAAATGGAATATATAAAGGATTTGAAAATTACCAACAGTATTAATGAACACGCAACATTAGAACTAACAGGGGTATTGGTTCATGAAAGAAAAGATGAAGACATACATTTGACGGAGCAAAATACTCCTATAGAAGTATACTATTTAAAAGCTAACGGCAAAGTATCCTTATTTTACGGGATCATTACTCAAATAAAAATAAAAGTAGTAGAACAAGTACATAACATCTATATCAAAGCAAAAAGTTATACTTATCTTATGGACACTTTCAAAAGGTGTCGTTCATTTCAAGACAAAAATATGACCACTCATAATCTCATCAGAGAAGTGATGAAGGACTATAACCCATCTAATTATATGATACAAATTCCAGATATTCCTATAGGACAATTAGTTTTACAATATAATGAAACAGATTGGGAGTTTTTAAAAAGGTTCGTGTCCAAATTTTATGCTGGATTATTTCCAGCTATAGAGTTTCAAAATATTCATTATTATATAGGAACTCCAGATATTTCTGTAAACATGGCGGATATAGTCAAAAATTATATGGTTTATAAGAATTTAGATTTATATGAGTACATACAAAAAAATCATATAGAAGATGCAAAGGAAATAGACTTTATCGTTTATGAAATAGAAACCTTTGAAATATTAAAACTTGGAAACCACATGAAATTTTTAGGACATGATTTTTATATAAGCAAGGTGCAGTATGAATTAAAAGAAGGTGTATTATACAATACATATAAAATTCAACTAAAAAATGGACTACGACAAAGAAGATTGTACAATAAAAATATTATGGGCATATCTGTAGAAGGTACGATTTTAGAAGTGCAAAGAGACAAAGTAAAGATTCATCTTCAAATCGACAAAACTCAAGAAAAAGCAAAAGCATATTGGTTTCCTTATTCCACATTGGCAGCATCTCCTGATGGTAGTGGTTGGTATTGTATGCCAGAGATCAAAGATCGGGTAAGAGTATATTTTCCAACAAAAGATGAAAAAGATTCCTTTGCAGTTAGTGCTGTCAGTGGATATATACCTAAAAATAATCATGCAAAAGATCGAATGGGTAATCCAGATGTGAAATATTTAAGGACAGTACATGATAAGGAAGTAAGATTTACTCCTAGTGGAATTCTTATATCCTGCGATAGTGGACAGTCCTCCATTCAATTAAATAAAAATGGAAGCATCAATATTATGGGACAAAATAGTATTCAGGTCAATGCGGTGGAGAATATAGATATTCGAGCAGAAAAAACATTGACCATGACAGCTAATGAAAAGATCGATCTTATGTGTGATAAAGGTGGAAAGATTCAATTTACAGAAGCAGGTGAGATTTTAGTAAAAGGAACGGAAGTAAAAAATAATTAAGGGGAGATTTTATGACAAAGGAAGAAGCTTTTGTAGATTTTGAAGAAGAGGTAGAAGAACTACTGCAAAACTATGAAGAAATTTTTCGTCAAGATTTACGAAAAAATCAAAATGTATTGAAAGATAAAGTTATAGATGGGTTAAAAAGCATTTGTGAAAAAGTATATGATTTTCAAAAAGAGAATGAAGAATATAAAGTAACATATTTTCAGTTTTCAATTCTTCGAACAAGTATTGTGAATAAAACCTATACTATGCTTTTGAATACATACAATCCATCATGGTATCTAGATGATCATACCCAATATATAGAAGTAGATTTATCTTTTTTGTTTAATTCTTTAGAGGATTTACAAAGAAAGCTTCATGAAAAGAGTAAACCCTATATGGGAAAAATCAATAAAAGTCATATAGAAAAAATAATTTTAAAACAAGCCATAGGATATAACCAGTATATAGCATATGCAGCAAGATTGATTCTGCAAAATATAGATGAAGCAAAGTGGTTTCAAAAAGTTCAAAAAACAGATATTTATTGTATTCGATGGGGAGAGTATCAAGATCAAAGTGAGTTTGTTTTTGCTATGGATACAAATTCAAAAACTACGAATGATTTTGTAAAAATATTAGAACTAACAAATGATGAAGCACATAAAGATGCATTGGTATATAAAGTTTTTAAAGATAGCGAGATTTTAGACATTATTTGTACAGAGAGAAATATGATGTTTATCAATTTTAAAGGAAGTATCATGAATGATTGCAATTTCAAAAAAAGTATTTTATTAGGATCAAATTTTAAAGGTAGTAGATTGATAAATTGCAGTTTTGAAGAAAGTATCATGCAAACAGCAAACTTCAAAAATGCAACTCTTAAAAATGTAAATTTTAATAAAAGTAATTTAAAGGGAGTTAGCTTTGTAGGTACTGCTTTTGAAGAGGTATCCTTTGAAAATACTCTATTAGATGGGGCAATATTTTCAAGGGAGAGTGTTCCATTTTTACACCTATCCCCATCACAGCTTCAAGTTATCTATATAGAGGGGGATCAATAATGAAATATTTTATCATAAAACAAGAAAAAGAAATAGGGCATTTAATAAAGCTACGAGATTTTACAGGAAGTAATCATATGACATTTATAAAAGAGCAGGCAGATCAACTTAATGATGTTTCTATCTTATTTGTTGAAGGAGGAAAAGAATCTGTCTACACAGATTTTATAGAAAATCCAGTATTTTTAATATCAGATGAGCTTAAAAAAGTATTTGAAATGTATGAATACACATTGATATTTAAAACTGTTGTACTATCGAATATAGAAGAAAAAACACAAAAGGTTTATCATATGGTACTTACAGATGGGATAGATGGGTTGAGTGAAAAAACTACTTATTATAAAAATGGTTGGGAAAAAGATATAATTTTAGATCAAGAAAAATTAAAAAATTATAATATATTTCAAATAAAAGGAACAGTAGGAAACTCTATGATTGTAAGCCTTGATGTAGCAGAAAGTATATTAAGAAGAGATTTTACAGGTGTAAGTTTTAAAGAGATAGAGGTGATATGATGAGTGATAAATCTAGGCTAGGAAAGATAGCTCAAGCTACTGCAATAGGAGCAAAGGAAGGAGTAGAGGAAAATCAAGTAACCTATGTAGTACATGGTGCAGAAATACAGTGTTCTTGTGGACTAAGAAAAAGTAATATAGTTGTCCCTAAAAGTCATGGTACATTTATACACGATATCCCACAACTTAGAGTAGGAGATAGTAAGCCAAATGAGAATATCTTATCTTTTGGAGGCTGTACCAGTCCAGAAAACCCGTTTGTTCAAGAAGCAGCAAAGAATATAGTGAGGGAAGTAAAGAATCGAGAAAAGAGCTTTATGGATAAGGTAATGGATTTTTTCTGTAAAAAACCAGAAGAAGAAGTAAATAAAGATTTCATAGGAACATGTGCTGGAGTATGTAAACCTGCAATAGATATGTCATGGATTGATGGGAAAAAAGACACATTTATAGTAGACAACTTTGAGGATGAAAAGGAAGACTACAAAGCATTGTTAAGTACATGTACTCTTACCTGCATATACGGAGGCAAGATAATCATAACAGATGATGGACAACAGAAGAAAGAAGAGGAAGTTATGTCTCCTACAGCTTCAGACGATTTATCAGCAACTAAAGGAGATAAGCCAGATCTTCCAAAGGGTCATGGCTTGAATAGTGATCATAGACGAAAAAATACGGGTGTAAAAGCTGAAGATATAAGATCACGAAAAAAAACTAAAGAACAGATGCTAACAAAAGCGAAGAGGATTAAAAAAGATACAAAAGATAAAGCAAGTATAGGTAAGCCAGATCTTCCAAAAGGTCATGGCTTGAATAGTGATCATAGACGAGAGAATACTGGTGTAAAAGCTGAAGATATAAGATCACGAAAAGAAACTAAAGAACAGATGCTAACAAAAGGAGAAAAAAATAAAAAAGATATAAAAGATAAAGCAAGCACAGGGAAAAGAGTTATCCAAAATGCAAATAATAAAAAAACTTATTTATCATCTTATGTAGAAAGTGATATTGCAAAAGAAGCAGTTAAAACTGTAGAATGGAAGATTAACAAGGTTTTATATGAAGATATTGGATTAGAACCACTGAATACATATAGTTATGATTATTTATATAAGGATAGTTATGTAGCATCTAAAATGAAGAAGGATAGTTATGACGAACTTCCAAATGCAGCACAGGTTATACAGAGTTTGGGAAATGCACAAAGTGAGACTCAACAAATGCGTACAGGAGATCCTAGGATAGATACTGTTAATTATGTAAGCAATTTTATTATAGATTATAATACACCGTCACCAGATGCTATAGGAAATATTGAATATATATTACCAGATTTTTCGGATGAAGTAAAGCAAAAACAAACTGTATCTAATGAGATAAGAAATTCACCATATAAATATTTTTTATATACTAAATCTGCACGAGAAAGATTTATTAAGAAATTAGATAAAATAGAAGAAGAAATTTTATATATGGAAATTGAAAAAAAATCTAAAAAAATTATGTTAGAGTATGTGAAGAATATAAAAGAAATGAATGTGAATTATGATAAATCATTGAAAGATATGCTAAATTATGTTGAGTATGTAAAAAAATACAAATAGAAAATAAAGACTATATCATTTATTGAAGATTTGGATATATGTAATTGGTATATAACTTCAGGAGGAAATATGAAAAAGAAAAGGTTCGCTATGATTTTATTAATAGTAATAGTGTTGATTTGTATAGTTTCACTTAAGCCTAATTATAATGAAGTCTATGAATATAAGGATTTAATCAAAGATTTTAAAGCAGATTATATAGAAACTGTAAGAGATATTGACTTTTCAGATACTCAAGCAGTTTTAGCAGAATTGAAAAAAGAGGAGAAAAAAGATCAAATAGAAAAATTAGGTAAATTAATAGTTGAGATAAAAGAAAGGGCAAAATATGAGGATGAATATTCCTATTTGGCTGGAATATATGAAGATTTAAAGAAATTAAGCAAGATAGAAACTATTAAAACTGAAGAAGAAAAAGAGTTAGTGAGTTTATATATTTTTTATTTACGATCAATGAAAGATGATTGGATAGAAGAAATGGATCATAAATAATATTGATATAAATCTATATTTAAAAGAGGTGTTATATGAACAAAGAAATTATAAAAAAAAGTTCATACATACTTATGCTGTGGATTATGTTTCTAATTATTTTTGTGAGGGACAAATTTTTTTTGGGAGTATATGAATTTTATTTGGCAGATGTTACTTTAGCCTTTACGATTAGTGTATTTAGTATATTTGTTTATATTTGTATATCAATAAAATATAAACAAATAGCTATAAGTTCGATTCTTTTATATAGTATATGGGTTATGCATTGGAGAATTAATTACTATAAAGGAAGTTTAATATTTATGTTTTTAGCCCCAATGATACCTACATTAATAAATTATATTGGTTTAGAAGAAAGTGTGAAGTTTATTATTATCATAAGAAACTATTGTATTTCTTTATTTATAGGGATAGCTATTATAATAGTAGCATATTTAAGTATTTTTTTAGGACCTTAGAAAATATAAAGCAAATGAAAAATCATTCTAAGAGGTATAGACATAGATAAAAAAATACATTTGTATATTTGGCTCAAAAGAGAGCATTAAAGGGGGGAGAAAATGTGCTAGTTACTTATAAAGGATTTAAAATAGATTTACCATATGATATTTTGCAAGTAGAATACATGGCTTTAGAAGAAAAAATCAATGAACATATTCGCCTAGATTTAAAGGTTTTAGTAGAAGAAGACAAAGTATTAGAATACATCAACCAACCAGTAACAGGTACAAAGGTGATTGTAAAAGAATATAACGAACATATAAAAAGAGAAGTCCCTATTTTTCAAGGAAAGATTACAAATTTAAAAATAGAGTATCATGGACAGCTTCATGTATTAGAACTTTCTTGTATATCTTTTACTCATGATTTTGATATAAAAAAGAATAATCGTACATTTTATGATTTAGATCTTACCTATAAAGATGTTATAAAGAATGTATTATCATCATATCCTAAAAAAGATTTTCAAGATATGGTGACAAAAAATCAAAAAATCAATCATTTTTTACTTCAGTATGAAGAAACGGACTGGGAGTTTATCAAAAGGCTTGCAACTCACTTTGAAGCTTTGTTATTACCAGATGCTGGAGCAAGCTTTGGAAGGATGTACTTTGGATTACCAAAACTTAATAATAACGTAGAGATTTGCAAAAAAGACTATACTATTTTAAAAGATTTGGAAAAGTATAAAAAAGATAAGGGTATGACTAAAGAAAAAATTATGACACAAGATTATACTTCTTGGGAAATTGAAACCGATAGAAGACTTTATTTAGGAGAAGAAGTTATTTTAAATAATATAAAGTGCCAAGTTACAAGAGTATGGATTCATACCTATAAAGAAGATATTCAGTACATATATAAATTAGAAGTCTACAAGGGTGTACGAAGTGTCTATACTACAAATCCAAAGATCTTTGGGATGTCTCTTCCTGCAATTGTAAAAGAAAGAAAGGGAAATAGTGTAAGAGTACATTTTGAAATAGACGATACCTATATAAAAAAACCAAATAATAAATATTTTACATATGCATTGGAAAGTAGTTCTTGGTATTGTATGCCTGTAGAAGAAAGTAAAGTACACATTTACTTTCCAACAAATAATGAAAAAGATGCTATAGCTATCCATGCTATACGAATAGCAGCAAGTAATGAAAAATACTATCATAAAACAATTAATCCAGATCATAAGTCATTTTCAAATACTACAGGAAGTGAGATGAAAATGACTCCAAAGGATATAAGCTTTGCAGTAGATGATGCAAAAGCTATTAGTTTGATGCTTAAAAAAAGTGGAGATATAAATATTAAAGGAGACAATATTACACTAAAAGCTGCTAGCAATGTAAACTTTGGTGTAAGAGAACTTCCACCAGATGCTGAAGGAGAACCCTTAAGACCTAAAAATATAACTATGTCTGCAAAAGAAAGTTTTATCATTACAAGAAATGAAGATCCAAATCATAGTATAGATATGATGGAAAAAATTTGTTTGACAGCTAGTTTTGTAAAAATGTATGGAATATTAAATAATCCGCCTAGCATACCAGCATCAGCATATGATCAAAGTGCAAATGATAGTCAATTGATAGACCAATATAATGCGGGTGCTAAACAAGCACTAGTAAACAAAATGAATGATGCAAAGTCAAAAGTAGGTATTGGAACTATAGCTTTAGGAATAGGGATTGGAGCTGTTTTTGTAGCTGCCACAGTACTTACAGGAGGTGCCACTATTGGTGTTTTAGCAGTTGGAGCATCATTATCGACAACAGGAGCTTTGGCAGTAGGAGGAGTAGGATTAATTTCTGCAGCAGTTGGATTTAGTGAAATGATGGAAGGTCGACAAGATTATACTAAGGGTCAAAGTGGAGACTTTTCAGAGTCATATAATTTAGTAAGAGATGGTTTATTTGGTGGGAATAAGGATATATACAATGTAATAAAATATGGTGCAATGAGTACTTCGGCTCTAGGGGTAGGTCTTTGGCTAGGTGGTTCAGCTGTAGTAAATATTATGATAATAAAAACGGGTATAAGTACTCTTTCACATTTAGGTTTTGATTTTTTAGATGATGGGAAAATCAATAATGGGGAAGAGTATTACGTGAAAAATGGCTCAGTAGATATGATAACATCATTAATAGATACACAACTTGATATAGCAATGAAATTAAATGAATTGCCAGGTAAAATGGGATCGGCAGTAAGGATAATAAAAGATTCTCTTATAAATTCTGGTGGAGATATAGCGACAACAGGAGAAGCACATTACATAGAAAATCTAATAGGAGCAGGAATTTTTGAAATATTCTTTTCTCCAAAACCTTCAAATTGTAAGTACGACGGTGACCCTGTAAATGTAGCAACAGGAAGTTTATATGTACCAGCTACAGACTTAGTGTTATCAGATATTAAATCAGAATTTAAGATTGAAAGAAAGTATAATTCAGTCAATAAAAGAGTAGGAATACTAGGTAAAGGGTGGACATTTAACTATGAAAGTAATCTACAAGTAGAAAATGATAGAGCTGCTATTCTTTGTACGGATGGACATATAGAGACTTTTTATCAAAAAGATGAAGTTTGGGAAAATCATAAAGGCAGTAGTAATAATTATCGTTTAGATTTTGATAGTTGGAAAAATGAATACAGGTTCAAAGATATCTCTAAAAAGCTTATTTATGTATACAATGAAAATGGACAACTTATCAAAATAATAGATAAAAATAATAATGAAATGATTATTACTTATAAAGGAAGTTCTATTCATACTTTAAAAACTTTCTCAAATTATATGTTAGATTTCATCTATGAAAATGGAAAAATAGTACAAATAAAAGATGAAATAGGAAGAACAGTTCAGTATAAGTATGATGGAGACTATCTAACCCATGTAGTTCATGTAGATTATGGGATTACAAAATATGAGTATGATGAAAAAGGATATATAAAGGCTATTACTGACCAAAATGGAAATGTTTATACTATTAATGAATTTGATCAAGAAGGTAGAGTAACATACCAAAAGTATTCTACTGGAGATACTTGTACCATTACTTATGATGATAAAAATAGAGAGACTCAATTTTATTTTAGTGAAAGCAAAAGATCAAAAAAATATAAATATAATAGAGATTATTTGGTTACTCATACTTATTATGAAGATGATACATATGAAGAATATGATTATGATCAATATCAAAATAAAATATTTGAAAAAGATAGAAATGGCCAAATTATTAAAAGAAAATATAATACATATGGAAATGTTATAAAAGAAGAGCTTTCAAATGGACTTATGATCCATTATGATTATGATGAAAACCAAAACCTTATTAAAAAATCAGATAACAACGGAGGAGAACAGCTATATACATATAACCTTCAAGGAAATATTATAGAACAAAGAAACAAAATAGCTGTAGGTATATGGCAGACAGAAAAATATGAATATGATATTTATGGTAGAGTAATAAAAAGGATAGATCCTTTAGGAAATAGTAAAAACTTTGATTATGAAATAGGTGAGAGAATATTACCTGAGCCAAGTAGGATTAAAGATAGTGAAGAAAATATTTACGAATATACTTATGATAAATTAGGTAGAAATACATCTATAAAAACAAAATATGGAGAAGTAGAATTTGGATACAATAGACTTAATTATATCACATATATTAAAGATGCAAAGGGAAATGTAACAAGAAAATATTATGATAAAATGGGTAATTTAATTAGGTTTGTTACACCTAATAATTACAATCCTGACTTTGATAATGGAGAAGCCTACGAGTACAAATATGATAGTATGGACAGACTCATTCAAATGAAAGACCCTCTTGGAAATATTGTAAAAAATATAAGAGATACAGAAGGAAACATCATAAAAGAAATAAATCCAAATGATTATGATTTTTCTACAAAGAATGGCATAGGAATAGAGTATGTATATGATAAGGACAATAGGAAAATAAAGATTATCTATCCAGATGGAGGAGTAGAAAGGTTCTTTTATGATAGTGAGGGAAATATCATAAAACATGTTACATCAGAATATTATGATGTTGATTTAGATGATGGGTTAGGGTATAGCTACCAATATGATAGCATGAATCGACTTATTGCTATTATAGATCCAAAGGGTGAAGTAGAGAAAAAATACCAATATGACTTATATGGCAATATATCTCATGAAATAGATAAACAAGGAAACACTACTTTATTTAAATATGATTTCCTAGGGAATTTATTAGAAAAAAGAGAGCCAGTAGATCAAGTAGGAGAAGAAGCAAAGTATAAAATAACTGTCTATGAATATGATAAAAATGGAAACAAGATCAAAGAAAAGTATGGCAAAGAATCAGTAGGACAAAAGGATTATCCTCAGTATTATCATGAAATATTCTTTACCTATGATAAAAATAATAGACTGATCCGAGTAAAAGATAAATATGGTGCAAAGGTAGAATATAGA
>NZ_RYYS01000005.1 GCF_004138215.1 Anaerophilus nitritigenes
CTTTATTTTTTTGCAAAAAATTAAATGTTGGAGTTATTCACCCCAACATTTATTATAGAACCAGTTTTTTGGTCATAAACTCTTCCATAGAAGCATATCTTTGAATAAGAATAATAGGAAAGAAAAGAAGGGAGAAACTATGGAGGAAAGAAGAAGCATAAAAAGCAAAAATCAAAACATTATTTTGGAAAATAGAGAGAAATTAAGTATATCTGGAGTAGAACATGTAACAAGCTTTGATGAAAATACTGTGATCTTAGATACAATAAAAGGAGTCCTTACCATAAAGGGAAGTAACTTAGATATTAATAAATTAAATTTAGATGATGGCAATGTGATTGTAGAGGGAGAAGTCGGGACTATGATCTATAGCGAAAAAGAAAGTTTTGGAAACAAAGGAATAGGATTTTTAGGAAAAATGTTCAAATAACCGCAAAGCGGTTATTTTTTTAGCTGTTTTAAATCTTTGGTGAAAGCAGGGGGGTTATATGATTACTTATGTATCTGAACAAATCTATGTATTCTTAGCTACTTTATATGGGGGAATAATTATAGGATTTATATATGATTTGTATAGAATATTTAGAGGTGTTTTTAAACCCAAGAAAATTGCTACAATGATCGAAGATTTTATTTTTTGGATGCTTATTGGAATGGCAGCAGTGTTTGTGCTTCTTTTCTCTAATGATGGTCAAATTAGATTATACACATTTTTAGGATTTGTTTTAGGAGCTACTTTGTATTACAAAATTTTAAGTGGTTTTGTGATTTACTTATTAGTAAAAATAATTAAGATCATTCAAAAAATATTTGTAAAAATATTAAAAATTATTTTGTATCCTATAAATAAATTGATAAAATGGATAAAAAGACCTTGTAGAGTGATAAAAAAGCGAGTTTCTTTTGTTGGGTATAAGATAAAAAGAGTGGCATCCTTGCCTAAAAGGGTATATAAAGAATGTAAAAAATATATAAAATGGATGAGACGAAAAAAATAGGAGGAAAAGAGTTTTTTTTATAGAATTATTTAAAGAAATAATATAATGAGGGATGTAATAATGGATGAATATAAAAAAAAACAGAAGAAAAAGAAAATAAATAGGATTCCTATATTTTTTTTAGTCATAGGAATTTATATATCTTGGATTTTTGTTAGACAACAAATAGAATTAAAAGAATTAAAAACTCAAGAAGAAGTTTTATATAAGCAAATGGCAGAACTAAAAAAAGAAAAGGCTCAATTACAAGAAGAAAAAAATATGGGGAATGATCCTAAATATATTGAAAAAATAGCTAGAGAAAGATTGAAGATGGTAAAAATGAATGAAATTATTTATATAGATACTCATAAAACTAAATAAAATTAGGAAAAAATTTAAAGATAATAGGAGTATATTGACAGGCTCATAAATATAATTTATAATGAGTGCAAATAGATTTGTAATTATTTAAAAGGAGGAAGATTTAAGTTATGCCCGTTGAAATAGGAAAAGTTGTAGAGGGCACTGTAACTGGCATTACAAACTTTGGTGCTTTTGTTGAACTGCCAGAAGGGAAAACAGGGTTGTGCCACATTTCAGAGGTAGCAGATGATTATGTAAAGGATATTCGCAGTTATCTGAAAGAACAGCAAAAGGTAAAGGTGAAGATTGTTTCTATTGATGAAAAAGGAAAAATAAGTCTTTCTATTAGGAAAGCCATATCTAAACTTCCTCAAAGACCAGCTTCTAAACCTATAGAGGTAGATTGGCAAAAAAAAGAGAAAGAAAAGCATTTATCTTTTGAAGATAAACTTAGCCAATTCTTAAAAGATAGTGAAGAAAAACAACAACAAGTGAAAAAGAATATGAATACAAGAAGAGGAAATGGATTCAATAGAAAAGAATTAGTTAGATAATAACCGAGACAATGTCTCGGTTTTATATATTTGCACCCTAGGAGGAGATTTTATGAAAAAACTTGGGGCTATTGATATCGGAACAAACTCTATGAGGATATTGATTGCAAAAGTAAAAGAGAATAAAATGATCGAAAGTTTTAAAGATTTAAGGAGTACTAGGATTGGAGAAGGGGTAGACAAAACAGGAGTTTTGTCTCAAAATTCTATACAAAGAAATATAGATGCATTAAAAGAATTTGTTGAAATTGCACAGAGAGAGAAAGTTGAAAAATTATCTATTATTGCAACGAGTGCAGTAAGAGATGCAAAGAATAAAGAAGACTTTCTAATAAGAGCTTACGAAGAAGTGGGAGTACATATAGAAGTGATTAGTGGAGAAAGAGAAGCTAAACTTGGATTTTTAGGGGTTTTAAAGGGAATAGGACAAATCAAAAACATATTAGTGTTAGATATTGGGGGAGGAAGTACAGAATTTATCTTAGGAAATGAAAAAGGAATACATCATGTTATAAGTATAAATATAGGAGCAGTTAGGATGACAGAAAAGTTTGTAACAACAGATCCAGTATCCAAAGCAGAAATGGATCGAATGTCTGAAGAAATAGATCACAAAATTAAAATAGCTATGGATGATATGAAAGATTTTTCTATTGATTGTATTGTAGGAATTGGAGGAACGATCACTACTTTAGCAGCAGTATGGAAGAAATTAAAAATATATGATAGAAATCAAGTTCACAATACAAAGTTACAACATAATCAGATTAAAGAAATGATAGATATATTTTTATCTAAAAATATTGAAGAAAGAATAAAAATGGAAGGTGTTCATCCTAAGAGAGCAGATATTATTACAGCAGGTACATTGATTTTAGAGAGGATTCTTTCTAAGATTCATAAAGATGTCATAGTAAGTGAGTATGATAATTTGGAAGGACTAATATTTGAGGAGTTGCATTAGCAACTCTTCATTTTTTTATCGATAAACTTTTAGCAAGACCTACAAAGTTTAACAGCAAAAAAATTTATGTTTTGGTTTGTATTTCAAAATAGGAAAGGAGTCAACACAATATACAAAATAAAATGTAAAAAGGCAACATTAACTGTCTGAAATTTCTAAAAATAAGTACACACAACTTGACAAATGTTTCAAACCCTTATTGATATAATTTTTTTAAGAATAATCAATAGGTGGTGTAAAAATGGCAGAAAGAACAAATGTAATTCCTTATAAAAGGGAATATAGTGGACAAGCTAGAGGGATTTTTAAAGATAGGAAAAAACAAGAAAGTTTTCATTTATCAAAAAATATGACTGTACTGGTGCTAATTTCTTTTCTATTAGGAAGGACAACTATTTTAGAAAGTCTTGCTCCTTTTGGTATAGCTCTGTATATTACCCTTGTTGTCAAAGAAAAAAGATACACTTATTTAGGATTATTTATTTTATTTGGAATATTTACAGCAGGAGAAGGAATTAGTGTTGCTAAATATTTTATAGCCCTTGCTCTTTCATTTATGATTTTTGGTTATGTAAGAGAAAAAAAGAAATTTAAAATTTTCGTATTAGCTCTTTGTGCAGCAGGAACAATGTTTATTTCGGGACTTATTTTTATAATGGCAACAGAATTTTATATGTATGACTTATTTATGGCAGGTTTTGAATCCGTAGTTGTGTTTGTATTTGTATATATTCTTTCTTATGCAATACCCGTTATTATTCAAAAAAATAATAGAAAAATCTTATCTAATGAAGAATTGATTTGTATAGCAATCCTTACAGCTATTGTGGTTTCAGGTCTTTCTAATATTTCATTAGGAGGCTGTAGTATTAAGAATATATTTGGCATATTGCTTACTCTTGTGTTTGCATATAAAGGAGGTGCAGGTGTAGGTTCAAGTGTAGGAATTACCATTGGGATTATTACAAGTATGTCTACTATAGGAACTCCTTTTATGATAGGGATATATGGATTTTGTGGATTATTAGCAGGTGTATTTAAAGATTTAGGACGAATTGGATCAGGAATAGGGATAATATTGGGAAATGCTATTTTAACCTTTTATACAAATGGTTCTACAGAGGTATTAATACAGATCCAAGAGGTTTTTCTAGCATTAGGAATGTTTCTGATTGCACCAAACTCTGTATTGCAGTATATGGACAAGTTTGTAAATACTAATGCCATACAAGGAGATCAAACCTATAGTGATAGAATACAAAGAATAGTATATGAAAAATTGCAAGCTTATTCTAATGCTTTTTCTGAGTTAGCGCTAACTTATGGCAATATTGCAGAAACAAAACAAGTTCTTGACCAAGGGGATATGGCTAATATGGTAGATGAAATTGTAGAGAAACTTTGTAAAAATTGTGGCATGTGTAGAAGCTGTTGGCAAAATAATTTTTATGGTACGTATAATGATGTATTAGATGTGGTTACATACTTAGAAACCTATGGAGGTATTAAAGAGAGCCAAATTCCTAACACTTTAAGAAAAAGATGTATTAAATTAGATACTTTAATGGAAGTTATTCATGGAAGATTTGAAGTATGTAAAGTTCATTATGAATGGCAAAGAAAGTTATTTGAAGGAAGACAATTGGTGGCAGAACAATTTAAGGGAGTTTCTAATATTATTCATAATCTTTCTAAAGAAATAGATACAAAGATAGAATTTAAAATAGATATAGAAGATGCTTTATATGCAGTATTTGATAAAGAAGAAATTTTGGTTGATAAAATTACCATTATGGAAAGAGAAGATGGTAAATTTGAAATAGAAATTCAAAAAAGGGCATGCTTTGATAGAAATAAATGTGAAGAAGAAATTATTCCTATTGTATCGAAGGTAATTGGAAGAGAGGTAGTAAAGAAAAGTAATCATTGTAAATATGATGAAGATACAGGAAAATGTAGATTTACATTGGTAGAAGCAAAAAAATATAAAGTACTTACAGGAGTAGCTAGAGTATCAAAAGATGATAGAGGGATTTGTGGAGATAATTATTCTTTTATTGATTTAGAGGATGGAAAATATATGATGGCTTTAAGTGATGGAATGGGATCTGGAGAAAAAGCAGCAAAGGAAAGTCAAGCAACTATTTCTGTGCTAGAGCATTTGATGGAATCAGGTTTTGAAAAGGATATAGCCATTAAAACCATTAATTCAATATTGGTACTCAAATCCTCTGATGAGATTTTTTCTACAATGGATTTATCTATATTAGATCTATATACAGGAAAAATAGAGTTTGTAAAAATAGGTGCTGCATCTAGCTTTATTAAGAGGGCTAGTGGGAAAGTAGAAGTGATTCGTTCTACCTCTTTACCTATAGGAATTTTCAATAATATAGATGTAGAAAGCTTTGGACAAGAATTAAAAGATGGAGATTTTATGATTATGATGTCTGATGGAGTAGCTGATGCAGATAAAAATATGGAAGATGGATGGATAGTTGAGGCTATTAAAGGAATCAATAGTAAAAATCCTGAGAAAATAGCGGATAAGCTTTTAGATATAGCTATTCAAAAGTATGGAAATAAAATAGAGGATGATATGACTGTCATGGTATCAAAAATTTGGAAAATATAAAAAGAGCTGTAAGGCTCTTTTTTGTTGTATAGAAAAATATGGAAAAGACAATAATGAATAAAAAGAAAGGAGAGATTCAATTGGAAATGAAACAAATTATAGTGGTGACAGATGGACAATCTAATATAGGTGGAAATCCTGTATCAGCAGCAAAAGAAGCTAAAGAAGAAGGTGTGATTGTAAATGCTATTGGAATTATAGATGGACAAGCAGATGAGGCTCTTTGGGAGGTAGAAAAAATTGCACAAGGAGGAGGAGGTATATGGGAAAATACAATGATACAAGAATTAGGACAAACTATGCACGGAGTAACTCAAAAAACTGTTCATAAAACAATTGAAACAATTGTAGGAAAACAATTAAAGGAAATAATAGGAACAGACCTTGAAAATATTCCACCTAAAGAAAGAAGTAAAATTGTAGATTATATGGACAAAGTCAGCGAAGAGATAGGGATTAAATGTTGCATTGTAATGGATTGTAGTGGAAGTATGAAGAATAAGATGGCAGTAGCAAGGCAGAGCATTATAGAACTTATGAATTCATTAAAGGGTAGAAAAGGGAAAAATGAAATAGCAATTATTGCATATCCAGGGAAAAATGGAGAGTGTACAGATATGATTAGTGATTTTACACAAGATATTCAAAAAATCAAAGAAAAAGTTTTTTTACTCAAAGCAGGAGGAACTACACCTACTGCTGCAGCAATTAATCATGCTATTTCTTTGTTTAAGATGGATGTATCTATAAAAGAAGAAGTATTTTTAGAAGAAAGTATGGTTTAAAGCGACTAATTATAGTCGTTTTTTTGTGAGAAAGGAAGAGGTATATGAAAAAAATAAGACTTTCTCTAGGAGATTATGTGATCGGAAAATGGAATAAAAATAAATATAAAATACTAAGTGTATTAGGGGAGGGGGGAGTTGGAAAGGTTTATAAAGTAAAAAATCAAAGTACAAATAAGATATGGGCGCTAAAAGTTAGTGATGATTTAAGTAGCATTACAAAAGAATATGATATGTTAAAAAAATTTTATTATATTGATGCTATTCCTTGTGTAAAAGAAATAGATGACTTTATATTTGAAAATGACACATTGTATTATATTGTTATGGAGTATATAGAAGGTCAAAATTTAAAAGAATATATCAAAACAAAAAAAATAAGTATAAAAAATGCTTTTGGGATTATTTTATTTATTGGGAATGTATTTAAAATACTACATGATCAAAATTTTATATTTGGCGACTTAAAGCTTGAAAATATAATGATAGATCAAAAAAATAATGAAATGAAAATTATTGATTTGGGAGGAGTAGTATATGTAGGTGATTCCATAAAGGAATTTACACCTAATTATGATCGAGCAAGCTTTAATATGGGACTTAGACGAGCTGATGAAAAGTATGACTTGTTTTCTATTACTATTTTAATGATCAACCTTTTGAGTGGTACTATTTTTTATCCTCAAGAAACGAATATAAAGCAAATGATTCAAAAATTAAAAGAACTTAAATTTTCTCCTAAACTTATACTTCTAATTCAAAGATGTTTAAATCAAAATATTACCTTCAAAATATTTTTGATGGAGATAGAAAAATACTATAAAGAAGAAAAATATAAAAAAAATATATTTATTTTTGATATATATAAAAGTATTGATATAGTATTTATAGGAAGTTTTATTTTTTTTATATTGGTTTTGTATAAGTGTTGTATAAAGTGAACCAATTCTTATGACAAATGAATTTAAAGTAGAAAAATGATTAAAAATATAAAAAGTATTTGGTTTTAGCAGGGTTTTAAGGGTAATATATAGAAGTATTAGGATATAAAAGCTAAGAACAGGAGTAAGGAAATGTTAAAAAAGTTTTTAAAAACCATACACAAACATAAAATGTTTCAAAGAGGAGAGAGCATTGTTGTAGGGGTTTCGGGTGGACCTGATTCTATTTGTCTTCTACATCTTTTGTGGAGTATTCAAAAAGATTATGATTTAAAGCTTTATGTGGTACATTTGAATCACCAATTTAGAGGAAGTGCGGCAGATGAAGATGCTATATATGTAGAAAAATTTTGTAAGAAGTTGAATATACCTGTTTTTATCTATAAAAGAAATGTAGAAGAATATAGTAAGAGAAAAGGAATTACTTTTGAAGAGGGAGGACGAGAAATAAGATATGACCTATTTGAAGAAGTCTTACAAAAAACAAAATCTAAAAAGATAGCAATTGCACAAAATATGGATGATCAAGCAGAGACTGTTCTTATGAGAATTATGAGAGGGTCTGGACTTGAAGGATTGTGTGCTATTTCGTATGTAAGAGATCAAAAAATTATAAGACCTATATTAGATTGTAGTAGATATGAAA
The DNA here is from genome assembly GCF_004138215.1 of Anaerophilus nitritigenes. Taxonomy (GTDB): domain Bacteria; phylum Bacillota; class Clostridia; order Peptostreptococcales; family Thermotaleaceae; genus Anaerophilus; species Anaerophilus nitritogenes. The sequence continues at coordinate 7,869 of NZ_RYYS01000005.1, forward strand.
TAGAAGATTATTGTAACAAAAATAATCTTCATCCTAGAATAGACCATACAAACTTAGAAGCGATCTATACAAGAAATAGAATAAGATTAGAGTTAATTCCTTATATAAAAAAATATTTTAACCCAAATATTAAAGAGACTCTTTCAAGAACAGCTAATATTTTAAGGGAAGATAAAGATTTTATAGAGGATTATCAAAAAAAATTATATCATGAGATAGTAACAAGAAAAGAGCAAGAGATTTATATTGACAAAATTGTATTTAAAAAACAACATATAGCTATTCAAAAGAGGATATTAAGACGAGCTATATGGCAAATGACAGGAAATTTAAAAGATATACAGATGAAACACATACAAAGCATTATAAACATTATAGAAAGTGATTCTTTAGGAATAAAAATAGATCTTCCAAGAGGTTTATGGGCTAGAGTAGAAAAAGAATGTTTAATTTTTTCTATGGAAAAAAAAGAAATAGAAAAGTATTATTTTGAATACAATATAAATATTGGTGAAATACTATATCTTCAAGAAACAAGGTGTGAAATTTTTTCTTGTGTAATGGATATAAAAGATTTAAAACATATTTCAACGAAAGACCATATGAAATTTTTTGATTATGATAAAATCTGTGGAAATTTAGTCGTTAGAAATCGAAAGAATGGAGATAGATTCTCTCCTTTAGGAATGAAAGGAAGTAAAAAGTTAAAGAATTTTTTTATTGATGAGAAAATACCAAAACAAAAAAGAGAGGATATTCCTCTTATATGTGATCAAAATGAAATTATATGGATTATTGGATATAGAGTCAGTGAAAAATATAAAATCGATAAAAATACTAAAAAAATTTTAGTAATAAGCTATAAAAAGAAAAAATGAAAATTTTTTAAATTTTTAATCATAAGAGAAAGATAGTCTTTGTTGTTTTACCAAAAAAAATATGGTAGAATAAAAAGATGTTACATGAAAGGAAATAATCGCATTGAAGGGAGGGCTTTTGTTGAAGAAGTTTTTTAGGGGAGCTAGCTTCTACATACTATTATTCATCATTATTATCTCTATTGTGCATTTTTATGGTCAGCCGACACAAGAGAGAGTACCTTTAGGTATGTCTGATTTGGTAATGGAGCTACAAAAACAAAATGTTAAAGAAATTTATATTGTTGAGAATTTAGTAAAGGGTGAACTGAAGAGTAATGGTCAGTCCTTTGAAACATATATACCTCCAGTGGTCCGTTCAGAAATTTTAACAGAAAAGTATTTACTTCCCCAAATGGAAAGTGGAGTTTTAAAAGTTTCAGGAGAACCACCAGCAAAGACACCTTGGTTTTTTGAAATATTACCATCTATATTTATGGTATTAATATTTGTTGTGTTTTGGTTTGTATTTATGCAACAGTCCCAAGGTGGTGGGAGCAGAGTTATGTCTTTTGGAAAGAGCAAAGCAAAGCTCCATAAAGAAGATGAAAGAAAAAAAGTTACTTTTAATGATGTGGCAGGCTTAGATGAAGAAAAAGAAGAACTTCAAGAAGTAGTTGACTTTTTAAAAAATCCTAAAAAATATATGGAGTTAGGAGCAAGGATTCCAAAAGGAATCTTAATGGTAGGACCTCCAGGAACTGGAAAAACCTACTTGTCTAGAGCTACTGCAGGAGAAGCAGGAGTACCATTTTTTAGTATTAGTGGTTCTGATTTTGTTGAAATGTTTGTAGGGGTAGGAGCATCTCGTGTAAGAGACCTTTTTGAACAAGCAAAGAAAAATTCTCCATGTATTGTATTTATTGATGAAATTGATGCAGTAGGAAGAAAAAGAGGAGCAGGTCTTGGTGGAGGGCATGATGAAAGAGAACAAACTCTAAATCAATTATTAGTTGAAATGGATGGGTTTGGAATCAATGAAGGAATTATTATCATTGCAGCTACCAATAGACCAGATATATTAGATCCAGCATTACTTAGACCAGGAAGATTTGACAGACAAGTAATGGTAGGAGTACCAGATATTAAGGGAAGAGAAGAAATACTAAAAGTTCATTCAAGAAATAAGCCATTAGAAGATGATGTAGATTTGAAAGTATTAGCGAAAAGAACACCAGGATTTACACCTGCTGATATTGAAAATCTTATGAATGAAGCTGCCCTTTTATCAGCAAGAAAAGATAGAAAGAAAATCAATATGGATACTATAGAAGAAGCTATTACTAAAGTGATTGCAGGTCCAGAGAAAAGAAGTAGGGTAGTAAGTGATGAAGATCGAAAGCTTACAGCTTTTCATGAAGCAGGTCATGCAGTTGTAGCCAGAATGATTCCACATTCTGATCCGGTCCATCAAGTAACGATTATTCCTAGAGGGCGAGCAGGTGGATTTACTATGTATTTGCCTAAAGAGGAAAAATCTTATACTACTAAAAGAGAAATGGAAGATAGAATTGTACAATTATTAGGTGGTAGGGTAGCAGAAAAACTAGTATTAGATGATATTAGTACAGGAGCAAGCAATGATCTAGAGAGAGCTACAAACATTTCTATGGCTATGGTTACTAAGTACGGAATGAGTGATACTTTAGGTTCTGTAAATTATAGCTCTGAAGATGAAGTGTTCTTAGGAAGAGATTTTTCTACCAAGAGAAATTACTCTGAAGAAATTGCGTCTAAGATCGATAAAGAAGTGAGAAAGATCATTGATCATGCTTATGAAAGAGCAGAAACGATATTAAATGAAAATATGGATAAACTTCATCTTGTAGCAAATAGACTTTTAGAAGTAGAAACATTAAATGCAGAGGAATTTGAAAAATTATTTACAGGAGAAGTAGATTTAGAAAAAATACAAGATCAAAATGATTCAATAGACTTAGATAAGGAATAGTAAAAAACCCCCTTTTGTACATGAAAAGGGGGTTTTTTAGAAATAGAATAAGATAAAAAATAATGAAGAATATATGAAAATTTCCTAGGAAATACTTATATATTAGCAAAGAATTTTTAAAATTGTTGTATAATGAAAGTAGAAAAGAATAAGGAGGGTATAATCTATGGCAGATTATAATGAAATGGCACTAAAACTCCATAAAGAAAACAAGGGTAAAATTACAATTGAAAGTAAAATTCCTGTAAAAAATAAAGATGATCTTTCTACTGCCTATACTCCTGGAGTGGCAGAGCCTTGTAAAAAAATTTATAAGAATAAAGAAGATGTGTATACATATACAGCAAAAGGAAATATGGTAGCTGTTGTAAGTGATGGAACTGCTGTATTGGGACTGGGAGATATAGGACCTTATGCAGCAATTCCTGTTATGGAAGGAAAAGCAGTGCTTTTCAAAGAATTTGCTGGAGTGGATGCTTTTCCTATTTGCTTAAATACTAAAGATGAAGAAGAAATTATAAAGACCATAAAGTTTATGGAGCCTATGTTTGGAGGAATTAATTTAGAAGATATTGCAGCACCTAGATGTTTTGAAATAGAAAGACGACTTCAAGAAGAATTAGATATTCCTGTATTTCATGATGATCAACATGGAACTGCTATTGTATGTTTAGCAGCTTTAATTAATGCTTTAAAACTTGCAGATAAAAAAATAGAAGATACAGAAGTAGTTATCAATGGACCAGGATCAGCAGGTATTGCAATCGGAAAGATTCTTTTGCAAGCAGGAGTGAAGGATATTATATTTTGTAATAGAGAAGGTGCTATTTATGAAGGAATACAAGGACTGAATTGGGCACAAGAAGAAATCTCAAAAGTAACCAATAAGAAAAAACAAAAAGGAACTTTAAAAGATATAATAAAGGATAAAGATGTATTTATAGGAGTATCTGCTCCAAATGTATTAACAAAAGAGATGGTATCTTCTATGAATAAAAAAGCTATTATATTTGCGATGGCAAATCCTACTCCTGAAATTATGCCTGATGAGGCTAAAGAAGCTGGAGCTTTTATTGTAGGGACAGGAAGATCTGACTTTCCAAATCAAATTAATAATGTACTTGCTTTTCCTGGTATATTTAAAGGAGCATTGGCTATTAGAGCAAAAAAAATTACAGATTATATGAAGTTACAAGCAGCTTATGCAATTGCTAATGTTTTAGGAGATGAGGAATTAAGAGTAGATCAAATTATTCCAAACCCTTTTGATGAAAAGGTAGCGCAAGCTGTATCAGATGCAGTAATGAAAGCTGCTAAAGAAGAAGGAATGACAAGTAAATAAAAAAGCCCTAAGGGCTTTTTTATTTACTGTTGAGCAATTTTCAGGAGAATATAAGGGATTTTAAATATATTTTGTTCTAAAATAGTAAAAGGAATTTTTACCAATCTATAGAATTGAATAAATAGTATTTGTATAGGAGTGAATTTAGTGAAAAGTTTAAAAGTAAAGATACCGATACTGATTATTTTACTAGTTATATTTACTATTTTAGCAAGCAGTTATGCATCCTATGAAATATTCTCAAATCAAATAAGAACAAACATTATAAATGAAAATGAAAGAATTGGAAATATGATTTCAGATCAAGTGAATCAATATTTATTAGATGCACAAAACACAATAGAATATGTAGCTAAGAATGCTTCGACAGAGAGTATTGAAAATATTAAAAAAGATATTAAAAAAGTTTATAGTAGTTACAGATGGATGGATGTTATGTTTTTTATGAATTCTGATGGAAAAATTATATATAGTATTCCTCATAACGATATTATTTATCATAGAGATTATTTAGATAGAGAATATTATACATATATTAAAAAATATAAAAAAACATATATTAGTAAAGTGTTTACAAGCAGTATTTTGAATAAACCCCATATTATAATTGTATCACCTGTATTTAGAGATTATAGTACAACTATTAAAGGAATTGTAGGGGGAGGAGTTCCTTTAGAATCTATTCAAAGAATTATATATAAAACGCAAAAATCTTATGAAGGAAGAATTTATGTAATTGACAAAGATATAAAAATATTAGTAAGTTCAGAACCCAAAGATATAGGACAAAAAATATTTTTGGATAAAAAGATTCAAATGAATAACAAAGAATACACTGTAGATGAAATTATAAAAAATAATATAAAAGGAATAGGAAAATATCAAAAAGAATCTCATATAGTCCATATATCTTTTCATCATATTGAAAATTACGAAGGGGTAGTAGTAGTAGAAAGAGATGAAGCTTATATTGGAAAGGAAATACAGCGTATTCAAAAAGAATTAATTATCTGGATTACTATGATTATGGTTATAGCTTTAATACTTAGTTTATTCATTGCATATACTATTACAAAACCTATTGAAAAATTAGTTGTATATACAAGAAAAATAAGTAAAGACATCAAACAAGGGATCAAAGGATTTCAAGTTACAAAAAAGAATGAGATAGGAGAATTAGAGATTTCATTTTATAAAATGAGCAAGGAATTGAATAAAAAGATAGAGGACTTAAAGAGACTTCATAAAAAAGAAGAAGACACCAAAAAATATTTGAATAATATCTTAAAAAGTGCAGGAACTGGTGTTATTGTTATTAATGAGGAAAAACAAATTGTAATTTTTAATAAAACTGCTGAAGAAATTACAGGAGTAGATGATATAAATATAATCGGCCAAAAAATAGAAAAATTAGTTTCAGTTTTAGAATTTCCTGAAGAATTATGGAGTATTTATGAAAAAGAGCAAAATAAAATTATAGAAAAAGAATATAAAATCAAAAACAGTAAGAAAGAAGAGATATTTATAAGTATGATCGTTTCATCTGTATATAATGATGATGGACAGAGCATAGGTATAGTATGCTTGATGAAAGATTTAACTCATATAAAAAGGTTAGAAGATCAATTAAGAAGAGAAGACAAATTAAAAACTATAGGAGAACTATCAGCTTCTATTATTCATGAAATAGGAAATCCTTTAGCAGGAATGACAAATCTTTTAGAAGTATTAAAAGATAATATGGATCATAAAGACATAAGAGAAGAAATCATATATACTTTAATAGAGGAAGTAGGTATGCTTAACAATATTGTAATTAATTATTTGGATTTTACAAGAATGTATAGTGATAAGAAAGTATATATAAACATATTACATATTATACAAAGTGCTTTAAATATATTAAAAACAGAAATTAGATATAAACATATTCGAATAATGAAAAAATTTCCATCTCAGGTTCCTCTGATTAAAGTATCTCCATCTACTATGAGACAAGCTATAGTAAATATAATTAAAAATGGGATACAAGCTGTTGATAATTATGGCATTATTCAGATTGAAGTACAAAAGATAGACATTAATAAGGTTATGATTTTAATTATAGATAATGGAATAGGAATAGATGAAAATATATTAGATAAAATATTTAATCCATTTTTCACCACAAAAGAAGATGGAACAGGGTTAGGTCTTTCTATTGTTCATAAAATTATTAAAGATAATCAAGGACATATTTCTGTAAAGAGTAAAAAAAATAAAGGAACAGAATTTATATTGACCTTTGAAGGAGGAGATCCAGATGAAGGTACTTATTATTGATGATGAAAAAAGTATAAGATTGTCTTTAAAAGTGGGAATTGAAACAACAGGAATAACAATTTTTACTGCTGCTTCAGGGGAAGAGGGAATAGAAATTTTTAATAAGGAAAGACCTCGTCTATGCATTATAGATATTAATTTACCTGGAGTCAGTGGAATAGAAGTATTAAGAAAAATTCGAAAAAAAGATAAAGAATGTATAATTATTATGATTACATATATTAGTGAAGTAAAACTTGCAGTGGAGGCTATGAAATTAGGAGCAAATGATTATTTTACAAAACCTTTTCATATTAAAGAATTAAAAGAAACTATAGAGAAAAATATAAAATACATAGAAAAAATAAGAAGAATACCTAATAAAGAAAAAAATGAAATGCAAATTATAGGTGAGAGTGAATGGATTGAATATATTAAACAAATTACTTATAAAGTTGGAAATATACATTATGATACTTTTATTTTTATTCAGGGAGAAAGTGGTACAGGAAAAGATGTTATTGCAAAGGCTATTCATTTCAATGGAATACGTAAAAATAAGCCTTATGTAGCATTAAACTGTGCTGCTATTCCTAAAAATTTGCAGGAAAGTGAATTGTTTGGATATGAAAAAGGAGCTTTTTCAGGTGCAATAACTCAAAAAAAAGGACTTATAGAAGAAGCCAATGAGGGTACTTTATTTCTAGATGAAATAGGAGATATGGATATTTTACTTCAGGCAAAACTCTTAAGAGTTTTACAAGAAAAAAAATTTAGAAGAATAGGAGGAGTAAAAGAAATTGGATTTCGTGCAAATGTGATTTCGGCAACGAATAAAGAAATCATAAAAGAGATAAAAAACAATAATTTTAGAGAAGATTTGTATTATCGGTTAAATGTAATTCCTATTCATACAAAACCTTTAAGAGAAAGGAAAAAAGATATTCCAGTTTTATTAGAATTTTTTATAAGACAATATAATAAAGAATTAAATAAAAACATAAAAGGAATGACAAAAGAAGCTTTGGAAATTGCAAAAAACTATGATTGGAGAGGAAATGTAAGAGAGTTAAAAAATCTTGTAGAAAGAGTAATGATTTTTAAAGAAGATGAATGGGTTGATGTAGAGGATTTGCCACAAAATATTATTAGTTATGAAGTCGAAAACCCTAATGATTCTTTAAATATGAATCTTGAAAATGTTGAAATGGAAGCAATTCATGCTGTATTAAGAAAAAATGAATGGAATATTACTAAAACAGCAGAAATTTTAGGGATATCTCGTGTGACGTTAAGAAGAAAAATTGAAAAATATAGTATTAATAAATAGGTGGTAAATTTTGAAACAAAGGTGATAAATTATTTATCACCTTTGTTTTATTATGTAGAAAAAAATATATAAATTATTTAAAGTAAAAAAATATTAAATAATTAAGTAAAAGAAATATACTGCAAGATAATAAAAAATATTTTATTTATTTAGAATATTTTTAAAATGGCATGAAAATTGCTAATATAAATTAATACAATTAAAAAATATGAACATAATGAATTTGGACTATATAAAAAATCTCTAAAAGAGAGGAGAAGGATAAAAATAAATTATATAAAAAAAAGAAGGAGGTAGGTATATGAAGTTTGATGCAGTAGCTTGGATTATGAGTCCGTATATTCTTATGTTTATCGCTGTTGTAACAGGATTATTATTTGGGAAAATTAAATTTGGAAAATTTAATTTTGGAATATCAGGGGCTCTATTTACTGGACTTGTTATAGGATGGGGAGTACTAAAATATGCAAATGAGTTTACACCGTTAGATCAACATTTTAATACAGCTCAAAAATTAATTGAGACAGGAGTTATTTCTAAGAACTTTTTTACTATTTTTCTAATTTTATTTGTAGCAGCAGTAGGCCTTTTAGCGGCAAAAGATATGGATACTGTTCTTAAGAGATATGGATCAAAGTTTATAGCATTAGGAATAATAATTACCTTTATGGGGGCAGTGGCGACTTATGGAATGACTCTTTTAAGTGATGATGCAAATCCATATCAAGTATCAGGAGTATATACAGGAGCTTTAACTAGCTCTCCTGGTCTTGCTGCAGCTATTGAAACAGCAACAAAACATTCTACTAAGGCTGTAGAAAATTATGAAAATTATACATTAGAAGAGAAACAAAAATTATTAAAATTATTAGAACCACTTGGAAACTTGACTCCACAAGATCATCCTACTTTAACAAAAGAGCAAGCAAATCAGTTTATAAAAGATGCACAAGCAGGCATTGGAGTAGGTCATGCTATTGGATATCCTTTTGGAGTAATTGTTATAATTTTAGCTATAAATTTAATCCCTAAGTTATTTAATATTGATGTAGAAAGTGAATTAAATCAATTTAGAATAGAAATGGAAGAAGCAAGAAAAGAGAAAGGAGGGAAACAAGTTTCAGAAGTTTCATTTGATCTATTAGCTTTTATTGCAGCTTGTCTATTTGGATATACTATTGGAGTTATAGAAATTCCTCTAGGACCGTTAGGAAACTTTAGCTTAGGAGCTACAGGAGGAGTTTTGATTGGAGCTTTAATTTTAGGATATATAGGTAAAATTGGATTTATGAATTTTAGAATGGATAATAAAATACTAGGAGTAATTCGTCAAGTGGCATTAGCATTTTTCTTGGCAGTTGTAGGTTTACAATATGGATTTAAAGTATTCGATGCTATAGCAGGAAGTGGAATGTATTTAGGAATAGTATCCTTGGTAGTAGGTTTTGTATCTTGTGTAGTAGGTTTTGGAATAGGCAAATATATTTTTAAGATCAATTGGATTATGTTATCAGGTGCTATATGTGGAGGAATGACATCTACTCCAGGTTTGGGAGCAGCCATAGATGCAATAGGTAGTGATGAGCCTGCAGCAGGATACGGAGCTACTTATCCGTTTGCTTTACTAGGAATGGTTATATGGACAATTATATTGCATAATTTGCCTATGTAAGTATGGCAACTATGATATTTTTATAAATATGGATGGTTTGGAGGGGTGTATATGTTAGAAAAAAGAATTAGAAGAGCAGATTTAAAAGATAAAATTATGTCTGCTGAAGATGCAGCTATGCTATTTGAAGATGGAATGACTGTAGCAACTAGTGGATTTACTCCTGCGGGATATCCAAAAGAAGTTCCTTTGGCTTTAGCAAAAAGAGCAGAGAGAGGAGACAAGATAGGAATTACTTTAATTACAGGAGCCTCTGTAGGAGATGAGTTAGATGGAGTATTAACAAGAGCTGGTGTTATAAAAAGAAGATTTCCTTATCAAACTCATTCAGATTTAAGAGATTCTATTAATAAAGGCAATATTTATTATCAAGATATGCATCTTAGTCATGTACCACAATATATAGACTATGGTTTTTTTGGAGAAATTCATATTGCTGTAGTTGAGGCTTTGGCTATAACAGAAGAAGGAGGAATTATTCCTACTACTTCTGTTGGCATATCACCTCATGCTATTAAGAATGCAAAGAAGGTAATTGTAGAAATTAATACAAGTCAGCCTATGGAGTTAGAGGGAGTACATGATATTTATATTCCTAATAAACCCCCTAATAGAGAGCCTATACCTATTATTCATCCAGCAGATCGTATTGGAACTTCTTATATACCTTGTGATCCTGATAAAATTAAAGCTATTGTAATTACAGATAAAAAAGATAAAGTTAGACCTCTTGGAAGCATTGATGAAGATTCAAAAAAAATATCAGGATATATTATAGAATTTTTAGAACATGAAGTAAAAATGAATAGAATGCCTAAAAATTTATTACCATTACAATCTGGAGTGGGATCTGTTGCAAATGCAGTATTAGGAGGAATAGTAGATTCGAAATTTGAAAATTTAACTTGTTATACAGAAGTAATTCAAGATGCTATGTTTGATTTAATTGATGAGGGAAAAGTAACTGTAGCATCTGGTACGTCTTTTAGTCCATCGGAGGAGGGATTGAAAAGACTTATTAAAAATATGAAGCATTATGCAAAACATTGCATTTTAAGACCTATGGAAATTAGTAATAATCCAGAAGTAACTAGAAGACTAGGTGTTATTGCTATGAATACAGCTATAGAAGTGGATATATATGGACATGTAAATTCTACTAATATTATGGGGTCTAAAATGATGAATGGAATAGGAGGATCAGGAGATTTTACAAGAAATGCATACATTTCTATATTTACAACTGTTTCTACTGCTAAGAATGGAGATATATCTTCTATTGTACCTATGGTCTCTCATGTAGATCATACAGAACATGATGTAGAAGTCATAGTTACAGAACAAGGAATTGCAGACTTAAGAGGACTTTCTCCACGAGAAAGAGCTAAAAAAATAATAAAAAACTGTGCTCATCCTGATTATCAACATGTATTAATGGATTACTTAAAAAGAGCTGAGAAAGAAAAATTTAAATATCAGCCACATGTTTTAGAAGAAGCATTATCTTTTCATGATAGATTCTTAAAAACAGGTAGTATGAAGATCAAGTAAATAAAATATTTTTTATGAAAAGTATAAAAATACAACAGTTGAAAAAAATGGAAAATCATCAATTACTGTGATATTCTTAAAGTATAATTAATATCCTATATAGTTAGAAGAGGAGGATAAATATGGTTTTGAAAGAGAAATTAGACCAAATCAAAGAAACTTATATAGCTTATGAAGAAAAGGTAGGAGAATCTTTAAAGAAGAGACCCGAAAGAAAAGAAACTTTTGAAAGTGGGTCAGGAGAAATAGTTAATAGATTATACACTCCTTTAAATATTGAAAATTTTGATTACGAAAAAGATTTAGGTATGCCAGGTAGTTTTCCTTATACAAGAGGGGTACAACCAAATATGTATAGGGGAAGACTCTGGACTATGCGTATGTATGCAGGTTTTGCTACAGCAGAAGAATCTAATAAGCGTTACAAATTTTTAATTGAACAAGGTTCTATGGGACTTTCTGTAGCTTTTGATCTTCCAACTCAAATAGGATATGATTCAGATCATCCATTAGCAGAAGGAGAAGTTGGAAAAGTTGGAGTAGCTATTGATTCTTTAGCAGATATGGAGATCTTATTTGATGGTATTCCATTAGATAAAGTATCTACTTCAATGACTATTAATGCACCAGCATCTGTTCTTTTAGCTATGTATATTGCAGTTGCTGAAAAACAAGGAGTTACTCCAGAAAAATTAAGAGGGACTATTCAAAATGATATTTTAAAAGAGTATATTGCTCGTGGAACATATATTTTCCCAACAGAAGCATCTATGAGACTTATTACGAATATATTTGAGTATTGTTCAAAAGAAGTACCACAATGGAATACAATAAGTATTTCAGGATACCACATTAGAGAAGCAGGCTCTACTGCTGCACAAGAAGTAGGATTTACTTTAGCAGATGGAATTGCTTATGTAGAAGCTGCTATTAATGCAGGATTAGATGTAGATACTTTTGCTCCTAGATTATCATTTTTCTTTAATGCTCATAATGATATTTTAGAAGAAGTGTCAAAATTCAGAGCAGCAAGAAGATTGTGGGCAAAAATTATGAAAGAAAGATTCAATGCAAAGAAGCCAAAATCAATGCAACTAAAATTTCATACTCAAACAGGGGGATCAACTCTTACAGCTCAACAACCAGAGAATAATATTGTACGTGTAGCTATTCAAACTCTAGCAGCTGTTTTAGGAGGAACTCAATCCCTTCATACAAATTCTAAAGATGAAGCTTTGGCTCTTCCTACTGAGGAATCTGTAAGAACAGCTTTAAGAACACAACAAATTGTAGCCTACGAAAGTGGTGCTGCAGATACGGTAGATCCTTTGGCAGGTTCATACTTTATTGAAGCAAAAACAAAAGAGATAGAAGAAGAAGCTATGGAATATATTAGAAAAATAGATGAAATAGGTGGTGCACCAAGAGCGATTGATAATGGATATATTCAACAAGAAATTATGGATGCAGCTTACAATTATCAAAGAGATATAGAGAACGGAAAAAGAATTATTGTAGGAATGAATAAATTCCAAACAAAAGAAGAACCACCAAAAGGATTACTAAGAGTAGATCCTATTGTAGGGGAGCTTCAAAAGAAAAAATTAAAAGATTTAAGAGCTAGAAGAGATAATGAACTTATAAAAGAAAGATTAGAAAACTTAAGAAAGGCATGTGAGGGAAATGATAATTTAATGCCTTATATATTAGATGCAGTAAGAGTATATGCTACATTAGGAGAGATATGTGGAGTTATGAGAAAAGTTTTTGGAGAATATCAACAAAGTATACAATTATAAACATATATTGTTAAAAAAGAATAAATAAAGGGGGAAAAAATTATGGATAGACCCATTAGAGTATTAGTAGCAAAGCCTGGCTTGGATGGACATGATAGAGGGGCAAAAGTTATTGCAAGAGCTTTAAGAGATGCGGGAATGGAAGTTATATATACAGGTCTTAGACAAACTCCAGAACAAATTGTCAGTGCTGCAATTCAAGAAGATGTTGAATGTATTGCTATGAGTATTTTATCTGGAGCACATAATACACTTCTTCCAAAAGTAGTTGAGATATTACAAAAAGAAGGAGTAGATGATATTTTAGTTTTGGGTGGAGGGGTAATTCCAGATGAGGATATTCCATTTTTAAAAGAAAAAGGAATTAAAGAGATTTTTACTCCAGGAACTCCAACTTCAAAAACTATCGAATTTATAAGAAATAATATAAAAAGATAAACTTTTGAATAAAAGCAGACACAGATCAAGAGGTCTGTGATCTGCTAGTATAACTATGTGTAGAGGTGGTGATCAAATGGATTTAGGAGCTAGATTATTAAATGGAGAAAAGAGAGCTGTTGCAAGATTAATTACAATGATTGAAAATAACGAAAAAGAAGCAGTTAATATTTTAAAAAAATATTATAATAAAACAGGAAAGGCTCATGTTATTGGTATTACGGGGCCTCCAGGGGCTGGGAAAAGTACTCTTACAGATAAGCTTATAAAGCAATTAAGAAAAGAAGGGAAAACTATAGGGGTGATTGCTATAGACCCTACTAGTCCTTTTACGGGTGGATCTATATTAGGAGATCGTGTAAGGATGAATGAATTAAGTACAGATCCAGGTGTTTTTATAAGAAGTATGGGAACAAGGGGTCAGTTAGGGGGACTTTCTAAAGCTACTCAAGGAGCTGTAAAAATATTAGATATTTATGGAGTTGATTACATATTTATTGAAACAGTGGGGGTAGGACAATCAGAAGTAGATATTGCAAAAAATGCAGATACTACTCTTATGGTAATGGTTCCAGGTTTAGGAGATGACATTCAAGCTATTAAAGCAGGAATTATGGAGATAGGAGATGTATTTGCTATTAACAAAGCAGATAGAGATGGTGCAAAGAGAACTGCAACAGAGATTGAAATTATGCTTGATTTTAATAAAACAGACCGAAGACCACCTGTACAAAAAGTTATAGCAATCGAAAATAAAGGAATCGATGAATTGATTGTACATATTAAAGAGCATATGAATTATTTAAAAGAAACAGGTCAACTACACAAAAAAAGGATTAAAAATAGCAAATTAGAGATTGTTGATTTGATTCAGCAAAAAATGATGAATATGATATTAGATCGATCATCTAAAGAAGAGATAGTTGATAAATTAGCAAAAGATGTTGCTTTAAGAAAGCTAGATCCATATTCAGCTGGAGAAAAAATATTAGAAGAAATAAAATAATAAAAAAATAAAAATTAAGGAGGATAAAACAATGAATATATTGAATGTAGATCATATTGGGGTAGCTGTAAAAAACTTGGATGAAACGTTAAAATTTTATCAAAATATTTTAGGATTAAAGCTACAAGGAACAGAAGTAGTACAAGAACAGAAAGTAAAAGTTGCATTTATTCCAATAGGAGATACAGAAGTGGAATTACTAGAATCTACAGAAGTAGATGGACCCATTGCAAAATATATTGATAAGAAAGGAGAAGGACTACAACATATCGCATTTAGAGTTGAAAATATTGAAGAGGCTATTAAGGAATTAAAGGAAAAAGGTGTTAAAATGATAGATGAAAAACCACGATATGGTGCAGGTGGTGCAAAAATTGCATTTTGTCATCCTAAGGATACAAATGGAGTTTTGATAGAATTAAGTGAAAGATAATAGTGACTACTTTTATGAAGGATAAGGGATAGGAGGATATATATGTCAAATAATAAACTAGAAGATTTACAAAGACGAAAAGAAAAAATAATCCTTGGAGGAGGACAAAAAAGAATTGAAAAACAACATGCATCAGGAAAATTAACAGCAAGAGAAAGATTAAATCTTTTGTTTGACGAGGGTACTTTTGTAGAATTAGATGCCTTTGTAAAACATAGATGTACAAATTTTTCAATGGAAAAAGAAGAAGCACCGGGAGAAGGAGTAGTTACTGGATACGGTATGGTAGATGGCAGATTAGTATATGCTTATGCGCAGGATTTTACTGTAATTGGAGGATCTTTAGGGGAAATGCATGCAGCAAAGATATGCAAAGTACAAGAAAATGCTATGAAAGTAGGGGCCCCTATAGTAGGACTAAATGACTCAGGAGGAGCAAGAATTCAAGAAGCAGTAGATGCATTATCAGGATATGGAAAAATATTTTATAGAAATACTATTGCTTCAGGAGTAATTCCTCAAATATCAGCTATTATGGGACCTTGTGCAGGAGGAGCAGTATATTCACCAGGAATTACAGATTTTATATATATGGTAGATCAAACAAGTAAAATGTTTATTACAGGACCGCAAGTAATAAAGACTGTTACGGGAGAAGAAGTTTCAGCAGAAGATTTAGGTGGAGCCAAGACTCATAATACTATTAGTGGAGTTGCTCATTTTGTAGCATCAGACGATGAAGATTGCATACTGCAAATCAGAAAACTTTTAAGTTTTTTACCATCTAATAATATAGAAACAGCTCCAGTGTATGAAACAGAAGATGATGTAAATAGAATTATTCCAGAACTAGATGAATTGCTTCCAGATAACCCTAATAAACCATATGATATGTTTGATGTTATTTCAAAAGTTGTAGATGATGGAGATTATTATGAGGTACATTCTCAATTTGCGAAAAATATTATTACTTGTTTTGCAAGAATGAATGGAAGTACAGTAGGAATTATTGCAAATCAGCCCAAATTTTTAGCTGGATGCTTAGATATTAATGCATCTGATAAATCAGCAAGATTTATCAGGTTTTGTGATGCTTTTAATATTCCACTCCTTAATATTGTAGATGTTCCAGGATTTTTGCCAGGAACAAAGCAAGAATATGGTGGAATTATACGTCATGGAGCAAAACTGCTTTATGCATATAGTGAAGCTACAGTGCCTAAAGTTACATTAATTACAAGAAAAGCTTATGGAGGATCATATATTGCTATGTGCAATAAAGAACTAGGAGCAGATATGGTGTTTGCATGGCCTAGTGCTGAAATTGCAGTTATGGGACCTGAGGGAGCTGCAAATATTATTTTTAAAAATGATATTAAAAATGCACAAGATCCTGTTGAAGAAAGAACAAAAAAAATTCAAGAATATAAAGATGAATTTGCTACACCTTATAAAGCAGCAGAAAGAGGTTATGTAGATGATGTTATTGAGCCAAATTCTACAAGACCAAGACTTGTAGATGCTCTTAATATGCTTATGTCAAAGAGAGAAAATAGACCTGCTAAAAAGCATGGAAATATTCCTCTATAAGGGGAAGGATACTTTAAAAGAGAGGTGAGAATATGGATAACTTAATACTTCTAGAGAAATTTGCTAACCCAGAGTTAATTCATAGTTTGTCCCTTGGAGATAAGTTAGTAGCTTCTTTGAATGTAATGATATTAGGAATGGGTGTAACATTTATTGCTTTAGTTATTTTATGGGGGTTGATTGTACTAATGTGTAAAATGTTAAAAAGTCAAGAAAAAGAAATCAAAATACAACAAGAAGTATCTGTAGAGGATTCTATTATAAAAGACCCTACTATAGATGGAGTAGAAAATGAAGAAGAATTAGTAGCTGTAATTACTGGAGCGATTGCTGCAACTTTAAGAACTTCTACTCATAATATTGTAGTAAAAAATATTAAAAGAATAACAGATCCTACACCAACTTGGGCAAGAGCTGGGAGAATGGAACAAATGAACTCAAAAATATTTCATTAATATGTATTTAAAGATATTAAAAAAGACGAGAGGAGTATGAAAATGAAAAAATTTAATATTACTGTAAATGGAAATAGTTATGAAGTAGAAGTAGAAGAAATCAAGGGAGGATCTTCAACGCCAATACAAAGACCTATACAACAACCTACACAACAAAGAGTATCACCTCCAAAGGTACCAACTAAGGTAACACCAAAAGCTGAAACAGTATCAGCACCAAAAGAAGTACCAGCAGGAGCAAATACAGTTACAGCTCCTATGCCAGGAACAATTTTAGATTTAAAAGTAAAACAAGGAGATGTAGTAGCTAAGGGTCAAGTACTTTTAATTTTAGAGGCTATGAAAATGGAGAATGAAATTATGTCTCCTTCAGAAGGAAAGATCGTGTCTATTAATACAACAAAAGGTGCTTCTGTAAATGCAGGAGATGTATTGGTTGTAGTAGGATAATTCTTAACCTCTTAAATTGAAAGGAAAGGAGATTTAAATGATGATACATACAATCACAAAATTTCTGTATGATACTGGTTTTAGAGGATTATTTGAACAGCCAGGAAATATTATTATGATTATTGTTTCGTTTGTATTGTTGTATTTAGCGATTAAAAAAGGTTTTGAACCTCTCCTTTTGATACCCATAGCTTTTGGTATGCTTTTGGCAAATTTACCCTTTGCAGATTTAATGAAGCCTCATGGAGGGCATGGAGATCCAGGAGGATTGTTATGGTATTTTTTCCAAGGAGATGAATTCGGAATTTTTCCACCTATTATTTTTATGGGTGTAGGTGCTATGACTGACTTTGGACCTCTTATTGCAAATCCAAAAGCCTTGCTTTTAGGAGCAGCAGCTCAATTTGGCATATTTACTACTTTTATAGGAGCTATTTTATTAGGATTTACAGGACAAGAAGCAGGATCTATAGGAATTATAGGAGGAGCGGATGGACCTACAGCAATATTTTTGGCATCAAAATTAGCACCAAATTTATTAGGAGCTATTGCTGTAGCAGCGTATTCGTATATGGCACTCGTACCTATTATCCAGCCTCCTATTATGAAATTTTTAACTACGAAAGAAGAACGTATGATCAAAATGGATCAATTAAGAACAGTATCAAAAACTGAAAAAATTATATTTCCTATTATGGTTACACTTGTAGTATCTTTAATGCTTCCACCAGCAGCTACTTTAATTGGTATGCTTATGCTTGGAAATTTATTTAGAGAAAGCGGATTTACTAAAAGATTATCAGAGACAGCACAAAACTCTTTGATTAATATCGTAACCATATTTTTAGGACTTTCAGTAGGAGCTACTGCAAGTGCAAAAAATTTTTTAACGGAAGAAACATTGAAAATAGTTTTTTTAGGGGTAGTAGCTTTTGCAGTAGGAACTGCAGCAGGAGTGATTCTTGCTAAAATTATGAATAAGTTATCGGGAGGAAAAATTAATCCTTTAATTGGTTCAGCAGGAGTTTCAGCAGTTCCAATGGCAGCTAGAGTTTCACAAGTAGTAGGGCAAAAAGAAAATCCTTCTAACTTTTTATTAATGCATGCTATGGGGCCGAATGTGGCAGGGGTTATAGGTTCAGCTGTAGCGGCAGGAATGATGCTTTCGTTGTTTGGTTAAAAAACAGGTAGAATTATCTGCCTGTTTTTTTATTAAATTAAAATAATAAGTAATTTTGATAAGAATATTAGAATTTCTTAGATAAGAGTTATAGTATAATAAAAGTTTTTTGTGTACTATATAGATAGAATTATATGAAGGAGAGATTAACTTATGAAAAAGCAAATTCTAAGAGCTTTAAAAAATAATAAAGAAAATTTTATATCAGGAGAAGAATTAAGTCATCAAATAGGAGTTACAAGAACAGCAGTATGGAAACATATAAAAGGTTTAAAAGAAGATGGTTATGAAATAGAGTCTATCTCAAGAAAGGGATATAGACTTTTGAAAGAACCAGATATTTTAGATGCAGATATTTTAGAAATAGAAATAAAAAATAGATATATTGGTAACAAAGTAATCCATTTTGACCAAGTAGAATCTACTAATACTGTAGCAAAAAGAATGGCTAGTGAAGGAGCTGAAGAAGGGACAGTAGTAATTGCAGAAGAACAAATAGGAGGAAGAGGGAGATTGGGTAGAAATTGGATTTCACCAAAGAAAAAAGGCATATGGATGTCTATTATTTTAAGACCTTTAATAGATCCTATGGAGGCTGCAAAAATAACACAAATAGCAGCTGCAGCTGTAGCAAATGGACTTATGAACATTACTCATAAATTTGTGGGGATAAAATGGCCAAATGATATTATTATAAACAATAAAAAAGTATGTGGAATTTTAACAGAAATGAGTGCTGAATTAAATTGTATGAATTATATCATTGTAGGAATTGGAATGAATGTAAATATGACAAATAAAGAGTTCCCAGAAGAAATCGAAAGTATAGCCACATCGATAAGGGAATGTATAGGAAAAGAAGTTTCTAGAAAAGAAATTATAAAGGAAGTACTTCATTCATTTGAAGAGTTGTATTTAGATTTTATACAAAATAAGAATATACAAAAAAGTTTAGATTTATGTAAAGATTATTCTGTTACATTAGGAAAAGAGGTAAAGATCAAAAGTCAACATGAAGAAATTATAGCTTATGCTATGGATATATCAGAAGATGGACAGCTTATTATTAAAAAAAGTACAGGAGAGATTAAAAAGGTTTTATCAGGGGAAGTATCTGTAAGAGGGATTACAGATTATGTATGAAGATAAATAAAGGGGTTATAATTAAGGAAGACAAGTAGATTCTTTTATAGTTTTTGGTTGCAAAATAAATACTCAGATGATAACATATAAAAGGAAAAAAACACATTTGAAATAGATGATAAAGAAACAAATGAGAAAGGTTGATCAAAAATATGTTATTAGCATTTGATGTCGGGAATACCAATATTGTTTTAGGCGCATATAAAGACGAAAAACTACTAAATTATTGGAGATTTGCTACAGATAAGACTAAGAGTTCAGATGAGTATGGAATTTTGATCCATCAATTATTTGAATATGAGGGACTTAAACTTGAAGATGTAAAAGATGTAATTATATCATCTGTTGTACCACCTATCATGTATACCCTTGAACATGCAGCTTTAAAATACTGCAATAAAAAAGCAATGGTAATTGGGCCTGGCATCAAAACAGGAATGAATATAAGATATGACAACCCAAAACAAGTAGGAGCAGACCGAATTGTTAATGCAGTTGCAGCATATGAAAAATATGGAGGACCTTTAGTGATTGTAGATTTTGGAACAGCTACAACTTTTTGTGCTATCTCAGAAAAGGGAGAATACTTAGGAGGAACTATCGCACCAGGAATAAAAATTTCTAGTGAGGCATTGTTTGAGCATGCAGCAAAATTGCCTAGAGTGGAACTTGTGAAGCCTGGAAAAGTAATATGTAAAAATACTGTAAGTAGTATGCAATCAGGAATGGTTTATGGATACGTAGGACTTGTAGATTATATTGTTCGTAGAATGAAAAAAGAATTAGGAAGTGAAGAAACAAAAGTAATCGCAACAGGAGGTCTTGCTAGTTTAATTAGAACTGAATCAGAGACTATAGACTGCATTGATAAACTTCTTACCCTTGAAGGGCTTAGAATTATTTATAACAGAAACAAGGAATAAAATAAAAATTAGGGTCATTTTTTAGAATCGTTTCTAAGGATGACCCTAATTTTCTATAATACATTAGGAAGTTATGCATTAAATAAAATTGTGAGTAAATTTATAATTCTTGTTACGTATTTCAAAAAAGTCTACTTAGGAGGCTTACAAAGGAAGACTTTTTACATAAAAAAATTCATATTGGTTATAGATAAGAAACAGGTGGTGAAAAAATGAAAATAGGAGATGTAGTACTCAAGAACAATTTGTCTTTAGGACCTATGGCTGGAGTAACGGATTTGTCCTTTAGACTTCTTTGTAAAGAACAAGAAGTAGGTCTTGTATATACAGAGATGATCAGTGCAAAGGGACTTGTTTATAATGATCAAAATACTAAAAAGCTTATTGAAATTCATGATAAAGAAAAACCTGTAGCTCTTCAAATCTTTGGATCAGATCCTGAGTTTATGGCTAGAGCTGCAGAAAAGTTAAATGATCATGATCATGCTATGCTAGATATTAATATGGGATGCCCTACTCCTAAGATTGTAAGAAATGGGGATGGATCAGCACTTATGAAGAATCCTAAGCTTGCAGGGGAAGTTGTACGTGCTGTAGTGAATCATACAGATAAACCAGTCACTGTAAAAATTAGAAAAGGATGGGATGATGATCACATCAATGCAGTGGAGATGGCTAAAAGAATAGAAGAAAATGGAGCAAAAGCAATTGCAGTTCATGGAAGGACACGAGAACAATTTTATACAGGTAAAGCGGATTGGAATATTATAAAAGAAGTAAAAAATTCAGTATCTATTCCAGTGATAGGAAATGGAGATGTATTAAGTATAGAAGATGCATTGAAAATGAAGAAAATGACAAATTGCGATGGAATAATGATTGCAAGAGGAGCACAAGGCAATCCATGGATCTTTAGAAGAATAAGTCATTATATGAAAACGGGTGAGATTCTAGCAGAGCCTACTATAGAAGAAAAAATAAATATGATGATGAAACATCTTTATTTATTTATTGAATATAAAGGAGAATATGTAGCAGTTAGAGAGATGAGAAAACATATAGGATGGTATTTAAAAGGAGTGAGAAATTCAAGCATCATTCGTGGAAAATTAAATACCCTTCAAACAAAAGAAGACATAAAAGAGATGTTACAAAAAATTTTAGAGTATTCTGTATAGCTAGATTTCAAAATATTCAGGGGATAGCTTGACAATGAGTAGTATGTACATTATAATATTTCGCATATAGTGATGAAAAGAATTAAAAATTTTGAAAATTTAATGCAATATAGATATATGGAATAGGTAGAATAAGAATAAAATTATGATGAAAACATATAATGAGTAGCAAGTATTTTATAAAAGGGAAAAGGAGAGAAAGTAGATGGTTGATAAGGAGATTATATTAACTCGTCAAGGGTTACAAAAAATAGAAGAGGAATTAGAACAATTAAAAACTGTTAGAAGAAAAGAAGTAGCAGAAAGAATAAAAGAAGCAATTGCTTTTGGAGATATTAGTGAAAATTCAGAGTATGATGAAGCAAAAAATGAACAGGCCCAAGTAGAAGAAAGAATTGCAAAGCTTGAAATGACTTTAAGAAAAGCAAAAGTAATTGATGAAGAAGATATATCTTTAGATGTAGTAGGAATTGGAACTGTTGTTAAAGTAAGAGATTTAGAATTTGATGAAGAAATGGAATATACTATTGTCGGTTCTGCAGAAGCAGATCCTTATGAGTTAAAGATCTCTAATGAATCTCCTGTAGGAAGAGGTTTACTAGGAAAAAAAGTAGGAGAAGTTGTAGATGTACAAGTTCCAGATGGAATTATAAAATATGAAATATTAGAAATTAGTAGATAACTTTGGAGGTGTACAAAAGATGAGTGAAGAAATGAGTCTTAGTGAAGTATTACAAGTTAGAAGAGATAAACTTAAAAAACTTCAAGATATGGATAGAAATCCATTTAAAGTAGAAAAATATGAACAAACTGCATTTAGTGGAGATATAAAAGATGATTTTGAACATATAGAAGGACAAGAAGTATCCATTGCAGGAAGAATCATGGCAAAAAGAACTATGGGAAAGGCTTCTTTTTTAGATATACAAGATAAACAAGGAAGAATTCAATCTTATGTTCGAAAAGATGCATTAGGAGAAGAAGAGTATGAAATTGTTCTTACATATGATATAGGAGATATTATAGGGATAACAGGTGTTGTATTTAGAACACAAAAGGGAGAAATCTCTGTAAAAGCTCAAAAAGTAGAGCTTCTTTCTAAATCATTACAACCGCTTCCGGAAAAATGGCACGGGTTAAAAGATAAAGAATTAAGATATAGACAAAGATATGTAGATTTAATTGTAAATCCTCAAGTAAAAGAAACTTTTATAGCTAGAACAAAAGCTATAAAAGCATTAAGAAAATATTTAGATGATCGTGACTTTTTAGAAGTAGAAACACCTATATTAGATACTGTTGCATCAGGTGCTACTGCTAGACCTTTTGTTACTCATCATAATACGCTAGATATAGATATGTATATGAGAATAGCTACAGAACTACATTTAAAAAGATTAGTTGTAGGTGGAATAGATAGAGTATATGAAATAGGAAGATTATTTAGAAATGAAGGGATGTCTCAAAGACACAATCCTGAATTTACGACGATTGAATGGTATATGGCTTATGCAGATTATGAAGTTATGATGAGAATGTGTGAAGAAGTAGTATCAGAAATGGCAATGGCTGCGGCTGGCAAAACCAAACTAATATATCAAGGACAAGAAATAGATTTTACTCCTCCATGGAGAAAAATAAAAATGGTAGATTTAGTTACAGAAGTAACAGGAATTAACCTTGAAGAAATAGATACAGATGAAGAAGCAAGGAAAGTTGCTAAAGAAAAAGGAATAGAAGTAAAAAAAGAAACAACAAAAGGAGAGATTATTAATCTATTTTTTGAAGAATTTTGTGAAAAAACTCTTATGCAACCTACATTTGTTACCCATCATCCAGTTGAGATTTCACCTTTTGCTAAGAGAGATCCAGAAAATCCAGGATATACTCATAGATTTGAGGCATTTGCAAATACTTGGGAAATTGCAAATGCATTCTCAGAATTAAATGATGCAATGGATCAAAGACAAAGATTTGAAGATCAAATAAAAAAGAAAGAAATGGGAGAAGATGAAATTGCTATGATGGATGAGGATTTCTTAAATGCTTTAGAAGTAGGACTTCCACCAACAGGAGGAATTGGTATTGGTATTGATAGATTAGTGATGCTTCTTACTGATTCTCCAACTATTAGAGATGTTATTTTATTTCCAACCATGAAACCTATTGAAAAGTAGAGCGTAGGGGTTTATCCCTATGCTTTAAATTTTTTAATATATAGTTTATCTACAAATTATAATAAAATTCATAGAAAATAAAAGAAAAAATGAATATATTAATAAAAAACAGAAATAATAATAAATAGAGTCGAAAAAAAGATATTGCTTATATATTTTGTTTATGATATAGTAAGCATTGTCGTTAGCGAAAACATCAAAAAAGTTTTCTAATGACAAAAAAATGTTTGACAAGAATGAATAAAAATGATAAACTAATTAAGCTGTCAAAATAACGGCAGTTTTAAAAAATAGATTGACCTTTGAAAACTAAACAGCACAAGAAATGACAAGCAAACAAATTAATTG
>NZ_RYYS01000050.1 GCF_004138215.1 Anaerophilus nitritigenes
CAGTGGAAGAAGTGCTACTGTATTTGATCCAAATGGAAACATTACAAGAGAAGAAATGGCAACGATTATTGGAAAAGTACTTACACAAAAAGGCAAAGAAAAAGCAAATGTCAACGAATTAGAAAGGTTTAGTGACAAAATAAATATAGCTCCTTGGGCAGATGAGAATGTATCATTATGCGTAAAGGAAAAAATCATAAATGGAATGCCAGATAATACACTTATGCCAAAACAAAATGCCAATAGAGCTCAAGGTGCTGTAATGCTTTATAAACTCTATCAATCTATACAATAAATTAAAAACACTAGCATCTGCTAGTGTTTTTAATTAGATAAAAAATAAAAAAAGTATAAACTGTATATTTATAATTTGTATTATAGATTATAAAACGGAACATATTGTTTTAAAATGAAAAATATGGTAACGTTATAATGGAATTTAGATGATGTTATTTCTTGTGAATAGGATAAGAAGATTAAAGACATTACTATAAAATATTTTATGATTTTAAAATATATAGTAGTTTATGTAAAGCATTTTTTCTTATGGAGAAGATGATTTTTTAATAATATGAATAAGGAGGAAGTGAAAAAATGTCAAATAAAAAATGGAGAAAGCAGTTAGCTTTATATCTTAGCTTTATCATGATTTTCTCAGTATTTAGTTCGATATGCGTCTGGGCAGATGAAGGGTTAAATCAAGATATTACAAAAAATGAAGTTTTAAAAATTTCCAAAGAAGAAAATATGACTAAAACTAAAGAATCACTAAATAAAGTGGTTGAATATTATAGAAAAAATCAACCTACAATGCCAATGGATGATTGGGAAGCCTTTGTTGCTTTATGGGCAGCAGGAGAAAACTTTGAAAAATCTCCATGGAAAAATTATTCGTGGAAAAAGAAAGATCCAGGTTTTAGTGCTACAGTTGGTGGTAACGATCATATTCATCATATTTTTAGTTTGTTAGGAGTAGGTAAAAATCCTGCAAAGGCATTCGAAACAAATAGAAATCTTTTTGCTGAATTAGCAGCTCAACAAAATAAAAAAGGAAGCTTTGGAACAATAGGTAAAACAGTATGGGCAATAGTTGCTTTAGATGTAGGTGTAGAATTAGGGGTAGATGTAGGTGTATGGAATGAAGAAAATAGAGAAAAAGCTATTGAAGCATTAATAAAAGAACAAAATGACAACGGAAGCTTTGGATCTTTTAGTAATATTGATAATACAGGTTGGGCATTGATTGTATTATCAAAATCAAAAGGAGAAGAAGTACAAGAAAGTATTCAAAAAGCTAAAGAATACTTAAAGAGTATGCAGTTAGATAATGGGGCCTTTGGTGGAAAGGGTCAGTGGGATCAAGAAAATTCGAATAGTATTGCTTGTGCAATTCAAGGTTTGGTAGCAATCGGAGAGAATGTTGTTGATGCAAATGGATATTGGGCAGTAAATGGAAAAACCCCAGTAAATGCTCTTTTAAAATATCAAAATAGAGATGGTTCTTTTAGATGGAAATTAGATGATGGCGGATCTGTAGGTATGGCAACAAAGCAAGCCGCAATAGCTGTATGTGACATGGTTCATCAAAGTTCAACTTGGTATAGATTAGGACAAATTAAATTTCAAGATGACACATCAAAACCAGAAATAAATAAAGAAGAATTAACTAAGGCAATAGAAGTAGCTAATAAAAATAAAGATTCAGTAGTCATAAGTGTAGAGGGACAAGATGTATCATTAAAAGATGTGTGGGTAACAGAAAAAGATGTAAAAGATTATGTAACTGAAATAAAAAAAGCTCAAACAATATCTTATAAAGCAAATGCTACACAAGAAGAGGTAGACAATGCACTAGCTTTATTAAACATAGCTACACAAACGTTTAATAAAGCTAAGAAAAATGGGAAAAAAGAAGGAGTAGAACAAGAATATGTAACTATATCTATAGAGAAATTTACTTTAGGACAAGGATACTACAAAGAGCCAATAAAAATGCCTTTGAATAAAGGCGATAATGGAGCAAAAATGATAACAAGGCTAATAGGAGAAGGAAATTATAAACATACAGGAAAAATTGATCGAGAATTTTATCTAGCTAAAGTAAGAGATGATGATAAAAGTCAAGTTAAAATTCCACAATATATTTTAGATAAAGTTGAAAAAGAAATAGGATCAAAAAAAGAAGAAGAGTGGCTTGGAGAATTTGACTATACTTCTATGTCTGGTTGGATGTATTCTGTGAATAATAAAATTGTTAATTATGGTTTTTCAAATTATATACCAAAGAATGGAGATGTTATTAGATGTCAGTTTACTGTATATGGACTTGGTGCTGATCTTGGAGGTACAGATTTTATGGGAGAAGATCCTTATATTACTCCTGCTAATAAAGATGCTTTAACAGCAAAAATTGCTGAGATTAACAGTGATTGGGCTAAAAATAAGATTCTTTCCAATACATTAGTATTAAAAGCATATCATCATGCCTATGATGTACTAAAAAATATGGAAGGCAGTCAAGAAAGTGTAGATGATGCTTTGTTACACCTTGATAAAGCATTAGTAGGCGAAGAAGAAAAACCAATAGAAATAGTAGTAGAGGGTTTAAATCATAATATGAAAGTTAATAAACCCAAAATGAGCTTTAAAGCTTATGCAAAAGACAATGAAAGTAGTATTGTTGTAATTCTTAATGATAAAATAATAAAAGAACAAGGTGGACAATACAATGTTACCTTTAAAAAAGGAAAAAATACACTTATCATTAAAGCAGTAGATCAAGAAAATAAATATAATTCAGTAATAAAAATATCAAAACATATAATAGAGTAGAAGAATTATTTCATGAGTAATTATGATAAAAAATATAAATTTTATTGAATAATGTTTTATATTATGGAAGAATATAAAGAAAATTTTTAAAAATATGTAACATATTGGTTGAAAAAGAAACTAGAATATGAAATAATATTTATAGAGATGAATAAAATTATATTTGAATAGATTCTTATATAAAATTACATATTATTTTTTAGGTTCTTTGATGTATACATCAAAGATGAAAAAGGGAATTAGGTGAAAATCCTAAACGGTCCGGCCACTGTAAGTGGGAAGCTACCTTTGATATACCACTGGGAAACTGGGAAGGTAAAGGAAAGCGTTGATCCACAAGTCAGGAGACCTGCCTAAAAAGTGTAGCATTTAACCTTCCGAGGAAAGGTGATATGCAAGGTAAAATAAGAAAATATAAATATAAGTGAAATGTACTTATGTTAAAAAAGCCTTGACTTTCATTAGGAAGTCAAGGCTTTTTTATAGAAAAGTATAGATGTTTTTTTGTGATTTTATTTTAAACTTCACCCTTTGACAGATAAATTTTCGACAAATTTGTTATATAAAATGATTGTAATCACAAAGGGAACATTTATACAAAAAGTCCTAATAAAATAAAAATTAGGACTTTCCTATTGCTTTTATTTATTATTATGAAAGGAGAAGAAGAATGAAAACAAAATTACAATAAAAAAGGAGGACGGTCATGAAAAAATCTATTAGTATACTTTTAGCAGTTGCAATGTTTTTTTCGTATATACCAGGGATTGACAATTTAATGTATGTTTATGGACAACAAACAGTAACAGATCATGTATATGAAAAAGAGAAAACGACAACTGAGGATGTCTATGAAGAGAATGGCTACAAAAAAGAAGTAGAAGAGGTGATAGAAAAGGTTGAAATACAGCCTCTTATGGAAGAACCAAAGACATTAAATTATAAAAGTGAGATTGATGATGCACTAGAAAAATTAAAGGAGTATTATAAAAATGAATCATTAGATTACATATCAGCTATGGCATATCGTCATTCAAGTAAAAACTTAAATGAAGACATAAAAATTATTAAGAACAATTTAAGAAAATATGAACCTAAAAATGAATTTAATTGCTATAAGGGAATCATGGAAGCTATTTCTATAGATCATGATCCTAGAGCTTTTGATTATAAAGGAGATATTGTAAATTATGTAGATGTTCTTGCACAAAAGCAAAAACCAACAGGAGAATTTACTACTCTTACAGATGGATTATCCTATTCTATACTAGCATTAGATTTGGCAAGTGCAGACTATGATAAAGAAAAAGCAGTAGAAGCTTTAAAAAATAAATTTGAAATAAAAAAAGATCAAGCTTATATAAAGGGAACTAGTAGTGCTGATTTAAAACAGACTGCTTTAGCTATGATTGCTTTGTCTAATCATAAAGATCATGTAGGAGTTCCTAATTTATTGAAAAAATGTGTAAATTATATAAAAGTATCTCAACAGAATGATGGAGGATTTGGAAATTATTCAACTGACCCAGAAACATTAGGAAAAGTAATTCAAGGATTGATTGCAGTAGAAGAAGATCCATTAACTGGAGATTATGTAAAAAATAAAAAAAACATAATGGATGTATTGATGGAATATCAAAATGAAGATGGAGGATTTAGAAAAGGTGCATGGAAGGCTCCATCAGATACAAAATCTACAGAAGCAGCTTTTGCAGCCTTGGCAGATTTGGATAGAAATGAGTCTATGTATCATGCTTTAAAAATAAAGCTAGGAGATGTAGCATCTAAAATTGAGATTAAAGCAGAAAAAACTGAAATCATCAAAGGAAAGAGCATAAAACTTCAAGCTAAGGTTCTAGATAATGAAGATAGATTGGTAACAGGACAAAAAATAAAATGGACAAGTTCTAATCCAAATATCTTAGAAATTGAAAAAGGAGTAGTTACAGCAAAAGAAAAAGGAGATTCAATTATCACAGCACAAATAGAAGAAAATGCTTCTATCAAAGGATTTATAAATATAAAAGTAGTAGATGCAAAGCCATCTTTTATAAAAATTTATTTAAAGGATCAACAGATCAAAGATATTAAAATCAAAAAAGATGAGATTATTGAAATTACTGCTAAAGTATTTGATCAAGATGAAGTAGAAATAAAGGATAAAGAAATTATATGGAGCGTAGAAGATGAAAATAAGCTTGTAAAAATAGAAAAAGGAAAAATTACAGGCTTATCAAAGGGAAATACAAGTATAAAAGCTTTATGTGAAGGAATAGAAGAAATCTGTAATATAGAAGTTGTTACAATTAATGATATAGCAAAAGATGTATTAGATGAAGTAAAAGGTTTCTATCAAGATAAATCACAATATTCTGAGATAGAGGCTTTAGGTTTAAGTTATATAGGAGAAGACAAAAAAGTAATAGGAGAAAAAATTAAAATAGATAATAATTTATATACTCCTAATGCTTATGCTAAAAATATAATGATGTTGATTGCAGCAGGATTAGATCCAAGGGATTATAAGGGACATAATTATGTAGAAGAATTGTCAAGATCTCAAAATGATACAGGATATTTTAAAATAGGTAGTAGCTTTACTTATCCAACAAAGGCAGAAGATATGATTTTACCAATTATAGCATTAGATATGGCAGGTGCAGTATACAATAAAGAAAAAGCAATAAGCTTTTTACAAAATACAGCAAAGACAGATAAAGATAGCAAATATTTTGATAAAAGCTATAATTATAATCAAATGGAAATGACAGCTATGGCAATGATAGCTATGTCTAATCACATGGAAATAGATGGAGTAAAAGAGCTAGTACAAGAATGTAAAATATATCTTAGAAAATATCAAAGTAAAGAAGGCGCAATAACTGCACCATCTGGAAGTAATGGATATTTAGAAGATAATTGTAAAGCTACGTCAGTTACTATACAAGCTCTTTTATCAATAGAAGAAGATCCTTTTTCAGATGAGTTTAAGAAAAATGGAAACTCACTACTAGATGGACTACTAACATTTAAAAAAGAAAATAAATTTAAAGAAAAAAAATCTGATTTTATTACAGATGACAAAGCTACAGCTTTAGCTTTTGCAGCTATGACAGATATTTATACGGGTAAATCTATGTATAAAGAAATAAAGATACAAATAGGAAACCCTGAAAAAGTAGAGATTCAAGCAGAAAACGATCAAAAAGAGCTCAAGATAGGAAAAAAATTAAAATTATCAGCAAAAGCATTAGATAAAGACGGTAAGCTTGTACCTTCTCAACAATTTACATGGTCTGTAAGTGATCCAGCTATTGCAACGATAAATGCAAACACAGGAGAAGTTACAGCTATAGGTTCAGGAACAGTAGTTATTACGGCTATGGTGAAAGATTTTAAAAGTGCTAAAAATACTTTTGAATTAAAGATTATTACTGTAAATCCTAACAAAATAGAAGTATCTGTAGATCAAGATATTAAAGAAATAGAAGAAGGTAAAAAGATAAAAATCAATTCAAAGGTATATGATACAGATGATGATTCTGTTGAAAACTATCCTGTAGAATGGACTGTTGCTCCTAATGATTTAGCAAGTATTGATTCATCGGGTATTGTAACAGCTCTAAAAGAAGGAATAATCAAAATAACAGGAACTGTACAAAAAGAAGATGGACAAGAAATTCAAGGTGAAGTAACTTTAACAATTGTTAAAGGAAAAACAAATGAAGAAAAAATTAATGAAGCCATTCATGATGTAAAAGAATATTTTAACAAACAAGATTCATATGATTTTATCACATCTTTAGGACTTAGATTTACAGATGAGAATATAAGTGACATAAGTTCTAAAAAGAATATTTATTCCTATAGAAATCTCGAAAATGATGCAAAAAATATTATTAATATTATTGCAACAAATGAAGATCCTAAAAATTATAAAGGTAAAAACTATATAGATTTTATTTTAAATGATAAATCTAAGTTTTATAATGATTCTAATGCTGGATCTATAACAAAAGCTATCATTGCCCTTGATATGGCAGGAGAAAGCTATGAAGAAAAAGAAGCTATTGATGCTTTAATAGGAAAGATTACAAAGGATAATGACCAATACTATATAGCAGGAAGATTTGCTATAGAGGATACATCTTATGCATTGATTGCTCTTTCTAATCATAAAGAAAAATTAGGTGCACAAGAAGCTATAGAAGGAATTAAAAAATATTTAAAAGAACAACAAGATGAAAATGGATTCATTGAAAGCTGTTCAGATACTGCAATTGTCATTCAAGCTTTAATAGCAATAGGTGAAAATCCATTTTCAGATGAATGGACAAAAATTGATGGATACGGAAATAAAATTACTCTATTAGATGCTATTTTATCATGTAAAGATGGGGAGCAGTTTAAATCAAAACCTTCTTCAACGTTTAAATCAAAACCTGCAACATCGTATTCATTAGCAGCATTAGGAGATTTAGCTAAAAATAAATCAATGTATCATGAGTTAAAATATGTACCAGCAGGAAAAGCAAAGAGTATAAAAATTAACTCAGAGAATTTAAATCTTTTTGTAGGAGAAGAAAAATCTATAGAGGTACAAGCTTTTGATGAAAACAATGTATTAGTAAAAAATGCACAGATAATTTGGGAGAGCTTAACTTCTACGATTGTGGAAGTTAAAGATGGAAAAATAAAGGCATTACAAATTGGAGAAGGAAAAGTAAAAGTAACATTACAAGAAAATAAAGATGTATTTGATGAAATCACAGTAAAAGTTATTGAAAGTCAAGATATTAGCTTGAATGTAAAAGTAGCTATAGATAAATTAGTAGCTTTTTATGATCAACATGGCTCTTATGATTATATGGCAGCATTAGCTTCCAAACATATAGGAGAAGAATTTAATGTAGATCAACAAAAAGTAGCGTCAAATTTAAGACTTTATAGAAAAGATTATGCAATCCATTATGCAAAAAATATAATGGAAATTATAGCAGCAGGACAAAATCCTAGAGATTATAATCTAAAGGATGAAAAAGGAAATATTGTAGAAAGTAAAAACTATGTACATAATCTTGAGAAGGCGCAAAAGAAAAACGGAGAATTTATAGTTCAACAAACAACAGATCAAGATAGTGTAGTTACTTTATCTTTATCTATTATGGCACTGGATATGGCAGATGGAAAATATAATGTAGAACAAGCTGTAAATAGACTTGTCAATATGATGAAAGATGAAAAATATCAAAAGGATGGTCTGTATACAGAAATTGAAACAAAAGCATTAGCCATTACTGCTTTGTCTAAGCATAAAGATATAGATGGAGTAAAAGTTACTATTGAGGAATGTATTACTTATATTAAAGATAATCAAAATGAAGATGGTGGATTTGACCATGGTGGTTATAAAAACAATCCATTTGCTATAGGGACTGTTATTCAAGGACTTGTTGCAAATAAAATAGATCCTATGAAGTGGGTCAAAAATGGAAAGAACATGGTACAAATTTTACTAGATCGTCAACTTGATAATGGTGGATTTGAATATAATGAGCAATTGCCTTCGACACCAAATAAAGAGATATTTGATGATTTTAAATGCACAGAAACGGCATTTGCAGCACTAGCAGATTTATATAAAAATAAATCTATGTATCACTCTATTGAAATTAAGAATGATGTAGATGATGAAATAGATGAAAAAATAAAAGAAGAAATAGAATTTTTAAATAAAGCGTATCAACAAAAGAAAATATTAGATTATTTATCTGCTTTATCAGGAAATTTATCAGGATTAGACAAACAATTGATACAAAATAAAATACCTGAAAATAAAAAAGCAGATAGAGCTCAGTTTGTATCAAAACAAATTATGTGTTTAATCGGTGCAGGCTTAGATCCAAGAGGTGCATTGATCGAAAAGGATGAAGTGAAAAACTTTGTTCATGAGTTAGTATCTTCACAAATGGTAAGTGGAGATAACAAAGGAGAATTTATACTAAAAGATAGCGATCAAAACTCTATTGAAGCTTTAGCATACTCTATCATAGCCCTTGATATGGCAGATGGAAAATATGATCAAGAAGCAGCAGTAAAAAGACTTATTCAAATGCTTAATGATAAAGATTCTAAAACTTATAATGAAGTTACAACAGAAGCTTTAGTTTTAACAGCTTTATCAAGACATAACGATATAGATGAAGTAAAAGAAACAATTAAAAATTTAATACATTTCTTAAAATCTAAACAAAATGAAGATGGTGGATTTGATACTAAATCAAGATCGTTAGGATTAAAAAATAGTACGATAGCAACAGGTAGAGTGATTCAAGCATTGATAGCAAATGGTATTGATCCTATACATAGCAAAGAATGGATAAAAAATGATCAAACTATGTTGGATGGGTTGTTAAAAAATAAAATATTACAAGACAATCCAGAAAAATGTGGTTATGGAAAAGGTGGAGGACAAGGAGAAGCATATTTACATGCTGATTCAACTCATCAAGCATTTGCAGCTTTAGTAGATCTTTATAATCACGAATCTATGTTTGAAAAACTTGCTATCAAAAATGATGGACCAGAGATCACATCAAAAGAAAGAATTGATAAGCTCATTAAAGCAGTAAACTCCTACTATCAAACAGATTATTTTATACAAAACCAAGGAAATTTAAATGCCTTAGAAACAGCAACATTAAAAAGAGCAGGAGTAGATTTAAGTAAATGGAGTACAGATATAAAACATACTACAAAGTATGATACAACCTTAAAAAATCTATCTAGTATCATTACGCAAGTATCTATTTTATTAGATATACAAAAAGATCCAAAAGATTTTGAAGGAAAGAATTTGGTACAAGAAATTGTAGATAAGCTGGATCAAAGTACAAATCCAAATGAATATATCAATGCTGTAACAATTTTGGATAAATATAATGAAAAATATCCAGATCAAAAGGCAGTATATAGTATAGAAAAAACTATCAAAAAGATTATTTCAAATCAAACAGATGATGGAGGATTTGCACTAAGAAAAAATATATCAAATCCTAGAACTACAGGAGATGCATTGCTTGCATTAAGTAAGCACAAAGATATAGAAGGAGTAGAAGAAAGTATTAATAAGGCTGTATCTTATCTTCAATCTATCCAAAAAGAAGATGGAGGATTATACGATAACGTATATATTACAGGATATCATGCAGATGTAGTGAGAGGACTTTTATCAGTAGAAGAAGATTTAAAATCACAAAAATGGATGAAGTCAGGCAAAAATCCAATAGATGCATTGTTTATACTATGGAAAGAAAATAACTCCTTTGATAATCAAAAAGGAGAAAGTATAAACAATAGAGGATGGATAGAAGCTACACAAAAAGCATTGTATACATTGATAGACTTACAAGAAGCTGGATATGAAAATTACTATGTAAAAGATGTAAAAATATCAAGTGAGATTCAAGAACCAGAACAGACTAGTACTGTTTATACAGCTATTGTTGTACCAGAAAGCGGAAAATATGTAGCATATTCTAAACCACAACAAGTGACTATTAGTACAAAAGAGCATAATGGAGGACTTACTGCATTTGGAGCATTACAAGCTACTACTACTTTATATAAAGCCATAGGTGGATTTGTTACAGAAATATATGGCATCCAAAACAAAGGTATGGGTGGCTGGATGTTTACTTTAAACGGAAAAGTAAGTGACGAATATGCAGATAAAACTATTGTAAAAGATGGAGATCAAATTATTTGGTACTATAGTTCAGAAGGAATGGAAGGAAAAGTTCCAAGATGGGATGAAATAGAAGGTGAAATTTCTAAAGAATTAAAGCTTATTGTAGATGGAATCTCTGATCAAATGATTGTAAATAAAGAAGAAATAGTATTTACAGCAAAAGCTTCAGAACAAGAAGTAAATATTATAGTAAAACTTGGGGATATAGTCATTAAACCAGATAAAGACCATCAATATAAGGTACTTTTACAAAATGGAGAAAATAATATTATTATAGAAGCAATACACAAAGAAAAGAAAATACAAAATGTATACAAAGTGATATATATAAAATCAAGCAAATTTGCAACAAAACTAATAGAGTATACACCAGCTCCAGGACAATTTATCAATTCAAAATTTGGAACGATAGAAGATGCAAAATCAACTTTAAATGGAAAAAATGGGTTGATATCTTTAGGAGGATTTGGAGGATCTATTGTATATGGTTTTGATCATCCAATTAAAAATAAAAAAGGAGCTTGTGATTTTAAAGTATATGGAAATGCATTTAAAGGTAATGAAGAACCTGCTGGCATAGCTGTTATGAAGGATGAAAATAAAAATGGACTAGCAGATGATACGTGGTACTATTTATCAGGATCAGA
The DNA here is from genome assembly GCF_004138215.1 of Anaerophilus nitritigenes. Lineage (GTDB taxonomy): Bacteria > Bacillota > Clostridia > Peptostreptococcales > Thermotaleaceae > Anaerophilus > Anaerophilus nitritogenes. Next base: position 11,230 of record NZ_RYYS01000050.1, read on the forward strand.
ATACAACAAAAAAGGAACTATAAAAAATTATCAAGTAACTTATAAAAATCCAAAAAGTGCAAAAGATGTAGAATGGATAGATAATCAAGGAAATAGTGGAGTAATCAAACAAAACAGTGATCATAAACAAGCTTATTATCCATCAAAAGAAAACTTTCCACATATTAACCAAAATGAATATACACTAAGTGGAATACGTATCAATACAAGAACTCCACAATGGGGATATGCAGATGTAACACCAGGTGGAGATGAAATGAATATTGACTGGGCAGTAGATGAGAATGGAAATAAAATAGACCTAGATGAAGTAGATTTTGTAAAAGTATATACAGCAGTACAAATGGATGCAGGTATGTTTGGAGAAGTATCTTCAGAAGTATCAGGAATAGAAGTATTAGATAAAGTAGAAGAAGACCAAAACCCACTTGCAAAAGTTTCAGTTACTTGTGAGAAAGTCACTTCAAAAGAAGTAACTTTAAAATTCTCTACAAAGAATACATCAGCAATTGATCATTATAAAATATTTAGAGATCATTTTGATAAAGAAATAGCTATCTCTAAAAACAATATTTATATAGATAAAACAGTTGAACCTAATAAAGTTTATCAATATAAAATAAAAGCAGTAGATACTTTAGGCAATGAATCAGAGTTTAGCGATATATTAAAAGTCAAAACTTTAGCTGATGAAAACGGTAATGTTACACCGCCAGAGAATAAATCTATCAAAGTAAATGTAAGAGTAGAAGGAAATAAAAGTACAATGATTCAACCAACAAAAGTATATCTAAGTGAAAGTGATTTAGATTTGAACAAATATGGTATTGATAGAATCTATAAAAACTATATGGCTATTCATCCGACAATAAAAACATTAGAAGAAAAAGGCATATCATATGATTGTAAAAATTCAGATTACAATTTTGTTACTATGATTAATGGATTAAAAATGAATACAGTCAACGAAGGAAAAGATGGTTGGATGTATTATGTAAATCACAAATTTGCAAATCGTGGATTAAGCGAATATTCTATTCATGATGGAGATAGTATAGTATGGTTTTTTGCTGAAGATCATACAAATTATTGGTATGCTTGGTTTGATAAGGAACAAATCAAAACAAAAACAGGACAAGACGTAGTACTAAATCTTCAAGGAAGTCATTATGATATGGATAGTGGAAATGTTTTAACAACATCCATTCAGGATGCAACAATCCTTGTAAACAATGAAAAATATAAATGGAATGAAGAATTTGTAAAAACAGATAAAGATGGAAAAGTTATTTTAAAATTCAATCAAGCAGGAACTTATTATTTGTCAGCAGAAAGAATGAATGAAAGCATACGAGATATTTCAAGACCATATTGTAAGATTGTAGTAGAAAGAAATATAGTTTTAGATGATGGAGAAGATAATATTTCAAATGAAGATTATGATAAAGAATATTCTAAAGTGATAGATCCAAATTCAAGCGAAAAAGATATCATAAATGCAACAAAAGAGGTAGCAAATAAGCTAGATAAAAAAGTGAATGAAATGAAAACAGAAAAAGATGCACAAAATATAGTAAAAGAGGTAAATGATGTTGTAAAGATTATTGAAAAAGCAGCAGATCGAGTTATTACTGAGGAAGGAGCCAAAGCAGTAGCAAAAGATAGTATAAAAATTGTAAATTCTTTAGTAAAATCAACAGAAAAATTATCAAAAGATAGTGATCAAAAAGAAATAAGCAAAGCAGTAGATAAAAATATAAAAGTTACAATAAAAGCAATAGATAAAGTAAATGATACAAAAGAAATGAATAAAGTGGCAGGGGATATGATTGATGCTGCTGGTAAATTAATTGAAAATATAGGAAATAAAAATGGAAAAGAAGTTATTGAAAGCACAATCCAAATAGCACAAAAAGCAGTACAAAAAGTTAGTGTGAAAGAATTGGATAAAAAGCTAGTAAAAGTACAACAAGATAAAGCTATAGCACAAATAGATGTAGATATAATAAAAGAAATGTCTCAAGACACATCATATACAGTAAAAGAAATGAATGAAAAATTAAAATCAAATGGTATAGAGGGTACTTTACTAGAAAATAAAGTGATTGTACAAATACCAAAAGTAGAGAAAGAACAAGTAGAAGTAATACTTCCAGCTAATATGATGAAAATAGTAAAAGAAAATAAGATAGAAAAAGTAGCTATTCAAACAGAAAATACAATCTTTAATGTAACACCAAACACATGGATTCAAAAAGATGAAAAAATAACTTTAAGTTCAAGAATAATAAATCGAAATGATTTAACAACTTTTGAAAAAAATAAAGTACCAAAGCGCTGTATAGTAGTAGATTTAAATGTAAAAATAGGAGAGCAAAAAATAACTCAATTTAATGAACCTATGCAAGTATCTATACCGTACAATGGAGAAGTTAAAGCTAAAGAAGTAGTACAAGCCTTTTACTTAAATGAGGATGAAAGTGTAGAAAATATGGGTGGAGTATATGATTTTACTACTAAAATGGTAACATTTGAAACGACTCATTTTAGTAAATACTTTGCTCAAAAGATAGTAAAAGAACAAGAAATAAATAAAGAAGCACTAAATGCTGCAAAAAAAATAGCAAGCACTAAAGATGAAAAATATTACACAGAAGAAAGTTATAAAGCTTTAAAAGAAGTATTAGAAATGCCAGAGACAACACAAGAAGAAGTAGACGCAAAGGTGAAAGCTATAAATAAAGCCATTGAAGAGTTGATCAAAAAATCAGAAACACCAGAACAACCACAAAATCTAGAAATAATAGTAGAAGGTTTAACAGATGATATGAAAGTAAATAAACCACAACTAACCTTTAAAGCATATGTTAAAGATCACGAAGACAGCATTAAAGTAATCTTTAACGAAAAAACAATAATAGAACAAGATGAAAAATATTCTGTTACATTACAAGAAGGAAAGAATATAATCATAATCAAAGGAGTAGACAAAGCAGGGAATAAAGTAGAAAAAAAATACAGTGTGATCTATGAAAAAGCTAAATCATCAATAGGTAGCTCTGGTGGCGGTGGAGGAGGAGGTTCATCACTACCAAGTGGAATAAAAGTAGAAAAAGATAAGGATTCAAAAGTAGAAAAATATAATTTAGTCATAGAAATACCAAAGGATGCAATAGACGAAGAGATGTATGTAAAAATAGAAAAGAAGGAAAATGTATCTAATTTAAAATTAAAAGACAATGAAAAATTAGTAAGCTCTATATATGAAATTACAAATGATAAAAATAAAGATTTCAAAAAAGTTATTACTATTACATTACCATTTGAAAAATCAAGCATAGATAAAAATCAAGAAAAGATTAGTATATGCTACTATGATGAAAATTATAAACAATGGGTAGAGCTTGAAAATATGAAAGTAGATTTTGAAAAAGGTAAAGTAAGTGGACAAGTTAAACATTTTGCAAGATTTGCAGTATTAGTAACAAAAGTTCAAAAAGAACAAGAAGAAATCAAAAAGCCAGTAGATCAAGAAGCAAAAGTAGATTTAAAAGATGTGAATGGACACTGGGCAGAAGGATTTATCAAAGAATTAATACAAAAACAAGCAATCAGTGGATATTCAGATCAAACCTTTAAACCAGATAAAAATATTACAAGAGCAGAATTTGCAATAGTAGTTATCAAAGCATTTAAACTACAAGATAAAGAAGGAAAAGTCTTTACAGATATAAAAGATCATTGGGCAAAAGATATAATCTCTACAGCATCAGCATATGGTATCGTATCAGGGTATGAAGATGGAAGCTTTAGACCAGATGAAATAATAACAAGAGAACAAATGGCAGTAATGCTAGTAAAAGCTTCAAAATTGGTAAAACAAGAAAATATACAAGTATTTATAGATAGTAAAGATATATCTAGTTGGGCAAAAGATGCTATAGGCACACTAGTAAGTAAAAAAATTATCCAAGGATATCCAGATGGAAAATTAAAACCACAAGGAAATGCTACAAGAGCAGAAGCCGTAACAGCAATAGTAAAAGTGATGAAGTAAAAGATAAAGTAATAAAATGAATAAAAAAGATAAGTTTTAAAAAGAGAATTCTTTTATAAAAAAGGATTCTCTTTTTTGTGTGTGTAATACAAATAAGAAAATAAAACTCTTTATATACAATCACTACATTTAGGTTAAAGTTGAAATTATATATAGAATCAGTTAAAATATACCATGTGTTCAAACAAAATAATTAATTATTACATTTTTCTTACAATGGTAAAAGAAAAATATCAACTCATTTTTAATACTTCAGCTGCAAATTATGCAAAAAATATTATGGCTTTAATAGAAACAGGACAAGACCCTAAAAATATGGTAGATGAATTACTAAGTAAACAGACAATAGAAGGGAAGTTTATTGTTCAGGGATGGGATGATTATCCATCTACTCAAGCTTATTGTATTCTTGCTCTAGATTTATCAAATGCTGATTATGATACACAAAAATCAGTCAAATCTCTTATAAAATATCAAAATACAGATGGAACGTTTGGCGAATATAGAGATATAGATACTTTGGCTATGTCTATTATGGGGCTTTCTAATCATAAAGACATAGAAGGCGTAAATGAAGCAATACAAAAGGCTGTACATAAATTACAGTTAGAAAAGAACAATATTATAAATAATGATAATGCAAATACATTAGCAACAGTGATTCAAGGGCTTGTTTCTGTAGGAGAAAATCCTTTACAGAGTCAATGGAGAGTAGATCAAAAAACTATGCTCAATGCTATGTTAAAGTATCAAAATGAAGGTAATTTTGGAAATGATTTAGCTACAGAACAAGTATTTGCAGCTTTATCTGATTTATATCAAAAACAATCAATGTATACAAAACAATCTATTTCTACAGAAGGTTTTGAAGATTATTTCATTTCTACTAAAAATGATGGATCAGGATCTGGAGGAGGCTCTATTGAACAAGGAGATGAAGCTTTTATTTCCATCAAAGGATATAATAATGATCCCAATATATCTAAAACAAAAATAAAATTGCAAAAAGGAGATACAGTTTTATCTGTAACAAAAAGAATTTTAAAGGATAAAAATATAAGCTATGTGTTAAATGAGCAAAAAAGTTATTTTAAGCGTATAGGAAAATATGGAGAATTTGATCAAGGAGCAAAAAGTGGATGGGAATATAAATTAAATGGAGAAAAAGTACAAAAAAGTGTAGATGATTGTAGTGTGAAAAATAAAGATGAAATAGAGTGGATTTATACTACAGATTATACAAAGAGTTCTTCAGCAAATACAGAAGAAGATGAAATTACGAAAGAAATAGACAAAATACAAGATATTTTAAATAATACAAATATAAATGAAGGAGATATTAAAAAAGCAGTAAAGAATGTAATAGATCAATTGAATAAAAAAGCAGAAGATATAAAAACAGAAGCGGATGCAAAAAATTTAGTATCTTATGGTAAAGAAATTTCTAACTCTATACAAAATGCTACAGAAAAAATAAAAAGTGAAGAAACAGCAAAAAATTTGCTAAAAGAAAATGTAAGAATACTAAATATTTTAGCGAAATCTACAGAAAAACTATCGAAAGAAGAGAATCAAAAGGAAGTAAGTGAAGTTGTATCAAAAAATATTTATAATACTTTAAAATTAATCAATAAGGTAAATGATCCAAAAGAAGTAGTGAGTTTAGCAGGAAACATCATAGATGAAAGTGGAAAAGTATTAAAAGTCATAGGAAAAGAAAATGGAGAAGAAATAGCAAAAAGTATTATAGATATGGCTCAAAGTACAATCAATAAATGGAGTATAATACAAGTAAAAAAAATAGAAGATGAAAGTGAAAAATCAGTAGCTCAGCTAGATGAAAATATAATCAAAGAAACAGCAAAAAATATAGAAAATACTACAAAAGAGATAAAGAAAAAATTAAATAAAAATGGTATTGAAGCTAATCTGATAGAAAATAAAATGATGATTCAAATACCAAGTATAAGCAAAAAAGAAGTAGAAACTATATTACCAGCAAATACAATAAAAATATTAAAAGAAAACAATATAGAAAAAGTGATTATAAAAACAGAAAAAGCAGTGTTTACTCTTACATCCACTACGTTTGATGAAGTAAAAGACAATATTATATTAAAAGTAAAGGAAATAGAAAAAAATACATGGACTTTTTTAATACCAAAAGAAAGTATAGTAGTAGATTTGACAGCTCATATAGGAGAAAAATCTATTAAAGAATGTAAAGAAAAAATAAAAGTATCTATTCCATATAATGGAGAATTTAAAACAGGAGAAATAGTACAAGTATTTTATCTAAAAGACAATGGTACTATAGAAAATATGGGTGGAGAATATGATTTAGATACAAATATGGTAACTTTTGAAACAAGTCATTTTAGTAAATACTTTGCTCAAAAAGTAGAAAATGGAGAAGAAATAGGATTTCATGATTTAAAAGATTATGAATGGGCAAAAGAAGCTATAGAAGAAATGGCTCAAAAGGGAATTATTAATGGAAGAAGTAAAGATGTATTTGATCCGAGTGCATCTATTACAAGAGCAGAATTTGTGACTTTTATTACAAAAATGCTTGGATTAAATATAGAAGATATAAATATAAGCTTTACAGACGTAGAAGATTCTGCTTGGTATACTCCATATGTAGAAACTGCTTACAAAAATGGACTCATCAGTGGAAAAAGTGAAGCTGTATTTGATCCAAATGGAAAAATTACAAGAGAAGAGATGGCAGTAATTATTGGAAAGGTATTGATACAAAAAGGATACACAAAGGAAAGTCTAGAGGAATTAGAAAGATTTAGTGATAAAGCCAATATAGCACCTTGGGCAAATGAGGATGTAGCATTATGTGTAAAAGAATCTATCATTAGTGGAATGACAGATAAAACATTTATCCCAAAAGAAAATGCAAATAGAGCCCAAGCAGCTATAATGCTTTACAAATTATACCATTTAGTTGTAGAATAAAATAAATAATAAAAACTGCTAGAATATGCTAGCAGTTTTTATTACAAAAGAAAAAGGTAAACACACGAAAGAAATCGCTATATGAAGAGCAATCGTATTTTTAAATTATATTTTAATAAAGATCAGGTGATAAAATGAAATTTCATCCATTAACAATGATATTGTTTTCTATAACTTTGCTATTTATGACCCTTGTATATTCTCATCCCGTATATATTGGTTCTATACTTTTATTTATGATTATGAGTATATGCACTTTAGGAGAAGGTAAAAAGATCATAAGTAGCGTAAAGTACGGAATTTATGGAGCAATACTTATAATTATCGTTAATCCTTTAGTATATCATGAAGGAAGAATGGTTATTTATGAAGGAATAAGACTTCCCATCATAGGAAGATTTAAAATTACTCTAGAAGCTTTGGCTTATGGTGGAAATAGTGCTTTAAAGCTCATTTGTATTTTATTAATCTTTGCTTTTTATGGAGTCATGACAGATCGTGATGATACTTTTAGTTTTTTTTCAAAATATGCTCACAAATTGACACTTACTTTATCTATGACCATTAATATGATTCATAGACTGAAGCTAGAGGTTTTAAGGGTAAAGGATGTAATGATCTTAAGGGGAGTCAATTTTAAAGAAAAAAAGATCATAAAAAGAGTAAAAGCTTATTATCCAATATTAAAGGTTATTTTTATATCCTCTTTGGAAGGATCTTTAGATCGAGCAGAGTCTCTTTATTCAAGGGGATACGGAAAATATATAAGAACTTCTTATTCAAAGCTTGAGATGAAGGGAAGAGATTATTTATTTTTAAGTTTAAATACTATTGTATTAGCGGTATTCATATATGGATTATTGTCAGAAAAAGGATTGGTGCTGTTTTATCCTACTTTTACAGGTTTTCATATAGAGAATCTTTTATTTGTAATTTGGATAGATGTAGCCCTATTTAGTTGTGTTTTACTATTATGGGGGTGTATGAGATGGAAATTTCTAAAATACAAGATTTAACTTATTATTATCCTAGAAAGTCAGAGCCTGCACTAGAAAAAATTAATTTATCTATAAAAGAAGGAGAATTTGTTCTTTTGTTGGGAGAGTCAGGATCAGGAAAATCTACATTAGGAAGAGTATTCAATAAAATTGTACCAGAGTTTTATGGAGGAAAAATACAGGGAAATATAGACAATCAAGTAGAGGTTGGAATGGTATTTCAAGATCCAGAAAAACAACTTGTCATGGATTGTGTAGAAAGAGAAATTGCTTTTGGGCTAGAAAATTTAGGGAAACCATATGAAATCATGAGAAAAAAAGTAATGGAGGCTTTAAGCTTTTTAAATATATGGGATATTAAAGATAAAAAAACCTATGAGTTATCAGGAGGACAAAAGCAAAAGGTGGCAATAGGAGCCACTGTTGCGATGGGTTATCGTTTTTTTGTTTTAGATGAACCTACTTCTCAACTAGATCCAGTAGCAGCAGAGGAGATTTTACATATTTTAAAAAGATTAAATGAAGAGTTAGGATACACTATTGTATTGATTGAGCAAAGAATTGACCGATGTTTTCATTTAGCAGATCGAGTGCTTTTTATGGAAGATGGAAAAATCGCATTTGATGGAGAACCACAAAGTTTTGTAAATTTTAGTTATGAAAATGATAAAAACTTTTCTCCTTCAGTCTCTGAGTATTTTATTAGAAAACAAAAAAGAGAGGTTCCTTTGACAATAAAAGAAGGAAGAAAAATATTAAGAAAAAAATTTTCTATGGATGATTCTACACCTTTTACATATGAAGAAGAAAAAATATCTAATGAAGAAGTTATATCTATTCAAAATTTATCTTTTACTTATGAAAATGGGAAAGAAGCTTTAAAAAAATTAAATTTAACTGTTTTTGAAGGAGAAGTTCTTGGAATTATGGGGGAAAATGGAGGAGGAAAATCTACTCTTCTTAAAAATATTTCAGGGCTTGTAAAACCTACAAAGGGAAAAGTAAAAGTAAAAAAAGAAGTAGGATATCTTTCTCAAAATCCAAATGATTATTTATTTAATGATACAGTATATGAAGAATTAAAATATACATTAGATCAAAAGAACATAAAGGATTTGTCTAGAATTGATAAAGTTTTAAAGGATTTAGAGATTTTTCATTATAGAGATAAAAATCCAAGGGATTTAAGTGGAGGAGAAAAGCAAAGAGTAGCTTTAGGTTCTATACTAGTTATGGAGCCTGAGATTTTGATTTTAGATGAACCTACAAGAGGACTAGATAGAAAACTGAAAGAAAGATTAGGAAAAATTATAAATGATTTAAAAAACAAAGGAAAAACTATTATTTTAGTAACTCATGATGCAGAATTTGTGTCAAAATATTGTGCTAGAGTATGTCTGATATTTGATGGAACTATTGCTCAAATAGGTTCTAAGTATCATGTATTGACAGACGGAATTTATTATACTACTCAAATGAATAAATTATTTAGTGGATATATAGATCATATTCTTACTTTAGAGGATGCTTTAAAAGCTACCAAAGAAGAGGTGAAAATATGAATTATGGACTTCTATCAGTAGCAGTTATATTGATCTGTTTTATATTTGTTTTTATTTCTTATGAAAGGAAAAAGGTTTCAGTAAAAGAAATATCTCTTATTGCTACTTTAGCGGGTTTAGCAGGAGTAGGAAGAGTTCCTTTTGCAGCTCTTCCAAATGTACAGCCTACTACTTTTTTGGTAATTATTTCAGGGTATGTATTTGGACCTTTTTTTGGATTTATGGTAGGAGCTTTTGCTGCTTTAGCTTCTAACTTCTTTTTAGGACAAGGACCATGGACTCCATGGCAGATGCTTGCTTGGGGACTTTGTGGAGTAAGTGCAGGGGTTTTAAAGAAATTTTATCAAAATCCTTCAAGAATTATGATTAGTATGTTTGCGTTTTTATGGGGTTTTTTATTTGATTATATTATGAATTTGTGGCATTGGCTAGCTTTTGTATATCCACTTACACTACAAAGCTTTTTATTCACATATATGAATTCATTTTATTTTGATTTGATGCATGCTATAGGAAATTTCTTTTTTGCTTATCTATTTGGAAAAGATTTTATTCATTTATTATCAAGATTTAAGGATAGAATTTCTTATACAGAAATACCTGTTGAAAAAATAAAAAACCTGCTTTAAGCAGGTTTTACATTGTCAATCAATCGTATAACTTTATTTTTTATGCATCTGCCAAAGCAGGTTCTTCAGAAGGAATAAGGAGAGATTCTCCACTCATCTCAATTGGTTTTTCCAGATCCATTAATTGCAGAAGGGTAGGGGCAAGGTCTGCAAGTTTTCCTTCTTTAATATCATATTCGCTAGAAGTATTGATTAAAAGAATAGGAACAGGATTTGTAGAATGAGAAGTAATAGGATTTTCATTTTTATCAAGCATCTCATCTGCATTTCCATGATCAGCAGTAAGGATCATTTGTCCGCCTACTTCTATGATTTTATCTACAATTTTTCCAACACAAGTATCTACAGCTTCTATAGCAGTAATCGTTGCATCTATTACACCAGTATGACCTACCATATCAGGATTTGCAAAGTTTACAACGATAAAGTCATAAATATCTTGATCTATTGCTTCTATTAATTTTTCAGTGACTTCATAAACGCTCATTTCAGGTTTTAAATCGTAAGTTGCTACCTTTGGAGAAGGAATCAATATTCGATCTTCTCCTTGTAGGGAAGCTTCTACTCCTCCATTAAAGAAAAAGGTTACATGAGCATATTTTTCTGTTTCTGCAATACGAAGTTGTTTTTTCCCTAATTTAGATAAATATTCTCCTAATGTGTTTGTAAGAGTTTGAGGCGGATAAGATACATTTACATTAGGCATAGTTGCATCATATTGAGTCATACATACATAATGAAGAGGGAAAAATCCGTTTTTTCTTTCAAAGCCTTGAAAATCTTTATCTACAAAGCTTCTTGTGATTTCTCTTGCTCGATCAGGTCTAAAATTAAACATAATAACAGAATCATTTTCAGATACTTTGGCAGTAGGCTCATTATTTTCTAATATAATTGTAGGTTTTACAAATTCATCTAATTCATTTTTAGAATAAGAATTTGTAATAGCTTCTATAGAGGAGTTAGCACATTCACCTACTCCTAAAGTAAGTGCATCATAAGCAAGTTTTACTCGATCCCATCTATTGTCTCGATCCATTGCATAATAACGACCAGAGATGGTTGCTATTTTTCCTACACCTATTTTTTTTATTTTCTCTTCTAATTCTTCTATATATTTTATAGCACTATCAGGAGGAACATCTCTTCCATCTAAGAAAGCATGAACATATACTTTTTCAATATTATTCTTTTTAGCCATTTCAAGAAGTGCATAAAGATGAGTATTGTGACTATGAACTCCTCCATCTGATAAAAGACCAAATAAATGAAGGGAAGTATTATTTTTTTTTACATGATCTATAGCAGATAACAAAGTATCATTTTCAAAAAAAGTTTTTTCTTCAATAGCTTTTGTGATTCTTGTAAATTCTTGATATACGACTCTTCCAGCACCAATATTTAAATGACCTACTTCTGAGTTTCCCATTTGGCCTTGGGGAAGACCTACATCTAAACCACTAGCATATATCTGATTATGTGGATATTTATTTAAATATTGATCAATATTTGGAGTACTTGCCATTTTTATAGCATTTCCATAATCATTTTCATTCCATCCAAAACCATCTAAAATCATAAGAATTGTAGGTTTTTGCATAGTAAAGCTCCTTTCAAATTTGAATATAAACTAATTTATACATACCCAAATGGGCGTATTACTCTTCAATGATTGCATGAAATTTACAAAGGCTTTTGCATTTTCCACAATGAATACATTTTTGTTGATCAATTTCATAGCCTTCTTTTGCAAGTCCTCCAATAGCTTCTACAGGACAATTTTTCAAACAGCTGTTACAGGCTACACAATCATTTTTTATAATAAAATATTTCTTCATATAAAAACTCCTTTTAAGATTTTATAGTACTATTATTATATCATAGTAAAAATATGTTGAAAAATAAAAGGAAGCCCTAGGGTAGGGCTTGCCATATTATTAACAAAATATATTAGATAAAATTCATAAAAAATAAGGAATCATTATTGAAAATTTAGTGACGTTTTTTTATAATTTTTACTTATAGTATTTCTTGTTCTTGAAGAAATTTAACAAATTCATTTGTTAAATGATTTGTATTTTTATATTTTTCAAAGAAAACTCCATCATTTGTAATTTGTAATTTTGCATTTTTATTTTCAAAATTAAATCCATCAGTGTATAAAATAGGATTTTGATGGGTAGGCCAAAACTCATTATTTTCTTCTTCATTAAATTTAAAATACTCGTAAATATTGGTACAAATTTCTTTTCTAATTTCATTAGGACCATTATATTTCATATTCAATCCTAGAGAATTTGAAAGGTTTAAGATTATTTGCCAATTTTCTAGTCCACATAGTGGAGGAATAGCTTGATGGATTTTTTGAATCCTTCTTTCGCTATTAGTAAAGGTTCCTCTAGATTCAGCAAAGCTTACTCCAGGAAGCACTACATCAGCTAATTTTGCAGCAGCTGTAAGATGTGTATCTTGAACCATTAAAAATTCAAGGGAGTCAAGATCTATATCGTAAGGATCTTCTCCAAAGATCATAAGACCTTTTATTTGTTTGTCATAAATTCTTTGGTTCATTTCATCTTTGTTGATGCAAATACCCATGTCTACAAGACCTTGACTATTATTATTAGGTTTTAGTTGAATGATTCCACATCGAGCTTTTCCAATGTGACCAGATACTACTGCTATATTTGCAATAAGCTTTTGTGCATCATAGCTGACAAAAGCTTGATCAAATACAATCATAGCTTTCTTAGAAGAACCATAAAGACTAGCAATTTCTTTTGCATTTTGGCTTACTTCTACGTTTGATAAGTTTTTTTGTAATTGTTCAAAGTTATCAGCATTTTTAGGAATGTAGCCATCATCTATCAATGTTTTTAATATACCTTTTAAAAGAGTTAAATCGTTTTTAGGAGTAAGTTTTTTATGTGCCCATTCGTCTATAGAAGAAGTAAATGGATTGATTACTATAAGCTTAGCACCTTTTTTAATGGCATTTTGAATTTTTAATCCTAAAACAGTGTGATCCTTCATTATATTTGACCCTATTAATAAAATTAAATCAGTAGATAAAATTTCTTCAAACGTATTGGTAGATGCATCATATCCTAAAACATCTTTTAGTCCAGAAGGTACTTTATTAAAAGAACCTATACTTTGATAATCAAAAATATTTTTTGCAGTTTTTTGTAAAAGATATAATTCTTCATTTGTATATCTATCAGAGACAGAGATTCCAATAGATTTATTTCCATAAAGGGAAGATAAGGTTTGGATTTTTTTAGTTGTATATAAGATAGCTTCGTCCCAAGATACTTCCTCAAGTTTTCCTTCTTTTTTAATGAAAGGCTTTTGAATTCTTTTTTCTATTTGCTCTGAATCAAAGCCAAATCTTCCTTTGACACATAAAAGTCCATGGTCGATATTACTTTTTTTATTAGGAAGAGAACGAAGAAGTAAATCTCCTTTTGTAGTAAGGTCTATATTACAGCCTATACTACAGTGAGAACAGATAGTATGTGTAGTATTTGTCTTTATAGGAACACTCTTTTGGATACTTAGTTTTTCTCCTAAAGCACCTGTAGGACACATATCAATACAAGCTCCACAAGATATACATCCACTTTTATTTAAAGGTTTATCTAAAGAAGGTGTAACAGTTGTATCAAAGCCTCTATCTACAAGACCTAAAGCTGAAATTCCAATAATTTCATCACAAACTCTTACACACAATCCACAAAGAATACATTTGTCAGGATTTCTATGGACAAAAGGATGAGTATCTTCTATTTGAGATTTATGTATTTCACCTTCATATCTTTGAGGAGATACTTGATATTCGTTGGCATATTCTAAAAGTTTACATTCAAATACATCATGACAGCCACACTCTAAACATCTTGATGCTTCTTGTCTTGCTTTTTCTTTTGTATAACCTGTTACGATTTCTTCAAAATTATTTTTTCGAATAGAAGGAGATAGGTGAGAAATAGAAGGACGATATAATTTTTCACGATCTTTAAAATCCTCTTTTGTTAAATCATCTCTTTCTACATAGAAAGGCTTTTCATAAGGAGTTATTTTTCCATCTAAGTAAGAACAGATGACTTGAGATGCATATTTACCTTCTCCAATAGCAGAGATTGCAATACTAGCTCCCTTATTTGTAGCATCTCCACCAGCAAATACTCCAGGAATATTAGTTTGAAAAGTAGATTCATCTGCATGAATTGTTTCTTTTTTTGTTAAACAGATATCATCAAATCCTTTTGTATTTGCACTTTGACCTATGGCTACAATAATAGAATCTATATCTAATAAATCTGTTTCTCCCTCTATAGGAATAGATTTTCTTCTACCACTTGTATCTTTTTCCCCTTGCTTCATTTTTTGGAGTCTAACATTTTTAACTTTTCCAGATGCTCCTATGACTTCTATAGGATCTACTAAAAATTTGAAAATAACTCCTTCTTCTTCAGCTTCTTTTATTTCTATTTCTTCTGCAGGCATTTCATCCTTTGTTCTTCTATATAATAGATAAACTTGTTTTGCACCTAGACGAATAGCTGTTCTACAAGCATCCATTGCAGTATTTCCGCCACCGATGATAGCTACTTTTTCACCAATTTGAACAGGTTTATTCATAGAAATATCAGATAAAAAGTCAATTCCACCTATTACACCTTCTAAATCATTTCCAGGACAAGAAAGAGGAGTGCTTTTCCATGCACCAATAGATACATATACAGCATCAAAATGCTCTTTAATATATGAAAAATCTATATCTTTTCCAATTCTTGTATTTGTAATCATAGTAACTCCCATATTTTCTATGAGCTTTATTTCTTGATCCAGTATTTCTTTTGGAAGACGATACTGAGGAATTCCATATTGAAGCATTCCACCCATCTTAGGCATAGCTTCATAAATAGTAACATGATGACCTTCTTTTGAAAGAAAATATGCAGCAGTAAGTCCAGAAGGTCCTCCACCTATGATTGCAACTTTTTTATTTGTAGAAGGTTTTATATCTGGCATAAAAGTATTTAAATCTTTTAAATCTAGATCTGCTGCAAAGCTTTTTAACTGTGCAATAGATATAGGTTCTTCTACTAGATTTCTTCTACAAGCTTCTTCACAAGGATGAGGGCAGACTCTTCCTATACTTGCAGGAAGGGGAAGTTGTTCTTTGATAAGGGCTAGAGCTTCTTTATATTCTCCATTCGCAATAAGACCTATATATCCTTGACAATCTGTATTGGCAGGACAGGCTAGAACACAAGGAGGACGACAATCTCCAGTGTGATTAGATAAAAGAAGCTCAAGTGCTGTTTTTCTAGATTTTTTAACTCTTAGAGTGTCGGTTTTTACGATCATACCATTATTTACTTTTGTAGCACAAGCTCTTAAAAGCTTTGGAACTCCTTCTACTTCTACTACGCAAAGACCACAGGCACCATAAATTTCAAGCCGATCATCATAGCAAAGAGTAGGAATAGAAATTCCATTTTCTCTTGCTACCTCCAAAATAGTTTGATTAGGATAAGCAATTACTTCTTTGCCATCTATATTTAATGAAATTTTCATCATAATTCCCCCCTTACATTACTTACGATCTACAGCATGGAAAGGACAGACTGTATGACACTTTCCACACTTGATACATTTTTGTTGATCAATGAGTACTGTACCATCTTTTTTAGATATAGCATCTACTGGACAACTTCTTATACAGATACCACATTTTCTACATAAATCTTCTTTAATATGATAATGAATAAGGGCACTACATGTGTGAGCAGGACATGTTTTTTCATAAATATGTTTTTCGTATTCTTCTCTAAAATATTTTAGAGTAGTAAGGACTGGATTAGGAGCAGTTTGACCTAGTCCACACAGTGCTCCTTCTTTGATTTGTACAGCCAAATCTTCTAAAAGCTCAATATCTCCATTTTTGCCTTTTCCATCACAAATTCTATTTAAAACTTCTAACATTCTCTTTGTACCAATCCTACAATGAATGCATTTTCCACAAGATTCTTTACAAGTAAAGTCTAAAAAGAAACGAGCCATATCTACCATACAAGTCGTCTCATCCATAACTACCATTCCACCAGATCCCATAATAGCTCCAGTAGCAGTGATAGATTCATAATCAACAGAAGTATCTATTAAAGATAAAGGAATACATCCACCAGATGGGCCTCCCATTTGAACAGCTTTTAATTTCTTGTCATCTTTAATACCTCCACCGATATCAAATATAATCTTACGAAGAGGCACTCCCATAGGAACTTCTACAAGACCACCTTTTTTTATTTTGCCTGTTAGAGCAAATACTTTTGTTCCTTTGCTTTTTTGTGTACCCATAGATGCAAAGGATTTTCCCCCATTTTGTAAAATCCAAGCTACATTAGCAAAGGTTTCTACGTTATTGATGTTAGTAGGATATTGAAGATATCCTTTTTCAGCAGGAAATGGAGGCTTAAGCCTTGGCATACCACGTTCACCCTCTAAAGATGCAATAAGAGCTGTTTCTTCCCCACATACAAATGCACCAGCACCAGCTTTGATTCTCATATCAAAATCAAAATCACTACCAAATAAATTCTTTCCCAAAACTCCTTTTTCACGAGCTTGCAGGATAGCTTTTTTAAGTCTTTTTATAGCTAGGGGATATTCAGCACGAACATATACGATTCCTTCATTAGCGCCCATAGAAAAACCACCAATAATCATTCCCTCAATTAATGTATGAGGATCTCCTTCTAAAACACTTCGATCCATAAAGGCTCCTGGATCACCTTCATCTGCATTACATACAATATATTTAGGAGAACCTAAAGAGTTTTTTGCAGCATTCCATTTAAACCAAGTTGGAAAACCAGCTCCACCTCTTCCTCGTAGACCAGATAATTTAATTTCTTCTATGACTTTATCAGGATCTTTATCTAAAATACATTTTTTTATGGCCTCATAACCACCAATAGAAGTATACTCTTCTATAGATTCAGGATTAATGATCCCACAATTTCTTAGAGCAATTCTTTTTTGTTCGTGTAAAATATTTAAATCTTCTTCTGAAATGATATAATTTTTAGCCTTTTTATGATTTAATGCACTTAATAATATTTCATCAATCATTTGAGGAGATACTTTAACATATGTAGTTATATCATCTTTATCATATACATCTATGATAGGTTCAAGATGGCACATTCCAATACATCCCGCAATTTGTAAATCTATGTCTAAGTTTTTTTTATGTATTTGATCTTCTAGTTCTTCATACACGTCTTTTGCACCAGCTGCCAAACCACAGCTGCCATAGCCCACAACTATTTTCATTATCTATACCTCCTTACTTTCCTTTTTTTTGATTTCTCTTATAATTTTTTTTGCTTCTTCAGGAGTTAGTTGTCCATAAGTTGTATCATTGATCATCATAACTGGAGATAAGCTACAACAACCAAGACAGGCAACATTATTTAAAGTGAAAAGCCCATCCTCTGTAGTTTGTCCCTCAATGATTCCTAATTCATCACAAACAGCTTCTTCAATAAGTTTTGAACTATTTACATGACAGGCAGTTCCTTGGCAAAGCATGATAAGATATTTTCCTATAGGATGAAGGCGAAACTGGGTATAAAAAGTTGCTACTCCATGTATCTTTGATGCTTTGATATTAGTCTTTTGTGCAATATAGTCAAGAAGCTCTAAAGGAAGATAACCATATAATCCTTGAGCTTCTTGCAAGATAGAGATTAAATTTGTGGAACTTTCTTTGTACTTTTCTAAAATAGGGTCTAACATTTGGAAGTCTTTACATTTCATTTTCTACACTCCCTTTATATAAAGTAAATTTTAAGAAACAAAATATAACAATTTTGTAATTAAATTATAACATGGGTATAATTGAAAGTAAATTAAACATAAAAAATATTCAGAAATTAAAAATGTTGAGTATAATATAAAAATCATAAAGAAAAATTTACTCAAATAGAATATTTTTGATACTATAGAATATGAGAAATAGTGATTAATATAAATGTATAACTTGTAAATCAAATTTATTGATAAATAGGAGGAATAGAATATGGAAATTTTTAAAGAATGTTGTGCAATTGCAGTTGTGAAAGATAAAAAAGTATTATTAGGACTTAGAAAAGATGGACAAGGGTGGAGCATGGCAGGAGGAAAATTAGAAAAAGGAGAAAATTATGAAATGGCAGCAATGAGAGAATTGAAAGAGGAATTTAATCTAGTTGCTAATGAACTTTATGATTTAGGAAATATAGAATCAAACGCTTATGTAAGAGGAGAAGAAAAAAAAGTAAGCCCTAAGGTTTTTTTATGTAAAAATTTTAGTGGAGATGAAAAACCTCAAGATGATGAAATGAAAGAATTAAGATGGTTTTTACTAGATGAATTAAAGGAGCTTTCATTATTTTTACCTACTAAAGAAGTGATTGATAAATATAAAAATGAAATATTTAGATGTTTATAGGACATAGTAAGTTGATTATGAAAAAGGACTGATGTTAAAGTTAAATAGAATTGGATTAAGGGAGCCAGTTAAAGTCATTTGAATGATCGTTACTGGTTTTTGTTTTATCTAGAATATGATGATATTGAATCCAAATATTTAATAAATTTACATTAAATAAACCAAGGTTCTTAACTATAATAAAAATATAAGAATAATAACAATATACATGTTCAAGGCTATTTATACAAACTATATAAAATTTTGTCGTTTTTTAAAATAAGATGTAAGATTAACAAGAAAAATATTAGAATTTGATGAATGATTTATAGGTATATAGATGAATATGAGGGTATTATTACGATATAAAAAATATAGGTAGGATAGAGATGCATAAATTAAAAGAAATGGAAATTAAAGAATTGAAAGAGGAAATCAAAAGGTTGAGGGCATTGTTAGATTTATGTTATATAGATGAAAATATGTCCTTTGAAATGAAATTAAAAATAAGTGAAGATATGGATGTATTGATTGTTAAATATTATAAACTTATGAAATTTAAAATGTAATTAGAGGATAAAAAAATAGCAATATATGTATAAAAAGAAGGGAAAACAAGATAAATATAGAATAAATATACAATATATTTAAAGAATTTTGTGAATGGTTATATGAAAAGAAAGGGAGGATATCATGAAAGAAGTTCTTAAAACAAAACCAACTTTGACTGATGATCAAAAAAATATATCTAGAGATATTCAAAATATCTATCAAGTGTTACAAACTATGGCGAATGTTTTAGACAATGTGGCAGCTCGTCAAAAAGAAATAGTAGAATTAAAAAAAGAAGTGAAATATTTAAAAGAAAAGGTAGAGAAAAAAAGATTTTTTTTCTTTTGAAAAATAAAGTTTTTTAATAATTGATGTGGGTATATAGTAAATATCAATATGAAAGGAGTGAGTCCGCCAAAGTATGCATAAATTACAACTGAATATAGAGTAAAAAGACAACTCCATTGAATAGTAATCATTAAAGAGTTGTCTTTTTATTTTATGAAAGATTTTCAATTTTAAAAAGCGTATTTTTAAAAAATAAAATGTTAACAAAATTGATTTTAATAAATTATAAAGAAAAAAAGTACAAGGAGGAAATTATATGAATGACAAAAGATTAATTATCATAGGAGGAGATGCTGCTGGTATGAGTGCAGCAGCAAAAGCCAAAAGGGTAGATCCAAGTTTAAATATTACTGTCTTTGAAAAAGGAGAATATATTTCTTATGCACAGTGTGGATTGCCTTATTATATTTCAAATGTGACAAAAGATGAAGAAACATTAATTGCAAGAACAGTACAAGACTTTGAAAAACAAGGGATATCTGTTTTTACCAATCATGAAGTAATTCATATTGATATAAAACAAAAGTGTATACAAATTCGTGATCAAAATCAAAACATACATACAAAAAAATATGATTATTTATTAATGGCTACTGGAGCTGATCCACAATTACCACAAGTAAAGGGAGCAGATTATAAAAATATATTTACATTAAAGACAATTCCTGATGCAAAAAATATAAAAGAAATAGCTCAACGAGAAGAGATAAGAGATGTAGTCTTGATAGGCGGAGGCTATATCAATGTAGAATTGATAGAATCTATGATTTTGTTAGGAAAAAAGGTAAGAATTATTCAAAGACCAAAAACTTTACTCAATATTATGGATGAAGAGTTTGGAAAAATGATACAAACAGAAGTAGAAAAATATGGAGGGATTGTAAATACAGAAGAAAGTTTAGAAGAGTTTATAGGAAAAGAAAAAGTAGAAAAGGTGCGTACTAATAAAGGAGAATATAAAGCAGATTTAGTGATTGTTGCTATAGGAATTAAACCTATGACAAATCTTTTAAAAGATACAAACATACAAATGTTAAAAAATGGAGCAATTAAAGTGGATGCTTATGGAAAAACATCTATTAAAGATATATATGCTGCAGGAGATTGTGCTAGTGTATATCATTTAGTCAAAAAAGAAGATGTATATATTCCTTTGGCAACCAACGCAAATAAACAAGGAAGATTTACAGGAGCTTTTATTGCAGGCGAGAAGAAGAAATTTCCTGGTGTCTTAGGATCATCTGTTGTGAAGGTGTTTGATATGACCTTTGCAAAAACAGGAATAAGTGAAAATGAAGCAAAAAAAATGGATATAGAGTATGAAACTGTTAGTGTGAAGGCACCTAGTCATGCTAGATATTATCCAGATCAAAAGCAGATATACATCAAGCTTGTATATGAAAAAGAAACAAAAATATTATTAGGAGCTCAAATGGCAGGAAAAGATGGCGTAGCAAAAAGATTAGATGTATTTGCATTAGCAATTGATCGAAAAATGACAGCACAGGAGCTAGGTAGTGTGGATTTTTGTTATTCTCCACCTTATGCAACCCCTTGGGATGCAATACATATTGCTGCAAATAGTATAAAACTATAATAGTATTTTTTTACTTTAATAAATTTCTATCATAAAGGTTTATTGATAAAAAATAATAGCTTCTAAAATTTTGAAGGAAGGACTTTTTAATATACAAAAGAAGAGGTTGAGGAAAAATTTTAAAAAAAACAATAAGTGTTCCTCGATCAAAAAAGAAGACATCTTTATAGAGTTTCAAAGATGTCTTTTAATCACTAGTGTTCAAATTTTATAAAAATGAGGTATATATGGAATATAGTGTTAATTGATATGGGAAGGGTGTTAGTGATGAATAATGAAAATTTAAAAACATGGAAATGTACGGTATGTGGGAAATCTTTCAATGGGGAGTATCCTCCTATTCCTTGTCCAGTATGTGGAGTGGGAGAAGAATATTTTATTGAAATTAAAAAAGAAAAAATAAAAAATTCATCTACTTTACAAGAAAAAATAATTATTGTTGGAAATAATGCTGCAGGAGTATCTGCAGCCGAAGCTATAAGGGAAAGAAATAAAAATGCATTTATTCAAATTATATCTAATGAAAAAGTATTTGGATATTATCGCCCTAGTCTTTCTAAATTTTTATCGACTAATTTATCTGATGACGAATTTTATTTAAAATCAAAAGATTGGTATCAAGAAAATAACATTACGATTACTTTAAATACTAATGTGAATAAAATTTTAAAAGATCAAAAGAAAATACTTTTAGATAATGGGGATGTAGAAGAATACGATAAGCTTATTTTAGCTAATGGAAGTAGATGTTTTATGCCTCCTATAAAAGGTTATGAAAAAGAGGGAGTATTTACCTTAAGAAATTTAGAAGATGCTAATCATATTAAAAACTATGCTAAAAATTCAAAGGTAGCTGTAGTAGTAGGTGGAGGTATTTTAGGGATTGAAACTGCTTGGCAACTTCATCTATTAGGTGTTCATGTAACTATAATAGAACGTTCAGATAGACTTTTATTAAGACAATTAGATGAAAGAGGATCTACTTTATTAGAAAAAGCTATACAAGCACAAAATATAAGAATCATAAAAGATTCTTTAGTAGAAGAAATTTTAGGTGATAAAAATATTACTGGAATAAAAACAAACAGGGGAGAGAATATTTTATGTGATCTTGTAATTGTTTCTGCTGGTATTTGTCCTAATAAAGAGATTGCAGATGAAGCTGGAATTGATACAAATAGAGGAGTTGTTGTAAATGAAAAAATGCAAACTAACGAAATAGATATATATGCTTGTGGTGATGTTGCAGAATTTGAAAAAATTAATTATGGACTATGGACAGAGGCTATTGAGCAAGGTAAAGTTGCAGGAGCTAATGTAGTAGGGGATTCTCTAATTTATAAAAATATTACGCCCTCTAATGTTTTTGAATGCATGAATATACAGATTTTTTCCATAGGGGATATTGGAAGAGATACAGATAAAAATTATGAAACAAGTGAAATTTATAATTCTGAAAAAAAAAATTATCAGAAAATGTATTTTGAAAACAATAGATTAGTAGGAGCAATTTTATTTGGAGATGTTTCTAAATCAGTAAAGATAACAGAAGGAGTTAGAAAACATTTTTCTTTATCTATGATGATCAAAAATTTATATTAAATGGGGTATGAAAAAACAGAAAAAGAAAATATTATTAGAATGGTTATTTAACAAAATAGTGAGTTTAAAGTTAGAAAAAACCTCTTGAGTTTTTAAGAGGTTTTTTCTAATTTTATTTTTGTTCATAATCAAATTTCTGAATGGTCTGTTCTAAGTTTTGAATATTTTCTTCTAAATCTTTTATTGTTTTTACCATAGTTTCCATAGAAGCTGTTTGTTCTTGTGTTGAAGCTGCTACTTCTTCTGTATTGGCAGAAAATTGTTCTGTAATACTATTTACTTCTTCAATGCTTTTAGTAACAATTTGAGATTTTTCATTTACAAGGATTACTTTTTCATTAGCTGTATATAGACTGTTATTTGTAATTTGGAATCCTTCTATTATGTTTTTGAAGGATTGTAATACTTCTTCTAAAACAAATTTTCCAGCTTCAGCTTCTTGGTTTCCTTCATCAATGGAGGTTAATGCTTTTTTTGTATGATTTTGAATATTAACAATTAGATCTTTAATATGATCTGCTGAATTCATGGACTCTTCTGCTAACTTTCTTATTTCTTCTGCTACTACTGCAAAACCACGACCTGCTTCTCCTGCTCTTGCAGCTTCAATAGATGCATTAAGAGCCAGTAAGTTTGTTTGATTTGCAATACCATTGATCATATCTACAATATTTCCTATTTTTGTGGAAGTTAATTCTAATTCATTAATTACTTGAGAAGAAGAGTGAACACTACCTCTTATTTTATCCATTTGAGTAGCTAACTTATCTATTTTTTCTCCTCCTAAGGATAATACTTGATTTGTTTCATCTGAATATTTAACAACCTTTGAGATTTCAGATTTTACATCATCTATATGAGTGATTACATCTTTAATACTAGCGGATGCTTCATTCATAGATATAACTTGCTCTTCTGCTCCTTCTGCAATATTTTGTGTAGCGTTTGCTATTTGTTCAGAAACATCTTCAACTTGTAAAGATATATTTACCAACTCTTTTGTATCGGATAAAGAAGTTGAGGAAATAGATTGTATTTTTTGTATCATTTCCCTTAGGCTATCTATCATATGATTAAAGCTATTTCCTAACAATCCAATTTCATCATTAGTAGTAATATCTATTTTTTGATTAAGATTTCCTGATGAAGTTTCTTCAGCAAGAGAAGATAAATCTTTTAGTGGAGAAATAATTTTTCGAATGATCAGTAATAATAAAGCTCCTGATAGTAAGAAACATATACTGCCTAATAAAATAGATACTTTAAGAATATGATTCTTTGTATTATTAAGGTTATCTAAAGAAAGTCCCACATTTACTGCACCTATATGATTTCCATTTTCATAAATTGGAATTAATACATCATAAGCGGAAACTCCTGGTTTATATTCAAAAACACTACTATAAGGTTTTCCATCTACAGCAGAAGTTTTACTTCCTAAATCATTTAGTGTTTTTCCAATTTTTTTTGTATCACTATGTGCTATTACTGTTAAATTTTTATCTATGACTACAGCATATAAGATACTTTCTTTTTTAGCTATTTCTTCTACAACTTTTTGTTTCCCTAATTTTTCTTTTAAATCATTTACATTATTTGCTTCAATGCCAACTTGTATAATTCTATTAGGACTTAGGGCTATAGCTCCTAATTTTAAAAACAATCCCTGTTGATTTCTACTTTCTCGAATAGGTTCCATAATTTCACCAGTACCACTTTCGAATAAAGGAATTATAGGGTGATCTGGATTGCATGTTATACCTATACGATCTAAAAGATTAGAAGAAATAACTTTTTTCTTTTCATCAAAGACTTGAATGGTAAAAAGATTTAAATCTTGAGCAATTTGTTGAAGATACTCATTTGAAATGTTTTGATTGTGACCAACTAAATAAGCACAAGTTCTAATTTTATCTTCTAATAATTTTTCTACTGTTTCTTCAGAAATTTGACTATTTTCTATTTCATTGGCTATTTTTTCAGATAATAACATACCATCTACTTTTAGTTGATTCTCCATTTCTTTATTTACAATATGTAAAGAGACTGATGTCATTATAAAAACTACAATGAACAAAATGGATAAAGATAAACTTGCAATTTTAAATTTTATAGATATATTTCTTTTTTTCAATAAGGCTACCTCCTCTTTACGGTTATTATTTTTTAGAAAGATAAATTACCAATAGCCATATCAATTTACATGTTTTTTATGAATATAAAGATAAAAATGGAATTGTTTTTATAAATAATACAACTTATAAAGCTTTATAGATTATGGCTGATGTAAGTAGTATGACTATAGGATATAAGCGGATTATCCCTCCTTTATATAAATTTTACTATATGAATTATATTACATTTTTGTATTTGAATTCATATATTAGAGTGATAATGAAAACAAATCTTATGATAAAAAACTAAAAGGTATAAAGAGGAGGTTATTGACAAATATAGAGATAAAATATTTAAATTACTGCCAAATCATGATTTTTAATATCGGTAATAAACATATGTCCAGGGGAGTGAGTAATCATAATTTCTGGCTTTACATGCATTGCTACTGCTTGAGGAGTAACCCCACAAGCCCAAAATACAGGAACTTCACCTTTTTTTATTTCAACTGGGTCTCCAAAATCAGGATGGTTTATATCTTTTATACCGATTATATTAGGATCTCCTATATGGATAGGAGATCCATGAACACTTGGATACCTAGAAGTAATTTGAACAGCTTTTACTACTTTGTCATAAGGAATAGGTCTCATACTTACAACAGTAGGACCAGAAAATATTCCAGAGGGATGGCAGTTTATATTTGTAATATACATAGGAACATTTTGATTAAGATCAATATGACGCATTTGTATGTCTGCTTCTATTAAAGCATGTTCAAAGGTAAAACTACATCCTAATATAAAAGATACAAAATCATCTTGCCAGAAAGGTGTGATATTGGTATATTCTCCTACTAATTCTCCTTTTTTATAAATTCGATACTTTGGAAGATCTGTAGCGATATTTGCATCTTTCCCAATGAAGTTTAAGGTTTTAGAGCCTACATCTGTTACTTCTAATATAGGACAAGGTTTTGGATTTCTTTGAGCAAACAATAAAAAGTCATAAGCTAAGCTTTTAGGAAGAATTACTAAATTGCCTTGGGCATAGCCATCACACATACCACAAGTAGGTTTGATGATTTTTTCTTCTCGAATAAGTTTTCGAATATGAGAAGGTGTTGTAAATTTTAAATCATTCATAAAAAAATCCTCCTTTTACAATATAGTTTACATTTATTGTAATGGGCAAAGAATGTTTTGACAATAATAAAAATTCAGCGAAATAAAAAAATAGTGTATAATGAAATTAAAATCATTATAAAAAAGAGGAGCGTTTAAGAAGAATATGGAACAGGAGAATCAGATCAATCAAAGTCTAGATAAGGCATTACATATTTTACAATATTTCACTTTGGAAAATCCAGTAAGAGGATTAAGTGAACTTACACGCCTTTCATCCATTCCAAAGGCAACCGTTTATAGATTACTCAATACCTTTGAGAAAGATGGATATTTAAGACGTGTAGATCTAGATGGAAAGAAAAATCAGTACAAATTAGGTGTTAAATTTTTACAATTAGGAACTATTGCTTCTGAGTCTATAGAAATAAAAGAAATTGCACTACCTTTTATGAAAAAATTAAGAGATACAATCAATGAAGATGTACAATTAGTTATGAAAGAAGATAATTATGCCATTTATGTAGAAAAAATCATGAGCTCTCATCCAGTAAGGTTATTCACAAAAACTGGAAGACCAGCATCGTTTAATGCAGGTGCTTGTCCAAGAGCCATTTTATCATTTCTAGAAGATGAAGAAATTCATCATATTTTAAAAGAAGAAAGCTTAATGAAATATACCCACAATACAATAACAGATCCTAATGAACTTTGGGAGATGATTTTAGATAGTAGAAAAAAAGGATATACCATTAGCTTTGGTGAAATGGAAGATCAAACAGTAGCTGTAGGAGCACCTATATTTGATTATAGAAAAAAGGTCGTGGCATCTATCAGTACAGCAGGACCACAACAAAGATTTCATGAGGAAAGATTTCCTGAGATTATTCAAAGGACAAAAGAGACAGCCTTAGAAATATCAAAAGCATTAGGCTATAAAAAATAATGAAAGATGAAAATCTTTCATTATTTTTTTAAAAATTTTTTGCTAAATTAAAAAACAAATAATAGAAAACTAGGTAGATAATAAAAGATGAAACATATATAAAAAACAGAAAATTAAGTCTAATGAAATAAAAAATGGAATAAATATTCGTTGCTAGAATTGTCGAAAATTTGTAAAAGTTATTATAGACAATGAAAAACTCATATGATACTATATAACTATAAAAAATGAACCATTGGTTCAATTAATGAAACAATTATGGAGGTGCTTTCATGTATACAGTAGATCTAAATAGTGACTTAGGAGAAAGTTTTGGTAATTATAAAATTGGATTAGATGAAGAGGTCATTCAATATGTAACTTCTGCAAATATTGCGTGTGGATGGCATGCAGGGGACCCTCTAGTAATGGAAAAAACTGTTCACATGGCTAAAAAAGAAAATGTAAGAATTGGAGCACATCCAGGATATCCTGATTTGATGGGATTTGGAAGAAGAAATATCACCTGTAGTCCTAAGGAAGTAAAAGCATATGTAAAATATCAATTAGGAGCTTTACAAGCTTTTACAAAATCTCTAGGAGAAAAGATTCAACATGTTAAACCTCATGGGGCTATGTATAATATGGCAGCAAAAGATTATGCATTAGCTAAAGCTGTAGCAGAGGCTATCTATGAGGTGGATGAAAACGTTATTTTGATGGGACTTGCAAATAGTGCTCTGATAAAAGCGGCAGAAGAAATAGGACTTAAAGTAGCCAATGAAGTATTTGCAGATCGAGCTTATAATACAGATGGAACATTAGTTTCGAGAAGTTTAGAAGGAGCAGTCATTCATGATACAGATGTGGCCATAAAAAGAGTGATAAAAATGGTAAAGGAAGGAAAAGTTACAGCTATAAATGGAGAAGAAATACATATAAAGGCTGATTCTATTTGTGTCCATGGAGACAATCCTAAGGCTGTGGCATTTGTAAAGCAAATTAGAGAAAAGTTAGAAGAAGAAGGTGTAAAAGTTACTGCAATTTCAAATTTTATTAAATAGGGGGAGATAGGATGAAAGCTAAAACACAAAAGCGAAAAATGCCTAAAGCAAATAATTTGGGAGCTTTATTAGGAGCTGCTTTTATCATGGCAACATCAGCTATTGGACCAGGATTTTTAACGCAAACAGCTACTTTTACAGAACAATTTGCAGCAAGCTTTGGTTTTGTTATTTTATTATCTATCATATTAGATATAGGAGCTCAGGTAAATGTATGGAGAGTTATTGGGGTATCTGGTATGAGAGGGCAAGATATTGCCAATAAGGTAGTACCAGGGCTTGGATATTTTGTAGCTATTTTAGTAGCACTAGGAGGGCTTGCTTTTAATATTGGCAATATTGGAGGGGCTGCTTTAGGATTAAATGTAATTTTGGGAATTGATGTAAAAATAGCTGCCATTCTATGTGGAATCGTAGGAAGTATCATTTTTTTATCTAAAGATGCAGGACCAGTAGTAGATAAATTTACAAAAATTCTTGGTGGACTCATGATCTTACTTGTTGGGTATGTAGCTTTTGTAACGAATCCTCCTATGGGGGAAGCTTTATATAGAAGTATTGCACCTGAAAATGCAAAAGAACTTGTTTTTCCAACAATCACTCTTGTAGGAGGAACCGTAGGAGGTTATATTACTTTTGCAGGAGGACATAGGTTAATTGATGCAGGAATTACAGGAGAAGAAAATTTAGGAGAAATCACTAAAGGATCTGTAATGGGAATTGTAATTGCATCTATTATGAGAGTATTTCTATTCTTGGCAGTATTAGGTGTAGTTGTAAAAGGAGTTCAATTAGATCCTTCAAATCCTGCTGCATCTGCTTTTAAGCATGGAGCAGGTATGATTGGATATAAATTTTTTGGAATTGTCTTATTGTCTGCAGGAATCACATCTGTAGTAGGAGCAGCTTATACATCTGTATCATTTTTAAAGACTCTTCATTCTTCTATTGAAAAAAATGAAAAGTATTGGATTATTGGATTTATTGTAGCATCTACTGCAATTATGGCGATCCTTGGAAAGCCTGCAAAACTTCTTATATTAGCAGGTTCGTTAAATGGATTAATTTTACCTATTACTATTGGAGTGATTTTATTAGCTTCTAAAAGAAAAGATATTGTTGGGGATTATAAACATCCTACATGGTTACTAATATTTGGTATAATTATAGTATTCATAGCAGGATATGCAGGATTAGGGGCACTTCAAAATATGCAAATGTTAGTTCATTAAGGATTAGCATCTAGGTTTTCCTAGATGCTATACCTAATTCGTACAAAAGGGAGGTTTATATATGTATGAACAAACAAAATTTTTAATAGCAGGAGAAAAAGCAGTAGTAGTAGAATTTGGTGATGAAATTTCAGAAAAAATAAACCAAAAGGTAAGATCTATGATGATTGCTACTAAAGAAAGAAATATAGATGGAATTATAGAGTTTATTCCTACTTATAGATCTTTGATGATTCAGTATGATCCTTGTAAGATTGAATATGAAACTTTGTTAGATAATCTTAAAAAAATAGAAAAACAATTAAATGAAATAGATATTCCCCTTCCAAAAGTCATTGAAATCCCCACTCTTTATGGAGGTGAATATGGTCCAGATATACAAAATGTAGCAGATCATAATCATTTGAGTATAGAAGAAGTGATAAATATTCATTCATCAAAAGAATATTTGATTTATATGTTAGGTTTTACACCTGGATTTCCTTATTTGGGAGGAATGAATGAAAAAATTGCAACACCAAGGCTTAAGGTGCCAAGGACTAAAATTACAGGAGGATCTGTTGGAATTGCAGGAAGTCAAACGGGTATCTATCCTATAGATAGTCCTGGAGGGTGGCAATTAATTGGAAGAACACCTCTCAAATTATATGATGCTTATAGAAAAGATCCTATTTTATTAGAAACAGGCAATTATATTAAATTTGTTCCTATTGATGAAAAAGATTATAAAAAAGTTCAAGAGAAAATTCAAAATAATATTTATGAATATAAGACATATCCTAAAGAAAGGAATGAATGATTATGGGTCAAATAAAAATTGTTCATCCAGGGCTTTTAACAACGATTCAAGATGAAGGAAGATATGGATATCAACAATTTGGTGTTCCAGTATCAGGAGTAATGGATGATTTTTCTTATAGAGTATCTAATATATTAGTAGGAAATGAAGAAAAAGAAGCAGTGCTAGAAGTTACTATGATGGGTCCTACCATAGAATTTGAAGAAGAAGGAATGATATCTATTACAGGAGGAGATTTATCTCCTATGATTAACGGAAAAAGTATTTCTATGTGGAGAAGTATTCATGTAAAAACAGGGGATACATTGTCTTTTGGAGCTATCAAAAGTGGTTGCAGAAGTTATATCTCATTTTGCGGAGGAATTAAGACTCCCATAGTGATGGGAAGTAGATCTACTTACATGAAAGCAAAAATAGGAGGACTAGAGGGTAGAGCATTAAAGGCAGGAGATATAGTACCGATAGGAGAAAAAATAAAGAATTTTTCTAGTAGAATCCTTCCTGTTAAATATATTCCTCAATATGAAAAAGAAATAGAAGTAAGAGTCATATTAGGTCCTCAAGAAGATGCTTTTACAAAAGAAGGAATACATACTTTTTTAGCTAATTCTTATACAGTAACAAATGAGTGTGATCGAATGGGATTTCGATTAGATGGAGAAGAAATAAAGCATATAGATGGAGGAGACATTATTTCTGATGGAATTAATTTTGGAGCTATTCAAATTCCAGGTCATGGAAAGCCCATTGTGATGATGGCAGATCGACAAACTACAGGAGGATATACTAAAATTGCAAATGTTATTTCTGTAGATCTTTATAAAATAGCTCAAGCAAAGCCGAAGGATCAAATAAGATTTAAAAAAGTAGATATCAAACAAGCTCAAAATCTTTTAAAAGAAACAAATGAAAAAATAGAACAAATAAAAGAAGTAACTATTTCCCAAGAAATTATTAAAATAAATAAATATATAGTAAAAATAAATGGAAAATCTTACGAAGTGAAGGTAGAAGAAATAAAGGTATGATAAATTTTATTTTATCATACCTTGTTCTATACATACAGAAATAGAAAGAGATCTGATACCAAATTTTTTAAAATCTACTTCCATAAAATCTTTTTCTATAGATAGAATTTTTCCATTGCCAAAAAATTTGTGATGAATTTTCATATGAATAGAAAAAGAATGAGCTATTGTTTTTTCTGATTTTATAGGATAAGATATGTAGAAATCCTTATGAGAAGAAACCTCTGTTTTAAGATGATTTTCTAACTCCTCTATAAAAGGAGAACTCTTTTGATAAGCTCCATCTAAAAATATAGGAATCATCAATGAAAGATTTTTTTTTGCTCTTGTCATACCTACATAAAAAAGTCTTCTTTCTTCTTCGATAAGATTTATTTTTTCTTCTTCAGAAAGATCAGAAGGAATATTAGGTGGAAATTGTCCATCTGTTAGATCTATCATATAAACACGATCAAATTCTAATCCCTTAGCACCATGAACAGTAGAAAGATAAATAGATACTTTTTCATTTTTTTTAGAATTTTGTATAAAAAAAGATTCTAAAGCATTTAACCTTTCTATAAATTCAATAAGTGAAGAAGCATTTTTACTAATGAGCTTTAATTGTTCAAGGATCAATAATGTATTTTCATAAGATGATCTGATTCGTTGACAATAGTTTTTAAAATATTTTTTATAATCTAGATTTTCTTCAATAAATACAAGAGCATCATAAGGATTCATAGAGGATAGATGATAAAAATCCTTTTGAAGTCTTTTTAAATTTTTGATTTGAAAAATTTTTAAATCTGGTTCATTTAAAAGGTTATCAAAGACAGAAATAGGTCGTTGATATTCTTTAATAGAAAGAATTGATTTTTTTGAAATATATCCATTCATTTTATAATAAATTTTTTCAAAAGCCTCTAAATCATAAGGATTAAGTGATACTTTTAAAAAAGCTAATAAATCTTTAATCAACCAATGATGAAAAAAAGACGTTTGAAATCCATTGATAGAAAAAGAAATATCATTTTTCAAAAGAAAATCTACTAAAGCGATAGAAGATACATGACTTCTATAAAGAATAGCAGTAGTTCCTTTATAAGCCGTTTTTAATTCTTGATCAATGTATTTGATTTGATCAAAAAAATTTTGTATTTTTATGATTTGTACAGGTTCAAAAGATTGATTTTGAGTATACATATTTTTTATATATCGTTGTGTATTTTTTTTAATAAAATCGTTACTAACACAAACTACTTCTTCGGAAGAACGATAATTTTTTTCTAGAAAAAATAATTTTCCACCCTTATAAATTTGATCAAACGAAAGTAAAGCTTTAGGATGTGCTCCGCGAAATCCATAAATAGATTGATCATCATCTCCTACCATAAATAAATTATGATGAGGAGTAGATAAAAGATAAATAATATTATGCTGAATTTTAGAAGTATCTTGAGCTTCGTCTACTTGAATATAAGGATAATGATTTCTATATTGATGAAGAAGTATTTTATCTTTTTTCAAAATAGAAAAAGCTAGAGATAACATATCATCAAAATCAATAAAACCATGCTTTTTTTTATATTTTTCATAAGAAGTATACATATCTAAAAAGTTATTGACTTCAAAATCATAAGAAGAAAAATCATTTTCCTGAATTAAATTGTTTTTGACAAAACTAATATGACTTAAAAGAGCTTCAAGTTTTTCTTCTGTAAGTTTTTCACGATTGAATTGTTCATAAATATTTTTCAAAAGAATAGTCTTTTGAATTGGACTATTACTTCCTTCTATAATGGTATAGGAAATATTATTTTTTCGAGCATATTGATTGACTATTTTTAAAGCCAATTGATGAATAGTAGAAAAATATACTTTTGAATGAATATGTTCTCCAAAAACATCATAAAATCTTTTTTTCATATCTGTAGCAGAAGCTTTACTAAAGGTGACAGAAAGGATATTGGAAGGATTAATTTTATGATGAAAAATTAAATGAGCTGTTCGACAAATAAGAGTAGTAGTTTTTCCACTTCCAGGAACTGCTAAAATCAAAGCAGGACCGTCTTTATGAAGAACAGCTTTTTTTTGTTGTGGATTTAATTCTATATTATGATTTTTATGTAACATTTGAAAAAATGAATTGTACAAGATAACTGCCTCCAGTTTAAAAGATCATTGTATAGTATATCACAAAATATATATTTAAAACAAAAAATCCCCTGAAAAGGGGATTTGTCTTTATACTTATGAATGAGATTTAGGATCATTTCTAAAAATAAATGCACTAATGATTCCAAATATAATAGATGGGATCACCCATGCAAAGCCAGCATCCGCAAGAGGTATATGACTAATTATCTTTCTAAAGAAAGTAATTTGTATACCCATAGCACTAAGTCCATCATAAAAGCTTACAAGTAATGCTCCAAATACAGCTCCGATATAAGCTCCTTTTGGCATAAATTCATCTAAAGCATTCATAATAATGAGTACAGCAGTAATAGGATATACTGTTACCAATAAAGGAACTGCAATAGCTAGGATTTTTTCAACTCCACCAATAGCAAACATACCACTAAATACAACTGTTGCAATAACAATTACTTGATAACTTATTTTGTTGTTGCTTAATTTATTAAAGAAAGTTCCAACAGTTGCAGTCAGCCCAATAGATGTAGTAAGACATGCTAAAGATACAACAATTCCTAAAGCTACTTTACCAAAATCACCTAAAAGGGTATTTGTAATACTCATTAGTAAAACAGATTTATCTATAGTAGGTGGGTAAACAGAATTGGCATGAGAACCAAGATACATAAGTCCTCCATAAACAATTACTAAACTAATTGCTGCAATGACACCAGCTCGTATAGTAATTGTTACTTGCTCTTTTACATCTTTATATCCTTTTCCAACAAGAGCAGTAAGCATTACTCCTGCAAATACTACGGAAGCCAAGGCATCCATTGTTTGATACCCTTCTGTAAAACCTTTTGTAAAGGCATTTCCTTCCATTGCAGTAGAGGCAATTCCCACTGGAGATATAAATCCTTTAATGATGATAATAAAAATTACAACTAAAAGAAGTGGTGTAAGGATTTTACCAATTTTATCTACAATTTCAGATGGTTTAATAACAAAATACAAAGTAATACCGAAAAATATAATAGATGAAATTACAGGGCTAATACCTGGAAAATTAGGAAGTACTCCCATTTCAAAAGTAGTTGCTCCAGTTCTTGGGATAGCTAAAAGAGGTCCTATAGCTAAAATAATAATTGTTGCAAATATCTTACTAAAAACTGGATGAACCTTATTACCAACATCGTTAATTGTACCTCCAGCTTTTGCAGAGGCTATAATTCCTAAAAGAGGCATACCAATAGCGGTTAAGAAAAATCCAATAGCACACATAATCCAACTTTTACCTGCAATAAGTCCTAAAAAAGGTGGAAAAATTAAGTTTCCTGCTCCAAAGAACATAGCGAATAAAGCAAGGCCTAATACAAAAGCATCTTTGTTTTTTTGATTCATTTACATCCCTCCATAATAAAATATAAAATTTCATGAAAAATCTAAAAATTCAATTGATATTTAAATATATGATAGAAATTATGACGTAGCTACAATTTTATAAATTACATAATTTCATATACATAAAAAAACCTTCATCTCTATGAATAATATATTCATAGGGACGAAGGTATATTTTCGTGGTACCACCCTATTTTGCATAAAAATGCCTCTATCAGATCTAAGAAGACCTCAAATCCTAGCCATATATCGGTGGCAACCGGCCAAATCTACTAAATAGTTTCGAGATGGCTGCTTAGAAGTGAGTATTGTATACACCTTTGACGCTAACTTTCAGCAGCTGTTAGCTCTCTGTAGTCGAAAGAATAGTATTTTTTTCTTCATCATTGCATTATTATGTGTAATTGATTAATATGTATTATATGTGTAATTTAAAATATTGTCAATGTTTTTTTAAAAAAAGAGGTGATATAATATGAAAAATCTCTTAATTTAAGAAATTTTTTATATTATAGATTAATAAGTATAGGTACTAAAATAGGAACAGAGCTAGATAATATTACTCCAGTAATAAAGGATACAATAGCTGTTTGAGAATTGGTAGCATTAGAAATAATAGGGAGTGTTGTATCCATAGCTGTAGCTCCTGCAGGGGCTATGGCTTCAAAATCTCCAACATATTTTGCTATAAATGGAATAGAAATGAGTGCAATAATTTCTCGAACTACATTAGAGATAAAAGCTAATGCACTAAGTTCCGGTGAATATTGAGTAAGCATCATAGCAGATAAAGTATACCATCCAAAGCCTGCACCTACTGCACTAGATTCATTGATTGGAAGATGAAGTAAAAATCCACCTATAATACTTCCTATAATACTTCCTACAGCGATCATAAATGGAATGAAAAGAATTTTAAGTCCCATTTTCTTGATTTGTGAAAAAGCATCTTTGTTTCTACCCATATCTAAACCTACAAAAAACAATAAAAGACATAAGCCTATATCAATTATTAAATCTGTATGTTGTAATATTTCTGAAGATAAAACGAAATGTCCAAAGCCTATACCAAATACTACAGAAGCGATAATATTAAAGCTCATGAGAAGTTACCTCCTTATTCATGTCTTTTGTTTGATGATTTTTTTGAGAGGAGATACCTTTTAGAATATAGCCCTTTACCAGTTTTACACCTAGTACACTAAATAAAACTGCAAAAATAGACATAATAAGAGCTTGATAACCAAGTTTAAAAAAAGATGATAAAACCTTTTCATCTACACCAATTCGAATTCCCATAATAAAAAGTAAGAATAAAAGGCATGAGTTTTGAATGAAATTTAATTTGCTAGCTAAATTTTCAGACAAATGACCTTTAAAGCCTATCAAAGCTCCAATTCCTAAAATAAATAAGTAGAGTAGTAACCTTGTTAACATGACTTTATCCCCTTTCAGATCAGTAAAATATTAACTTAACTTCTTCAAGATAACATAGTTTTATATAGATAACAAGCGTTTTCTTAATAAATGGAATACTTAGAAGGTTTAAAAAACAATTTGATTTCTGACAAGTGGAATATTGAACAAAATGAAAAGATTTTGTTGGTGCTATGATAGAAACATGTGAATTTTTTGTAAAATAAATATGTATTAATTATAATATTTAACTTTTTTAATATCTTTTATTTGGGGATAAGTAGTTAATAAATAATTTAAGAACAATAATAATTCCTTGGATTTTCCAATAAAACATATTCTGTTTTGAGATGTAAATTTTAACATACTTCATATCCCCTTCCTTTATATAAATTTAAATATTATAGGACTTTATACCCAATTTTTCTTTTTATTATATCATTTTTTTACTTAAATTTTATAAAAAGTGTCGTTTAATAAAAAATAAAAAATAGAATGAAAATATGAATACTTTTAGTAGTAAAGTGATAATTTTTTATCCATGAACAACACTTATAGCCATCTACATAAAAATCAATTATGTTATAATAATAAGACATAGTAAAGGAGTGAAAGTATGGGAATTTGTTGTGTTTTGGGGAGAAGTGGAGTAGGAAAAACTCATTTTGTGCTTAAAAATATAAAACATTATATAGAAAATACAAATAAAACATTAATTTTAATTGTACCAGAGCAATTTACACTACAAGCAGAAAGAAATTTGATTGAGAAATTAAATCTTCCTGGTATTATGCATGTTGAAGTCCTAAGTTTCACAAGGCTTGCACATAAGGTATTAAATGAGGTAGGAGGAATTACTAGAGTTCACATTAATGAACAAGGAAAAAATATGATTCTTAGAAAAATTATAGATGAAGGGCAAAAAAATCTTACTATTTATAAAAATGCATCCACACAAGAAGGATTCATTCCTATGTTTCATGATTTGTTATGTGAACTCAAACAACAAGATATTTTACCTATAGATTTATTAACAGGAATCAATAATATAGATGAAAACGAAATATTATACTCTAAAATAAAAGACATTACTTATATTTACGAGTTGTTTGAACTCTATTTAGAAGGTCGTTATATAGATACAGAAGATTATTTTAATCTATTAATTGAAAAAATGGATGAAGCGAAATTCTTAAAAGATGCTTATATTTGGATTGATGAATTTGATACCTTTACTCTACAGACTTATAGGATTATAGAAAAATTAATGAAAATGTCTAAGAATTTGACTATGACTTTTTCTATGGATCCATCTTCGAGTAGAGATGATGGAGATTTGTTTAAAATATCAGAAATGACTTATGAAAAAATATCAGATATGGCTTTTAAAAATGGTTTGTCTAAAGAAAATATAGATTTAAATAAAGAAAATAACATTTCTATTAAGAAAGATGAAATTAATCATATACAAAAAAATATTTATGCATATCCGTACCATACTTTTTCAAAAGAAATAAATAATATAGAAGTTTTTGCGGGGGTAAATATTCGCAGAGAAACAGAAAATGCAGTAGCTCAAATGACTCATTTGGTAAGAGAAAGAGGATATAGATGGAAAGATTTTGCAGTTGTGTCTAATGATCTTAAAAATTATGCTCCTTTTATTAAAAATGTACTGGAAGAGTATGATATTCCATATTTTTTAGACCAAAAAAGAGGGATTGCTCATAATCCTATTGTTGAATTTGTTTTATCATCTTTATCTATCGTATGGAAAGGGTATAGATATGAAGATGTATTTCGGCTTTTAAAAACAGGATTTACAGATGTAGACATAGATGGGTATGAAAAACTTGAAAACTATGCGCTTCAGTATGGAATAAAAGGAGATAAATGGAAAACAGCCTTTGAATATGGAAAAGAAATACACAACTTAGAAGAGCTAAATGAATGTAGACAAATTTTTATAAAACCTATAGAAAATTTAGAGAAAAAAATAAAAGGTAAAAAAAATATTTCGGACATGACAAAAGGGTTATACAATTATTTAGAAGAAAGTAAGCTTCAGGAAAAAATAGAAAAGTGGATTGATCATTTAAGAGATCAGGGTAAGTATGAGTATGTCAATGAAAATACACAAATATGGAATGTGATTATGGAAGTATTCGATCAGCTTGTAGAGATTATGGGTGACCAACGGGTTACTTTAAAGGAATATATACGCATGCTTGATTCAGGCTTTTCATCTATGGAAATAGGAATTATTCCTACATCTATTGATCAAGTATTAGTAGGAAATATGAGTAGATCCAAAAGTCATGATATAAAAGCTTTATTCATACTAGGAGTCAATGATGGAATATTACCATCAGGAAAAGAAGATGATGGAATACTATCTGAAGAAGAAAGAATTTATATGAAAGAACAAAATATTGTATTAGGACATGATGGAGAAAAAAAAGCATATCAAGAAAAATTTACTATTTATTCTACTTTTTCAAAACCTAGTGAGTATTTATGGATTAGTTTTTCAATGGCTGATGAAGAAGGAAAAGCAATGCGTCCATCTATACTGATAGACAAGCTAAAAAAAATATTTCCAAATCTTACAGTCTATAGTGATTTGATGGATGGGATAGATCAACAAAAAAGAATGATTACAACACCTAAAAGTACTTTTGCACATCTGGTTGAAAACATAAGAATGAATCTAGATGGTAAAGAAATCAATCCTATATGGTGGGATGTATATGGATGGTATTACAGACAAAAAGAATGGGAAGAGAGAATGAAAATGGTTGTAGAAGGACTTTTTCATCATAACAATACAAATTATATACAAAAAGATGCTGTGAAAAAATTATATTCTATGCCTATAAAATCTAGTGTTTCAAGACTTGAACAATTTGTAAATTGTCCATTTGCTCATTTTATTAAATATGGGTTAAAGCCTAAGGATCGAAAAGTATTTGAAGTAAAAGCACCAGATATAGGACAGATTTTTCATAGATCTATGGAAGCTTTTACTGAGGAACTTGAATCACAAAATATAACTTGGAGACAATTAAAAAAAGATCAATGTGAAGAATTTATGGAAAAAGTAATAGATGAGATGATTCCTAATTATGAAAATGGGGTTATGCTTAGTACAAATCGATATAAATACCTTGTGAAAAGATTAAAACGAATTTCTAAAAGAGCTGTTTGGACATTAACAGAACATATTCAACAAAGCGAGTTTGAGCCTAAAGAATATGAAGTAGAATTTGGAATAGATAAAAAATATCCTCCTATTACAATAGAATTATCAGATGAAGAAAAAATATATGTAGAAGGACGAATCGATCGAGTAGATGTATTAGAAGAAGAGGATGAATACATTAAAATTATAGATTATAAATCAGGAGATAAGGACTTTAACCTTTCAGATGTATATTATGGATTTCAATTACAGCTTATGATTTATTTAGATGCAGTTTTAAATGGAGGGGATCATAGAAAGCCTGGTGGAATTTTTTATTTTAAAATAGATGATCCTATGGTAAAAACAGAAGAAAAAGTAAAACAAATAATAGAAGAAGAAATAAAAAAGAAATTAAAAATGAAGGGATTAGTATTAAAGGATGTAAATATTGTAAGAAAAATGGATTGTGAATTTGAGGGATACTCTCAAATGATTCCTGTAGGAATTAACAAAAAAGGAGAATTTTATTCTAATTCTTCTGCCGTAGATGAAAAAACATTTAAAGAATTGATTGCACATGTAAAAAAATTAATAACAGAGATTACTTATGAAATTATGAAAGGCAATATAGAGATTACTCCTTGTAAAAATGGAAAGCAAACTGCTTGTGATTATTGTCAGTATTTGAGTATTTGTCAATTTGATACAAAAGTAGAGGGAAATGATTATAAAAATATGAAAAAGCTATCAGACGATGAAGTAATTACAAAGATAAAAAATGTGAGGGATGAAAATGGTAAATTGGACGGATGATCAAAGGGATGCTATTGATGCAAGAAAAAGTAATTTGTTAATTGCAGCGGCAGCAGGATCAGGTAAAACAGCCGTATTAGTGCAAAGAATTATACAGATGCTTATAAAAGATAAATTAGATATAGATAGATTGTTGATTGTAACTTTTACAAATGCAGCTGCAGGAGAAATGAGAGAGAGAATTGCACAAGCGATTATGAAAGAATTAGAAAAAAGAGATTTGAATGAAGAACATTTAAGAAAACAGCTTCACTTGATCAATAAAGCATCTATAAGTACACTTCATGCATTTTGTATAGACGTAGTAAGAAAATATTTTCATCTTATAGATATAGATCCTCATTTTAGAATTGGAGATAGTACAGAAACAACTATTATGAAGATAGAAGCTTTAGAAGAATTATTTGAAAGTCAATATGAAAAAGAAGAAAAAAATTTTTTAGGACTGGTAGAGCGGTTTGGAGGAAATAAGGAGGATACACCTCTTGGGGATTTGGTTCTTCATTTATATGAATTTATTCAAAGCCAACCTTATCCAAGTAAATGGCTTGAAGAAAAGGTTGAAGATTTTAAATTAAATATAGATGATTTTGAAGATTCCAATTGGTATAAAATGCTTAAATACCAAATTGAAATGTCTTTACTTGCGGCAAAAAATCTATTCTTAGAAGGAAAAAAACTTTGTAATATTCCTTATGGACCAAAAGGTTATGAAGATGCTATTGATCAAGATATTTTTATAGTAGAAGATATGATGAATGGTTTATACGAAGATATCCATAAGTTTTATACTATTGTTTCTAATGTAGAACATAAAAGACTAGGGAAAATAGATAAAGATACAAATGAAGATGTAAAGGAATCTGTAAAAAGCTTAAGAGATCAAGGAAAGGATATCTTAAAAAGCATAAAAAACGAAATACTTATGAAAGAACCACAAGATTTTATAAAAGATTTGAATGAATTGTATCCTTATATGGAATATCTATACGAGCTTGTGGTAGATTTTGAAGAAATCTATAATGAAAAGAAAAAAGAAAAAGGAATTGTAGATTTTAATGATTTAGAACATTATGCATTAGCTATTTTAGAAAATAAGGAAGCATCAAAAGAATATAGAAAAAAATATGAATATATTTTTGTAGATGAATATCAAGATAGCAATATTGTTCAAGAAACTCTTTTAAGTCTTATAAAAAGAGAGAACAATTTATTTATGGTAGGGGACGTAAAACAAAGTATTTATCGATTTCGCTTAGCAGATCCATCTTTATTTATTGAAAAATATGAAACGTTTCAAAAAGATAAAGATGCTCAAAATAGAAGAATTGATTTGAGTAAAAACTTTAGAAGCAAAGAAGAAGTTATTCATGGAGTAAATTTTATTTTTAAAAATATTATGACAAAGGAATTAGGAGAAATAGATTATGATGAAGATTCGTATCTTTATTATGGAGGAGAAAATCAATCTTTAGACGACATGGAAATAGAATTTTGTTGTATAGAAAAAAAGGAAGATCGTACAGATGAAGAATTAGAAGAGTTAGAAGATATGGAAGTAGAAGCACGTACCATTGCAAAAAAAATAAAGGAATTATTAAAAAAAGAAATATATGATTCAAAGTTACAAGATTTTAGAGAAATAAATTATAAAGATATGGTCATTCTTCTTCGTGGTACGAAAAATTGGGCTCAAAATTTTTTAGAAGTTTTTACAGAGGAAGGAATTCCTTCTTATGCAGATGTAAATACAGGATATTTTGAAGCAATAGAAGTAAATATTTTTATGAATCTTTTAAAAGTGATAGATAATAAAAGACAAGATGTTCCATTATTGAGTATGATGCGTTCCCCAATAGGAGGATTTTCTACTGAAGAGCTTATAAAAATTCGTACAGAAAGTATAGAAAAAAGTTACTTTGAAGCAGTATGTAACTATGCACAATATAAAGATTATCTAGGAGATAAATGTAGAAAGCTTTTAGAAAAAATGAGTCTTTGGAAAGAAGATGCAAGGTATATTCCTATGGATGAACTTATTTGGAAGCTTTTAAAAGAAACAGGATATTATCATTATGTAGGAGCTATGTCAGGAGGTATACAAAGACAAGCAAATTTAAGAGT
The DNA here is from genome assembly GCF_004138215.1 of Anaerophilus nitritigenes. Lineage (GTDB taxonomy): Bacteria > Bacillota > Clostridia > Peptostreptococcales > Thermotaleaceae > Anaerophilus > Anaerophilus nitritogenes. Next base: position 53,376 of record NZ_RYYS01000050.1, read on the forward strand.
ATTAGTAGATAGAGCAAGACAGTTTCAAAAAACTTCCATAAAAGGACTCTTTAATTTTATCAAATTTATTGATAAACTTAAAAGTAGCAGTGGAGATATGGGAACTGCAAAAACATTAGGAGAAAATGATGATGTAGTAAGAATTATGAGTATTCATAAAAGTAAAGGATTAGAGTTTCCTATTGTCATTATAGCAGGAATGGGAAAACAATTTAACCTTAGAGATAGTTATTCACAAGTTTTATTTCATAAGGATTTAGGGTTAGGACCTAGATATGTAGAACCAAACCTTAGACAATATACAGATACTTTTCCTAAGATTGTCATGAAGCATCAAATTAAAATAGAAAGTTTATCAGAAGAAATGAGAATACTATATGTAGCTATGACAAGAGCAAAAGATAAACTTATTTTAGTAGGATCTATAAAAGACATAGATAAAACTTGTAAAAAATGGACAAATCCAATACATTCTTTTTCTTTATCACATAGTAAAAATTATATGGACTGGATAGGAGCTGTTCTTATAAGACATAAAGCTGGTGAAAAATTAAGAGAATGGGCAAGTGTTTCATGGGATGATAATAAGTTATGGGATGATCCTTCAAAGTGGATTGTTAAAAGATTAAGCAAAATAAATATTCAACAGCAAGAAGCAAAAAAGAAGATAAATCAATTGGAATTCAGACAATGTTTAGAGGATTTTAAACTTAAGAATATAGAAAATGAAGAGTTTGTAGAGTCAAGATTAAACTTTAGATATCCTTATGAAATTGCTACTCAAATACCATCTAAAATGTCTGTAACAGAAATTAAAAAACTATCTTTAAAGGAATTAGATACAATCAAGATGCATATTCCTGCATTGATTCAAAGACCCGAATTTATGGAAAAAACAAAAAAGTTAACAGGAGCACAAAGAGGAACTATGATCCATTTTGTTATGCAGCATCTTGATTTATCAAAGGTAGGAACACAAGAAGAAATTAAAATACAAATAGAAAACATGATAGAGGTAGAGTTGTTAATAAGAGAAGAAGCAGATGATATAGACATTAAAAAAATTATAAATTTCTTTGAAAATTCTATTGGAAAACGTATGATAAAAGCAAAGCAAATATATAGGGAAATTCCATTTAACTTTGTAAAAAAGGCTTCACAAGTTATTACAAATGGAGAAGATTGTAATGAAAAATTATTGATACAAGGAATTATTGATTGTTATTTTGAAGAAGATGATGGATTGATTTTAATAGATTATAAAACTGACTACATAGGTAGTGAAAATGAAAAAAAAATAATTGATCAATATAATTTACAGATCGAATTGTATAAAGAAGCTTTGCAGGAAATTACTAAAAAGAAAGTAAAAGAAAGTTATATTTATTTATTTGATATAGAAAAAGAAGTTAAAGTATTGTAAATAGAAGGGACATGAATGAAAGAAAAACTAAAAGAATTTTGCAGAAAAATTAATATTGAATATGTAGGTATTGCACCAGTAGGACGTTATAAAGAATTAGAAAATATTCTAAAAAGAAGAATGAAAAAAGGATATTTAACAGGGTTTGAAGAAAAGGATTTACAAAAAAGAATCAATCCAAAAAAGATTATGGAGGATGCTCAATCTATCATTGTATGTCTATTTCCTTATTTTATAGGAGATAAAGAAGATGGTAATTTATCTAAATATACTTATGGATTAGATTATCACAAAGTGATTGAAGAAAAATTAGAAGAAATAGGGCAAGTTTTAAAAAAAGAAATAAAAAATTTTACTTATAAAGCTTTTGTAGACAATGGACCTTTAGTAGATCGATATTTAGCATATATTTCTGGAGTAGGATACTTTGGTATGAATCAGCATATTATTACAGATGATTATGGGTCTTATGTATTTATTGGATATATAGTTAATAATTATCCCTTTGAAGTAGACCATCCTTTAAATAAGAATTGTATAGAATGTGGAAAATGTATAAAAAGTTGTCCAGGAGGGGCATTGCTTTCAAATTATGAAATGAATCCTAAAAGGTGTGTTGCTTATTTAACACAGAAAAAAGAAGAGCTAACTTATGAGGAAGAAAGCATTTTTAAAAAAGGAAAAACTATATTTGGATGTGATATCTGTCAGGATATATGTCCTCATAATGCAAATGTTAAAAATACACCTTTAGAAGAATTTAAAAAAAATATTATTCATAAAATAGATGAAAAAGAAATAGAGAGCCTGTCGAATAAAGGATTTCAAAAAAAATATAAGGATCATTCATTTAGTTGGAGAGGTAGAAAAACAATTCAAAGGAATTTAGATATTTTTAAAGATAAGGAGTAATGATGATGAGACTTGTACCCGTTAATTGTCTAAAAGATGAAATGTATTTGGCCCAAACACTACACGATAGAGATAATAGAGTGCTACTGCAAAAAGGGGTCAGGTTGAATGATAATTTAATAGAAAAAATAAAAGAAAATGGAATATATAGTATTTACATTCATGATGAATATAGTGATAATGAAATAGAAGATGTAATTAGCTCTACCCTTAGAAATGAAGCAGTAAAATCTATGAAAGAAACCTTTGAGGGATTTAATCAATCTTATCAACAAAGAAATAGTCTAAAAAGTATGCAATACGAGAAACAACAAGAAAAGAAACTAGAGGTATTAAGTGATGTATCAAAGGATATTGTAGAAGAAATTGCGTTAAGCAAAGACATAATGATTCGTTTAGTAGACATAAAGAATATGGATACCTATACGTATCAGCATTCTGTAAATGTAGCAGTTTTATCTTTGATTTTAGGAATTGAATTGAGCCTAAATCAACATGAATTGTATGATTTGTGTATAGGTGCTATGCTTCATGATGTAGGCAAAGCATCTATTTCTAAAGAAATTCTCCTAAAGAGGGGTATGCTTACAAACGAAGAGTGGAATATGGTAAAACAGCATCCAAAGAAAGGCTATGATCAATTAAAAGATCAGTATCAATTAAATACAAATGTGAAAATTATTGCGCTCCAACATCATGAAAGAGTAGACGGAACAGGATATCCTAATGGGTATAAAGACGAAAAAATTAATAAACTTGCAAAAATTGTTTCGATTGCGGATGCATATGATGCTATGATTTCAGATACCCCATACCAAAGAGCTGTTTCTCCAAATGAAGCTATAGAGATGATTATGGGAAGTGCAGGAAGACAATTTGATTTTGAAATGGTAAAAGTTTTTGTCAAAAAAATTATCCCTTATCCTGTAGGAACTTTGGTGCAGCTTAGCAATAAAGAAATAGGAGTAGTAGAAGAAATTCATACAGATTTTCCTCTTCGTCCTAAAATAAAAATTGTAAAGCAAAATGCAGTAACGGTAGAGATGAAATCTATAGATTTGATGAAAGAGACAAACCTTGTAATTGAAAGAATGCTCTATGAGGTTCCTAATGCGTGTGTATCTAAAAATTTAGGAGAAGAGAATTCTTTTAAAACACAAGGGGTAATTTCTTAGAAGGAGGATTCATTTGGAAATTAATTATATAAATAGAAAAACTTCTGCAAAAGAAAAGGAGATTGTAGCAGGAGATTTTTTTTTAAAGTGGATTTATGATACCAAAATAGGAAGTACAATTCTTGAAATGATTGTAAAAAGAAAGATGTTTTCAAGTATATATGGAAAAATGCAAGATTTATCTTTTAGTAAAAGAAAGATCAATCAATTTATAAAGGATCTTAAAATTGATATGAAGGAAGCAGAAATAGAAAATATAGAAGAGTATAAAAACTTCAATGATTTTTTTGCAAGGAAATTAAAAAAAGAAGCAAGACCTATTGAAAAAGATGAAAAATATTTGGTATCTCCAGCAGATGGAAGGATTTTAGCTTATGAAAATATAGATAAAAATTCTATTATACAAGTAAAAGGTTTTACTTATACTCTTAAAGAATTAATAGGAGATGAAGAGTTAGCCAATGAGTATCAAGGAGGAGACTGCATAGTCATTAGACTTTGTCCTGCTGATTATCATAGATTTCATTTTCCTGATAGCGGGATACCCATGGAGACAAAAAAGATAAATGGTCTTTATTATTCAGTGAATCCTATTGCTCTTAAAAAAGTTGCTTCTATTTATTGTCAAAATAAAAGAGAGGTTACTTTATTCCATTCAAATCATTTTAAAGAAATGATTTTGATAGAGGTAGGGGCTACTTGTGTAGGGTCTATTATTCAAACATATATACCGAATAGGAAAATTCAAAAGGGAGAAGAAAAAGGATATTTTAAATTTGGAGGGTCTACAGTTATTTTATTTTTAAAAAAAGAAGCCGTTCAAATAGATCAAGATTTAATTAAAAATACAGAAAAAGGCATAGAAACAAAGGTGAATATGGGAGAAAGAATAGGCACTAAATAGAGAGAATTTCTTGAAAACAATAGAAATATAGAATATAATAAAAAAGAAAAAATTATTTATTTCTCTACAACTTAGTAGAGATTTTTTGTTTTGAAATATAGAGCAATTGAATCAAATTAGGTCCTAGGTCCTATGATGGAGATTCTATTAAATTTACGATATATTTATGATGGATAGCAAAACGGAGGTTATGGGACATGGAAAAAAATATTGAATTAGATCAAAATATTATTAAAAAAAATAAAATCCCTATTTTGATTGAAGATGGGGAGTGGACATCCTTATTTGAAAGTACTATGACAAGGTCTATGGAGAAAACTTCAAAAGTTTTAAAAGAAAAAGTCATAGAATATAGAGAAGCTACTAAACAAATTAAAATATATAAAAAACTTAAAAAAGATTTAATGGAAAGAGTTCTTCAGATTTCTAATGAAGTAAATAATAATCAAAATGACAGTGTGCTAGATTCATTAGAGCAAACAAAAGATAAAATACTTCAAGCAAATGACAAGATTGATGAATTTCAATTTATGATAGAGACTCTTCCGAAGGAAATAGAAATATTAAATAAAGCATTATTGACAGAAACTATTTCCATAGCTTATGAAAAAATTGAAAAAGGAAGCAGTAAAATAAAAGATCTTACAGATGAAATTATAAAATTAAGAGATCAGCTTAAAAGAAGCTGGGATGAAAAAATAGAGTTAGAAAAAACAGTGGATGATTTGTATCATTATCTTCATGATACATTAGGACATGAAGAAACAAATAAACTAGATAGAAAATTTCTTTAAAAAAAGTACGTATTAATACGTGCTTTTTAGTTTTTAGTAATCTATATCAATAAGATCATTTTACGGAAATTTTGAATGAAATGAAAGAATTTAGTTTGCGCTATGAGCAATTCCAATAGGAGTATGCAAATTTTTATTTTAGGAGGAATTTACAGAATACAGTAGAATATATAAGAATAAATAAGAAATGAGGAGTTTTATTATGAAAGGTATAGGAATAGATATCATAGAAATAGATAGAATATCTAATGCTATTTGTAAAAATGATAAATTTTTACAAAGAATATTTACAAAAAAAGAAATAGAATATTTTTTATCTATTGATTATAGAAAAAATACTATAGCAGGAGGTTTTGCTGCAAAGGAAGCTGTGATGAAATCACTTGGAACCGGGCTTAGAAATTTTAAATGGATTGATATTGAGATTGATAGAGATCATTTGGGAAAGCCAGTTGTAAATCTTTATAATGGGGCACAAGAGATTGCAGATCACAAAGAAATAAAGGAGATTATGGTTAGTATATCTCATAGTAGAGATTATGCAGTAGCACAAGCTGTAGCTATTTAGAAAAGTGAATTATGTTTCATAGGAATAAATTTTAAAACTTTCACGTAAAGATAGTAGAGGCTATTTTGTGGAGGGATAAATTTGAGAATAAAAAAGATAGGATTATGGATACTTGTGATATTTCTTTTAGGAGGATGTAGTCCTAAAACAAAAGAAGATTTATTATATGATGTTCAAAAAAAGTTAAATCAAATAAATTCTTATACATGTAAAGCAGAAATCAAGATCCATGGAAATAAAGATGTGCAAAAATATATTGTAAAGCAGTGGTTTCAAAAACCAAATAGATATAAACTTGAGACTATTTATCCTAAGCATCAAAAGGGAAAAGTTACTTTATTTGATGGAAAGAGGGCATGGATGTATCATCCCTTAATTGAACAAACCTTTATCATGGAAGATTTTTCAAGATCAGATGAACAAAATATGTTTTTGGGATATTTTGTAAAAAATTATTTAGAGTCTGAAAATGTACAAATAGATCAAAAAACAAAAGAACATAAAAATTATCTTTTAATCACTGCTGAAATTCCTGGAAATCATATTTATTTTCATAAACAAATATTATGGATAGATATAGATACAAAAGAACCTTTTTTATTAGAAGTGTATGATGCAAGTGACCATATAAGAATGAGTGTAAAATATGATGAATTTGAGTATAATCCTATTATAGAAAATGATTTTTTTAACATAAGATAAGGTATTTCAAAGAAAGAGGGGGAGAAAAGTGTTATCTTTAGAAAAAACAAGACCTGTATGGGCAGAAATTAATTTAGATCATTTGGCTTATAATATGAGAGAAATTAGAAAGCTTGTAGAAAAAGAAATAAAAATTACAGGAGTTATTAAAGCAGATGCATATGGACATGGAGCATTAGAAATTGGGAGAACACTTCTTGAAAACGGAGTAGACAGATTTGCTGTAGCAACATTATCAGAAGCTTTGGAATTAAGAAAAAGTTATAAAGACACACCTCTATTGATTTTAGGATATACGCCAAAGGAGTGTGCACAAGAGGTTATAGAAAATAAAATCATTCAAACAATTTATTCTATAGAAGATGCAAGAGATTACTCAAAAGTAGCACAAGAATTAAAAAAAAGTGTAATCTTTCACATTAAAATAGATACAGGTATGAGTAGAATTGGATTTTTACCTAATAAAGAAACTGTAAAGATCATAAAAGAAATCATAGAGTTACCTTATGTAAAAGTTGAAGGTATGTTTACTCATTTTGCAGTAGCAGATGCATTCAATAAAGATTTTACGGATAAGCAATATGAAAGATTTATAAGTGTGGATCAAATGCTTAAAGAAGAGAATATTCATATTCCTATTCGCCATGTAGGAAATAGTGCAACGATTATAGATTTACCGAATATGCATTTAGATATGGTAAGAGCAGGAGTAATTCTTTATGGACTTTATCCTTCAGAAGAAATTAAAAAAGAAAGACTAAATTTAAAGCCTGTTTTATCTTTAAAAGCTAAAATTAGTCATATAAAAATACTAGATGAAGGAGTAGGGGTCAGTTACGGACTTAAATTTGTTACTCCTAAAAAGTCTAAAATTGCAACTTTACCTATAGGATATGCAGATGGATTTACAAGAATGTTATCAGGAAAAGCAGAAGTTTTAGTAAAAGGAAAAAAAGTACCAGTAGTAGGAAGAATATGCATGGATCAATGTATGATTGATGTAAGCTCCATAGAAGATATTCAAGTAGGAGAACAAGTAATATTTATTGGAACAGATGGTAAAAATACAATACTTGCAGATGATTTAGCAAATCAATTAGATACTATTAATTATGAAATTGTATGTATGCTTGGAAGAAGAATCCCAAGAATATATATCAAAAACAATGAAGTGATAAAGATTAAAGATTATTTAATCATGTAGATTTTGGAAATTAGTATAAAAAAGTGGGCATATTGACACACTTATAATAAATAGTATATAATGTTGTATATATTTTTAGTATGGATACGAGTGCCCATGTGGTGTCCTATTTTTACAATCTTAGGAGGTGCGAACATGGCTGAATCCAAAAGAATTATGATCAGCTTGCCTAATACTCTTTTACAAGAGGTAGATGATATTGTAGCAATGGAACAACGGAATAGGAGCGAATTTATTCGAGAAGCAATGAAATTATATATTAGAGAGAGGCATAAAATGCAAATTAGAGAGGCTATGAAAAAGGGCTATAGGGAAATGGGTGCAATGAATTTAGCGTTATCGGAGATGGGATTAGACCTGGATGTAAATGGACTACAGACATATGAATCAAGGCTGGCGGAGTGTGAGTAGTGTGATTGTAAAAAGAGGAGATATTTTTTATGCGGATCTTAGCCCTGTAGTCGGATCGGAGCAGGGAGGAGTTAGACCAGTCCTTGTAGTACAAAATGATATTGGAAATAAATATAGTCCTACAGTCATTGTAGTTGCCATAACCTCTCAAATTAATAAAGCAAAATTACCAACTCATATTGAAATTAGCGCGTCAGAGTATGGATTAACAAGGGATTCAGTTGTTTTACTAGAACAAGTTCGTACTATTGACAAAAAAAGATTAAGAGAAAAAATAGGACACTCAGATGATGAAATGATGAATAAAGTAAATGAGGGCTTATTAATAAGTTTTGGACTAATAGATTTTTAAGACTGTCAGAGAGAGGACAGTCTTTTTTGTATATCTTTCAAAGTGTAAGTCATTTTGTCATATGCAGGTAACTAAAGTCAATTATTTTTTTAAAAAAGGATCTTTAGGTATCTGGTCTTCTTGCAATTATATTAAAATAATTGTAAACTTAAAACATATAGCAAATAAAGAATTATGTCTAAATATGCTTAAAGGAGTAAATAATACAATGATCGATATACTAAAAGGAATAATCATGGGTATGATTATTGCAATCCCTGTAGGTCCTATTGGGATTTTGTCTATACAAAGAAGTATTCATAAAGGATGGAAAGAGGGCTTTCTTTCAGGGATTGGTGGGGCAACCTCTGATATGGTATATTCATCTATGGCTATTTTAGGAATGGATTATATAGATGTTTTTTTAGAAAAACATACTTCTTTAATTTATTATATAACAGGAAGCGTATTTTTGATTATTGGAGTAAATATTTTTATACAAGCAATAAAAAATAAGAAAAAAAAGAAAAAGTTTGAAGAAGAATCTATACACCCATATATTTCAACTTTTTTTATGGGAATATCTAATCCAATGACTTTCTTTATTTTTTTAGCCATGTTTACAAAATTTGATATACATGTTAATGAAGAGATATTGATACAACAGGTAACTTTTATTGCAGCTATTTTTTCAGGCTCTTGTATGTCTTGGTTTTTGATTTCAAATTTTATACAATATTCTAAGAAAGATTATAAAATAGAAAATTTTACTTTGGTAGATAAAGTAGTAGGATGTATGATTAGTTTATTAGGTATTGTGAATATTGTAAAAGGAATGATAAGATGTTAAGGTGATCCTTTGGGTCGCCTTATTTATTGTTAATAAATGATATAAGATTGTAATGTATTCGTAACCATAGAATCGACAGATATTGATATAATAAAAGCAACGAAATTATAGAAGGGGGAAGATAATATGCATAGCCTAAAAAAAGTGATGATGTCTATGGGACTTGCTTGTTCTATAGCATTTATAAACATACCAAGCTTTTCTTATGCACATATTTCTAATACAGTTTATGAACAAAAAAATGAATCTTACATAGCAAAGGGTATAAAACATGAGCAACACCTTAAATTTACGGATAGTGGATGGGTCAATGTAAATGTAATTCGAGTAAATTTAGATGAACCATATGCTACCTTAGATTTATTATTTCATCAAAATGGTTTGGGACAAAAGGCTAGGTTATCAGAGTTAGTAGGTCAAAGAAGTGATGTAGTGGGAGCAGTGAATGGAGACTTTTTTAATATGAAAGGAGCTGCTACCATAGGACCAATGGTCAGAGATGGAGAACTCCTTACTACTACAGCTTATTTAGGACAACCTGTACCAAGTATGAGTTTGACCAATGAAAAAATTCCTATTATTCAAAATTGGGTAAACAATGCAATTGTACTTACCAATGTAACAAAAGGATATAATTTTGAAGTACTAGCTTCCAATAAACAAACTGATTATGCACATATAGCTGTGCTATATACGCAAAAATGGGGAAGTCAAACTCCTGCTAAAAATTTACCTGGAGGAGTTCAAATGGTTATACAAAACAATATAATAACAGAGATTTTACCAGCAGGAGTATCTAAAGTAATTCCTCCTAATGGATCTGTAATATTTGCGGCAGGAATGAAAGCTACAGAGTTACAAGGAAATTTTGCAGTTGGAGATATGGTAAATTTTACAAATCAAGCAAATTTGGATATTCCAAATATTAAATTTTCTGTAGGAGGAGGAGGTTTACTTGTAAAGGATGGTATACCACAATCTAACTACTACATTAATATAAAAGGTAATCAACCAAGGACTGCACTAGGCATTTCAAAAGATAAAAAAGAAGCTTTTTTAGTGACTATAGATGGAAGAGTAGGATCTTATACAGGGGTAACACAAGAAGAACTAACACAGATTATGATTTCACTAGGAGCTTATGATGCCATTAATTTAGATGGTGGAGGTTCCACTGATATGGTAGCAAGACCTTTAGGAGAAGAAAATAAAAAGGTAATAAATAACCTTTCAGAAGGTGTAGAGAGAAGAATTATGAATGGAGTAGGAGCTGTGAGTAATGCTCCTAGAACAGAGGAAATTGGAGGTATGATTTTACGAATAGAAGACTCTAATGTTCCTTTAAATAGTTCAAAGAGGATACAAGTAAAAGGCTATGATGCGAATTATCATCCTATAGCAATAGATCCAAATAAAATCAACTGGCAGGTAAAAGGGGTAGAAGGAAAAGTTACAAATGGAATTTTTCATGCACAGAGTCCAGGTGATGGAATAATTGTGGCAGAAATAGACGGAAAAACAGCTAATTTACCAATACATGTCATAGATCAAATTACAAGACTTGATATATTTCCTGGGAAAATACAATTAGACAATAATCAAAAATTGAATATAACAGCTAAAATTACAGATAAAGATGGATATGGAAGTAGTATCAATATAAAGGATTTGAATGTTGAAATTCCTAATAATTTAGGAACAATAGATGAAACAGGATACTTTCATTCTGGGAATGAAAGTGGTTCAGGAGTCATGAAGATTTCTTATGGGAATTTGGTAAAATATATTCCAGTAGTAGTAGGATCAAAAAAAGTAGTTATAGATGATTTTGAAAATATAAATGGTCAATTTGTATCTTATCCAGCAGAAGTATTAGGAGGATATACATTATCTAATATCAGTAAAAATGGACAATATTCAGGAGAACTTTCTTATGATTTTACCAAAACAGATGCTACAAGAGCAGCTTATTTACAATTTAATAATGGAGGGAAATATTTCACAGAAAGACCACAAAAAATAGGAATGTGGGTATATGGAAATAATAGTGGCCATAGTCTAAAGGCAAAAATGTTTACAGCCAATGGAAATGAGCAAAATATAACATTAGAAGCTAGTATCAATTGGGATGGATGGAAGTATGTAGAAGGAAATATTCCAGATAGTATAGGAAATAATTCTAGACTTGAAAGAATCTATGTAGTACAGACAAATAAGCTCATTAAAGATATGGGAAAAATTTATATAGATGATCTGACTGTATCTTATCCAAATACTTTTACAGGAAATATTCCAAAGTCAGAGAATCAATCACAAAATCCTAAAAATATAAAAGCTGATGTAAAGGGAGACAACTCATTTAAATTGTTTGCTCATGGAGCTATTTTAGGAATGAATTCAGAAAATATTATAAAAACAGCAAAAATGTTAAATGAAACAGCTGAAGTTAATTTATTTACACAACAAGTAGATCCTCGATTAAAAGACCAACTTAAAAATTCTACTTTTGTTGTAGGAGGAGGATATAGTTCTACAAAATATAAAAATAGTTTATTGATTTCTTTAGACAATACAAAGGGAGGATTAAGAGAAACAAACTTTGAACAATGGAGATGGTTTTTAAATATAGCAAATCAAGCAGATAGTAAAAATATAATTATTACTTTACCAAAGCCTTTAAGCTTTAAAGATTCATTAGAGGAAAAATTATTTAACGATACATTAAATAAATTGAAAAAAGAAAAAAATGCAGAAGTTTGGGTATTTACTGGAGGACATGATACTTTTAGTGTATATCCAAAAGACGGAATTTATTATGCAGAATTAAAATCTTATTCTGAAAATAGAGATTTAGATAAATGGGAAGGATTGAGTTATATAATGTTTGCTGTAAATGATGATGGAATAACCTATGAAATTCTTTCCTTAAAAGATAATAAATAAAAATTGGGAATGCTCCTAGAATAAAGTTTCAAGGAGCATTTTTTCTTAAAATATAAGACTGCAATGAAGTTTAAAATTATGCTATAATAAGATGGAATTTGTCAAAATAGAATGAGAGAGGATTGTATACATATGAAAAAAATAGGGATTGGAATTTGTATAGGAATCATGTGTTTTTCTAGTTTTTTTTCTTATGGAAATGAACAAGTATTACCGCATCACCATCAAATTCAAAAAGGTAGTGCTTCATATATTGAAACCATAAATCAAGAAAAGAATAGATATGTAAATTATGGAGATGGGTATATGATAGATTATCCAAGTCATATGGAGGTAGATACTTCACTAGAAGCAGTAAGAACATTGATCAAAGACCAAGAAAGAGAAATAGAAATTTATTATGATAATTTTCATAATACTCCCAATTCAGCTCCTGCTTATAAAAACTATAGCAATGCATTTATAAAAAATACGAAAGATCATATAAAAGAATATGAAAACACTGCTACAATTAATGGTATGAAGGTACATTTGTTAAAATGGAGCAGAAAAAAGCTTTCTAAAGTATCCAATGATAAAAACTTTTATGTAAGTGCAGAAATTGTAAAAAATGATAAGGAAGTTTATACAATTTTTATAAAATCATCTAGACAATTTTATAATTTTGAAGACTATATGGATGTGATTTCTAGTTTTAAAATCATAGAAAAAAAAGGAAATCCTAGTATAAATACGAAATTTAAACCAGTAGAAAGAAAATTAAATGAAGAGACAAAGGAATTTTATTACAAATACTTTGTAAATAGTGATAAACTAAGATGGGGAATATTTGAACAAAGTGCTCCTGCAAGCTTTTCCTACCTAAAAGGTATAGAAAATAGATTAGATTATGAATTTAAATTTTTAGTAAGATACCAATCATTAGATGTTCCTATGCCTCTTGAGGAGCTTAAAAATGCTTACAATAACAATAGATATGTAGAACTTACTCTACAAACTATGCACATGAATGAAGAAAATGAAAGTATTACCTATGATATATTAGATGGAAAATATGATGATTATTTTGAAGAATATGCAAAAAAAATCAAAGAATTTAACCATCCTATTTTATTTAGACTGAACAATGAAATGAATGGAGATTGGTGCGTATATTCAAGCTATTATTCTTCAAAAGATACAAATCTTTATAAAGAAGTTTGGAAATATATTTATCATGTATTTGAAAAAAATGGTGTAGATAATGTGCTTTGGGTATGGAATCCTCATGATTTATCTTTTCCTAATTTTAAGTGGAATCACTACCTAACTTATTATCCTGGAGATGAGTATGTAGATATTATAGGACTTACAGGATACAATACAGGAAATTACTATCCAGGTGAAATATGGAGAAGTTTTGAAGAAGTCTATCCTCATGTTTATAACGAATATATGGATATATTTGAACAACCATTTATGATTACAGAATTTGGATCAAATGAAATTGGTGGAGACAAGGTAAAGTGGATTCATGAAATGTTTGATTATATGTATATGCATCCATTTAAAAATATAAAAGTAGCTATTTGGTGGAATGGAATTGATTGGGATCCATTAAGAAATCCAGCTAGAATTTACAGACTTGATAATCGAGAAGATGTGATGGATACTTTTAGACAAAGATTAAAGGATTACAAGTGATTAAAGAAGGGAAAAAAAGATGAAATCATTTAAAAAAGTATGTATTTATATGATTGTATATATATTATTGCTTCAGTTTGGTATCCCTCATATCATACCTGCTCAAGCAGTATATGAAGATCGATTGATTTATGATGCTGTCAAAAACCGTCCTACCAATATAGAAGGAGTTTTTGAACAAGTAAAAAAAATAATTGATCAAGAGCATATAAGTGACTATGTAGTCATCTTAGGAGATTCAGTAGGATTTAGCAGTCCAGGACCTGCTGATTCTTCTATTGCTCATTATTTAAATGAAAAAGCGAAAAAGTCAGGGAAAAACTTCAGAGTATTTAATTTATCTATGCCATCCATGCAAACAGGAGATATTTACACTGTTTTAAAGAAGATGGATCAGTATGGTATTTCTAGAGATCATGTGATTATTAATGTAATTTATGCAGGCTTTGTAGGAAGATATCCTGATCCTCCAGCAGTTTTTTGGTTAAAGGATCAATTAAAAGAGGTAGATCCAAAAACTTACGAGCATATTAAACCGCAATTAGTAGCAAATGAAAAGCAGGAGAAATTCATTCAAAAAACATTAAAGCCTATGAAAAATAATATGTATGAAAAGATATCTATATTTAAGTATAAGGATTATATCCAGGCGTATTTTCAAGGAAAAATAAAGGAAATAAGAGGAACGATCGCTTCTAATGAAGATGTGAACCCTTGGACTGAAAAAGAATTTTTAAAGGATTTATTAAAAGAGCCTATGTATCAAAGAGAGTTTTCTGATACACCATTTGTAATGGATGAGAGCAATCCTCAGATATATTTTTTAAATAAAATTATAGACTTTCAAAGAAATAAAGATACATTTATTTTTCTTGCAGCCATGAATGATGAGTTGTTAGAAGAAAATGTGTCCAAACCTGGATTTCAAGAAAATATGAAACGAATCGATGACTATTTAAAAAAACAACCCATAGAATATAAAAATTTTAATCATACTATAGATTACAATTTGTTTTCAGATCATATACACTTAACACCTAGAGGATATAAAATATTATCAGATCGATTATGGGATGAAATACAGAAATGGGATATGAAGAAATAATGGAGGATATGTAATATGTTATTTCACTCGTTTGAATTTTTTGTTTTACTTTTGATTACTTTTGTATTTTTCTATAGTTTTCCAAAGCAAAGAATTTACATTCTTGCTGTAGCCAATATCATTTTTTATAGTGCATCAGGAATAAGATATTTATTTTTATTTATGATTGTTTCATGGATCACCTATATGTGTTCTTTGAAAATAACAAAAAACTATGGAAAAATATTTTGTTGTATAGGAATTTTAGTTAATGTTTTAAATTTAATATTTTTCAAGTATACAGGTTTTATATTAAATAATATAGAGAAAGTTATGGGAATAATATTTCCTTGGCAAGATACACTACTGGCAAAGATTATGTTACCAGTAGGAATTTCATTCTATACCTTTCAACTTATTGCTTATCTAGTGGATGTATATAGAAAAGAAATCAAACCTTGCGATTCTTTTTTAAGCTTTTGGGTATTTATTTCTTTCTTTGGACAGTTGATTGCAGGACCTATCATGCGTGGGAAAGAGTTTCTTTTTCAAATTGATAGTTTAGAGGAAAATAAATTTACTCTTACCAATTTTAAATATGGATTTTATTATATAGGTATGGGTCTTTTTAAAAAAATAATTTTTGCTGATTTTTTAGCCAAAAAAGCTGACATTTATTTTAGTCAAGTAGGAAATTTAAATACTTTAGATGCTTGGTTCGCAGCGTATTTATTTGCATTTCAAATTTATTTTGATTTTTCTGCTTACAGTGAAATCGCTGTAGGGGTAGGGCATTTATTTGGACTTAATTTAAGTCTAAATTTTAAATCTCCTTATATAAGTGCCAATCCTTCAGAATTTTGGAAAAGATGGCATATTACATTATCTTCTTGGATTCGAGATTATATATATATTCCTCTAGGAGGATCAAAAAAAGGTAATTTACTACAATATGTATTTTTATTTACTGCTATGGCCATATCGGGTATATGGCATGGAGCGGCTTGGACTTTTATTGTATGGGGAATTTATCATGGTATTTTAAGTGCTCTTCATAAAATATATAGAAGTTATATAAAGGTTTCTAAAGAAAATATAATCTATAAAATAGTATGTATTGTTATATTTTTTCAACTGACTACCATAGGATGGGTATTTTTTAGAGCAAGTAGTATTTATGATGCTATTTTTATGATCAAGAAAATGATCACTTTTTCTGATGTATCTTATAGCATGACATATGTATTATATTTTGGATTTGTCTTATTTTTATATGGAGTACATTTAGTAGAATATTTTGTTAGAAAAAATGAAAATACAATAAGTGTATACTGGCAAAAATATTTTTCTCCTGCTGTTAGAGCTGCAGCTTATATTGGTATTGTGATTTTATTAATTTTATTTATACAAACAGAAGAAAGTACTTTTATTTATTTTCAATTTTAAGTATTATAAAAATTAATAAATATATTTTCCATAAAAAATAATTTCATGATAAAATAAACTAAGTTATAATGAAATGAATTTTTAAAAGAAGAATATCAACTAGAAAATAAAGTCCAGCTAAGAAATGTCAATAAAAAATAAAAAATATTTGATATCTTTGCTGAGAGAAAA
>NZ_RYYS01000051.1 GCF_004138215.1 Anaerophilus nitritigenes
TGATTTTCTCTCAATATTTTCTGATTTTTTTACACTTACTATTTTATATCCATTAATTTGTAACCTATTATTTATTTGCGTTAAAGTATTTATTATCTCAATACTTTGATTTTCTTCTTAGGTAGTTGCAAAATATAAATCGCAACTACCTATAATAAACAACATAGTCTTTACATCTATAAACTCTATATTTCTATTTGAACTTTTCAATATAATCACCATTATATTAAATGTAGTATGTGTAATCATAGCAGCCAACAAAGAATTTGTTTTGTATATCATATCACTACATAGCACTCCTAAAAATATAGTACCCAATAAATTTTCTGCACGGAAATGCCATAACCCAAAAATAATTGAAGGAATAATAATAGTTTTCTTAGCTTCATATGATGCATAACAAGTGGTTACAAATCCTCTAAATAAAACTTCTTCACCTGATTGAAGAAACCTTACAGACTTTCAACCTCAAGCGTTCTTAAGCATGAAAGACTGTCCGTATGATAACGTGGTTGCTGAAGCTACTTTCAAACTAATAAAGACTGAATTCATAAAAGGTCAAGTCTTTAGGTCTTTGCAGGAGTTGCAGTATGAATTAGCTGATTATGTTAATTGGTTTAATAACCATAGAATTCATTCATCATTAGGGTATTTAACACCATTCCAATATAAGTCAAATCACCTTAAAAAAGTTGTCTAAAAAAATGTTGATAATCCAAGATGATTCCTATCTAAAATAACCTCATAATATAGATTGCTAAAATAAAAGCTCCTATAACAGGTACTATCATATATACTTTGTTATTAATATTATATTTCTGTAGTATATCTTTCTTTATTTTTTGATTTAAAAATGATATAGGTATAATAAATGCAAATGCAATTATTATACTAAAATAACCAGAATATAAATTTTTCAACTCAAGCAATTTTATGATAAGAACTAATATTGTAAAGGATACACAAAAATTTATAAATAGATAATTATATTTTGTATTCATTGAATACCTCCCTCTCCCTCTATAAATTAGATTTTTCTCTTAAATACTCTCTTTTTCATAGAATTTCACATATATTCATTTCAGATAGATGTGTTTTACTTGAAAATATATTATTTTTTGGAATTAATGGGTCGATTTTAAATAAGCCTGATGGCATTTTTGTTAAAATCTGTATGATCGCCCAGTGGATCTCCACTTTTCCATGATGGTTTACCCTCCCATATCTCTCAGGATCATAGTCCCAAAATTCCTTCGTCCTACCTGTCCATGGGTGGATGTCGAATAAGCTCCTTTACAGGGTCAACGCCCTAATGGTGTATATTCCTTTCGACTAATCCAAGCTTCCATTTTCAAAATATATGAATTTCTACTAAAAGAAGTCTAAATCAAAATATTAAGCTGCTTCCTGCAAGCTAAACTTTCTGGTATCTACAAGTAATTTTTGAGCATTGTACCTTATTTTTTTCTTTCCAAGAGCAAATAAAATTCTGATCAATTTGCAGCATAAAGCAATCATAGACTGCTGTTTTTTAAGCGGATTTATTGCTCTATTAGTGTAATGTTCTGCAGGATTTTAAACTCTTGATTTCTAGATATAAGCGGCCTAACGGCCCTGTATAAAAGAGCTCTGAGCTTTGGGCGACCTCTTTTTGTTATTCTGGTTTTACCCTTATGCTCTCCCGAGCTGTTTTCCTTCAAATTTAACCCTGCAAGCTTTTGAATCTGCTAATGTAAAAATTGTATGTTTTATGTTGTATTCAAAATGTATACATTTCTATGTAATCATCTTTCATTTAAGTATTTTAAATACTTTGAAAGAATTTCCTCAACGCAACATAATTATGATTGTGTTGCGTTAAGCGGCCCCATAATGGGGTCTCGCCAACATATAATATTGTTAATTGTATTTAAGATACCTCTTTTCAGTTAAATAATGATAAAAAAATACCTGTCATATTTAAAAGACTATGTATTAAAGTAACAACTATAAATGCATTTATACCTTTTTTTTCATAAAGGATAAATGAGTATGCTAAGATTATTCCTATTACCAATGCAGATATGCCATAATACCCATTATAAATTATATGTATTCCTCCAAAAACCATGGAGGAAAGTATAATCATTAAAAATTCTTTACTTTTAAGCCATCTAATTTCTCGCATTAATGATAATACTATTGTTTGAAATATAAATGTTTCAATAACAGGAGAGAGGATTATTGCAAATAATATGTCTATAAAAATATTAGTATCAGTAAATTGTCTTGCTTGACTAAAATTAATGTCATAAATAACACATATTCCAAAGTATTCATATTATATAAAAAATTATTACACTTTTTTAGAACCTTCATGTTCTTCCTCCCTGTTAGGTCAAATGAGCAACTATGTGAAAATATATATAGATCAGTCCTAAAAAGATCAATTTTGATTAAGGATAATTATTAAACGTAAGCGTAAATGCTAATACACATAGAAATGAAACTTCAAATTTATTAAAATAAAAGCATCAC
>NZ_RYYS01000052.1 GCF_004138215.1 Anaerophilus nitritigenes
TTATTTGCTACTAAAGCTGCTAATAACCCATCAAATTTCATATCCTTAATTTCAAGCTCTACTTCTAATTCTTCTGCAATAGCCTTTGCAATTTCAATATCAAAACCTACGATCACATCTTCTCCATTGATTTCTTTATGAAATTCATAGGGTGGATAATCAGCAGACGTTCCTAATACAATTTTTCCTTTGCTTTTAATTTCTTCTAATTTACTACTATCTGCACTACTCGCTTTTTGATTACATCCTGTAAATGAAAACACCATACATCCTATCAATAAGATAGTCATTATTTTTTTGAACATATTTTATTTCCCCCTAATCTTTTATTCTTGTAACATTATACATCTTGCATAATAATTATTCAAGTGAATATTTACAAATATAAATGTTTTTTTATTTTTCTTTTATTCTCGGTAAAATATTTGCTCCTTGTGGAGCCAGATATATTTTAGGGGATTTTTTCATTTTGATTTGATCTAATGCCTCTCTTATTTCTTTAACAACAATAATTCCTATTCTTTGCATTACCTTAGAATCCATTTCTGAAACCAAAATAATTTTATATTTTTGAGCCATTTCTGCAATCATATAAGCAATATATTTACTTACAGTAAAATCTTTTCTCAGTGCTCTTTCTCTTTGTATATTATTTTCATAATCCTCAATAATTTGACGCATATCTTCATTCCCTATTCCTTCTGTACACTGAGCAAGAAGAACAATATATCCTCCTACTTTTACACATTCTTTCATATTACTTAAAGCTTTTGAAGCTTGGTACAGATTTATATCTTTTGGATAACCTCCAGCTGATGCAATCACTACATCTGCTTTTTCTTGTATCAATACCCCATCAAATTCATCTACTATTTTTGTGCCTACTTCATGGGCTTGATCATAGTGACCTGCTACTGCGTGAGCAATATTTCCTTTTTCATTGATGACAACATTAAATAAAAAAGATGGCTTCACCATATGACAGGCTTCCATCATATCTAAATGAATAGGATTTTTATCAATGTTTCCGCATCTTACTTCTTCATTGATTCCATCTCCAATATTCGGATTAAGAGCTAGCGCATGATTGAACATAATAGTTTCATAGCCACTAATTCCAGGCAAAATAGACTTTCTTCCTCCACCCCATCCTGCTAAATCATGAAAGATTATTGCTCCCGTCAAAATAACATGGTCACTTTCTATTGCCTTTTTATGAATATATACTGGATTATGAAAGCTAGTTTCTCCTAAATATACAAGATTCTTTTGATCATAACAATCGTGATCGATCACTTCAAATTTATCCAATAAATCTCCTAGAAGGATTCTATGTTCTTGATTTGTCTGTTTTCTATGAGATCCAGTAGCACATAAAAAAGTAATATCTTTCTCATCTACTCCTCCTTTATAAAGTTCCTCTAAAATATATGGTAAAAATACATTCATTTTCTGCCATGCTCTCGTTATATCAGAAATAATAATACATATTTTTTCTTTTGCCTTTACAATATCTTTCAAAGGTTTTGTTCCTATTGGATTTTTTAAAGCATTTAAAATCATGTCTTCTTCTGTTTTTTCTTCTGTTTGCTCATTACTAGTAAGTACTTTTAATAAATTTTTTTTTGGTATAGACACATCTATAATATTTTTCTCATATTTCATTTTTATTATTTCCACAAAATCTCCTCTTTTCAGTCTACAAATTAAATTTTAACTTTCTAATCCTATTTTTCTCTATTTCTGCATATTTTCCAAACTAAAAAATTTAATGATACCCTTTATCCCTTTATCTACAAGCTTAAGGCTCGAATACTCGAGCCTTGTATTTTTTACTCTTCTGAAAGCTTTGTAGCTTCCATAATAAACTCATCTATTTTTCCTTCTGCGATCAATTGATCCAATATTTTATTGATCTCTTGTACTAGATCTTCATTACCTTTATTAATAGCAATAGCAGCACTTTCATCTTCACCTAAAGAAATTTCTGGTACCTTAAATTTACTATTGTTATTTTCATGAGCAGTTGCTACAGGCTTTACCAATATAATTCCATCTATTTTTTTATTAGAAAGTTCAAGGACTAAATCAGTAATTTTGCTTAGAGATTTTACTTGTGCTCCTTCTATTCCTTTAGCAATCTCCTCTTGTACGGTAGCCTTTTGTACTCCTATTTTAAGCCCTTTAAGATCTTCTATACTTTTAATCTTATCTTCATCCTCTGCTCTGATTAAAATTCTTTGTTGTGCATTGTAATATGTTTTTGTAAAATCTACACTTTTTGCTCTTTCTTCTGTAGGAACCATACCTGCTATAATAAAATCTATTTTATTTGCTACTAAAGCTGCTAATAACCCATCAAATTT
>NZ_RYYS01000053.1 GCF_004138215.1 Anaerophilus nitritigenes
CTAGATCAGCTATTTTCTCTGCATAATCTGTAGCTAAAACAATAGGTTTAGATATATATTCAGCAATAAAAAGAATAATTGCTCCTAATATAACAACTCCTATAAGTAGAATCAAACTCATCATAAGTACTTGTCTGTCTACTTCTTGATACATTTCTTTTTCTAAAATATTTACACTAAAGCTCCAAGGAGTATCTACCCCTTGTATATGTATGGGCACAAATATTTTAAAAACATCTTTTTTTAAACTTTGTGAATAAATAACATCACTATAATTTTTACCCGTTTGAATTACATCTTCATATATTTTTTTAATATCTTCACTTTCAGTTCTTAATTCACTTGTTAACTTTCCTATCTCTGTTGATTCTTGATGAGCTACAACTACTCCTTTATTAGAAATAATTTTGGCAAAGCCTGTGTCATATAATTTGATTTTAGATGTCATCTCTTGAAGATAATCTAGATGAATATCTACCCCTACTACACCTACTACTTGATTATTATGTATAATAGGAACAGATAAAGTAGTAAGCATTACTTTTTCGCCTCCCATAGTATATTCCATAGGTTCAGTGATAATAGGCTTTTTCTCCTGAAAAGACTTCATATAATAATCTCCTGCACCTGGCTCATGATAACTTTGTAAAGTTTCATACTTAATTTGTCCATCTTCTTTATACCAACAGGGAATAAATGCTCCTGTTTCATCATGAAAATCCTTCCCTGCAAATTCTAAATCTCTCCCATCAAAAGCATTGGGTTCCCATCCTACCCAAATATCATATAAATTTGGATTATTTTCTAATATTTTTTTGAGCATATCCATCACAAGTTTTCTATCTGTATGATTATTTTCTTTCATGGTTTCAAAATTTTTTGCTAATATTTGTGCATAGTTAAATGACTCATTGATCACTTGAGCTGTTTGTTGTGAATATTCTCTAGCTGTAGTTTCAGCTAATTGTGTGGCTTGTTCTTTTGCAATTTTTCTTGAATCTATAATGGTAATTCCCATAGTAGATAAAAAGATAATAAGTACTGTAGATAATGTAATGACTAAAATTCTAGTTTTTAATTTCATATCAACACCTCTTTCTATTTTTATTCATCCTAGATCATTTATGTCCTATTTTGTCGTATTTTAGGACAAATTGTCTATTTACATCAATTGTATATTATGTATTTTGCTTTGACAATTATTTATTATATATAAAGCATTAATATTTTTTCTATATTATCCATATCAATCCTTTTAATTTTTTATAAAGATAATTGATATATCCATTATCTTTACTCCTTCTTCTCAAATACATAATTTTATATAGCTCCAATAAAAAATCTTACTTTAGAACATTTATAGTGTAAACTTTTGTGAAATGTATAACGGTAATTATAGATTTATCCCATGTTTTTATCAAATACATAAATTCCTATGTATTATAAAAATAAGTTAGTAAAATAACTTATAGTCATTTTGCTAACTTATTGATTAGATTCATTTCTTTTAATTTTTCAAATGATTCTATTGCGTATTTTCTTGGACGTACTTCAATAATATAGATCACATCATTTTTTTTCATTTGATTCACATGCCATTTGAAATCTACTTTTCCACTTCCTATAATTTGATGATCCATTTTTCCATTATGATCATGTAAATGACAAGTTTTCACTTTATTTATATGTTTCATGAAAAACTCTACTTCTTCATATTCATTTGTATAAGAATGACCTATATCCCAAGTCAAGTAAATATTTTCTGTATCTATTATTTCTTCTAAAGTTTCTTGAACAATTTTTCTTGGAAATCTTCCTGAATTTTCTATACACAATAGTATTTTACCTTTAGAATATATACTCAGTTCTATTAAACTTTCTTTTAATACCTTTTTATATTCATCCTTATATAATTCATCTAAATAAGATTTTCGATCTATAAGAGTAAAGCAAACTGCACTTCCTATATGGATGGTCATTCTACTTGCTCCTATATCATATCCAAAATCAATTACTTCTTTAAAACGATGGATACAAGCTTTTCTAATATTTTCTTGTAATTGAAGCAAAGTAATATCTTCAGGTCCATGTAAGGTAATTTCTATATCATTATCCATTTTATATTTTTTAATTTTTTCTCTATCTTCTTTTGTAAAATTTTCAGGAAAAAAAATAGGCATATTGACATTGAGTTCAACCCCATCAAATCCATTTTTTTTAGTATTTTCTAATGTATCAAATATATCTATTTCTCCACTAGATGCTGCATATCCAATTTTCATAAAAATTCCCCCTCAATAGCTTTCTTCCTATTATACAATAAAAATCAGGAATCTCTTCCTGATTTTTAAAATAATTTTGATTATGTTAGATACTTAAAAATACCTACAAAATGTAGCACACTTCCTGTTAAAACAAAGAGATGCCAAATTGCATGGTTATAAGGTATTTTTTTACAAGCATAAAAAATTGTACCTAATGTATAGATTATCCCCCCTGCCAAAAGCCACATAAAAAATCCCATAGGAACTACTTCTAGCATAGGTTTTATCGCTATTACTACAATCCAACCCATTAAGATATATAAGCTTAATGATACTACTTTATATTTTTCAAATTTGTTAAAAGTAAACACTTTAAATAAAATTCCAGCTAAAGCAATCACCCATACTCCTGTTAAAATTCCTATTCTCCAGTATCCTCTCATAGTAAGTAGTACCACTGGAGTATAAGTTCCTGCTATAAATAAAAATATAGAGGAATGATCAAATATTCTTAATATCTTTTTAACTCTTTCCTTTTGAAAGCTATGATAAAGTGTAGATGCTACATATAAACAAATAGAGCAAAACCCATAAATACTAAATGCTGTTATAGAAATAGGATTTTTATCCCAAATTGCATAAACTAATAAAATAGTTACTACTACTATACTAAAAACAATTCCTATTCCATGAGATATGCTATTTGCGATCTCCTCTTTTAATGAATATTTTTTCATTTTACGAAACCCCTCCTCAAAGGATCTGTCTTATGATCATATATGTATATTATATCAGATATATGTACTTAAAATTCTATCTTTTCAAAATAATTATAAACTATAAAAATTCTCATGTTCTTATATAGAAAAGAGCTACCCAAACTTTAGTAGCTCTTATAATGCTGGTTTTTTAAATCCTTTTCCATGTACTTCTGAGGTATCTAATATGGAAATAAAAGACTGAGGATCTGCATCTTCAATCAATTTTTTTATTTTTGGTAGTTGTCTTAAAGATACAATGCAATAAATTACATTTCTATCATTTCTTGTATATGCTCCTTGACCATGTAAAAATGTAACACCTCTGCCTACTTCCTTTATAATCATATCTGCAATTTCTCTTTCTTTTTGAGTTACTACAAATAATAATTTTTTTCTTTCTAATCCATTCATCACTCGATTCATCACTTCAGAACTAATATACATAGATACCAATGTATAAAGGGCAATACTAATTCCATTGATCGTAGTTCCAATCATAACAACTACTATATTCATAGAAAATAAATACTGAGCTATATTTCCTCCTGTTTTTTTCCTCAAAACAACAGCAATAATATCTGTTCCTCCCATTGAAGCTCTATTTTTAAAAACAACAGCTCCTCCAATTCCTCCAAATATTCCTCCATATATACTAGATATTACCATATCATCTGAATATAAATAATGTGATACATTTTGAGTCAAAATCATAAACAAAGATAAAGATACCATTCCAATCAAACTAAATACACAAAATTCTTTATCAACAGCTTTCATCCCTATCAAAAATATAGGTATATTAATAGCTAATAAATAATATCCTGATGGAATATCTGTAATATACTGAAAAATTAAAGCAAGCCCTCCTGCTCCTCCACTTAAAAATTTATGTGGTATTAAAAAAGAATTGATTCCTATTGCAGATATTAAGCTTCCTATCATAATAAATAATAATCTTTTAAACAATTCATTTTTATTCTGAATCATAGCTTTATCACTCCTTTTTTTATTTATATATACCTACCCATTATGTCAGTATTTTATATAGATTTCAATCATTGTTTTTTAAATTTTTATACATTTCAAACCCTTTTTTTTTATAATAATTTTCCTATTTTATTAGACAAAAATACTACTCTTTTTTAAGAGTAGTATCTTTTATAAATTCATTAATTTTCTTTTCATCATCCATGTATTAAATCTCTTGTCCTTAAAATAAATTATTTAAATCGTTTTACTGCAAGTACTACTGGGACAGTAATAATAATTGCAGTACCAGCAGAAACAAATCCATTTAATACAAGAGCTAATAAACTTTTTACTGCAACACTTTGACTAATATTAAGTGCTTTTGCATACTCATCTATGTACAATATATAAATCAACCCTAAAACTCCAATGGTATTAGTAAATGATCCTATAGCTGTAGCGATAGACATATTAAAACTTGTACTCTTTGTCCTACATATTTTATATGCATAATAGGATGTCACTCCAATGAGCATCCTTGGTAAAACAGCAACAATAGGATTTAAAAATACAAAAGTAACAGGGGAAAAAGTATTCAAAGCTTGAAACATACTAAATAATCCAAATAAAAGTCCTATCATAGCTCCTACTAAAGGACCTTCCAAAATAGCTCCAATAATTACTGGAATATGCATGATGGTACTTTTAAATGGTGGTATGGGTATAAATCCCAAACCTGTAACTCCTAGTACTATGGTTACAGCAAATAATGTACCGATTACTGTAATCTGTTTTGTTGAAAATTTACCTTTTGACAATGTGATCTCTTTCATAATAATACCTCCGTTCTCATTCCTTTTTGGGATATAAGTCGAACAATTTGATTATAGAGATTTAAAACAAGGATTTTGAGTTTGGTTTCATAAAGAATACCAACACATAAAAATGATATCATTTTTTCCATTAAAATCAAGTTTTATTTTTATGAAAATAAAGATGATCTTATGATCACACCATGAATAATTTTTCTATTTAAGCTCATCCTAAAATTGGAGGTGATTTTATGACAAATTTAACTCAAAAAGAAAAATTTTTATTACAAGATCAAAAAAGTCATGAAGAATTATGTATTAAAAAGTACAACAATCATGCAAATCAAGCAAAAGATCCACAATTAAAACAGTTATTTTTATCTCATGCACAACAAGAACAACAACATCTAGATACGATCAATCAAATTTTAAGTGGACAAGTACCAACTATGAATCAATCTAATCAACAAAATATGCAAAATACTCAAAATCAATTTAACACTCCAAACAATATGAGTCATGAAAGTGATAAAGATCTCTGTACTGATTTACTTGCAACAGAAAAATACGTATCTTCTACATATGATACATCCATATTTGAATTTAAAGATCACAATATTAGACAAGCTCTAAATCATATCCAAAAAGAAGAACAAGAACATGGAGAATCCATTTTTAAATATATGGAAGCTAATGGAATGTATAATCTTCAGTAAAAATAAAGATGATAGGGATGCTTATGTCCCTATCATCTTTATTTTACTAAAATATCACATAGATTGAGCATTTTTGTATATGCTCTTTATTTGTTTTTCATCTACTATAGAACATAATATGTATGCAATTAAAATAATTCCAGGAACATCTACAATCAATCTCGTAATGGCAAATTTAAATCCCAAAGAAGATATTTCAAATAAAAACATAGGAATTTTGGTAGTAGACCATGCTCCGATAAAAATTAATATATTACTAAATTTCACTCCTTTTTTCATAAATACTGCTGCAATAGGAAATGCTCCATATAAAGGACCTGCAGCTGCTGACCCTAATACAATAGATAAAATAATTCCCTTTATTCCTGATTTATCTCCCATATATTTCATCATAGTTTCTTTAGGAACCCATACATCTAATAACCCTAATAGAATAAATATCGGCGGAATTACTCCAAGCATCTCTTTAAAACTAAACCCAGTAATATATATAGCCTTTATCCCCATATTTCTATTGATGAAAAACAAAATCATCATCATCAGAATAGTAAATATAAAGAATTTATATTTCTTGATCCAATTCATATTGTGCCAACCACCTTTCCAATGATATAGGCTACAAAAAATGAAAATAAAAACGCTAATACATTCCTCATAATGGTGATCCTTTTACCAAAATATTTTATTTCAATAGGTGCTGTTACAACACCTACCATCATAAGTGTAGATATAAATGCAGCAATTTGCATATATCCAGCTCCTCCCTTTAAGAGCATAGCTGCAGTAGGAAATGCTACAAATCCTGGAATCAAAGTAATCGCTCCAATAATAGCAGAAATTATTACACCCACCCAACCTGATTGAGCTCCTATGATTTGAGATATCATTTGAGTATTTAATACTGATAATAATATACCTACAAGCATAATGACTCCTAAAAACTGTGGTAAAATATTTTCAAATGACTTCCAAGCTTTTTTCAAAGCTATTTTTGTCTTTTTCTGATCCTTCCAATAAGAAATTACTAACAATATGGAAATGATCCCATACATTATGTAACTATTCATATGTACATTCTCCTTTTTGAGTAAAATTTCATTATAAAACCTTTCATTAATTTTTTCTTGAAATGTTAATTAAATCATAAAAATAATATTGCATTCTCTATATCCATTAATCTAATAATATATCATTATCAGCAGAATTTAAACATTTTTTGTTATTTAAAAACACTGTTATTTTCCTTTTTATTACTATTGAGAAAAATATATTATTGTGTTATAGTAATATCGTGTTACGATATCAATTTACGATAAATAATTTCATATCGAGGTGAACAAAAATGAAAGATAAAATTTTAAGAAAATTTTTCCTAGGTTTTATTCAAATTCATATCCTTCATCATGCTAAAAAAGAACCTTTTTATGGCTCTTGGATGATCAAAGAACTTAAGGATCATGGATATGACATGAGTCCTGGAACATTATATCCTCTACTTCATAATATGGAATCTACAAATTTGTTAAAAAAAGAAGAAAAAAATGTAGATGGTAAAATCAGAAAGTACTATCAAATAACAACACAAGGTATAGAAATTTTAGAAGAAGCAACAAAAAAAGCCTATGAATTATTTAAAGAAATCAAAGACTAAAGTAAGGAGGTTTGTTCATGTTTTTTCTTAAAGAAGTAAAGTATAAAGATATTCTTTCTATCAAAAAACTTCATATCCCCAAAAATAAAATTACTTGTATTGTAGGTAAAAGTGGAAGTGGAAAAACTACGTTATTAAAACTATTAAATAAAATGATTCCCTACGATCATGGTGAAATATTTTATAACCATAAATTATTAAATGATGTAAACTCGGTTGAGTTAAGAAGAAAAGTAATTATGCTACCTCAAGTGCCTGCTATATTTCCAGGAAGTATCAGAGAAAATTTACTCATTGGACTTAAATTTTCTCAAAAACCATTTGTAGGAGATTCCCAACTCCTTAATATATTAGAAACCATTCATTTAAATAAAGATTTAGAAGAAGATTGCAAAAATTTATCTGGTGGAGAAAAGCAAAGAGTATCCCTTGGTAGAGTGCTTCTTTTAAATCCTGAAGTATTACTATTAGATGAGCCTTCTTCTGCACTTGATGAAGATACAGAACATATAATGATTCAATCCTTGGTAGGTTATACAAAAAAACATCATAAAACAATGATTATGGTAACTCATTCCAAAAGAATAGTCACTCATTTTGCTGATGAAATCATAACAATAGCAAACACTATAACTAAAAGAGAGGTGTAACAATTGGATAAAGTAATAGATCTTCAATTATATCAAATAATAGCATCTTATATTTTTATTGCTATTTTATTATTCATTGTAAAGATAAGAGGAATTTCAAGAGAAAAAGAAATTCTAATCTCTGCAGTAAGAATGACTTTGCAACTCATATTAACAGGTTATATTCTTGTTTATTTATTTAACAATACTCATCCACTATATACAATTATCATTCTTATGATTATGGAAATTTTCTCTATATATAATATTTTTAAAAGAACAAAGATGAAACTTTCACTCTCTCTAAAAAAAATCATTGCTGTTTCCATGTTATTTGGTACCTTATCTAGTCTGGTATATTTCTTGCTTGTAGTAGTTCATATATCCCCTTGGTACGATCCAAGATATTTTATTCCTATTGCAGGAATGCTGATTGGAAATTCCATGACAGGTATTTCTCTTGGAGTTACAAAACTTATAGATGAAATGCATTCTCAAAAACATCTGATTGAATCTGCACTCATGCTAGGTGCAACTCCTAAAATGGCTTCAAAAGAAATTGTAGATCGTTCTTTTGATTCTGCAGTTCTTCCAACGATCAACTCTATGTTAGGAATAGGTATTGTCTTTTTACCTGGAATGATGACAGGACAAATTTTATCTGGTATATCTCCTTTGACTGCTATTAAGTATCAAATTGCCATTATGCTTGGTATTCTCGGTAGTGTTTCTCTAACCGTTATATTATTTGTTCAATTAGGATATAAAACTTTTTTCAATAATGATGACCAATTGATCATTGATGAATAAAGAATTGTAAACATCATGAATCTATAGTTTTCTTCCTTTCCCATAACATATCCAACAGTTCTTCCACATCTAGAAAAGTAGTGATTTGTATATTGTAGGATTATTTCATCTCTTCCTAACATCATACCAAAACTCTCTGTCCATAAAACCATAGGAGGTGCATCTGCCGAAGTCACTCCTACAGAAAGTCCTGGAATGTACAATCTTCAGTAACAATAATAGGATAGGAGTATAAGTACTCCTATCTTATTTGTTTTTTGATTGATATATATTTAATCATCTATTTGCTCTAAAATTCCATTGAGCCATAAACTCACTAAATTTACAGCTCCCCGAAAGCCCATAAAGGGAGATTCATAAAGATTTAATCTCCATTTTATATCTGGGTTAGATATTTGAAGATCTATATTTCCTTTTGCCCATTTCAAAGCTTCTCCACTTGCCATTAGAAGTCCATTTTTATGGGCTTTTATAGCTTGTATCCATTCATCTTCCGAAAAATAAGGAATTTCTTCACTTGTCATACTTGGACAGTCACACCAACAAACTCCTCTCATTAAAGATAATTCTTTTTCTGCATAAGAAAGAATACCTTTTACCACATCTGCATGACCTCCTAATGAAAGTCTTGCTTCATCAGGATGCTCTCGTATGATATGTTCAAATATAAGGATTGCAGGTGAAATTTGACTCATGATTTTTTCTTTTTCTAATTTTATAAAGCTATTATCTGGAGTCAATCCACACATTTGTGCTATCTTATCTATCCATCCCAAAGTTTCTTCCATTCCATAGGGTCTAGCCAATAAATATGGCGTTTTAAATCGTTTCTTTAATTGTTTTGCAGCAGGTTCTCCTTCTCGTCGTATGACTAAATTAATATGGGCACCACCCATATCCTCAATTTCCTTTACACATGTATCAGAAGTCATAACGCAAAGTTTTTTCATACCAAAGGCACCCTTCATTATGCGAATCATCTCTTGTGCATCAGCATGGAAACGAAATAAATCAGCACAAGAACCGATTATATTAAATGTAGGCTCCTGTGTTTTTTGTATATCCTTTGGCAATGTTTTCGAAAGAAGCAAAAGTGCTTCTTGAACACCACCATGTCCACATATGTCAAACCCTCCATATCCAAATGGAAGTAAACGTACATTAGGATATTGTGGTTGTAATTCTTCACATATGGCCATTAAATCCGTCCCAATAACTGTTGGCACTGAAGATGGCAGTAAAAAAATAATTTTAGGCTTATCTCTCTCTACAATTTGAGCAATAGCACGATTCAGTCTATTCGTATCTCCTAATGAAATATCTGTTTCGTCAATGTGAGTAGAATATAGTTTACACCTTTTAGATATACCCGCTTGATTTAAAAACATTCGCCCATACTGCATATGTCCCATACATCCGTATTCAATCAAAGCTGCATCACGGATTGAAGCAAGAGTCCATAATGTTCCCATTCTACCTGACATTGTCGGTTTGAATCTATGAATTCCCATGACTACTCCTCCTTATTTCCTCCATATTTACTTTTTCATACATCTTTAACATTCTACTTAATAAAACTGCCGTTCTTTCATAACCCATTTGTCCATACAAATCCTCCAAGTATGAAACGCAAGGAATTGAAGAGGAATCTTTTAGAAGTTCTCCTAAAGAAATTTCTGCTTGAATACGTTCCAAAAGGGCTCTATCGGCAGGATCATTTACCATATGACAGATCATAGGATCATAACCTTGCTTTTTAATAGATTTTGCCCATTTTTTATCATCAGGATAAAATTCATCCATATGTAAAATCGTAGGCTTCATTTCAAATTTAGTTAAATATAATACAAGGGGCAAAGGCATCATGGCACCCATGTGAGTTAGAATATAACTTTTCCCTTTAAACACATCTTCTGCCTGTTTCTGCAATGTAATAGCTTTTTGTCTTGATTCATCAAATTCATGGTTAAACCTGATTTTCAATGATTTTGCCACAGCTTCATACATATGATCAATTTCAGATACCCCATAAGTTTCATGAAGACTGATAAATGGAACTTGAAACTTCTCCCACATCATTTCAGCCAAAGGATTCATAAAAGGTGAAATTACAAGATTAAGGGCTGCATCTGGTGAAACAATAAAATCCTCAACATCAGATTTTGGAGCAAGCATTCTAAGGTAAAATCCTCTTTTTTCCAATGCTGTTAATAATTCAGGCATAGGAACATGCTTTTCTCTCGGACTACGTCCAAGAATATTGATTGTATCATCCCTTGTTTTTCCCCTCTTCATTAAGGTTTCAAATGCTAACAATGTTTTCCAATAACCCGACGGATAACTATTACATTTAAAATGTGCCATTAACACAAATGTAAGTAAAGCTGAAACCTTAGGCTGTAGCTCATGCACAATACCCTCTACATCTTCTCCAATTACCTCCGGAACACAAGTTAAAATTATCATAATAGCCTTTGCATCGGACTTATCCATTTCTTTGATCGTTTGAATCAATCCTTTACGACATCCAAATACAACCTCGTTTGAATCTAAAATATACGTCCAATGTAGCTCACCTTCTTCGCTTTTAATCCGAGAGATAACACTACGACTATAAGTTCCACATTCCGATGTGCCTACAACCAATGTAGACATTCCCTTAACTTTTGAACTAAGAGCCAATGCAGTATGCATGGGACAGTGGTTTCCCGGAAAAGCTGCCGGAGTCAGAAATTTTACACCGGCATTTGTCCTAACTGAAGATAAGCGTTTTATATGTTTTAATCCATTCATGATCACTTTTCTCCCTCCAATAGAATCTTTGCCAAAGTACGATAGTGCTTTGTCATCGCACATTCAGGGAAGGCTTCAACTACTGTTTTCCCCAAGGCCTCAGCCTTCTGTACATAAGGATCTCGTGACATACAATAAATTATGGGAGTTTCAATTTTATCTGAAACTTTTTTAACTAGCTCTTGTTCATTTTCAATTTTTTTAGAGTTAAGTATCAATCCTCGTAAGGATGCATATCCACGCTTACCAAAACTTCTAACGGCATGTGCTATATTTGTAGCGGCATAAAGTGACATCATTTCTCCTGAGGTTACTATGCACACCTCGTCAGCATATCCTCCCCTAAAAACCACCGCATACTACATCACCTAAAACATCATATAGGACAACATCTGGTTGATACACTTCATATGCATCTAATTCTTCTAACTTTTCAAAAGCCGTGATTATTCCACGACCCGCACAACCTACCCCTGGAACAGGACCTCCTGATTCTACGCACAAAACCCCAGTACTACTTTTAAAGACAAGATCATCTAACTCAACATCCCCTTTTTCTCTTAAAGTATCTAATACTGTAGTAATGTTTTTACCTCCACTTAGATTACGAGTAGAGTCTGCCTTGGGATCACATCCAATCTGCATTACTGTTAGTCCCATCTCTGCCATAGCTGCAGATACATTGGATACTGTAGTGGACTTCCCAATGCCTCCTTTTCCATAAATTTCAATTTTCTTCATATGATCATCTCCTCTTAATACTATTGCTACTATTTAATCAGTTCATAAGAAATACATGTAGGTCTCCCTGTTCTAGACTCCCACCCAATCTCAGCATCAATCTGGAAAGTATCTTTTAAGACCTTTGTAGTCATAATCTCTTTTGGAGTTCCGCACCTTATAATTTCTCCACTGCGTATTGCTATCATGTAGTCTGCAAACCGTGCGGCTAAATTCAAATCATGTAATACCATGACGATTGTACAACTTTGTTCCCTATTTAGGTTGTATAAAAGCTCCAATACCTCTAACTGATATGCCATATCCAAATAAGTAGTAGGCTCATCTAGCAATATCAAATCAGTCTGTTGGGCTAGTGCCATTGCAATCCAGACTCTCTGACGCTGTCCCCCAGAAAGATTGTCTACCGATGCAGTCTCAAATTCAGTTAGCTTGGTTATCTCTAATGCCCATGCAATGATTTTCTTATCCTCAGAAGACAGTTTGCCAAATCCTCTCTGATGTGGAAATCGACCGTAGGATACAAGCTCCCCAACAGTAAGCCCTCCTTGAGATTGAGGAGATTGAGGCAATATGGCCATCTTTTGTGCCACCTCCTTAGTAGGAAGCTTTCTAATATCGTCACCGTTTAAATACACCATGCCTTTTTTTTGCTTTAGAATACGTCCTACAGTCTTTAGCACAGTTGATTTTCCACATCCATTTGGTCCAATTATAGTAGTAATCTTACCTCTTGGTATATTCATATTTAAATCATCAACTATAAGTTTGTCATCATAAGCAATGGCTAAATTTTTTGTTACAATACTGTTCATAAGCTCTTACTCCTTATATGAAATATGTAATTTCTTCATAGTAAACTCTATGAATCATTCTATGGTTATACCTTGCTGTTAGAAAGAAGATATAAAAAATATGGTGCTCCAATAATAGCTACTACAATTCCTGTTGGTATCTCAGAAGGTTGAATGATAACACGTCCAATAGTATCTGCCACAGATACTAATACAGCACCAACAAGTATACTAGTCAATAGAAGTACACGGTGGCGTGATCCAACAAGTCGTCTTGCCAAATGGGGTGCTATAAGCCCTACAAAACTAATACTTCCGCTAACCGCTACACATGAAGCGGCAAGAGCAACAGCTACGGCAAGCAGTCTACGACGTTCTTTCTCTACTGAAACACCCAGACTATAGGATATATCATCGCTAAAACTTAATATATCCATAACAGGAGCTTTTGTAAGTATAAAAGGAATCAATATGACTAACCAAGGCAGTAAGGTTACTACAAATTTCCAGTTGGAACCCCAAATACTTCCTGTCTGCCAAGCAACAACAAAGTTATACTGTGTATCATCCAACTTCACTACCAGTAAAGTGGTTAATGCCGAAATTCCAGCCTGTACTGCCACACCAGTTAAAATAAGTCGCATAGTTGCAACACCCTCATTTCGCTTATAAGAAAAAAGATAGACTATAACTGCCGCAATACCCGCTCCTGTTAACGCTAGAAAAGGCAAAGTGAACACAGATAAGAAAGATTCCCCACTAAAAATTAGTACATACAAAATCACCATTAAACCAGCACCTGCATGAATACCTAAAAGTCCAGGATCAGCTAGAGGGTTTTTAGATACACTCTGTATGATGCATCCTGATAGAGCAAGCCCCATTCCTACCAACATTGAAATAGTTATACGAGGTAATCTAAAATCAAATAAAATCAACTTTTCTTGATCCGTACTTTTTCCAAATAGCATCCTTAAAACATCTAGTGGAGACATTTTAATATATCCTGAGTTCATACTGACAATTAAAGAAATGATTAGTAATACAACACACCCAATTACAATGAATATATTACGAATCGCTACCTTACGTTTATATGCTTCAATTATTTGTTGTTCGTTCATTACATTGTACTCCTTTGCTTGCAAGCCAAGTTTAAAAATAATGGCACGCCAACGAGAGAAATAATAGCCCCTATGGGAGTTTCAAAAGGAGGGTTTAAAGTTCTCGCCCCTAGATCAGCCAATACAACCAACAAAGCTCCCATTACTGCTGTAGAGGGAATAATGAGTCTATAGTCCATCCCAACCAAAAAGCGTGCAATATGAGGAACAATCAGTCCTACAAATCCAACTGCACCTACCACAGATACAGAGCCTCCTACCAATATAAGAACTATAATGGAAGAAAGTGCATTTACCACCCTTATATTTATTCCTAGTCCCTTTGCAACATCCTGCCCTAAACTTAAAATAGAAATGAAAGGTGATAATAAAAAAGCTCCTATCAATCCTCCTATTGTCCAAGGAAACATTATACTAACCTGTTCCCAATTAGAACCTGCAACACCACCTACAGTCCAAAACATGATGCTTTGCGCCACATTAAAATAAAGGGCAATTCCCTGGCTTATGGCCACCAGCAGCATACTAACAGCTGCGCCTGCCAATACAAGACGAATAGGTGTTTGTACACCTCTTTTCATAGAAGCAATTCCATTAACTAATATGGCTCCCAAAGTTGCTCCCAAAAAAGAAAACAAGATAATCTGCATATACTTCATTTCTGGAAAGAAGGCAAAGCAAATAGAAAGAGCAAAGGCTGCCCCAGCATTAAGCCCTAATAAACCTGAATCCGCCAGAGGGTTTCCGGTAATTCCTTGCATAATAGCTCCTGCAACAGCCAAAGATGCACCAACTAAACTACTTGCGATCACACGAGGCATACGAAGATTAACTATAACAAGATGATTCATTTCTTCCTCATTAAAATGAAATAAAGCATCCCACACGGAAGATAACGGAATATGAGCTATTCCCTTAGTTATGGAAAATACCATAATAAAAACAAGTAGCCCTAATCCCCCCAACACTATCAACCACATCTTCCATATATGATCTTTTTTGTTGATCTGTACACAACTTACCTTTTCCATTGGCTTCTTCATCTAATTGCTACCTCCTTATTACTGTAAACTATTTTTATTATGCCAAACCAATGGGTAACTTCCATTTATGCTGCATCTAGTTTGCCAATGAAAGATTATTTTGATAGGGCTTTTCTTAAATTCTTAGCCGCAATCTGTAATGCCCGTGGACTTTCACTATTTAGAGAATCATCAAAAAATAAAATATGATCGTTCTTTACTGCATTAAGTGATTGCCATACAGGAGAAGATTTTTGTTTTTGAATTGTAGAATTCACAAGTTGAGGGAAATGTCTAAATATAATATAATCTGGATTCATCTGGGATAAAGCCTCTAATGAAATAACCTCACTATTCTCAGGATACCCATTAGGTTTTGACAAGTTAAAACCATCTTTTTTATTGTAATAAAGAGTATTACTAAAACCAAAGGCAACAAAATTGCCCTTTCCATCCACTCGAAGTAAAGCAAATGTTTCGTCCTTATGATTTTCTAAAAGCTCTCTAGTTTTTTTAATTTCTTTCTCCGTTTCATTTATCATTTGAGTGGCTACATCCTCTTTTCCAACAATTTTTGCACATTGCATAGTTTTATTTTGCCAAGAATCTTGAATGTCTATCTGAACTACAGGAGCTATTTTAATCAGCTGATCATAAATCTTATCTACATGACCTTTAAATGTCACAATTACATCTGGCTTTGACTTAAGAATCGCCTCTAAATTTAAGTCTCTAGCACTGCCTAAATCCATAACATTAGCAGTACCTGCATATGGTTTAAGGGTTTCAAACTCATCTAAAGCCTTCATTGCACTGCCAACTGTTGCTCCAGCAGAAGCCGTTGGTGGTGTTTTCAAAGCAAAAAAATAATCCAAAAACAATGCATGAAGAATTGCTACTCTCTCAGGTTTTTTATCAAATTTAATCTCTTTTCCTGTTGCATCTTTTATGGTTCTTATCCACTCAGACTTTTCATGATCTTTTATTTCTTTCGTGAACGTACTATCTGATTTGCTTATGCTATTCTCATTATGAGTTCCACTACAACCAGATAGTATACCTATGATAAATATAAGCGAGATCAATAATCCCATATTTTTTTTCATTTTCATTCCTCCTACATAATAATTTGAATCTATAATCACGATCATATGAACTAAACGAGCTATGACTAATATAGCAAATAAAAAATTATATGAAAATGGATGATTACTGAATCCATAATGCATTATTCCTGAATTTCTTTTAAATGGCACATTCAATAATGAAATAGTATAATTGAAAAATATTCATGAGATAAAATTGTAATTTCAACAAAAATGAGTATTAAAAGGTATAAAAAAAAGCCCTTAAATCCTTAAACAATAAGCATCTAAAAACTTTCTTTTATCTATTTACATATGAAAAGTAAATAATATAACATATTTTAATTCTATTATAATGGAGAACAAACTAAAATTATTATGCTTTATATCTGAACTTTTCCCGAAACTTACTTGGCGAAATGCCAAATTGATTTTTGAATCTCTTGCTAAAATGATATGGATCATGATAGCCTACACTTCTCGCTACTGCCACTACAGGAGCATCCCCTGTTACCAACAATTCCTTTGCACGGTTTAGTCGATGAATCATAAGATAATCTCCTGCCCCCATTCCTGCATATTTTGAGAAGACATAGAATAATCTATTCTCATTTACTCCATGTAGTTCCGCAAGAGATCGAATAGTAAGTGTATACATATAATATTCGTGAATATAATCTGATACTTGTTTAAACAATATCCGATCATCACCATTTGATTGGTTACGAGTACATATAAAAATTTCATCTAATACACAACGAAATATGGTCTCCGTTTGAAATGTAGCAATAGCTCCTGGTTGATTGGATACTCTCCATAATCGCTGTAACAACTCAACCATCCTAGGACTTTGTCCCATAACAAGTTCAAAATGTGCATTCTCTAGAGAAAATCCTTCTGGTTCGGGCTTACGAATACTGTAAAGAACCAAGATATAATTCCATTTTTTTTTTACCTACAACACTCTTACTCAAACTCATATTTGCGCCACCATGAATGACATTTCCAACTCCTGCTGTATACGAAGTATCATCAAAAAGGAAATTCGCCTGACCTCCTAAGGGAAAGATAAATCCTGGAAATGGTGACGTTTTTGTACAACCAAAACTCCCTGGCTCAATACTATAATGATATACTCCTTCTACCTGAAAAGCCGTATGGGCAAAATGTTCTACAAGATCAATTAATTCGATTTCCATTTAATGCTCCCCCTTTCTTCCTAAGTTTTATAATAATTCTCTTATAATATTATTTTCTTGTTAAAAAAATAGCTCTATCAGTTATGATAAGAGCTTAGAGATTGAGTTTATTATAACTTAAGTTGACTATGATTTACAATGCTTTTTCCATTATTATTTATATTGATTCTCATTTTCATTTTTATGAATAAACACATAAAATAAGACTCTACTATTCCCAAATCCTCTTTAATCTCTTATTCAGTTCATCTATTCATCCATTTTTTCTTCCAATATGTTAAGAATAGAAAAGACACGTAACTAGATTTTTAATCTACATTACGTGTCCTTATGAAGCAATTTTATTTTACTTAAAATAGATTTTTTACTAATGGATTTATTTGTATAGAAAAGTATTCTTTATTTAATAAAGCTTGTCTTGATACAACAAGATTGTAACACCAAATGAGAATTTGATAAACACCTCAAGGAATGCGAAAACAACCCAGCATTACAAAATGATACCGATCAAATGCTTGAAATCACGCGTTTGAATAAAAAACTTGCCTAATCAAAGAAAGAATATCCA
The DNA here is from genome assembly GCF_004138215.1 of Anaerophilus nitritigenes. Classification (GTDB taxonomy): domain Bacteria; phylum Bacillota; class Clostridia; order Peptostreptococcales; family Thermotaleaceae; genus Anaerophilus; species Anaerophilus nitritogenes. Next base: position 17,939 of record NZ_RYYS01000053.1, read on the forward strand.
CATGTTTAAAGCCGTTAGTTAATTACCAAGAGCATTAGTCTCCTTTTATATTATATTTTTCCATTCTATATATAAGGGTATGTCTTGTAATTCCTAATAAATTTGCTGCTTTTGTTTGGTTATAATCTGTTTTCTTTAATGCTTGCTGTATCAAATTTTTCTCTACTTCTTCTAGATCGATTCCCTCTTTTGGTAGTATAAATTCAGAAGGATCTTCATTTTGTAATAATATTTCCTTTGGTAAATCCTCTCTATGAATCACATTCCCTTGAGATAATATAATTAGTCTTTCTACTACATTTTCAAGTTCTCGAATATTTCCCTTCCAGCTATATTGAACCATCCTCTCTAAAGCATCCTCACAAATAGATATTAAACTTCTTCCCATTTCTCTACAAAATTTTTGTATAAAATAATCTATTAAAACAGGAATATCTTCTTTTCTTTCCCTTAGAGATGGTAATTCTATGGGTATCACATTCAATCGATAATACAAATCTTCTCTAAAGGTTCCTTCTTCAACCATTTTCTTTAAATCTCTATTGGTTGCCGCAACAACTCTCACATCCACTTTTATTACCTCTGTTCCACCTACACGTTCGATTTCTTTTTCTTGAAGAACTCTTAAAAGCTTTACTTGTGTAGCAAGACTCAATTCTCCCACCTCATCAAGAAATAGTGTTCCTCCATCTGCTCTTTCAAATCTACCTGGTTTTCTACTTACAGCACCTGTGAATGCTCCTTTTTCATGACCAAACAATTCACTTTCCAGTAAACTTTCAGCAATTGCACCACAATTTACTTTTATATAAGGTTTATTTTTTCTATCACTATTATAGTGTATTGCATTTGCAATCAATTCTTTCCCCGTACCACTTTCACCAGTAATCAAAATAGTAGCTGTACTTTTCGCAACACGATTTACAACGTCTAGTACCTCTTTCATCCTTAGACTATTTCCTATGATTACTTTTCCTGTCTTATCTTTTAATTTTTTTGTTAAAAATTCTATTTGTTCTTTCATATTCCCTATCTCTAGGGCTTTTCTTATCTGCATTTTTAATTCTTCAATATCAAATGGCTTTGATATATAATCTAGGGCGCCTATTTTCATAGCTTCTATTGCAGATTCCATTGTGCCATGAGCTGTAATCATCATGACAGGTATATTTTCATTAAATGCTTTTATCTCTCTTAGTGCCTTCATGCCATCTTTTTTAGGCATTCTTAAATCTAATAATACAAGATCTATTTCCTGATCCTTTGCTTTTTCTACAGCTTCAATGCCATTTGCTGCCGTAATGATCTTATAATCCTCATTTTTTAATGCTTTTTTCATTGCCCAAATCATATTTTTTTCATCATCAGCAATTAATATTTTCTTAATCATCTTGTTCTCCTTCCTTTAAAATAGGCAAATATACATCTATTCTCGTTCCCTTCCCAATTGCACTATCTACCTCCATATATCCCTTATGTTCTTCTATAATTCTATGAGTAATGGATAATCCAAGTCCTGTTCCAGTATCTTTTGTTGTATAAAAAGGCTCAAAGATCTTTTCAATTTTTTCTTGAGAGATGCCTATCCCACTATCTTCAAAAGAAACTTTTACCCAATTCTTTTCTTTTAGTAATCTAACATGCAAATCTCCTCTATCTGGCATAGCTTGTACTGCATTAAATATAATATTTACAAATGCCTGTTTTAGTGCTTCTGAATCTACAAACAATTTTACATCTTCTTGTAATTCATAATTCATTTCTATATGGTTCTGCTGTGCATATTTTTTCGTAATCAGTAGAATATCTTGTATTAAGCCATCTATACTTTGAAATTTCCCTTCATGTATATTAGGCTTCGCAAAATTTAATAAACTCTGAATGACTGAATTTGCTCTATCAATTTCATGAATAATAATTTCAAGACCTTCTTTTAATTCCTCATCTTCAGTATCTTCATAGATCGTTTGAGATATGGTCTTTATAATCCCTAGCGGATTTCTTATCTCATGGGCAACCCCTGATGCAAGTTCTCCTACTGCGGATAATTTTTCTGCTGTTCTTACTTGACTCTCTAATTTTCGAATTTCAGATACATCTTCAAGTACAAGTACAATCCCTTCTATCTTATCTGTAATACTTAGAAGCGGATATGCAAACAGCTTTACATAAACATCTTTTTCATCTTTTGAAATGCATTTTATTTCCATATTTAATACTTTTTTATTATACTTTAATACATCCTTTAATATTTTTTCCACATGATCGTATTCCACAAACAAAGTACTCAAATTTCTACCCTCAAGTCCTCCATCTAATTGAAATAACTTTTGCCCTTCCTTGTTCATAGATTTTATCATTAGATTTCTATCAACAGCAATAAACCCATTTGTAATACTATCTAATATATTTTGCGTATAGTTTTCAAGATTCGTTAATTTTTTAATCTGAATTTCTAATCTTTTTTTCTTTTTAAAATCAGACTCCACTAAAAACCCTGTACCTGTACCTATAATTATAAATATGACGATTTCTAAAAATTGGTTTAATACTTCTATATTCATTTCTCCAAAATATAATAATAAATGTGGTGCATACAGAATAGATATAATAAGTGATGCAAGCAGACCACCTCTTAGTCTGAATTTAAAAGCAGAAACAATCATTGGAATATAATATAACCTTCTATAAAAATCATGTATCCCCCATTTTGAAGCTACAGTCAAGTAATGAAGTAGTGTAATTCCTATAATGCTTATACTAATAAATAAAATATTGTAAGTTCGATCTTTCTTTCTCATCATTTCCCTCTCTTTCATGCAAAACTTATTTTTGTGATTATGAAATCCCATGAATTTATTTCATGGGATTTCAATTTTAAACTTTAACAAGTTAATTATATTATTTTGTAGATATATTATTTACTACCCTATCCATTTTATTCTAAACTTCTAAAATCAACATTAATTTTCTATTATTCAGTACACTTTATCTATACTAAAGCAAAACTTGTTACTTTTCCTTTTGTTATAGCCTCACCAACAATCTGCATAATCATTTTCCTTGAAAGCTGTTCACCCTTATAGATAATCTTGATCATTTTCATTTTTAGATTTACATTAAATTGTTGAATACCTTTTATTTGACCAAGAGCTTTTACAACATTTAGTACACATCTATGACAAAGCATATTACTTTGTTTTAATTTAACTTTATGCTCCTTCATAACAACCTCCTAAAATTATTTTTTTATCACAGGTTTAAAACCTTTTAACCTAAGTGCATTTAAAAGCACTGATACAGAACTAAATGACATTGCTGCTGCTGCAAACATAGGGTTCAGCCTTGGTCCTCCGAAGATATAAAATAGTCCTGCTGCTAACGGAATACCTGCTGTATTATAAGCAAATGCCCAGAATAGATTCTGCTTAATATTTCTGATTGTTTTCTTGCTTAATTGTATGGCAGTAACTACATCTAAAAGGTCACTCTTCATTAAAACAATATCTGCTGACTCCATAGCAACATCTGTTCCAGAGCCAATAGCAATACCTACATCAGCTTGTGCTAATGCTGGTGCATCATTAATACCATCTCCTACCATTGCAACAATATTTCCTGTTTCCTGAAGTTTCTTGACTTCCTTTGCTTTATCCTCTGGGAGAACCTCTGCAAGTACAATATCGATTCCAACCTGTTTTGCAATTGCTTGTGCAGTTCTTTTATTATCTCCTGTGATCATGGCAACTTTTATGCCTATCTCATGTAGTTTTTTAATTGCAAAAGCACTATTTTCTTTTGTTGTGTCTGCAACAGCGATTATCCCTGCTAACTGATGATCTATTGCCATAAACATGGGCGTTTTCCCTTCACTAGCTAACCTATCTGACTGTTCTTGTAATGTTATTTCTATTTTTCTATCATGTATAAGCTTTTTATTTCCAAGAAGTATATCCTTTCCTTGAATGATAACTTCTATTCCATGCCCAGGTATAGCACTAAATTTATCTACTTTTGAAAAACTCAATCCTTTTTCTTCTGCACACTTAACAATTGCCTCTCCTAAAGGATGCTCTGACCCTTTTTCTGCACTAGCAGCTAATTGCAATATCTCATTTTGTTCATATTTTGTTGTAGTTACCACATTTGTTACCTTTGGTTTTCCCTCTGTAATCGTACCTGTCTTATCAAAAACAATTGTTTTAATTTTGTGTGCTGTTTCCAAAGGTACCCCGCCTTTGATGAGTACACCATATTCAGCCCCTTTTCCAGTTCCAACCATGATTGCTGTAGGTGTTGCTAAACCTAATGCACATGGACACGCTATGACTAAAACTGAAATAAATATGGTCAACGAAAATATTAAAGATCTTCCTGAAATAAACCATGCTAATCCAGCTATCATTGCGATAGCAATTACTATAGGAACAAAATAGCCAGAAATAATATCTGCTAATTTTGCAATAGGTGCCTTTGATCCTTGTGCTTCTTCAACCAATTTTATAATTTGTGCTAAAGCTGTGTCTTTTCCTACTTTTGTTGCCTTAAATTTTATTAATCCATTTTTATTGATGCTTGCACCCGTCACACTAGATCCAATATCTTTCTCAACAGGTATACTTTCACCTGTTAACATGGATTCATCTACAGAAGTATATCCTTCTATCACTACTCCATCTACCGGTATTTTTTCACCAGGTTTTACAATTATTAAATCTCCTGTTTCAACTTCTTCTATTGGAATAACTACTTCTTGATTGTTTTGCATAACAGTAGCAGTTTTTGGTGCTAATCCCATAAGTTTTTTTATAGCTTCAGAAGTTTTTCCTTTAGAAACAGCTTCTAAATATTTTCCTAAAAGAATAAGTGTAATAATTACCCCTGCTGTTTCAAAATATAGTTCCTGTGCAAATTCAAATTTTCCTGCTATAATCTCTTTCATTGCAAACAATCCATATATAATTGCTGCACTTGTTCCTATTGCAATAAGAGAATCCATATTAGGATTTTTTCTTATCAAAGATTTAAATCCTATAGTATAAAATTTGTTCCCTGCTATAATAACAGGTATTGTTAATAATAGCTGCACTAATGCGAAGTTTAAAGGATTGAATACTGGATCAATGATTGGAGGCAGATATAAACCAAGCATATGCCCCATAGCAATATATAAGATCGGTAAAGTAAACAATGCGGATATTACAAACTTTTTCCAAAGAGTTTTCATTTCTTTCATTCTTCTCTCTTTTTCTTCATCCACTTGTTTTCCTGCTTCAATTTCTAAAGCCTTGTATCCTGCCTTTTCTATTCCCTGTTTGATTTCTGAGATTCGGGTTAAATTTGCATCATACACTACAGTAGCTTTTTCTGTAGCAAAATTAACACTTACATTCTGTGCCCCTTGAAGTTTTTTAATAGATTTTTCAATATTTGCTGCGCAGGATACACAGGTCATACCTGATATAGGTATTGTTACTTCTCTAAAATTACTTGCTCCTTCTGCAGTATACCCAGCATTAGCAACTGCTGTTTTTATATCTTCAATGCTAGTCTTTGTTTCATCAAACTCTACATCAAGTTTCTCTGTGGCAAAATTAACATTTGCTGTAGTAACCCCTTCTACTTTGGTAACACTTTTTTCAACTGCCTTTGCACAAGATGCACATGTCATTCCTATTATATTCAGTGTTTCAGTATTTCTAGCTATATCTAACACTCCCTTCATGATTGTTAGCCTGTATACCCCCATCAGGGTATGTAGACTATATAAAAAACTCTGGACATTTAATATTAATTATTGTTTGTAACAATTTGTAATTCATACATGCCAGAGTTTTTTATATTATTTTAGTCTAAAAACTACCCATCATGTTAGAAGAATCTCCATGACAACCTTCAGCGCCACCCATAGCATTATGCATTTGAATCATAGTATCCTTATCAACGCTTTCCATCATCCTTGCCATGTCTTCATAGCCACTATTTTTCATAATATCAATCATATTCTTATAATCTTCATCTGTCATATTGTTCATAAATTCATCCATAGCTTTATAATCATTATTCTTCATATAATCTGCTACATTTTCATATCCATTTTTTTTCATAGTCTTAATCATGTCTTTATAATTTTTGTTATTATTGTTTTTTAATTGACTATCATTTTTCCATAACTTCTTTTCAATATTAACTTTACTCACCACTGTGTCCTTGTTGCTTTTAGAATTAGCATAACCAAAACCTGTTGCTACACCTATAATTAAAATTCCTGACATTAAAAGTATTAAGCTTTTTCTTTTCATAATTCATTTCCTCCTCATAATTTTGTTTTACAATAATGCATATTGCAATATCTATGCCATATAAAAAAGTAAAAACTACCTATTTAGACTTTGTAGATTTAGACCCATTTTTTTTATTCACACTGCAACAATCCATTCTTTCTGATCCAAAATTTTTTTTATTTGCCGCTTCTAGTTTCTTAAGGAAATTTTCAAACCACTTTTTCATTTTATATTCCTCCTTTGTTTTTATGATCTATATTGCTCACAATAAGGACATTTTCTCCAGTTTATATCAATCATACGTCCACACCCCTTACACTTTCTTTTAAGTTTTTCTTTACAATTTGGACAATAATTATACTCTTGCTTTAATGTATAACCACAAATATTGCAACAATTGTTTAGACTTCCATCACATACACATGCATGCTCATGCTTCATAAAAAAGTATATAAATATAACAGCTATAATAAATACTGTAATCATCATGGCTTCTTCTCATTCCTTTCTAATTTAGAACCACAATAAGGACATATTTTGTAGCTTTTCACACAACACTTGTGGCATATTCCTCATTCCATGATATAGTTTAAAAATATCAACTTTTTATCCAACATCTATTGAGTTTCTCTTTTCTTCTTCTGTAATCATTTGCTTTGAAGTTGTATTTGCATTCATTTTAGTATCACAGCTATTCTCTCTATGATAGCTATGTCCTCCGCAACATCCTTCATTTTTAAACATACGGTATATCATAAATCCTATTAAAATAATATAAAATGTTCTAAAAATCAATATCATGTAAAGCACTCCTCTCATGTTAGAATAAAGTTTTGTAAATCATTTATTAAAATTTGTTTTAATTAAAGCAATTTATTTATACTATAAATCCCTACCGTTGCACCTATCATTACAAAGAAAATAGCTAATGAAACAACAAAATACCTAAATTTATCCATAATCGATCATCTCCTTTTAAAAGATTTTCTTTTATTTTTAACTTACTTGTATTCAATGCAAAATTAATGCCAATTTTGATACTATTGTTTAATTTAAAAGTTATATATTGTTTTTGTATTATTCTTGCTTACATTCTAAATAAGAAGGAGTGATGTTTATGGAGAAAATAGGTAGAATTATAAGTATTGATGGTCATTTTTCAAAAATCCAAATAATCCGAAGTTCATACAAAACAATGAAATAATCCCATGTCATACGTATAATCTCCACAAAATATATACGCATGTTTCACACCAATATAGTAGCCTACTATTTTAAATGTTTTCTACAAACATATGTTTTCATTATAGGATGTATTGTAGCAAATGCTACAGTTCCTTTATCATTTTCTACACTCTACTAAGAAATTTTTATAAAAAAGCAATATATAATTCCTATAGAATAATAGTGACGGATTTTAAAAAATCATCTATATAAAACTCCTCAAGCAAAATAAAATTTACTTGAGGAGTTTTATATTTTTATTCTTGTAAATTCATTATCCTTTACTGCCTGATTTCATTATCATAAGCATCATTCCTACATGCATCAATGGACATAATAAGAATGCAAAGGAAGATAATATACCTCCTTTGATACCAAACAGAGGCAATCCTGCTATAACAACAATAGGTAATAAACAACATAGCATCATCATTAATCCATGCTTCATAAATCCTTTTTGTCCTTCATCATTATTTTGTTGGCAATCTTTATTTTTTTTGTTCAAATGAATCATTTTATCTCCTCCTAATACAATATTATATCTATCTCTTCTTTTTGTTTTTGTTTTTGCTCAAAAGCTACTACAATCTTATTTGGCATACAAACGATACTCTGATATTTTTTATCAATCCATCCTATCTCTGAACATATACTACGAGGACACATATTTTTGATCATTATCCATTCCTATAGCTACTACAGATATAGTTCCTGCTATAGTTACAAGGAGTACCAAAATAATTAATATCTTATCCCCCCTTGTCATGAATCTCCTCCTTTCATACTAAACATAATTACTGCAAATTCTATGCCAAAAAAAATTGACACAGTATCAACTGTGTCAATTTTTAATCTTTTCTATTTTTTATACCATAGCCATATTCATTTTTCTACATTCATCTGCACACATACGGCAAATTTCAGCGCATTTTTTACAATGTTCGTCTTGGAACATTTCACAATCCTTTGCACAAGCATCACAAATATCTGCACATGTCTTACAAACTTCTTTAGCATATTTGCTGCCTCTTGACATATAGTGTATAGCTAAATTACAAATATCAATACAATCACGAAGCATCTCTATACAGCTCACTCTACTTTTTACATCTGCCTCCTGTAAACATAATGTAAGACATTCCTCACAAGCTTGTAAACATTTCATGCACGCATCAATACAAGTTTGCATATTTTCATTATTCACATTTCCAACAATACTCATTTATCATATACCTCCCTAAATTATATAGTATATTAGCAAGTTTAGTATTTCTCATTTATGAGAATTTTATAACACAATTTAGGGAAATACTAATTGTATACCTTTTGAAAGAATGTTTTCTATGAATTTACATACAATTTTCTTTAAAGGAGAAACATTAAATTTTATTGATCTCTTTATCAGAATATCCATTCTGTATTTTATGCTGTTAGGATCAGGTAAATTGATGGGCTTTAGACAACCAGGTATTATTACTTTCTATAATTTTTTGATGGCTGCTGGAATCAGTCATATTGCTGCTTCTTGTATGGTAAACCCCGAGTCAAAATTAGTAGATGCTATAGCTATTATTGTTATTTATACTTTAATCCATTTATTTATATCCTATCTATACGTTAAATTTCCTTAAAATCCCTTTTTTCTATCAAAAAGTGAAAATAAAGTTGGTAAGAAAGCTTAGAATAAAGAGTGAAAGGGATAAGGGGCAAGGACTGTCTTTTTTCTTCAATCTTTTTGTTGTATTCGCAAAAAAATCTCTTTCGCTTTCCCCCACTCCCTCTAAATCCCTGGACCCCTTATT
>NZ_RYYS01000054.1 GCF_004138215.1 Anaerophilus nitritigenes
TATTCTATATTTTCACAAATTCTCAATAATTGTTCCTTATTTTTATGACTTTGCTAAAATATAATTTATTAATGGTCTGAAGAAGATACATAAGTATCTTCTTTTTTAAAGAATAGAAAGGAAGAGCAAAATGTATAAACTAGTTGTGAGTGATATGGATGGAACTTTATTAAATAGTAAAAATGTAGTTTCTGAGGAGAATAAAATAGCACTTCAAAAACTAATAGATAAAGATATTCACATAGCTATTGCTACAGGTAGAATTTATACTTCAGCAAAGGTCTATGCAAAATATTTAGATATTGTAACACCTATTATTGCTTGTAATGGAGCTATTGTAAAAGATTTAAATACTAATGAAATTTTATATGAAAGTTATATGGAAAAAGAAGATGTTTTAAAAGTCATAGAGATTTGTAAAAAATATGGACTTTATTATCAATTTTATAATGAAGATACATTTTATACAGAAGAGTTAGCCTATAGTTCTTTAAAGTATTCTGAATGGAATAAAACATTAAAAGAAGAAGATCGTGTTCGTATCGAATTAATCAAAGATGGCTATAGTTATATTCAAAATCATAATGAAAAAATTTATAAAATGTCTTTAATGAGTGATGATCAAAAAATTTTAGTAGAAGCTAGAAAAGAATTAGAAACTATAGATTCTCTTGAAGTAAGCAAGTCATGGTATAATAATATTGAAATTATGAAAAAAGGAGTTTCAAAGGGAAGAGCTATTGAGGAACTTACAAAGTATTTAGGAGTAAAAAGAGAAGAAATTATATCCTTTGGAGATAATGAAAATGATATGAGTATGCTTAACTATGCAGGACTAGGGGTAGCCATGGGCAATTCTGAAGAAATTGTAAAAAAAAGTGCTGATTATATAACTTCCACAAATGATGAAGATGGAGTAGCAAAAGCTTTATATAAATTTGTTTTGTAGGAGCAAAGAGATAGATAGAATCTTACAGTAAACCAGAGAAGATCTTAATGCTTGACAGTATATATTTTTTATGTTAACATTATATTTGTATCTCAAGATCAATATAAAGTAGGTGTTTGCATGGGACATGGTAAATTAATTGCGAATAATAAAAAAGCAAGACATGACTATTTTATTGAAGAGACTTATGAAGCTGGCATTGAATTGACAGGAACAGAAGTTAAGTCTATTCGTATGGGTAGAATCAATTTAAAAGAGAGTCATGCAGAAATAGATCATGGAGAAATATTTGTCCACAATATGCATATTAGCCCTTATGAACAGGGAAATATCTACAATGTTGATCCTATAAGAAAAAGAAAACTTCTTTTGCACAAAAGAGAAATTACCAAGTTGTTAGGGTATACAACACAAAAGGGGTTGACCTTAGTTCCTCTTAAAGTGTATATTAATTCTAGAGGACTTGTTAAATTAGAGCTTGCCGTTGCAAAAGGAAAGAAATTGTACGACAAAAGATCTGATATTGCTCAAAAAGAATCCAATAGAAGGATTCAACAAGAATTAAGACAAAGGCAAAAAGAGTATTAATGACATGGGGGCGTACAGGTCTCGACGGGGGTTTGGAGCCTGCAGTAGCGAGTGGAGGTTTTTCCTTGGGGTCCGCCTTAAAAAACTGGGGAATTAAAGATAAACGCAAACGATAATTACGCATTAGCTGCCTAATAGCGCAGCTCGTCCTACCTAAGTTACCCACGGCTTAGACTAGGGCGTCAACTAAGTGGGGAACTGCTTTGGAGGTGTCTCGACCCAATAGCAGACTAATTGGGACTGGTCAAGAGGTTAGCCTGTCATTGGGCGAATCTTGCGATGAGAAATCAAAACAATGACTGCACTCGGAGAATCTGTTTGTGAAGGACTTTCGGACAGGGGTTCGATTCCCCTCGCCTCCACCAAATGTATCCACAATTATTTTGTGAGAAGAAAAACTATACATATTTGTATAGTTTTTTATTTTATAATAAAATTGTGGATACGTAATAGTACGGATCACCGCGGGAAGTCTTCGGATTTGATTTATAGAAAGAGGACAGTAATATGGTAGAAAAATCTAATAGAGAAATGATTTTAAATAAGCTTTTAACCTACTTCTCTGGAAAGTATTGTTGTTCTCAAGATGAAGAAATTATTAATGAAACTTAAAAATAAGAATCTTGATAAAAGGATTAAAATAAAATCCAGTAGAAAGCCTATCAATGCTTACTACTGGATTTATTTTATCAAATGAAATGCTCAAAAACTTTTTTTATTTTACAAATTCTATTTCTGTTTTTGGATGAAGTGTTGTTCCCCAAATAGAAACTTTAACTTCTTTTGTAAGAGGAACATTATATTCATCAATAACTGTTCTCCACCATTCCCATGCTAAACCTGTACACTCTTTTGCAAAAATTCTAATATTTTTTGAATTTGCTGGAATAGGAATAACTGTTGAAAAATGAGCTGTTTTGTCTGAATAGTTTCCATCCCAAGTTTTATGTGTTATGATTTCTTTTCCATTTTCATCATAAGAAAACTCATCCCAAGAAACTTCAAATTGTGCTACATAAGCTCCGCTATGATCTAAAACAATCTTTCCTTTTGAATATTCTGTAAAGTTTGTTTCAATATAATCTGTTTTATTTTGAACAGCTGCAATTGAATTATCTTTTAGAAAAACACTTGTATATGAAATTGGATATGCTGGATTTTTAGCGCTGAATTCAGAATTCTCTTTAATTACATTTCTAATTTCATCAAAATCTTTTGTAATAATCTTATTGTGCTCTTTTGAGTCTCCACCTAAAACAATGGCTGTAAATGTACTATTTTCTAAAATATCTTTATACTCAGAACTTGCTTTTACATCATTATTCTTTAAAACTGCTTTAAATGCAGATTGTACTTCTTTGCTATTTGAAGTTGTTTCTAATTTTACATAAATCGTTCTTCCATAAGATACATTAGAAATCATTAATGGTGGTGTTGAATCACTAATACCTTTTCTTTTCAAATCATTAAATGTAATGCTTTCATCAAATAAATCTGCTGGATTTTCAGGTAATTCTGCACTTACCGTATAAAAAATTTGTTTATACGCTGCAATCATGACTTTTTTTTCTCCACTTGAAACTGCGTTAAAATCAATTCCTAATGCATTATCTAAAATTTTTGCATTTACATTAAGAGCTCCTGAAATTTGAGATTTGCTATATACCATAGATTCTAAATACTGAGTTCTTGATGGCAATGTATTAGAACTTGAATATTTGTCATTCCATGTTGAAACTAAATCATCAATAGCTCCTGATACATTTCCATATGTAGGATTTTCAACTGTTATAGAGTTTGATTTTCTCATCCCTGGCAAATCAATACTAATATTAATTGGTTTTCTTTTGCACATTACAATATCTGGTTTGTTTTCTAAAAATCTTTCATTTGCCAATTGAATCGCTCCAGGATATGTTCTATCTGTTATAGAATCAATAATTGAAATATCTACAGGAGAAGTTGTTAATGATTTTTTCTTTCTCTCTACAACGATAAATTTATCTTTTGTAAAGTTTCCGTCTTTTGGAACAAAACTTTCAATATCTTCACCTTTGTTTGCTAGAATTTCCCTTGTGTCATAATCAAGGTTAGAGATTCCATCGTTAATATCTTTTGCATTTTGGGATTCAAAAGACTCTGTTTTGTTTTTTCCTTCATCTTTTGCATCTTCTTTAACATTTATTTCTTGTTTTTGACTTTCTTGAGCAAAACCTACAAGAGGTTGCGACAATAAGCAGAGAATCGTCAAAACACATAGTAAAGTTCTTGATTTTTTTGATTTTTTAAATAATTTCATAAGTATGTTTCCTCCTTTAATGAATTAAATAGAATATTCCTCCTTTTAAGATTTACATTATATTCTAATTTATTATATATTATTTTTTAAGAGAATACATCTTTTATTTGGAATATGCATAATAAGAACCAATCGTTTTAAGCTCTTTTTAGTACTTGGTATTCATTGTTTTAAAGCTATTTTTAAACACTTTTTAATTTTTACTTTTTAGTTCTTAAGTCCCATTTTTAATTTAAAATTTAGGGGGAATTTAAAATTTTTTGTTATTTTACCGAATATATGCAAGTATATAAATACATAAAAATTAAAATTTTTACTTTTGCTCCTAGTTGATTTATTATGGGATATATCATAGTACTTCACGTTATGTGTTTATAACATGATTTAGATACTGTCAAATTCCAATTATATAGAATATATATATAAGAATAAAATGGACAATGTCTATTGAATTAAGTAAGGATATTCTCTGATTAGGGATTAGTGCTTAGGTTATTTTGTTTTCATAAAATGAATAGCACATAAGCGATGGTAAGCGATGGGACAGTTAAAGATTAAGAATAATAAATCATAAAATGCAAAGACTACTCCTAAAAGAAGAAAGGAGTAGTTTTTATGCCGAGAGCAGCTCGTATAAAGAGTGAAGAAGGAATTTATCATATTATGTTTCGCAGCATAAGTGAAGTGAATTTGTTTTTAGATGATCTAGATAAAATTAAATATTTTAAGTTGGCTCAAAAATATCAACAGAAGTTTCAATTTAAGGTATATGCCTATTGTTTAATGGATAATCATGGACATATGATAATAGATTGTAATGGAGCAGACATATCTAAAATCATGCATAGTATCAATTTTTGCTATGCTCAATATTTTAATAGAAAATATAATAGGCATGGACATTTATTCCAAGATCGATTTAAAAGCAAAATAATTAAAGATGAAAAATATTTAATCACTTTATCTGCTTATATTCATAATAATCCTAAGGATTTGTTTGATTATAAAGGACAAGTAGAAAAATATAAATTTTCTAGTTTGAATGATTATATAGCAGAAAGTAATATCTTTGAAATATTAGATATATCTTTTTTAAGTGAAATACTTAATTTAAGCAATAAGAAAAATAAGAAAGCTTATATTGAACTTGTAAAAAAATGCGAGGGTGAAAATTACTCTATTGATGTAGAGTTTGAAAAAATTGAAAATTTATATAAAAGTGAAAGAAGGATTATTCCGAGACATTACACTGGAGAACAAGTGATAGAAATAGTAGCTAAATATTTAAAAACAGAGAAAAACACAGTACACATAAAATATAAAAGGCAATATGTAAAACTAAGAGCAATTAGCTGTTTCTTGATGAGCTGTTATTGTAATATGAGTCAAAATGACATATGTAAACTAATTGGAAATATTACTCAGACTCGAGTTTCTAATTTGTCTAAAATAGGTATGGATATGGTGTTAAAAGAACAAGAATTCTTAGATAGATTTTTAAAAAGTGCTTAAATTAAATAATTAAATAAAGGGATTATTTAGAGTGCCCAAAATAAAATACTATCCAATTGAACAGTCTTTTATCTAATGATGAAGGATTTTTTTATTATAAATAATTATAAAAACAATTAATTGTCCCCTAAATCCTAATAAAAAACCCCTTTAATACAATTTTATTTTTAAAAAAGGGTTTACTATATTATTTTTCCTTAACCGTCCCATACACTTATTTTTTGATAAAGTAATCATAAAGAAATTGTATAGATCGTACTTCTTCCATACACAAAATACTCATAATTAGCCAATAGAAGATATCAAAGCTACGCTTTTTAAAAATCGATCTATATTGCAATAAATATTTGTGTAATGTTTGTTTTGTTGAATTACTGGAAATACTAATCATATCAGATACCTCCTAGGTGTTGATTTTTGTAAAATTATCATTCCTAGGATTCGGGTATCTGATTTTGTTATTTTATCAAAATGAATATTCGATTACTTGCAAAGTGGTGCTTATTTTATTATATAGAAATAAATCTTTTATAAAATTCTTATTTTTGTTGAAGAAGTTCGTTTATTATAATTGAGTTTCTACATAATAACTAAATATGGATGATATTTCACTAGTGTTCAAATTTTAGATAATATTACTATTGACTTTTATAAGCTCTATGTACTTATTTAAAGAGCTATACTGTTTTTACTACAAGGAATATATTTCTGTTAAAACCAGACGCACTTATCCGCAGAAGTGTTAGCTTAATTATTTTTATGGAATTATTTATAAATTAACTTTCAAACAAAGTATTCCATCTGAATCTGATTTCATAAAATCATGGAGATCTCTCAAGCTATCTAGCTACGCTAAATGGAAATAAATTAAAGATTTAAAATGATCTTGAGCGATATAATAGTCAGCATTTAGCATATAAGCTGACTTTTTCAACGTTTTCCAATCAATGAGTTCTAAAAATTTCTGAAAAATAGTGATATAATTATCCTTAACCAATAGTCAGTACCCCTTTGCAAATATAGTTGGTGAGATAATTATATTATTGCAAAGGTTACTGGCTATTTTTATATCTAAATTTATGGTAATAAATAAATTAAATGGTACTTACGATTTGTAAATGGATGTTATATCCATTTATTGAACACTAGTGATGATATTTATTGTTTCATTAAATTAATAGAATATAATTATGATATACTGTATGTATAAATTATAATTGGCAATTAAAATATGGGGGAGAATCGTATGGAAACAAAAGACTTAATCATTAGGAACTCTATATGGGAGGATCTTGATATTTTCTACAAGTGGGAATTGACACCTGAGGTGAATGAATTTTTTAGTATTTCTGAAAATCAAAGCTATGAAATGGTTGCACGTACATATATCCATGATGATGACAATCCTAATCAGAGGCAATATACTATAGTTCTTAAAGAGACAGGAAAGCCAATAGGCAGAATTATACTTGGAGATTTAATTGAGGGCTGGAAAGTTGAAGTGTTTAGAATTTATATCGGTGATCCAGTATTGAGAAATAAAGGCTATGGCAGACAATCTATGAAGGCAATCATGAAACTTTGTTTTGAAGAGTGGAATCTTGAAAGAGTATATCTTGATCATTATAATGGGAATCCTGCTTCTTTTTTATATCAATCACTAGGTTTTAAATATGAGGGCGTTTTGAGGAATAACTGTAGAAAAAATGGAAAGTTTTATGATGTTCATTTAATGTCAATGTTAAAAGATGAATATGTACAAAAATATCAATACCATAATGTATAATGTAAAGTGTAAATAATAAAAAGAGGAATAAGTTAATATCAAATACTTTGAAAAATCTTAACTAAAAATGCAAGTGTGTTTCATTTTCTCTCAAACTTAGGTTTGGGGGAATTTTATTTGATTAGATGATTTATAAAGGGGTAAAAAAGAGTTGGAAGAGTTAACTGATGTCATTCATCAGAGAAATATATTCATGAAATGGTTTTAATTGTGAGGAGGTATATGTATGTTTTTTAAGACTACAGAACAACATGAAAATTTGAGGAAAAAAATCAGAGAGTTTGCTGAAGAAGAAGTGAAACCTATTGCATTTTTGCTAGATCAAGAAAATAAATTTCCTTCAGAAGCAATTAAAAAATTAGCTGCTATGGGTATGATGGGACTTCCATATCCAAAAAAGTATGGGGGAGCAGGTTTGGACATAATTAGCTATGCAATTGCCATTGAGGAATTATCAAGAGTAGATGGTGGTACAGGAGTAATTCTTTCTGCTCACACATCTTTAGGTGGATATCCAATTGCTGCGTATGGTACAGAAGAACAAAAAAATAAATATTTAGTTCCACTGGCAAAGGGAGAAAAAATTGGAGCATTTGGTCTTACTGAAGAAAATGCAGGTAGTGATGCTGGTGGTACTGAAACAACTGCTGTTTTAGAAGGAGATTATTATATTTTAAATGGTGAAAAAATTTTTATTACCAATGCTGGTGAGGCTGATATTTACATTATTTTTGCAGTTACTACACCAAATATTGGTATTCGTGGTATCAGTGCTTTTATTGTGGAGAAGGGTTGGAAAGGATTTATCTTTGGTAAGCATTACGATAAGATGGGTATTCGTTCCTCTGTCACTGGAGAGTTGATTTTCAATGATGTGAAAGTTCCTAAAGAAAATCTATTGGGTAAAGAGGGAGAAGGTTTTAAGATTGCTATGTCTACATTAGATGGTGGTCGTATTGGCATTGCAGCTCAAGCTCTTGGTATTGCTCAGGGTGCTTATGAGCATGCACTGGAGTATTCAAAAGAAAGAATTCAGTTTGGTAAACCTATTTGTCAGCAACAGATTGTTGCTTTTAAGTTAGCTGATATGGCTACAAAGCTTAGAGCAGCTAGAATGCTTATTTATAGTGCGGCAGAGCTTAAGGAAAATCATGAATATTATAGTATGGAAGCTGCTATGGCGAAACAATATACTTCAGACGTTTGCCTTGAGATTGTCAATGATGCTCTTCAAATATTTGGTGGAAGTGGCTATATGAAAGGTATGGAAGTTGAGCGTGCTTACAGAGATGCTAAGATTTGTACAATATATGAAGGAACCAATGAGATTCAACGTCTAGTGATCTCTTCAAACATTATAGGCAAGATGCCAAAAAACGATAGCGTGGATAAGATTTCCAAAAAACAACCTGCTACAGGTTATCGTAAAAAAGTGATTTTTAAGGAAGGAACCTCTAAAGAAAGAGTCAATGCTCTTGTAGAAGCTCTTAAGGAAGATGGTTATGATTTTACAGTTGGAATTCCTTTGGATACTCCTATTAGTAAAGCTGAAAGGGTAGTCAGCGTGGGTTTAGGAATAGGAGAAAAAGAAAATATGAAGCTTATAGAAGACTTGGCAGTTCAAGCTGGAGCAGCTATAGGTTCTTCTCGTCCGGTAGCTGAAACTCTTAAATATGTACCACTAAATCGTTATGTTGGTATGTCTGGTCAAAAATTCAAAGGAAATCTTTACGTTGCCTGCGGTATCTCAGGTGCAGCCCAACATCTAAAGGGGATAAAGGATGCTTCTACAATTGTTGCTATAAATATTAATCCTAATGCGAAGATTTTTAAGAATGCAGACTATGGTATCGTAGGCGATTTAATGGAAATATTACCATTACTCACTGCTGCTTTAGACAATGGAGAGGCAAAGAAGGAGGCGCCACCAATGAAAAAAATGAAGAGAGCAGTTCCAAAAAAAGTTGCTCCAACTTGGAAATATCATGTATGTAACGGATGCGGTTACGAATACAATCCTGGTGTGGGCGATCCAGAAGGTGAAGTAAATACAGGTACACTTTTTGAAAAGCTACCTGAAGAATGGACTTGTCCTGCTTGTGGTGAAGAAAAAGATATGTTTATAGAAGTATGATTTTTGTAAGTAAGTAAATATAATAATGTGTTCTAGTATAAAGGGGGATTTAATTATGCATTGCGTTAGAAATATAACTGAGGATCTTTATTGGGTTGGGGGCAATGATCGTCGACTTGCTCTTTTTGAAAATATTCATCCTATTCCACGAGGTGTTTCCTATAACTCTTATCTACTTTTAGATGAGAAGACAGTGCTTTTTGATACTGTGGACTGGTCAATTTGCCGTCAGTTTCTTGAGAATATTAAAGGGGTTTTAGGAGATAGGAATTTAGATTACATGGTAATTAATCATATGGAGCCAGATCATGCAGCGTGCATTGAAGAGATCATTCTTCGTTATCCTAATATAAAAGTTGTATGCACTGAAAAAGCTTTTTTGTTCATGAATCAGTTTGGTTTTTGTATCCAGGATAACGTCATAGAAGTCAAAGAAGGAGATACGGTGTCCTTTGGAAAACATAACGTTGTATTTGTGTCTGCTCCAATGGTACATTGGCCAGAAGCTATGGTCACATATGATACTACTAATGGAGTGCTATTTTCAGCTGATGCCTTCGGATCTTTTGGAGCACTAGATGGTAAGCTATTTAATGATGAGGTAAACTTTGACAGAGATTGGATTGATGAGGCAAGAAGATATTATACAAATATTGTAGGAAAGTATGGTCCTCATGTTCAATCTTTGTTAAAGAAGGCAAGTAGTATTGATATTAAGATGATCTGTCCGCTGCATGGACCAGTATGGCATAATGATTTGGGGTATTTTTTAGATAAGTATGACAAATGGAGTCGATATGAACCTGAGGAAAAGGGGGTGATGATTGTTTATGGAACAATGTATGGAAATACAGAGGCTTCTGCTAATGATTTGGCAACAAGACTAGTGAAAAAGGGAATGACTAATGTAGTTATGTATGACGTTTCAAATACTCATGTTTCATATTTGATTTCTGAGACATTCAAATATAGTCATGTGGTTCTTGCTTCGGTAACTTATAACTTAAATATTTATCCACCAATGCTTAATTATCTAATGGATATGAGGGCATTAAATCTTCAAAAACGTACTTTTTCTATTATAGAAAATGGATCATGGGCTCCTCAATCTGGTAAATTGATGCGTGAACTTTTAAGTAATATGAAAGAAATGACTATCTTAGACAATGAGATGTCAGTAAGCTCCAGTATGAAAGAAGAGGATGGAGATTTAATGGACTCTCTTGCTGATAGTATTCTTGAGTCGATGAAGTAGATTTTATGAAATACGAATTTAGGATCAGTTCATGGATAAAATCCAAGAACTGATCCTTTCAAATATTTGAAGATTATTTTAAGCAATTATACAGCTTTTTTTATGGAAAGTATATAGCACAAATGAATATACTATGTAATCTAATAACTTGTATGGTACAGGAAAATAATAAAGACTGTTTTTAAAGGGCTATATGATCCCTCAAGCAGTCATGAAATATCCAAGGTAATTTTAAGAAAATAATTATAGAAATTAATGTATAATAGGGATAATTGTGTTACGATATAATCAATATAACCAATTAGGAGTGATTTTTAGATGATTTCATTATTTGATTGGACTTTAGAATTATTATCAGCTTTGTTACCAAATTGGGATAAGTTTAAAAGGATATATAAAATGATAACATTTGTAGTCATATTAGTAATAATCATTACTTGCATATGGAGATTTTAATTTTATGAAAGATATATTTACAATTGGATATTCTGGCTTTAAAATAGATAAATTTATTGAAGTTCTTAAAAAATATAAAATAAATAGTTTGATTGATGTAAGAAGCAATCCAAATTCTAAATTTTATGAGGATTACAATCAAAGTAAATTAGAAAGCTTATTGAAGTTACATGGAATAATTTATAGAGATTATAAGGATGAATTTGGAGCACGTCAAAAAAATTTAAAGTATTATATAAATGGATATTTAGATTTTAAAGAGTATGTAAAATGCCATGCTTTCTTAGAAGGTGTTCGTAAAATTAAAGCAGGGATGAAATTAAACTACTCTTTTGTTTTTATGTGTGCAGAAAAAGATCCAAGTATGTGTCATAGAAATATAATGGTGGCTAGAGAATTTGATAAACTAGGATATAACATAAAAAATATACTTTCAGATGGTTCATATGAATCTCAAGAAAGTATTGAGCAGAGATTAGTAAATCAATATTTTCCAAATAGAAATCAATTGACATTTTTTTATGAAAAGTTAAACTGGTCAGATATGGTTAATAAAAGTTATGAATATAGAAATGGTGAAATAGGATATAGAATGGATGAAAAACATAATACGAAGAAGTTTTAAAGAGAGAGTAGAAGAAAACTTGCTATAATAACAATATTATGATAATATATAAGCCTATATGCATATTTATATATGTTTTTGTAAGTTTCAAGTGTATGAGGGGTATTCTTACAAGGATATAAAAAATTTAAAATCATTTTTGAATCATAACGAGTGGAGGAAATAAAATAATGAGTAATTTGCCAAATTGTCCAAAATGTAATTCTGAATATACTTACGAAGATGGAAGTCTTTTGATTTGTCCAGAATGTGCTTATGAGTGGACTTTAGAATCAGAAAATGAAAATAGGGAAGATCAAAAGATTATCAAAGATGCAAATGGAAATGTTTTAAAGGATGGAGATTGTGTAGCGGTTATCAAAGATCTTAAAGTAAAGGGAAGTTCATCAGTTATAAAGATAGGTACAAAAGTAAAAAATATACGCTTAGTAGATGGAGATCATGATATTGATTGCAAAATTGATGGCTTTGGAGCTATGAAGTTAAAATCTGAATTTGTTAAAAAGATATAAATGAAGAAATAAGAAAACAGAACAGTAATGAGTATAAAGTTGCTAAATTAGGAATTTTATAAATATGTTAGAGAAAGGAATATAGGTATGAAGAATAGAATAGAAATGATTATTGCAGTAGGCTCCGAGTAAAGACTGTAAAAACATTCGGAATACAATTTTTCTCGGAGCCGTATTCACAAGATATAAATACGGTTAAGGTGTTTTGTGCAGTCTTTGCTTCATTATTTACGAATGAAAAAAGTAGATAGGAGCGAAGGTTATGAAATATGAAAAGGCACAAGATATATTACCTGAAGATATTATAAAATTAATTCAACAATATATAGATGGAGGGTATTTATATATACCTAGAAAGTTCGATAATAAAAAATCGTGGGGAAGTACCACTGGATTAAGGAAAGAGTTAAAAAAAAGGAATGTGGAAATTTTTGAAAAACATATTAGAGGAATATCTGTTAAAGAACTTACTGAACAATATTACCTTACTGAAAATAGTATTAGAAGGATCATTAGACAACAAAGATAAATCATATAAATATATCAAACGATACTTTACATTATCAATATAAGTATCGTTTTTTTAAATTATAATAGGGTGGTTAACTTTTTTACAGAATTGTTTATGACCTTGTTAGATCAATTGAGAGATGATAGTCTATAAATGCGCATATCAGTAAATATAGTCAGAAGATTAGCTTCAAATAAGTATATAAAATTGAAATTTGAGAACATACTATGCCATAGAATTTAGATGAAGAGAGGATCATAACATGAATAAAGTAACATGGCTGGAAGTCAAGTTTAAGTTTAAGGGTATGATCAACACTATTTTTCCAGTTATAGTGAGTGATGATAAGGATATAATTTTGATTGACTGTGGGTATCCTAAGTTTTTATCATTAATAGAAGATAGTGCAAGAAAAAATGGAGTTGATTTAGATAGATTAACAAAAATAATTGTCACTCATCATGATTTTGATCATATAGGAGCATTAGCAGAGTTTAAGAGAAAATATCCTAAAATAAAGATATTATCATCCATTAAAGATGAGAAGTATATTAGTGGGAAAGCAAAATCTTTAAGGTTACAACAGGCAGAGTCAATATATGATCAGCTTCCAGAACAATATAAAGAAGAAGCTAAAAATTTTCATAATATGCTTGAATCTATAGAGACTGTTCATGTAGATATGTTATTAAAAGATAAACATACATTTGATTGGTGTGGGGGGATAGAGATCATTGAAACCCCAGGTCATATGCCAGGACATATATCTATTTATTTAAAAGAAAGTAAAACTTTAGTATCAGGGGATGCTTTGGTAGTAGAGAATGGAAGGCTAGCTATTGCAAATCCAGAATATACTTTAGATATGAAGAAGGCTAAAGAATCTATAAAAAAGTTACTAAACTATGATATAGATACAATTATATGTTACCATGGGGGAGTTTATACAAAAGATATTAAAGAATCTCTTATAAAGATTTAAATAATGAATACTATTTTTTCTACTATAGAAAAATAATACAGATAAGGATTGATTTCATGAATAATAAAGTCATTGTTATAATGGATACAATAAGTACGCATGAATGTACTCAAATATTAGATGTATGGGAATCATCAGTGCGATCAACACATGATTTTTTAACTGAAGAAAATATTCAATCTATTAAACCAGTGGTTAAAAGTGGATTACTACAGATGCAAAAAGTAATTTGTATGAAAGATGATGAAAATAATATTCAAGCTTTTATGGGGATAAGTGATTATAAAATTGAAATGTTATTTATAAATGATGAGTTCAGAGGTAAAGGTATTGGCAAAAAGCTAATAGAATATGCTATAAACAAATTGAATGTAAAATATGTTGATGTAAATGAACAAAATAAACAGGCAGTAGGATTTTATGTTTATTTGGGATTTAAAGAATATAGTAGATCTAAAACGGATAGTCAAGGGAATCCATTTCCCATATTAAATATGAAGTTGAGATATTCCACACTGACAGGGGTAATGAATTCAAAAATAAGATTATAGATGAAGTTCTAAAAGCTTTTAAAATAAAACGTTCCTTAAGTAAAAAGGGATGTCCATACGATAATGCAGTTGCTGAAGCTGGATACAAAATTATAAAAACAGAATTCACATTTAATAGAAATTTCAAGAATTTAGAAGAACTAAAAAGAGAATTAAAAAGTGTTGACAATCCAAAAATTCATTGATAAAAACTAATTTTAGTAGTATAATGGAAATTAAATATAAGAATAGGTGATGGAGTTCACCTTTAAACGCACTTATGCTGATGACTCCTACAAGGAATATATGTTTATTGCTTGTAGGAGTTTTTTGTATTATGGGAATTATATTAAAGACAATATTATAAAGAAGGGAAGATTTAAAATGGCTTTAAGTTTGAGTTTGATTATTATTTTGGGATTGATATTTAATAAAGTATTTGAAAAAATCAAGCTTCCAGGGCTTTTAGGAATGTTGATTTTAGGTGTGATTATAGGACCTTTTGGATTTAATTTGATTAGCAAGGATATTTTAAATATATCTTCAGATTTAAGAAAAATTGCTTTAATTGTTATTTTGCTACGTGCTGGACTTGGAATTGAAAGAGAAACTTTAAAAAAGGTTGGAATATCTGCTGTAAAAATGAGTTGTATTCCAGGATTGTGTGAAGGATTTGCCATTATGTTTGTTGCAAGTTATTTTTTGAGGATATCTAAAATTGAAGCTGGAATGTTAGGATTTATTATTGCTGCTGTATCTCCAGCCGTGATTGTACCACAGATGCTAAATTTTATAAATGAGAGAAGAGGATATGATAAAGGAATTCCAACTTTAATTTTAGCAGGAGCATCTATAGATGATGTATTTGCGATTACTTTGTTTTCTACCTTTCTAGGTCTGTATGGTGGTAAAAATATAAATGTTTTTTCAAAAATTTTTGAAATCCCAATCTCTATTTTGTTAGGGATTTTGTTAGGGATTATAGTAGGAATGATCATAGTGTTTTTATTTAAAAAGTTTTACATTAGAGATACAAAAAAAGTACTTATATTAATTGGAATAGCAATACTTATGACTGCACTAGAAGATATATTAAGAGATATTATCCCAATAGCTAGCCTTTTAGGAGTTATGACAATAGGATTTGTAATTTTAGAGAAATCTTCAAATATAGGAAAGAGATTGTCTCAAAAATTAAATAAAATCTGGGTATTTGCGGAATTACTTTTATTTATTTTAGTAGGAGCCCAAGTAAATATACATGTTGCTCTACATTCAGGGGTGATAGGCTTGGTCATTATTTTTATAGGTTTAATTGCAAGAAGTGTAGGGGTTTTTATTTCTGTAGCAGGAACGAATTTTAAATTTAAAGAAAAGCTATTTTGTATGATTGCTTATGTACCAAAAGCTACTGTACAAGCAGCTATTGGAGCACTACCTTTATCAGTAGGAGTTGAGTCAGGAGAAATTATATTGGCTATTGCTGTTTTAGCTATTATGATTACAGCACCTTTAGGAGCGGTAGGAGTAAAATTAGCAGGGGATAAATGGCTTAGTGTAGATACAATAGAGGGAATAAAATGAAAAGATAGAATACTTAGTACTGTTTTTATGACTAAGTATTCTATCTTTTTTAAGTTATTTGTTTTTCAATTTTATTTAAAATTTCATGTATCTCAGATGGAAGGTTATAATCTTTTTCTTTGATTTCTTTTATTTTTTCAAGTACTAAATATAGATGATTATTGATGTTATCCTTTTGAATTTGTTGTAGTTGTGAAGAACTTTCGTCAAGTCTATTTCTAAAGTATAATAGTTTATCTATGGAATTTTTAAGTTCTTTTAACGTATCTAAGTTATAATGATTTACTAAATTTTCATTGATAATCTGAAGAATGTTTTCTATTTCATATTCAATTTCAAATAATAAATTCATATAAGAATTAGATGAATTCATATCATTTTCATCATTCTCGGATAGAAGATTAAATTTATTGGATAAATCATGATTTGAATCTACTGGAATATTACAATTATTTTCATTTTTATTTAAAAAACTACTTAAATCTTTTACAGATTTTCTCATTTGCTTGGATATATATGCAATGCATATCATTCCTATCAGAATAATAATAAAACTACTCGTAAATATTTCGTGTATTATTTTTTTTGTTTTTTCATAAATTTTTTCTTCTTCTATCATTCCTAGTACTTTCCATCCTGTTAGAGGATTGGTTGTATAGGTGACATGATAGTTTTTATTATTTTCACTAATATAAAAATTTCCTGAATTTTTTTCGTAAATTTTATCAATCCAGTGAGACTGAATTATTTTATCAAATTGTCTATCATTGACATCTTTTGTGATAAAAACATAATGATCTTGATCTTTGTCGATTAAGAAGGCATATCCTTGATTAAATGCTTTAAAGTTATCGATTTTATTAGATAATTCATCTAAAAAAAAATCTATAGCAAGTACTCCTTTTAATTCTTGATTAGAATCTGTAATTGTTTTTGAAATAGTGATGGTTGTTTTCTGTGTTGTAGCATCTGAATAGGGTTTTGTCCATGCTATTTTCCCATTGGCGGCTACTGCATTTATATACCAAGGCCTTTCATGTGCAACCCAATCAGCATATTCTAAAGTAGTAGATGTATCAGGCCAAGTAACTAATTTTTTATTGCCTAAAATAATTTTATTAGGAGCAAAATATGCAAAAGCTGTAGATGGGTAAGACTGTTGAAAGGATTTAAATAATTCTCTCGAAGGAATATAATACTTTTGAGGATCATCAGAAATGTTTTGTATCATTTCATTTTGAGAAAACATCTCTAAAGCACTTTCAAAAGTAGAAATAAATTCAGATATAGAATGATTCAATTGTAAAATAGAACGATCAAAGGATTCAAAATATTGATTTTTTAAAATCATTCTGGAGTTATCAAAATAGAAAGTACCAATGAATAAAATTCCTATTACAAATAGTACAACAAACCATACTAAAAATTTGCGTGAAACATTCTCCATAAATTTCCTCCTTCAAAGGGTCGGTTTATTCTTAATTTATGTTAACAGATAATCAAAAAATTTAAAATATAAGAAAGACTGAAAGATAAAAAGGTGACTCTATCATAAAACCGATGAATGAGAGTCACCTTTTGAATACTAACTTTCAATTATATAAAATAGTTCGTTTAAAATTGTTTTTTTTGTGTTCCCCAGCATTCAACATTTTTCAAACCTTTAATATTGTCTACATGAAAAACTGGATCTTTTCCATCTTTCTTTTGTTTTATATAGTCTTCTAGTGCTGCAAAAGCAAATTTACCTAAAAATGCAATAGCAATTAAGTTAATTAAAGCCATGATACCCATGAATAAATCTGCCATATCCCAAACGATTTGTACTGCTGTTTGAGTTCCCCAGAAAACCATCAAAGCTACACATCCTCTAAAAATGAATAGAAATGTTTTACTTCCATTTAAAAATTCTATATTTGCTTCTCCATAATAATAGTTTCCTATGATAGAACTAAATGCGAAAAGTAAAATACAAGCTGCAATAAAAGTATTTCCCCAAGCACCCACTTCTGAACTTAAAGCTGCTTGTGTAAGTTGAATTCCTGTTAAGCCTTCTATAGTGTGTTTTCCTGAAATTAAAACAATCATGGCAGTTGCACTACAAATTATAAGAGTGTCAACAAATACTCCAAACATTTGAATTAGACCTTGTTTTACAGGATGACTTACAGTAGAGGTTGCTCCTGCATTAGGAGCACTACCCATACCAGCTTCATTAGAGTAAAGTCCTCTTTTGATACCTTGCAT
Source organism: Anaerophilus nitritigenes (assembly GCF_004138215.1). Taxonomy (GTDB): domain Bacteria; phylum Bacillota; class Clostridia; order Peptostreptococcales; family Thermotaleaceae; genus Anaerophilus; species Anaerophilus nitritogenes. The sequence continues at coordinate 17,971 of NZ_RYYS01000054.1, forward strand.
CATAGCTACTCCAATTCCACCACCTATAGCTTGTTCAAGTCCAAATGCACTAGTGATGATTAATTTAAATGTTTCTGGAAGAAGAGTAATATTTTTAATAAGAACAAATAAAGCAACAAGTACATAAGCTGTAGCCATGACTGGCACAATCATTTCTGCAACCTTTGCAATTCTTTTAATTCCTCCAAATATCACTAAACAAGTAAGTGCTGTTAATAAAAGTCCAGTATGTAATTTATCAAATCCAAATGCAGTTTCAAATGCAAGTGAAATTGTATTTGCTTGAACAGAGTTAAATATAAGTCCAAAAACGAAAGTAATAATGATTGAGAAAGTAAGTCCCATCCATCTTTGACCTAATGCTTTTTCCATATAATAAGCAGGACCACCACGATATCCATTTTCATCTTTTACTTTATAAATTTGTGCTAGGGTATTTTCAACAAAACTAGTTGCAGAACCAATTAAAGCAATCAACCACATCCAAAAAACTGCTCCAGGGCCTCCAACAGCTACTGCCATTGCAACTCCTGCTAAGTTACCAGTTCCAACATGTGATGCAATACTGATACAAAAAGCTTGAAAAGCAGAAACACCTTTTTGACCATCTTCGTTTTCAACACCTTTTGTTCCTTGTCCTAATAATTTGATCGTTTCTCCTAAAAGCTTAATTTGAACAAATTTTGTACTAAATGTGAAATAAACACCTAGTATTAGTAACATTCCTATTAGTACATAAGACCATAGTATAGTGTTACCCGTCGAGATTACTGAATTTAAAAAGCCTTCCATACAAACACTCTCCTTTTATTTTTTTATTTTTTAGGAAATATATATGTCCTAAAATATACTAAGCTCTAATTTTTGTGATAACTCTTCTAATACTTTTGTTCCTGCTATACTATTTCCTCTTTCATCTAGTGAAGGACCTACTACAGCGATACCCATTTTTTTAGGAACAACAGCCATAATACATCCACCTACGCCACTTTTTGATGGAACACCAATTTTTACAGCATATTCTCCAGATGCGTTATAAAGACCACAAGTCATCATGATTGCTTGAACGATTTGATTGATGTCCTTAGGGATAATTCTTTCATTTGACCAAGGGGTAACACCACCATTTGCAATTACAGAAGCTATTTTGGAAACATCTTTTACTGTAACTTCAGTAGAACATAATTTGAAATAAGCATCTAATACATCTTCTACATCTTTTTCTATAACACCTGCACCTTTTAGGTAATATGCGATGGCTCTGTTTGTATTTCCAGTTAATTTCTCTGATTTGTATACTTCATAATTCACTTGGATATTTTCATTATCTGCCATTTTTTTCATCATTCCATGAACTCTATCAAATTTTTCAATTCCATTATCACCACAAACTAATGATGTGGTAACGATTGCCCCTGCATTAATAAAAGGATTTAGGGGAGTATGACAATTGCGTGTTTCTAATTTTACCATGGAATTAAAAGGATCTGCTGAAGGTTCTGAACCTACTTTAGAGAATACGTTTTCTTTTCCTTTGTCCATAAGAGCACAAATTAAAGTAATTACCTTGGAAACGCTTTGAATTGTAAATTTCGTTTCATAATCTCCTCCATAAAAACAGTTACCTTCTAAATCGACCATATAAATTCCTAAAGCATCTGGATTTGCTTTTGCAAGTTCGGGTATATAGGTAGCTACTCCTCCTTCCTTTGTCCATATTCTGTTATTCTCAATGATTGTGTCTAATAGTTTTTGCATGTTGTCACTCCTTTGATTGAATCCTTCATATGAAATTATATATAATATCTATACAGACATTAAATATATAAGCAATATTCATGCCAAATTTATTTTTGAAATTTAAGAAATAAAAAAAGTCTAATTTCAATGATTTGAAATTATTTTTAAAATTTCAAAATACAAAAATGTTCGATTTAGCACGAAAACGAATGTGCGAAATCAATCATATGGTTCAATTTCGCACATTATTCGAAATATTTTTCCATTCTTCTTTTTAAAGCAAATCTAGAAATTCCTAATAATTTTGATGCATTTGTATGATTTCCGTTGGATTGATTTAATGCAGCCTTTATATACTTTTTTTCAATTTCAGATATAGTATCTTCTAATGAGAAGTTCTCTTCTATATGAAAATCTTCAACTATACTTAAGGGTTCTTTTTTAGAGATGCTATGTTGAAGTTCTATAGGAAGATTTTCTACATCTAAAATTTCTCCATCGTTTAATATAATCATTCTTTCGATTATATTTTTCAATTCTCTAACATTTCCAGGCCAAGAATAGTTCATCATTTGATCTTGAGCTTCTTTTGAAAAACCTATAAAATTTTTACTAAATTTAGCAGAATAAGTTTCTAAAAAATAGTTGGCAATTTTTAAAATATCATAACCTCTATCTCTTAATGGAGGAATAAAGATAGGGACTACATTTAATCTATAATATAAGTCTTGTCTAAATTCTTTTTTTTGTATGGCTTCCTCAAGATTTTTATTTGTTGCAGCGATAATTCGAAGATCTACTTCAATATATTCTAATCCACCTAATCTTTTAAATTTTTTAGTTTCTAAAAATCTCAATAATTTTGCTTGTATATCTAGAGGAATTTCTCCTAATTCATCTAAGAACAAGGTGCCTCCATCTGCAAGTTCAAGTAATCCTATTTTTCTTGAATTGGCACCACTAAAAGCATTTTTTTCAAAACCAAATAATTCACTTTCTAATAATTGACTAGGAATTGCAGCACAATTTATGCTAAGCATTACTGAATCTTTTCGGATACTATTTTGATGAATATAAGAAGCTACTACTTCTTTACCAGTGCCTGTTTCTCCTCTGATTAATACGGTAACAAAATCGTTTTTTGACAAGATGTCCATTTTTTTAAAGGTATCATTCATAATAGGATCTTGTCCAATAAATTTATGAGTTGTTTTAGATTCACGTTCTTGATACATTTCAAGCTTTCTTTTGATAGATTGACTTTTAAATGCTTTAGAAATAGATACATTGATCTCTTCTAAATCTAATGGTTTTTTAAGATAATCAATCGCCCCAATTTTTATAGCTTGTATGGCTGTTTTAATATCTCCATATGCAGTCATAATAATAATTTCAATAGTATCATTTGTTTTTTTAATATTTTTTGCAATTTCTAATCCATTTTCATTTTTCAATTTCATATCTAAAAGAACTACATCCGGTTCAAAATGATTGATTTTATCTAGGGCTTCATTTCCATCCTTTGCTGTTTCTACTTCATAATGAAAATCTTTTAAACCTTCTTGTAATGATAATCTAATAAGTTCTTCATCATCAATAATTAATACTTTTTTCTTCATGGTTTTCTCCTTTGTAGATTGGTATAGATAATTTAAATTTTGTACCTATATTCACTTGACTTTCAACTTCGATTTCTCCATGATTTGCAGTCATTAATTTATGCACAACAGAAAGTCCTAAGCCTGTTCCACTTTCATATGTTGTATAAAAAGGATCAAATATTTTAGATATATGTTCTTTTTCAATACCACATCCATTATCTTCAAAGACTACAAGAATATATTCTTTTGTGATGAATTTTTCTTTTGATATTGATATTATTAGTGTTCCTTCTTGTGACATGGCTTTTACAGCATTACCAATAATATTTAAAAATATTTGTGCCAATTGACCTTTATCAAAATATGCTAATGCATATCTATTTTTTTCTTCTTTTAAAACAGTAATATTTTTTTCAGATATGATTTTATTTGAAAATTGTAATGCATGCTCTAGAATTTCATAAATATTTACAATTTGAAACTTGGGAAGATGAGGTTTTGCGAAATCCAACAAATCTGTTATTAATCGATTTAAGCGATCAATTTCATTAATATTGGCATCAAATAATTTTGTATCTGTTTCATTTAAATATTTAGACAATCTATTTTTTAATACTTGAGTACTCATTTTCATCCCAGATAGGGGATTTCTAATTTCATGTGCTAAACCAGCAGTTACTTCACCTAATGAAGCTAAACGATCAATTCTATCTATTTTATCTTCTATTCTCTTTCTATTACTAATATCATTAAAACTACATATAACCCCTATATTTTCTCCTTTACTATTTTTCATCAAAGAAGTCGTAATATCTAAATAAATGGTGTTACCTTTTTCTTTACTATGAAAGTTTTCAACTCTATTTATAGTTTCTTCTGTTTGTAAAGTACTCATAATTTGTCTTAACAATACTTTGATCATACCAATATTTTGTTCTTTTGATTGTATTTCTTTTTCAATCATAAAAACGGCTGCTTGGTTGTATTTTATGACTTTTCCATCTATATTGGTTGTAATAATTCCAGTAGAAATGCTTCTTAAGATATCGTCATTAAAATTTTTCATTTGTATAAATTTATTTGTTCGATAGGCAATTGTATTTTTCATATCATTAAAAGCATTTCCTAATAAGCCTAACTCATCTTTTCTTTTAATATCTATTTCATTTTGAAAGTTACCTGAAATGATATCATTATATCCTTTTAAAAGTATACCTATAGGTTTGGAGATATGATCTGTAATTAAAATAATGGCTTGTAGTGAAAATAGTACAAAGAGAGTAATTAATAAAAATGTGTTTGAATTGATACGAAATGTTTGATAAGGGATTTCATTTTTATCAATTAAAACACCTATTTTCCAATTCCACTGATGATATACTCTATAATTTAGAATATATCTATCAGATAGATTATTACTATTTTGAATTGTATTTAAAATTTTATTTGCATCAATATTTTTATTTGGAATGCTATTGTATATAAAATAATCATCTTCAATAATAAACAAATTTTTTTTATTTAATTCTTTTACAAAATTAACTATAAATTCTTTGGTAGAATCAGTTTTTTCAATTTCATTTAAAAGTACTAATAAATGATGCAATTCATTATTTGCTTCGGTTTGGGTGTAATAATTGATCATTTTATGATGATTCCAATAGGTTAATATACTCAAAGCAATAATAGGTATGACCATCAAAAACAATAAGGGAAGAACAATTTTCTTTTTAATGCTTAGTTTCATATCTTTATCTCCAATAATTGATTTGTTTTTTTTGTTATATATATCTAATACCATTTAGATTTTATAACAATATAGATTATTTTCCAACCAATTTAGCTAAATCTTTGCTGAAACATAATTTGTCAACAGCCTAAAATACTTGATAGAATGATTTATTTACAGTATAATCTAAATAGATAGATTTAGAAAGTATATAAGTGAGGTGTTTGATGCGCGGAGTAGTTATTGTTCAATTTGGAAAATATTTCAAATTCATCATAAAGTAGGTGTGGTAGACACTTTAATTTGTGATGCTATTTATTCTAAATGATTATGAAGATACTAATCCACTCATCAAATACTATTTATAGATAAAATAAATATATCTATTTTCATGTAAAAAATTAGAGATATATTGTTTTTTATTTAATATAGTTATGAATTTGACTGTGGATGAATTCCGCAGTCTTTTTATATGTATTTAAAGTTACATGTAAAATATTTAAAAGAAGAGAAAAATATAAATTTTGAATCTATCTGGCAATGGATTATATCTTTATAGCCTAAATAAGAAAATACTATAAATTTGGAGGCTGTTATAATGATAAAAAACTTAAATATGAATGATGAAATCCATAAGGTTATGAAAATTTGGAAAGAGGCTACGATTCAGGCACATAAATTTATTTCAGAAGAATATTGGTTAAACAGTTACGATGTTGTAAAAGAACAATATATTCCAATGGCTGAAACCTATGTATATTTAGAGGAAAATGAAATACAGGGATTTATTAGTGTATTGGGAGAAGAACATATAGGAGCATTATTTGTTGATATAAATTGTCAAGGGGGAGGTGTTGGAAAAAAATTAATTAACCATACAAAGAAAATATATGAAAAATTAACACTAGAAGTTTATAAGAAAAATGAAAAAGCAGTCGGTTTCTATAAAAAAGTTGGATTTATTGTGAAAGAGGAGAATCTGAATGAAGAAACCAATGAGCCAACATATGTGATGACTTTTGAAAAGTAATAAAAATAAAGTATAGGTATAATAAGATAAGTTTTATCTAATATAGAAGGTTGAATAGATTAGAAAATAATTAAATATATTAAGAGTCACTATAAATAGCTCAGGTTATATAGAAAATATATGTTTTCTTATAACTTGGGTTATTATTATAATGGGAATTATGTGTAAAGTTTTATTCGTAGATGAGCATATATGTTATTATAAAGTTGGTAGAAAAAATAATCGGACTAAACTGTATTGAAGGATGATTTGTATGAGTGATACACAAGAAATAAAAATATCAGTTAGAAATTTAGTTGAATTTATACTTCGTTCTGGAGATTTAGATACAAGTTTTAAAAGTATGACAAGGGCTGTAGAGGGAACAATAGCTCATCAAAAGGTTCAAAATTCTAAAGATGAAAACTATGAAGCAGAGGTTACTCTAAAACATAAATTTGAATATAAAGATTATATATTTTTAATTGAAGGTAGAGCAGATGGAATTATAAAAGAGAATTCATCTATTTGTATAGATGAAATCAAATCTACTACAAAACCTCTTGAAATGATAGATGAAAATTATAATGAAGTTCACTGGGCACAAGCAAAATGCTATGCATATATTTACGCTATTCAAAATGAGTTAGATAAAATAGATGTGCAGTTAACTTATTTTCACTTAGAAACTGAAAAAATTAAATACATGAAAAAAAGTTTTAAAGTGAAAAACTTGGAAGATTTTTTTTATGAAATAATAGACAGATACATGATCTTTGCAAATTTTACTCATGATTGGGCTTGTATCCGTGATCTTTCAGTGAAAAATCTAACATTTCCTTTTGAAAGTTATAGGGGTGGACAAAGGGAACTCGCTATTTCAGTTTATAGAACTATTAGATATGAGAAGAAATTATTTGTACAAGCCCCTACTGGAATAGGAAAAACTATATCCACTCTTTTTCCTACTGTAAAAGCATTTGGTGAAGGTCATACTGCAAAAATTTTTTATTTGACTGCAAAGACTATTACACGTCAAGTTGCTGAAGAAGCTTTTACAAAGATGAGAGAAAAAGGATTAAGATTTAAAACCTTAACATTAACAGCGAAGGACAAAATTTGTTTTAAAGAAGAACGAATATGTGAACCAGAATATTGTGAATATGCAAAAGGACATTTTGATAGAGTGAACGATGCAATTTTTAATATACTCCAAGATGAAGATGAATTATCAAGAAAGATGATAGAAGAATATTCGAAAAAGCATTGTATTTGTCCTTTTGAATTTTCTTTGGATTTGGCTACCTGGGTAGATGCACTGATTTGTGACTATAATTATATATTTGATCCTAGAGTATATTTAAAAGGTTTATTTGAATTTCATCATAACGATTGTACTTTTTTGATAGATGAAGCACATAATTTAGTGGATAGAGCAAGAGAAATGTTTTCCGCAACTCTTTATAAAAAGCCTTTTTTAGAACTTAAAAAAATTTTTAAAGATAAAGACCCTAGGATTGGAAAAGCATTAGATAAAATAAATAGGTATATGCTAAAAATAAAAAAATTGTGTAAAGATAAAGACTACTTTGTTCAAAAAGAAATGTTTGAAGACATCTTATATTTATTAAATAGACTTATATCTGAAAGTGAAGAATTTTTAACTGAAAATAAGGGAAAGAAAGGTTATCAAGAATTATTAGAATTATTTTTTGACTGTTTGACATTTATAAAAATAGCAGATATTTATGATGATAGATATGTAACTTATGTGGAGGATCAAAATAAGGATGTATTACTAAAAATGTTTTGTCTAGATCCTTCTTATTTATTAAGTGAAGCGATCAAAAGAGGAAAATCAGCAATATTTTTTTCAGCTACCTTATCACCTATAGAATATTTTAAAGATGTTTTAGGTGGAGATGAAAAAGATAAGACAATAATATTATCTTCTCCATTTGATCAAAATAATCTTTGTTTGATGATCGCTAGTAACATTTCAACAAAATATAAAGATCGTGAAAATAGCTATGATTCTATAGTAGATTATATAAAATCGGTTGTATCTAAACGAAAGGGGAATTACTTAGTTTTTTTCCCATCCTATAAATATATGCAGGATGTTTATGAAATATTCCAAAGAAATAATCCTCAATATCAAACAATTATACAATCTAATGCCATGGATGAAGAGGAAAGAGAAACATATTTATCATCATTTGAGACAAACCCTAAAGATACATTCATTGGTTTTGCAGTAATGGGAGGAATATTTGGTGAAGGAATAGATCTAAAAGGGGAGAGATTAATAGGTGCAATTATAGTAGGAGTAGGACTGCCACAGATTTGCCTAGAGAGAAATATTATCAAAGATTATTTTAATGAAAAAAACAATAATGGATTTCATTATTCCTATACTTATCCAGGGATGAACAAAGTCCTACAAGCAGCAGGAAGGGTCATTCGTACAGAAAAGGATAAAGGAGTAGTACTTTTAATAGATGAAAGGTTTAATTATACTACTTATAAAAAAATATTTCCTAGGGAATGGAGTCATAGTATCAATATAAAATCAGAAGAAGAGATGTTTAAGATATGGAAGAAATTTTTTAATAAAACAGATACATCTACCTTATAGGGTAGATGTATCTGTTAGTTTTTTGCATAAACTGTTTCTTCAACAGTTTGATTTTGTATTTCATCAAAAATAGAATTTTCCATTGGAGTGGGTATCTCGTTATTTATTTTAATAATGGAACTTGCTATATTGTCATTAGACTGGGGTAAATTTCCTAAGATATCAGCAAAATTTCTATACCATTTGCCTTTTTTGGATATAGTTCCTATTCCTAAGATTTCCATATGATCTGTAGAATCTAATACACCCATAAAGTTCCATACACCTTTTCTAGGATTGTTATCATAATTTATAATTTTGTCATTAGAGCCTAATTTAGGTCCATTCATTGAATAAGTGTTTACGACTCCGTCATTTGGCCACCAGTTTTGGTCTATAGAGATAGAGCCGTCATCTCTAGTATGTGATCCCATAAAGACGGAAAAAGGAATTAAAGATAGATTCATGCCAATTTTAGGAATATGTTTTTTCGTAATAGGGGCCTCCTTGGTTTTTTGTGTAGACCAAGAAAAATAATAAATATCTGGTTGTGCAAAAACCCATTTGTTAAGTTCTTTGGCTCCAGCAGGTTTTAAATCCCATGCACTAATGTCTTTTGTATCTGTCCAAATAGAACTATCAAAAACACGTGATATGTATTCTTTGTACGATTCATTAGATTGTTTTTTTAATCCCCATTGATCTAGTTTAAAATCATAAATGGGGTTATTAATCATTCCATTTTGAGATGCAATTCCTGCAATAATTTGTTGAGTATGAGGAGCAATACCTGTAGCACCATCTGCCAGGGTAGTTCCATCATGAGGAGTGGAAATAGTTGTGATACTATGTATCCAAGATTTATTTCCTTCAAATAATGGAGAATAATTTTTTGTGATTGAAATTTCATTATCAGATCCTGTTTTTAATAATTGGGCTAAAACACGGACGGTTTGTCCACCCATACTATGAGAAATGAGATGGATTTTATTAATGGAACCATCCTCATTTACTTCTCCCCACTTAGGATATACACCAGGATATGTTCTTCCATATCTACTATGTCCATATTTTTTAGAATGTGCTTCTCCATAATCAACAGTACCACCTTTAATAAAAGCATAAAGCTCACAAGCTCTATCCCAATTGCTTGCATAAGGACCTACTGTAGCTGCATGAGTCTCATAGCCATAATCATTTAGTATATTTTCAAAATCTTCACTAATGCCTCCCCAATAGGGCATGTTTAGAACTTCTCCTTTACCCCATCCTCCAAAACCATGAACCAATATGATTGGATAATGATTTTGCCTTTTTAGAGTATTTGCAAAAACAAGTTGTGGAATTATAAGATTTAGTGATAATAAGATAATAAACATACGTTTTAATATTTTTTTCATACGGTTAGCCCCCTTCAGAAAGTAAAGTATTTTTATACATCATTTTTCATAAGTAATTCATTCAATTGTAGTCACCTCCGTTTATAAATTTTATCTGATGACTAACCATTCTAAGTTTCTTTTTTTCTTAAAAGATATATAAGAATGATATAGCCTCTAGAGTAGGGTATTACTTAAGGGTAAGCAGTACAAAAAATTATTATTTTAATTTATTATAATTTATACTTTGAAAAATTTATGTAGAATCCTGAAAAGAAAATACACGAAAAATGAAGAATAGAAAAAATATTTTTCTGAAAATTTTAAATTTTGGAAATATAACATCACAGAAGATTTTGATGAAGGTTGGAATCTTAAGAAAATCTTAAGATTTGTATCAAGAAATTGTTAAGATTTAGGTGATATCATATCTTTAAAGAAAAAATAAAGGGTGTGGTATAATATGTACAAAATTATATGTAGGGGTGATCCTTCTTGAATATATTAGTGTGTGATGATGATAAGGAAATACTAGATGCTATAAAAATTTATTTAACTAATGAAGGGTATAAAATTTTTAAAGCTTCTAATGGAATAGAAGCTTTAGAGATCATAGAAGAAAATGAAATTCATTTGATTATTATGGATATTATGATGCCTAAAATGGATGGATTAAGAGCTACTATGAAAATCAGAGAAGATAAGAATATACCTGTTATTATGTTATCTGCAAAATCTGAAGACACAGATAAAATAATGGGATTGAATATGGGAGCAGATGATTATATAACCAAACCATTTAATCCGTTAGAGCTTATTGCAAGGGTGAAATCTCAGCTTAGAAGATATACAGCTTTAGGAAGTCTTGAAACGAGGAGTAATGTATTTCAAACTGGAGGGCTTGAGATTGATGATGAAAGTAAGATTATAACAGTAGATAGGGAAGAAGTAAAATTGACTCCAGTACAGTACAAAATTTTAAAGCTTTTAACTCAAAATGCAGGAAGGGTATATTCTATAGATGAAATATATGAAAAGGTGTGGAAAGAAACTGCTTTCAATCCAGAAAATACAGTAGCTGTACATATAAGAAAAATAAGAGAAAAGATTGAGATCAATCCAAAAGATCCAAAATATTTAAAGGTGGTGTGGGGGATTGGATATAAAGTGGAAAAATTATAGTCATTCATGGATTACAAAAATTATTGTTTTTATGATAGTAATACTTTGTTTTAGTAGTGCAGTAACATTGATTTTAAATTTATTGGGTGTTAAAGAAATAGATATAGAGCTTGCTTTTGAAGATAATTACTATAGTGGAAAAGAATATAGGCGTCAATTAGAGTCTATAACCGATGATGCTATTGAGTTGATGAATCAATATAGAAGTGAAGAGTATATTTTAAGCGGTAGGACTGTTACAGAAGAAGATATAAAAAGAGAAGAAGAAAATTTATTTTCAGATTTTAAATATGATGAAAAACTTTATAATTATGAGTTATCTGATGTAGAAAATTATAAAAGATTTCAAGAAATATATGCAGATAAAATTTCAAAAATAAAAGATGAATTGATTCAAAAAGATTTAGAATTATATGAATCATATTTAAATAAAATAAAACAAAATAAAGATTTTATATATTATCTAAGTACTTATATAGATGATATACCAACGGTGTATACCAATAGTGAAAATATAAGTAAAGAGTATTTTAAATCTCATCCTTCTTATATTGTATTTGATTCATCTGAAAAAGAAATTTATCCACAAAATATTGAAAAAAGAATGTATCATTTGTCAATGGATGAAGTAAACCCACAAAATCAAGTGATGTATATTGCACTTAAAGAGGATTCTGCACATGACAAAATAGAAAAGTGGAAAAAAGATAAAGCAATTGTAATGGATTATTTATATAAGATTATAGTATTTGTGATTGCTACTTTAGCTAGTTTAATTTATTTAATATGGATTATAGGGGAAGATTTCTTTAAAGAAAAGCAAGTTCATTTAAATTTTGTAGATAAAATATATAATGATATCAATATAGCTATGTGTTTCTCTTTTATTATATCATGGTTTGCATTTATACGGGGTGTATTCCATAACACCCTTTATAAAATGATATTTCCAATTACTTTTTTGATAGGTACATTTGGACTTATATTGTTTTTATCGTTAGTCAAACATATTAAAAATAAAACTCTTATAAAGCATACGCTTACTTTTAAGTTATTTTATAAATTGTATTCATTTATAAAAGATATTTTTGATAGTGGAAGCACAGCAGTAAAGATTGTAGCGATTGTCATAGGGTATCCAATACTAGTTGGTTTAACATTTTTTATGGCTCCTATTACCATAGGAATAGGGGCTTGGGTGGCATTAAAGAAAGTAAAAGAATTTAATGAAATTAAAGAAGGTGTAGAAAAAATAAAAGATGGAAATATATATCATACTATCCAAATATCTAAAGATGGAGAGTTTAAAACACTTGCTTCCAATATCAATAGTATTACAGAGGGTTTAAACAAAGCAGTAGACAATGAACTAAAAAGTCAAAGATTAAAAACAGAATTGATTACAAATGTATCCCATGATATAAGGACACCCCTTACTTCTATAATTTCTTATGTAGATTTATTTAAAAAAGAAACGGATCAATCTAAGAGAGCGGAATATATAGAAATCATAGATCAAAAATCTCAAAGATTAAAAGTATTGACAGATGATTTATTTGAAGCTTCCAAAGCTTCTAGTGGAGATATGCCAGTAAATTATGAAAAAATAGATATGGTGTCTTTGATTACTCAGGGATTAGGCGAATTAAACGATAAAATAGAAGCATCCAATCTAGAATTTAAAATAAACCATCCTAAAGATAAAGTATATGTAAAAGCAGATGGAAAATTATTATGGAGATCCATTGAAAATTTATTATCCAATATATTTAAATATGCCCTTGAAGGCTCAAGGGTGTATATGGATATGGAAGAATTAGAGAATGAAGTTATATTAACCATTAAAAATATATCTGCTTATGAACTGAATATTTCATCAGACGAACTTATGGAGCGTTTTAAGAGAGGAGATGAATCTAGAACCTCTCAAGGAAGTGGACTTGGACTATCTATTGCTAAGAGCTTAGTAGATCTTCAAAGGGGAAGTTTTCGTATAGAAGTAGATGGAGATTTATTTAAAGCTATTATAAAAATGCCAAAGTATTAAAAATAGTTTATGAATAATAAATAACCAAAGGATATTCCCTTTGGTTATTTATTATTCAATAGATTTTGGTAAATCTATGTTGGTTCTTTCTTCAATATGAAAATCATTTAAAATTAGGATATTTTTCTTTTAAAGAGTCTATATTTTTTTGTGCTTCTTCTAAAGTACTGAAATATCCAGCTTCTATACAAAAAGCTCCTTTTTGATCTTTTAATATTCGAACTTCTTTTAAATCAAATAACTCTTCTTCTAGCATACCTAGAGATTCTCCAACAGGATAAGAATTACTTCGTATAGAATATATTTTTTGATGATTTTCTTCTTTTTTAGGTTTTAAAGTAAGAACAATTTGTCCAGGATTTTTGTATTCTTCTACAGTATATAAAATAGGTTGTTTTAAAGTTAATGAAAAACGTATCATGGAATCATCTAAGGTAATAAGCTCATAGGCATCTTGAATATAAGAACTTTCTTTTAAAGTTTTTAAATATTTTTGACCAGAAAAATCTCTTGCACCAGGAATAGAAAAAGTCAAAGTATAGGGATATTCGCTGTAATCCACTTTATTTTTTTTCTTTTCTTGTTTCCATTAAATATGAAAAGCTTTCAGAATCTCCTTTCATGGCCTTTTTTATTTTTATTACATCCAATTTTGCACGTCCTTTCTCAAAATATGTGTCTATGTATTAGACAAATAAGGTGCATAAAAAGTTTTAAATATATTTTTGTGCAGAGATAAATTTTTACTAATATTAATTGAATTTAAGATAAAAGTTAGAATTAAGATGAAGAGACTCGATATATATATTGTCAAGTAGATGAAGAAAAATTATCCTAGTTTATAAAAAATATGTTATAATTTCATATACAATGTAACACCTTAATTCTTGTTGAGGTGATTTTTTGTACTATTTTTGAAATAAATTTATGATAAAAAATAAATAACATATATAATAAAAAGGATGGATAATAGAAATGGAAAAATTAGAACAAAGAATTTTACAAGATGGACAAGCATTAAGTGAAACAGTATTAAAAGTAGATTCTTTTTTAAATCATCAAGTAGATCCTCAGCTTATGTATGAAATGGGAACTTATTTTAAGAGATATTTCGATAAATATAATATTACTAAAATACTAACAATTGAAAGTTCAGGCATTGCACCTGCTGTTATGACTGCTATGCAAATGAATGTACCTATGATTATATTAAAAAAAAGCAGGTCTAAAACTTTGAAGGATGATATTTATCAAACAACAATACATTCTTTTACCAAAGGAGTAGATTATGAGTTGACTCTATCTAAAAAATATATTTCATCACAAGATCGAACTTTAATTATTGATGATTTTTTAGCAAATGGAGAAGCTGCATCAGGAGCTATACGTTTAGTAGAAGAATCAGGAGCAACGGTTTGTGGAATTGGAATTGTTGTTGAAAAATCTTTTCAACCTGGACGAAAAAAACTAGAAGATCAAGGTTATGATGTATATTCTTTAGCAAGAATTTCTAAATTAGAAAAAAATTTGATTGAATTTATAAAAGAATAATAAAGATTTTATGAATGTAAGAGAAAAAAATTGAAATAAATAAAAAAAGATATATAAAAAAGCTGAAAGATATAATTCTTTCAGCTTTTTTATGATAACTAAATGTAGATTTGTAAATACTATTTAAAAAGTTCATAAGGAGGTATTTATATGAATCATAAAGGTTTATCAGCATGGCAATTAACTATGATGGCCCTTGGAACAGTTGTAGGAGGCTCATTTTTTTTAGGGTCATCTGTAGCTATTCAAGCAGCAGGTCCTTCTGTGGTCATTTCTTATATATTAGGAGGCATTTTAATATACTTTATTTTATTTGCTTTGTCTGAAATGACTGTAGCAAATCCACAACCAGGTTCTTTTCGTACATTTGCAGAAAAGATGTATGGGCGGGGAGTAGGTTTTGTTGTTGGATGGGTTTATTGGACGGGAATTGTTTTAGCCATGTCTAGTGAAGCTACTGCTGTATCTATTTTTTTAAGAACTTGGTTTCCTAAAATATCATTACCTATTATAGGCTCTAGTATAATTATTATAGTAACTCTTATCAATTTATTGGGAGCAGATAAATTAAGCAAATTAGAAAGTGGATTGGCTATTATTAAATTAGTAGCTATTGTAGGATTTATTATATTAGGAATTGGATTGATCTTTGGAGTTACTCCAAATTTACCTAAGGTAGGACTAGGTTCTCTTTATACAGAATCATTTTTTCCTGGTGGGATTGGAGGGATTGCAGGGAGCATGTTGATTGTTATGTTTACATATGCTGGATTTGAAGTCATAGGACTTGCAGCTTCTGAAACTAGTGAGCCACAGGTAATTGTACCAAAGGCAATTTCGTATACGGTATGGGTGTTAGTAGGATTATATGTTACAGCTATAGTAGTATTACTTCCGTTGATTCCTACGAATATTTTAAATTCAGAGGAAAGCCCTATGGTACTAGCTTTGACTAGATGGAGATTAGGTTGGGCAGGAAATGTAATGAATATTATACTTATTAGTGCGATTTTGTCTACTATGTTAGCGGCTATGTTTGGATTAGGGCGAATGATGAGATCTTTAGCAGATGAAGGACATGCTCCTTATTGGTTAAAAGACAAAGAAGAAATTCCTTATCGTGGAATTTTATTTTCTGGAGGAGCAATGCTAATAGGATTATTTATGGGACTTATTTTACCAGAAAAGGTGTATATATTTTTAGTAAGTTCTGGAGGTTTTTCTCTTTTGTTTACTTATCTTATCATTTTGGCTACTCATTATAAGTTTAGAAAGAATAATGGATGCCCACCCATGGGAAAATGTCAGGTAAAAGGGTATCCATTTGTATCTTGGGTAGCTATGATTAGTATTGTTTTAATTATTTTGAGTATGCCACTTGTTGAAGGACAAGGATCAGGGTTGATTGCAGGACTAAGTTTAACAATTTTTTATATAGGATTTTACTTTATGAAAAAACAATATATAAAAAAATTTAACAAAGATGAACATACTACAAAGAAGAGAAAACTTTTAAAAGGAATAAAGCCAGTTATTTCTAAGTGGCAGATAGAATTTTCAGAGGAATTTATTTTTGATCAAAAAAATAAAGGATATAGAAAGATGAAGAAATAAATTTATTTCATATAAAAGTTTAAAAAATAAAATAGTGCCAATTTTGAAATTGGCACTATGGATTTTGGAAAATATTATGAAAAAGATAAAAAATAATATAAAAAAACAAATACAAGATATAAATAAGGGATTTTAATTATTTTTAAACTAAAGAAAAATAAGTGTAAAAGTTTAAAAAACAAATAATTTCCTATCAAAACTTGTCTAAAGGTGTCGTATTCGTTAAAATGACTAAAAACAAGCATATATAGAGATAAACAAATTTTCGAAATCATGTTAAAATATTTTTAAATTGGATTAGTCCAATGAAATACAAAAGGAGATTATTTTGAAATGAAGATTCAAAGAAAAAGTGGCACACCTATTTATATACAAGTAAAAAATTATATCTTAGAAGATATCAAAAATGGCATACTCAAGATAGGTGACAAATTGCCAACAGAAAGAGAACTATCTCAAAAATTAAAAGTAAGTAGAAATACGATTTCTACAGCTTATAACTTGTTAGAACAAGAAGGAATACTAATTTCTTATCAAGGAAGAGGGACTTTTGTTGAACAAGATATAAAAATATCTAAAGACCATAATCTTTATCATAAAGTGATTCCAAACATTGATATAGCATTAGAAGAAGCTATGGAAATAGGACTTAATACAAAAGAATTTTTATGCATTGTTAAAAAAAGAGTACAAGAAAAAGAAAATTTAATTAAAAATATGAATGTAATTTTTGTAGAATGTAATATAGAACAAGCCAAAACTTTTTCTTATGAATTAAGTAAAATTACAAATACTAATGTAAAGGCCATGACGATTCAACAACTTCAAGAAAAAAATGAAGAGGTTGAACAACTAATAAATGATAGTCAAATTGTTATTACTACTTTTAATCATATTCATGAAGTGGAAGATTTGATAAAAGATTTTAAAAAAGAAATATTTGGAGTTACGATCAATCCTAATATGGAAGCTATAATAAAAATTGCTAAATATCCCCAAAGAACAAAATTTGCACAAATTAGTATTTCAAAAGAATTTTATTCTAAGGTTGAATATGCATTGAAGTTAGCAGGGCTAGAAAATATTTTTATTGAGGCTACCACTAGTAAAGACAAAGAAGAACTTTACGCAATAATTAATAAGTCAGATGTGATTATTGTTTCGCCTGGTAGAGGAGAAGAAATAAAAAAAATAGTAGGGGATTCAAAAGAGGTGATAAAATTTGATTATGTCTTGGATCAAGGTTCTGTCAATGCGATCATCTCTAATATTATAAAAAAAAGATTATAGAAAAAGAGAGAATAAGGAGAGGAAAAATTTATGAAAAAAAAGATTGTACTAGGTGTTATAGGAGCAGATTGTCATGCAGTTGGAAACAAAGTGTTAGATTTTGCTCTTACAGAAGCTGGATTTGAAGTAGTAAACATTGGAGTACTAAGTTCACAAGAAGATTTCATTAATGCAGCTATTGAGACAGATGCATCTGCAATTATTGTATCATCTCTTTATGGACATGGAGAAATTGATTGTAGAGGACTAAGGGAAAAATGTGAAGAAGCAGGACTTAAAGATATATTGCTCTATGCAGGTGGAAATCTTGTAGTAGGAAAACAAGATTGGGAGCCAGTGAGAAAAAGATTTCAAGAGATGGGATTTGACCGTGTGTATCCACCAGGAACTCCACCAGAAGTAGACATAGAGCATCTGAAAGAGGATTTGAAAATTTGATAGTAAAGGTGATTAAATGAATGCACTATTATTGATTGATTTTGGAAGTACGTATACAAAGCTTACTGCAGTTGATATGAAGAAGGAAGAAATTATTGCCAATACTAAGTCTTTAACTACTGTTCAAAGTGATATCATGATAGGATTTCAAAATGCTTATCATCAAATAAAAGAAAAATGCAAAGATATATATTTTGATGAAATACTTGCATGTAGTAGTGCTGCAGGAGGCTTAAAAATGGTAGCTGTGGGTCTTGTACCAGAGCTTACAGCAGAGGCTGCCAAAAGAGCTGCTTTAGGTGCAGGATCTAGAGTTTTAGGAGTATATAGCCATGAACTTACTCAAAGAGAAATAAAAGCTATGATACAGCAAACACCAGATATTATTTTATTAGCAGGAGGAACAGACGGAGGCAATAAAGATTGTATTATTCATAATGCTAAAATGATTGCAAAGTATATAAAAAATGTACCAGTAGTAGTATCAGGAAATATAAAAGCTAGTGATGAGATTGAAGAAATTTTTAAAGAAAATCATATATATTATGAAATCACAGATAATGTAATGCCTAAATTAAATAAACTAAATGTAGAGCCTGCAAGAGAAGCTATCAGACAAATTTTTATGAAAAAGATTGTAGAGGCAAAAGGAATGAAAAGTGCAGAGTCCATGATCAATGGAATATTGATGCCAACTCCGGCAGCAGTTTTAAATGCAGCTAAAATATTAGCAGATGGAACCAATACAGAAGAAGGAATAGGAGATTTAATTGTTATAGATATTGGAGGAGCTACAACAGATATTCATTCTATAGCTGAGGGAGAGCCTACAAAGCCAGGTGTTATGAAAATAGGATTAGAAGAGCCTTATGCAAAGAGAACCGTTGAAGGAGATCTTGGAATGCGTGTAAGTGCAGAATCTCTTTGTCATAGTGTATCTAGTAAAAAAATTATGAAGTTTGTACCCAATACAAAATATAATATTGAGGAAAGATGTAAGTATCTTACACAAAATGTCAATGAGATTCCAAATACTCTTGAGGAAATAGAATTTGATGAAGCACTAAGTATGGTTGCCACGGAGGTAGCTATGGAAAGACATGTAGGGGTGATAGAAGATGTATATACACCTATGGGAAAAATTTATTCTCAAGTAGGAAAGGATCTATTAGATGCCAAGTATGTAATAGGTACAGGAGGAGTGTTGGTTCATAGTAAGAATCCATCAAAAATATTAAGGGCGGGTTTATATAATGAAGAAAATCCAAGGTATTTAAAACCTACCGATCCTAAATTATTGATTGATAAAGATTATATTCTTTCATCAATGGGATTGATGGCAGAAAAATATCCAGACATAGCGATTCGAATACTCAAAAAAAATCTGAGCAATGTATAGTGGGAGGAAAAATAATGGAGCTTAAAAATAAAAAATGGACTGAAGAAGAGTTCTTAAAAATGAGAAAAGAAGTATTGACTCAATGGCCTACTGGAAAAGATGTAGATTTTAAAGAAGCGACAGATTATATAAAAGCACTTCCAGAACATAAAAATTTTGCTAAAAAGCTGAGAAAAGCAAGTCAAGAAGGAATTACTTTAGCACAACCTAGAGCTGGAGTAGCTTTAGTAGATGAGCATATTAAACTTTTAAGCTATCTTGAAAAAGAAGGTGGAGCAGATCTTCTTCCAAATACTATAGATAGTTATACAAGACAAAACAGATATCATGAATGTGAAGTAGGAATTAAAGAAAGTGTGAAAGAAAATCGTTCTATGTTAAATGGATTTCCAGCAGTAAACCATGGAGTGAAAAATTGTAGAAGAGTAGTAGAATCGGTAAATCTTCCACTTCAAGCAAGACATGGTACGCCTGATTCTAGACTATTATCAGAAATTATCCATGCTGGGGGCTGGACATCTAATGAAGGAGGAGGAATCTCTTATAACATTCCTTATGCAAAAAGTGTTAGCTTAGAAAAAACAATTCTAGATTGGCAATATTGTGATAGATTAGCAGGAATGTATGAAGAAATGGGTGTAGAAATTAATAGAGAGCCTTTTGGACCATTAACAGGAACTTTGGTTCCTCCAAGTATTTCCAATGTTGTAGCTATTGTTGAAGGACTTTTAGCAGCAGAGCAAGGAGTTAAAAATATTACTTTAGGATATGGACAATGTGGAAATTTGGTACAAGATGTGGCAGCCATTAGGGCTTTGGTGGAGCAAGCTGGAGAATATTTTAAATTTTATGGATATAATATAGAATTAACAACAGTTTTTCATCAATGGATGGGAGGATTCCCAGCTGATGAATCAAAAGCATTTGGAGTAATTTCTTGGGGAGCAGCTACAGCAGCTTTAGCAGGAGCTACAAAAGTAATTGTAAAAACTCCACATGAAGCGGTTGGAATTCCAACTATGGAAGCAAATGCACAAGGAATTAAGGCTACAAAACAAACTCTAAATCTATTAAAAGGTCAAAGATTACCAATGTCCAAAGAATTAGAGGCTGAAATTCAATTAATCAAAGCAGAAACAAAATGTATATTAGATAAAGTATTTGAAATCGGAAAAGGTGATTTATCAGTAGGTGCAGTAAAGGCTTTCCAAACAGGTATAATGGATATTCCTTTTGCTCCAAGTAATTACAATGCAGGGAAAATACTTCCAGCAAGGGATAACAATGGAGCTGTACGATTCTTAGAATTTGGAAATATACCAATGTCACAAGAAATTAAAGATTTTAATAGACAATTGTTAGAAGAAAGAGCAAATCTAGAAGGAAGAAAAGTTGGTTTCCAAATGGTTGTAGATGATATTTATGCAGTAGGAAAAGGAACACTAGTAGGTAGACCAGAACATAAATAGTGATTCATAATGTTTAGATGGAGTTTTTACTCCATCTAAACATTAAAAATATTTATAGTATAGGTAAGGAATATGTAAATTTTTTCACTTTAAGTTACAAGAGTGATAAGATTAAAATTATAAGTGATCCCATAATAAAATAAAACTGGAGGCTATAAAAATGAAAATTATAGATGTAGTATGCTCAAAAGGAAGAACAGGATTTTATTTTGATGATCAAAGAGCGATTAAACAAGGAGCAGGTCATGATGGATTTACTTATGTAGGAGATCCTGTTACAGAAGGATTTACAAAAATTAGACAAGCAGGAGAATCTATTTCTGTAATGTTTGTTTTAGAAGATGGTCAAGTAGCTCATGGAGATTGTGCAGCAGTACAATATTCAGGTGCAGGAGGAAGAGATCCATTATTTCTTGCAGATGAATTTATTCCAATTATACAACAAAAGATTGCACCTAAATTGATTGGAAGAGAAGTATCAAGATTTAAAGAATTGGCTGAAGAAGTAGACCATATGATAATAGAAGGACAAAGATTACATACGGCTATTCGATATGGTATCACACAAGCAATTTTAGATGCAACTTCAAAAGCAAATAAAATCACTATGGCTGAAGTGATTAGAAATGAATATGATACTACAAAAGAATGGAAAAGAATACCTATATTTACTCAATCTGGTGATGATAGATATAACAATGTAGATAAGATGATTATAAAAGGTGCAGATGTACTTCCACATGCTCTTATTAATCATGTAGAAACAAAGCTTGGAAATAATGGAGAAAAATTAAAAGAATATGTAGTTTGGTTAAAAAATAGAATACAACAATTAAGAGCCTCAGAAGAAGATGACTTTGTTTTGCACATTGATGTTTATGGAACTATTGGAATTGCTTTTAACAATGATACGCAAAAAATGACTAATTATCTTGGAGAACTTGAAAAGGCGGCATCTCCTTTTAAATTAAGAATAGAAGGACCTATGGATGTTGAAAATAGAGAAGGACAAGTAAAAGCTTTAAAAGAATTAAGAATGGCATTAAAAGAAAAAAATATAAAAGTTGAATTGGTTGCAGATGAATGGTGCAATACGTGGGAAGATATTAAATTATTTGTAGATGAAGAAGCAGCAGATATGATTCAAATCAAAACACCAGATCTTGGAGGAATTAACAACATAGTAGAATCTATTTTATATTGCAAACAAAAAGGTATTGGAGCATATAGTGGTGGAACTTGTAATGAAACAGATAGATCTGCTCAAATCTGTACAAATATAGCTATTGCCTGTGGAGCTGATCAATGTCTTGCAAAACCTGGAATGGGTGTGGATGAAGGGTTTATGATTGTATATAATGAAATGAATAGAGTATTAGCTTTGGCAAATAGAAGAAAAAAATAAATGGGAGTGCTGAATTATGAGGGAAATACATGTTTCTAAAATTGTAGAAACTACAAAAAAACTTTGTATAGATGCGAATTATTATCTTACAGATGATATGAGAGAGAGATTAGAAGAAGCAAAGGAGAAAGAGAATTTTTCTACTGCAAAAAATATTTTGAATATAATCATTGAAAATGCAGATATAGCAAAAGACGAGCAACGACCAATGTGTCAAGATACAGGAATGGCTGTAGTGTTTATAGAAATGGGACAGGATGTACATGTAGTAGGAGGAAGCTTAGAAGAAGCCATTCATGAAGGAGTAAGACAAGGTTATACACAAGGATATTTAAGAAAGTCTGTTGTAAATGATCCTATTGAAAGAATAAACACACAGGATAATACTCCTGCAGTGATTTATTATAATATTGTTGAAGGTAATGACTTTAGCATTACAGTAGCTCCAAAAGGATTTGGAAGCGAAAATATGAGTCAATTAAAAATGTTAAAGCCAGCTGATGGTATAGAGGGAGTTAAGGAATTTGTTTTAAAGGCAGTAAAAGAAGCAGGTCCAAATCCATGTCCGCCTATTGTAGTGGGTATAGGAATTGGTGGAACTTTTGATAAAGCAGCTTTTCTTGCAAAAAAGGCACTATTAAGATCAACAAATGAGAGAAATAAAAATTCTTTTTATGAAGGGCTAGAAAAAGAATTATTAGGGGAAATCAATGAATTAGGCATAGGACCACAAGGTTTTGGTGGAAAAACTACAGCACTTTCTGTAAATATAGAGACTTATGCAACTCATATTGCAGGATTGCCTGTTGCAGTCAATATCAATTGTCATGCAACTAGACATGTAAAGGCTCATATATAGGAGGTTTTTTAAATGAGTAAAAAAATAAATATGCCCCTAACAAAAGATAAAGTAAAAGATTTAAAAGCTGGAGATAATGTACTCATTACAGGAACTATTTATACAGCAAGAGACGCAGCTCATAAAAGATTGGTAGAGCTTGCAGAAGCAGGTAAGAAACTACCATTTAATATAGAGGATCAAGTGATTTATTATGCAGGTCCTGCACCATCTAAAGAAGGACAGCCTATAGGCTCAGTAGGACCTACAACTAGCTATAGAATGGACCCTTATGCTCCTATACTTTTAGAAAAAGGATTAAGGGGTATGATCGGAAAAGGAAAAAGAGACGAAAAAGTTATAGAGACTATAAAAAAGGTAGGTGCAGTTTACTTTGCAGCCATAGGTGGTGCAGCAGCACTTATGGCAAAGTGTGTAAAGTCAGCAGAAGTTATTGCATATGAAGATCTAGGAGCTGAAGCAATTAGAAAACTTTATGTAGAAGATCTTCCTGTCATTGTAGTTATTGATAAAGACGGAAATAATTATTATGAAGTAGGACAGAGTGAATATTTAAAAACATTAAGGTAGGTGGGACCTATGAATATTAAGACTCCAGCAAAAGCAGGAACTATGGAGTCCAATGACATATATGTAATGGTAAAACCAAATGACGAGGGTGGTATTGTCATTGATCTTGAAAGTATTGTAATGAAGCAGTTTGGAAAACAAATTGAGAAAGTGATTTTAAATACTTTAAAAGATTTAGGGATTGATAACATATATGTTATGGCAAAAGATAGAGGTGCGCTAGATTGTACCATTCAAGCAAGAATAGAGACAGCAGTCAAAAGAGGAATGTAGGGGTGATTTCATGGAGAGATTAAGAAGAACTATGCTTTTTATGCCAGGAAATAATCCTAGCATGTTGCAGAATTCTGGAATTTTAGGAGCTGATAGCATCATACTAGATCTTGAGGATGCAGTAAGTATTACTGAAAAGGATTCAGCAAGGATTTTGGTAAGAAATGCTGTGAAAAATATAGATTTTTATGATACGGAACTAGTTGTAAGAGTCAATCCTCTTTCCTCTGACTTTGGAATGGAGGATGTAGATGTAATAGGAAGAGCAAAGCCAGATGTATTAATGATACCAAAAGCTACAGAAGAAGATATAGAGATGGTTTGTGAAATTCTTACAAAAATTGAAGAAGAGGAAGGTTTTGAAAAGGGAAGTATTAAACTTTTTCCTTTGATTGAAACAGCCTATGGAGTAGAAAATGTATATTCTATTATACAGTCATCAACTAGAATCATAGGTATTTTATTAGGAGCAGAAGATTTAACAGCAGACCTTTCTATTAAGAGAACAAGAGAAGGAAAAGAAATTTTTTATGCAAGAAGTAAAATTGCTACTGCTTGTAGAGCTTGCAAGGTGGATGCTATAGATACACCTTTTGCAGATATGGATGATTTAGAAGGTTTTGTAGCAGATATTCAAACAGCAAAATCTTTAGGACTGACAGGAAAGGCTGCCATTAACCCACGTCAAGTAGATACTATTCACGAAGTATTTGCTCCTTCTAAAGAGGAGATTACTCATGCACAAAGAGTTATTTATGCTATGGAAGAAGCAAAAAAAGAAGGTAAAGGTGTATTTTCATTAGACGGAAAAATGGTTGACGCACCTATTATTACAAGAGCGCAAAATACAATAATAAAAGCAAAGCTTGCGGGCTTGATTTAAAGGGGTGAAGGATATGAAAAATATACTTGGTAAAGATATTCCAGAACAGATCCAAGGATATAAAGTAGTCAAACCATTTCAAGGAGCTTTTGTAGATTTAGGAGAGATAAAAAAGAAAGAGGTTTCATTAAAAAATGTAATGCCGGGAGAAGAGAAGGTATTATTATCTATTGAAGAAGCACTTAAAAAATGTGATATAAAGGATGGTATGACGATTTCGTTTCACCATCATTTAAGAAATGGTGATTACGTCCTAAACATGATTATAGAAGAAATTGCAAAAAGAGGGATTTGTGATATAAAAATTGCAGCAAGCTCTATTTTTCCTGTTCATGCTCCATTAGTTGAATATATGAAAACTAAAGTAGTAACAGGCATATATGCAAATTATATTTCAGGACCTGTAGCAGAAGCTGTTTCAAAAGGATATCTTAAACATCCAGCGATTATGCATACTCATGGAGGAAGAGCAAGGGCTATTGAATCAGGAGATCTTTCTATAGATATAGCATTTATTGCAGCGCCTACATGTGATACTTATGGAAATATCAATGGAGTAGAAGGAAAAGCTGCATGTGGAAGTTTAGGTTATGCTACCTCTGATGCCTTATACGCTGAGAAAGTAATAGCAATTACAGATAACCTTATATCTTATCCTGCATGTCCAATTGAGATTAGTCAAGAATATGTAGATTATATTGTAGAAGTAGAAAGTATAGGAGATCCAAAGGGAATTGTATCTGGAACTACAAAAGTTACAAAAGATCCAGTGGGACTTAAAATTGCAAAAATGACATCTCAAGTTATAGAGGCTTCAGGACTTTTAAAAAATGGATTTTCATTTCAGACAGGTGCAGGTGGAACGTCTCTAGCTGTTGCAGCTTATGTAAAAGAATTAATGAAAAAAAATGAAATAAAGGGAAGTTTTGCAGCAGGTGGTATTACAGGATATATGGTTGAAATGTTTGAAGAAGGATTGTTTGAAGGAATATTTGATGTACAATGCTTTGATTTAAAAGCAATAGAATCTTATAAAAATAATAAAAAGCATCAAGGAATGTCAGCTTCTATGTATGGAAACCCTCATAATAAAGGTGCAGTTGTGAATAATTTGGATGTAATGATTTTAGGAGCAACAGAGATCGATGTAGATTTTAATGTAAATGTAACTACTGGGTCAGATGGAATGATCATGGGAGGTTCAGGAGGACATAGTGATACAGCAGCTGGTGCAAAGCTTGCTATGGTAGTGACTCAACTTGTAAAGGGAAGACTCCCTATTGTTGTAGATGAGGTGACTACTGTAACTACTCCTGGAGAGACTATAGATGTAGTCGTTACAGAAAGAGGAATTGCAGTCAACCCAAAAAGAGAAGACTTGATAGAAAAATTACAAAAAACGAATTTACCGATTATTTCTATACAAGATTTAAAGAAAATAGCAGAAAATATGACAGGGATACCAAAAAAAATTCAAAAACATGATGAGATTGTAGCTATAGTAGAGTATAGAGATGGGACTATTATTGATACGGTAAAAAGAGTGAAGGATTGATGAAATGGAAAATGTAAGAATTGAAAAGATCAATTTAAATAGTTCACAAAGGTTAAAGGTTGAGAGTTTTCTTTCAACTTTTAACCTATTTTTAGATAAGGATGTAGAGTATACAATCGTAGCAAAAAAGGATGAAGAAATTGTAGGAACTTGTTCTTACTTTGGGAAAATATTAAAATGCTTTGCAGTAAAAGAAGGAATACAAGGAGAAGGTATCGCTTCAAAATTAATTACTCATATTACAAATAAGCTCTTTGATGAAGGAATTTATGAAACATTTATTTTTACAAAACCTAAAAATAAATATATATTTAAAGGGATTCATTATCATGAAGTATATGCTACAGATGAAGTGGTTTTATTAGAAGGTGGAATGGCGAGTATAGAAAAGTTTATACAAAATATGTTTAAAAAAAGTAAATTAGGAAATGAAAAAAAAGCAGCTTTAGTGATGAATTGCAATCCATTTACTTTAGGACATAGATATATCATAGAAAAAGCTTCAAAGGAAAATGATAAAGTTGTAGTATTTATTGTTGAAGAAAATCGTTCTCTTTTTCCTTTTCATGTAAGAATGGATTTAACAAAAAAGGGAATAGAAGATTTGAAAAATGTGAAGATTCTACCAGGCGGAAATTATATTATTTCATCTGCTACTTTTCCATCTTATTTTATAAGAGAAGCAGACGAAAGATTAAAAGCTTATACTAAACTAGATGCAGGAATATTTTCCAAATTTATTGCACCTATTTTTCATATACAAAGAAGATATGTAGGTACAGAGCCGTATTGTAATGTAACCAATGAATACAATCAAACACTACATGAGGTACTTCCAAAAGAAGGAATAGAAGTAATAGAAGTAGATAGAATTGGTAGAAATGATAAGGCTATTAGTGCTTCATTTGTGAGAGAACTGATCAAAGCAGAAAATTGGGAGGAGATGAGAAAGCTACTTCCAAACAGTACTTATGAATTTTTAAAATCTAATGATGCAAAAGAGATCATACAAAAAATAAAAAGGAGTGATTCTCCCCATTGATGAAAGAAATATTAGAAGATCGAGAAAAAAGATACAATAACATATTAGAGCTTATACAACAATATAAATTACCAGTAGTTTGTGGAAAAATCAATTATCCAGGAGATAATAAAAATACATCAAAAGCATATACAGCTTTTGATGTATTACAAAAATTACTTATTTTTAAATTAAATGATTTTATTGTATATAAGCAAATTATTTCTGGATATGATGGTAAGAGTATACTTATAGTATCAAATAAATCTATAGAAGAAGTAAAAAAAATAGCTGTAAATATAGAAGAAAATCATTCTTTAGGTAGAACTTTTGATATAGATGTATATAAAAAAAATGGAGCTCCAATAGATCGAAAGAACATAGGGCTAGAAAGTAGAAGTTGTATGATTTGTCACGAAGATGCTAGAGTGTGTATAAAAACAAGACGTCATAGTACACAAGAACTTATTGGTCATATAGATCAAATGATTGAGGAGTATATAAAATGCAATCAAAGGCTTTAAATAAATGGAGGAAGAAAATTTGCAAAAAGACTTTGAAATTTGTCATTACATTAGTGAATTAGCACTAAAAGCTATGTTATTTGAAGTATCTGCTACACCAAAGCCTGGGCTTGTAGATCGAAACAATTCAGGAGCTCATAAAGATATGGATTTTTATTCTTTTATGGCAAGTAGTGCATCTTTAGTACATACTTTTTATGAATGTGCTTATGAAGGATTTGTTTTTGAAGAGCAAGATCTTAAAAAATTATTAGATAAAATTCGCCCAATAGGAATAAAAGGCGAAAATAAGATGTTTTGTGCAACTAATAAAGTTAATACCCATAAGGGACTCATTTTTTCTTTAGGAATCATCTGTGCAGGTTCTGCTTATGTATATAAGAAAATACAAAAATTATCCATGGATATACAAGAGATTTGTAATATCATTAAAAAAATGAGCCAAGGAATTTCTCAAAAAGAATTAGGAGATATACAAAAAAGGGAAAATTTCACTTATGGAGAAAATTTATTTAGAAAGTATGGGACAAAAGGTATAAGAGGAGAAGTAGAATCAGGATTTTTGACAGTAAGAAAATATGCTTTACCTATATTTAAAAAACTTGTGAGAGAAAATAAAAATATCAATGATGTTTTGATACAGGTGCTATTACATCTTATGAGTGTAACAGAAGATAGTAATATTTTAGGAAGACATGATGTAAATACATTAGAGAATGTTCAAAAAAGGACAAAAGAAATATTAAATATAGGAGGAATATTTACAAAAGAAGGTAGAGAAAAAATCCTTCATATGGATACTGAGTTTATAAGTGAAAATATTAGTCCAGGAGGATCAGCAGATCTTTTGGCAGTAACTATGATGTTTTATTTTTTAGAAAATACAAATTCATAAAATATAATTTTTCAATAGTTGGGAGAGCGTGTGTATACACTCTCTTTGTATGTTATAATGAATTATTAAGAATAAGGATAGAGGTGAAGTATGAAAAATAAAAAATGTCTATCTCTTTTTAATAAAAGTATGTTGATTATGGTGAGTATTGCTATTTTAAGTAGTTTTACTTATTCAAAAGATATACAACAAAAAATAAAATTGGAGGATCAAATGGAGATTATGAATGAATATAATGGAGAAAATATAATAGAGGAGAAAAATTCTATAGAAGATATCCATCAATTTACATATGAGCCTTTGCCTGATTTTATTAAACAAAAAATACAAGGGATATCATGGAAGGAAAACCCTTTTGTATCTTTAGATGATTTGGCTTATGTAAAAATTTGTTATGTTGGATTTGATGATCAAGATCATCAAGGGGAATTAATTGTACATAAAAAAGTTGCAAAAGAAGTAGTAGAAATTTTTGAAGAATTATATAAAGCTAAATTTCCTATAGAAAAAATTAAATTAATTGATAAATATGGTGCTAGTGATGAGTTATCTATGCAAGATAATAACACATCTGCATTTTGTTTTAGAGAAGTTACAGGAAGTAGTAAAAATTTATCTAAACACAGCTATGGAATAGCTATTGATATTAATCCTATTCAAAATCCTTATATAAAAGGGAAAAAAATATCTCCATTACAAGGAAAACAATATATTAACAGATTGAATATGCAAAAGGGAATGATTTTTAAAAATGATGTTTGTTATAATGCCTTTAAGAGTAGAGGATGGACCTGGGGCGGAGATTGGAAGTCTTTAAAGGATTATCAACATTTTGAGAAAAATATTTCTTTAAAGTAAAGAAAGAGGAGTATAAAAATGACGATTCAAATTGAAAAAGAAAATGAGAAAATTTTAGCTATAAGTTTTTCCTATAGCTTTGATCGAGTGAAAAAAATGAAATCTATAGAAGGCAGCTATTGGAATGAAAAGAAAAAAAGCTGGATCATTCCTTATAATAAAGAAAAGCTACTTAAATTTTTATCATTGTTCTCTGATGAAGAGATTATTACAAAAGATGCATTAGATTGTTTTATGATGATGAGATAAAGTACAAGAAACCACAAATATTAAATTTTGTGGTTTCTTTGTAGATTTAAAAATGGGCGAGTTTGAAGATATAGATCCAAGTCTTGATGAGATCCTTTTGTGATAACTTGAGAAATTATTTTTGCTAAAGCCATACTATAGACGGTACCATTATCTCCATAACCCATTAAAAAATAGCAATTAGGAAATTCTTCATACTTACCGATAATAGGAAGACCATCATGAGTACCACCATAAAAGGCAGATATATAAAATTCAGGATGAACATGTATATTTGGAAAAAGCTTTTGAAATTCTTTGATCAATAGATTTTTTTTATGAGTAAGTTTCATATCTCTTTCTTTAGGAGATGTTATATTTTCATCTAAACCTCCAATAATAATTCGGTCATCAGGGGTAGTTCTCATATAAACATAAGGACGTGCACTTTCCCAAATAAGAGATCTTTTATACCAAGAAGAAAAATCCTTTATTGGATTTGTAACTACTGCATAAGAACTTACCATTACAGTATTTTTTTCATTTTTAAAATCGAGACATTCATATCCTGCAGCCATAATGACGTGTTTAGCATGAATAACATTTCCTTTGTCTGTATGAAAAATGTTTTTATCTTTTTCAAATTTTTTTCCTTTTATTTCTGTTTGTTCAAAGATACGAACACCTTTCTTTTTTGATTTTTCCAGCAGGCCAATTGTAAACTTATAAGGGTTAAGTTCTGCATCGTTAATGTAATATAAGGCTGCATATTTTTGAAAAGGATATTTTTTACTGATTTCTTTCTCAGTCCAAAATTCAACAGAAAAATTATATTTTTTTAATAAATCATATTCTTGTCTTAGTTTAGACACATCTTCTTTACAGCTTGCATAATAAAGACTATCTCTACGAGTAAAATCTGGACTTATTTCTAAAGAAGAAGATATCTTCTCAATTTCATTGATAGCTTCTTTGCATAATAAAAAATGTCTTAAAGCATAATCTCCTCCAAAACTATTGATTAATTGCAAAAAGGTTTTTTCTCCTGCATATTGAATGAGAGCTGTATTAGATCTAGTACTTCCATATCCTATTTTATTTTTTTCTACTAAAACCACATCTAAACCGTATTCACTTAAGTAATGTGCGCATTGAGTCCCAGAACCTCCACCTCCAACAATCAATACATCACAAGATATATCTTCTTGTAAAGGAGGATAAGTAGGAGGATTTTGTAGTGTAGTATCCCAATAAAATTTTCCAGTTTGTAAATCCATAATATAACCACCTCGTATATTATATTTTTAGTAGTATAACCAAATCAATGAGTTATATTATATATAAAGAAAAGATGATTTAGAGAATATATAGAGTAATCAAGATGAATAATAATATAAAAAATTATTTTTTTATTTAAACTAGCAAGTTAATGATATAATGGTAAGAATTGAATTGTTGGGAATATTATTAGAGAAGAAGCTTTTATTACCTTTTAGTATACTAATAAGTTTTATTCTATTTTATGAAAAAAGAGAGGAAGACAAGAATATGACAATGGATTTTAAAAAACTTGGAATACAAGAAGAATTAGTAAATGTATTAAATAATAATGGAATTATAAAGCCTACCCCTATACAACAAAAGGCTATTCCAGAGCTTTTAAAAGGACAAGATATAATTGGCCAGGCTCAAACAGGAACAGGAAAAACTCTTGCTTTTATACTACCTACTATGGAGAAAATAGACACAAGTAAACCTTATATACAAGCACTTATTGTAACACCAACTCGAGAACTAGCTATTCAAGTTACAGAGGAAGCCAAAAAACTTATTCATGCAAAAAATGTACATCTATTAGCGGCATATGGGGGTCAAGATGTAGAGAGACAAATAAAAAAATTAAAAAGTGGTATTCATATGGTAATTGGTACTCCAGGAAGATTATTAGATCATTTAAGAAGAAAAACGATTAACTTTAGTAAATTAAATACCCTTATATTAGATGAAGCAGATCAAATGCTACATATGGGATTTTTAAAAGAAGTAGAAGATATTATTTATCATACACCAAAGACAAGACAAACAATGCTTTTTTCTGCTACTATGCCATCAAAAGTACAATCTCTTGCTAAAAAGTATATGAAAGAGCCTAAAGTAATTAAGATCGAAGGAGAAAGAATTACTTTAGATGAAATTAAGCAAATTGTTATTGAAACTACTGATAGAGCTAAGCAAGATGCTCTTTGTAGTGCTATTGATGCATATAAGCCTTTTATGGCAATGATATTTTGTCGTACGAAAAGAAGAGCCAAGGCATTAAATGAAGCTTTACAAAATTTAGGATATAAGTCTGACGAACTTCATGGAGATCTTAGCCAAGCAAAAAGAGAAAAGGTCATGAAAGCATTTAGAAAATTTGAAATACAATATTTAGTAGCAACAGATGTAGCAGCTCGAGGACTAGATATTGAAGGAATTACCCATGTTTTTAATTATGATATTGCACAAGATGCAGAAAGCTATATTCATAGAATTGGCCGTACAGGCAGAGCAGGACAAGCTGGTATTGCTATTACATTTGTAACCCCAAAAGATAGAGAAGCTCTTCAGATTATTGAAAAAGGAATAAAGATGAATTTAACTAACAAGAGAAATACTCAAAAAAAAGATGTAGATTATAAGAAATCAAGAGAGATGAAAAATAAGAAAAGAGATGATTTTAAGAAAAAGGATTCTGCAAAAGGAAGAAAATCTAAAACTGAAAGAAATACTACTAAAATGAAAACGGGGAGTTCGTCTAATAGAAATAAAAATACAAAAGGTAAAAAGTATTAAAGATAAAATAATATTTAAAAAAGAAAGTATAAATTATAAAATACTAGAAAAAACACCCATTTGATTCATTGACGAATGGGTGTTTCTTGAATACAATAAAGGGATAATAATTTATTTTATGATATAAAAGGAGGAAATATTTTGAATGAAAATTTTGAATTATTTAACGATGGTTTAAATCATATAAAAGATCCAATAAGTTCTATGAATCAATCTTTAGATTTTACTATAGAGATAGAAGGAAAGATAGAAAATCATCAATTGAAATGTTATGTAAATAATATGAATAGCTCTTATATTAATTACTTAAAAGTAAAAAGAAGTGATATAATAGGTAAAAATATTGTCCATATATATGATGGTTTTGCCAATATATATTATGAAATAGGAGATTACTTGTTTAAAAATCCTATAAAAGAAAGTATTAGTATATATGTAAGAAAAAAAAATGATAAGTTAGAGATTGTAGATTTTAAAGAAATTATGCAAGAGGACTGCGATTTTTGGGAGGTAATGGCATATCCTTTTAGGAGAGAAACGGAGCTTATCAAATTGTTTATTGTAATAAAGGATATGAGTAAAAATTTTAATAATATGAAAGAAAAAAGGACTATACAAGATATCGAAATTTATAATGATAAAATCATGAGTATGTCTGATATGATTTCAAATCTATCTCATGCATGGAGACAACCCTTAAATAGCCTTAACTTTTCTATTATTAATCTTATAGATGAAATAGAAAACGAGCCACAAGATGGTGGAATTTTAGATGAATATTATCAAGAAATATGGCAAATTATCAAAAATTTATCTAGAAAAATAGAAAAATTCAAATCATTTTTTGAAATGAACTATAAAAAAGAGCTTTTTAATATAACAAAATATATAGATTTAGTTTTTGAAATTATGGAAGAGAAGATTAAAAAAGAAAATATAAAAATGAATATATTGACAAAAGAAGATATAAAAATGTATGGTTCACCCAATGAATTTGTACAATTTATGTATTATATATTTTGGGATATTATAGAATATTGTAAGGAAGTTTTTGATCTTTACGATAGATGTTTAAATATTCGAATTGAAGAAAATAAAGATCATATATATCTTACTATTGAAAATGAATATGATAAAGAAAAATATACGGATTTTAAAATAAATTTAAATCACTTATCCATGCTTGATAATATTATAAGGAAAAACATGAATGGTGCCATTAAATTAAAAAATGATGAAAATCATAACAAGATAATGATACGGTTTCCTTTAGATATAAGGGGGAATGATATATGGAAGGACTAAATGCATTAAAAAATATAAAAGTTTTATATGTAGAGGATGAACCTATTACAAGAAATCAAGTTTTTAGATTTTTAAAAAAGAGAATTGGAAAAGTAATTACAGCAGAAAATGGAGAAGACGGTATTAAAAAGTTTATAGAGCATCAACCAGATGTGATCATTACAGATTTAGTTATGCCAGATATGAGTGGTATTGAGATGATGAAAAAAATAAGAGGTGACGGTCATCGTTGTCCTGTAATTATTACTTCTGCTTTGTCAGATTCTAATACAATTTTAGAAACAGTAGATTTAAAAATAGAAAAGTACTTAATTAAACCAATTGATATCAATATATTGATGAGTAATTTAATAGAGATTGCTATTGACGAATTAGAGGATAAAGAAGATTTGTTAGTAGTAAATCATGAATTTATATTAACAGATGATAAAAAGATGGAAATAGAACTTGAAATTAGAAACTTATATTCAAAGTATTTAAAACAGGTTACAGGAAAAGGAGCAAAATTGATTCAAGTTTTTATAAAGGGCAAAGAAATTGAAATTCTTTTAAAAGAAAATTTAACTACATTAGAAGAATATCTATTAAGGGCAGGAGATCATTTTAAAACTATAGAAGTCATTCGAAAAACCATTTATGAACATACAATAAAAGAAGTTGAAAAAGAAATAGAGAATTTAATCAATAGAAAAGTACATGTAACAAAAATAGAAATATATCCAAGGGAAAAATATGAAAGACTTTTATTAAATATATATTAGTATACAAGAAATATTTGACATAATATCATATAATATGATATTATATTTACATAAAGATAGTACATCTTAATGAATAGAGATAGATATATGTATATATAAGCTATTTTTATCTTAAGAGAATGATCAATTCTATAAAAATAAAATAAGTTAGGTTATGGAACAACTATTTGAATCAAATAATATATTTGCAATTTAAATGGTCCATAATAAAAGATTTTTAGATCTTTTATTGTGGGCCATTTTTGTTTTTTTAGAAAATATATAGATAAAAATAATCTCCGGAGATGAAATGATAAATACTTTTATAATACTTAAGGATCATATAGAAATGATAAAAACTATGATTAGGGATTAAAGGGGGAAGAAATATGGCATATAAAAAATGGACACAAGAAGAAATAGAATATTTAATTTGTAACTATAGTAAAAAAAGTATTATGGATATTGCAAAGGATCTAGATAGAACAAAAGACTCTGTATTTAAAAAAGCCAAAAGAATAGGTCTTACAACAGAATTGAGATATTGGTCAGAGGCAGAAGTAGAGTTTTTATTAGACAAATGGGGAAAAAAGACTGCAGAGTTTATTGCAGATGAACTCGATCGAAGTATTGTTTCTATTAGAAAAAAAGCTATTGAATTAAAGTTAGGACCAGAAATTATTGCAAACGGAGAGTTTTTGACTACAGGAGATATTGGATATCTTTTAAATAAGAATCCAAGTTTAATTTATAGATGGATTAGAGAAGGATTTATGAAAGGAAGAAGATTTGGAAAAAAGAAAGTATTTCAAATCAAGCCTGATCAATTTATAAAATTTTTACAAAGCCACCCAGAAAAATGGGATGGAGAAAGAGCTAGGACTGATTTAATCAAACCTTATTTTTATTGTTCAAGCTGTGCAGATGTGCCAGATTGGTTTATAAATAAAATTGAAAATGATTTATACTCAGATGCAGTATAAGTTTGTATATAGCATAGAACCCGTAAGGGTTCTTTTTATATAAAGGATTTTAAAATAATGAATTGACAAATTTATCAATTATTAGTAAAATATAATTTAGTATATACAAAAATTTTCTATTACCTATAGACAAGTGAAGAAGCTAACCACTTTGAAAAAACTTCAAGGTGGTTTTATTTTTAGGGATTATTAAGAAGGGAGTAAATAAGAATGACAAAAATAATTCAAAATTTATACAAGTATCTATTTCAAGACAAGAAGTTTTATCAAAATTTATATAAAATTGCTTTACCTATTATTATTCAAAACTTTATTGCTTCTTCCCTAAATATGGTAGATACCATGATGATCGGAAGGGTAGGAGAAATCCAAATTGCAGCAGTAGGTATTGCAAATCAATACTTTTTTTTATTTAATTTATTGCTTATAGGAATATGTAGTGGTTGTGGTATTTTTATTTCTCAGTTTTGGGGAAAAAGAGACATTGTAAATATAAAGAAAGTATTAGGAATGGGTATGATTGCAGGGGCAGTTCTGGCTACTATCTTTACAGTAATAGCTTTATATATACCTAATCAAATTATCAATATTTTTAATACAGATCCAAAAGTTATATCAGAAGGAGTAAAATACTTAAAAATTGTTTGTATAAGCTATATATTTACTGCCATTACTTTTAATTTTGGATTTGCATCAAGATGTATAGAAAATGCAATTTTACCAATGATCGTAAGCAGTTTTGCTCTTTTGTTTAATACTTTTTTTAACTATGTATTTATTTTTGGAAATTTTGGATCAAAGGCTATGGGTGTTGAAGGAGCAGCTTTAGCAACACTTCTTGCAAGAATTATTGAGGCAAGTCTTTTAGTAGGTTATATTTATTTTTCAAAAGGAGTATTAGCAGCTAAATGTAGTGAAATGTTTTCTTTAAGTAAAGATTTTATTAAAAAAGTATTGGATACAGTGATTCCTGTAGTTTTAAATGAAGGATGTTGGGGGCTTGGATTTGTTGTATATTCAGTGGCATATGGAAGAATAGGGATGCAGGCAATGGCTGCAGTTCAAATTTGTAATACAGTACAAAATGTATTTATGGTATTTATATTTGGGATGTCTAATGCATCTGTAGTTATGATTGGAAATCAAATAGGAGCAGGACATGAAGATCAAGCTAAAATATATGCAAAAAGATTTTCTTTATTGGCATGTTTAGTCGGAATTTGTTTGGCTTCTATTTTGGCAATAAGTGCCCCATTTATTTTATCTTTCTTTAATATATCTGATACGGTATATCATAGTGCTCTTATGATCTTATATATTAATGCAGGAATTTTACTCATAAGAGTGTTTAATTGTCTTTTAATAGTAGGGATTTTAAGAGCAGGAGGAGATGCTAAACGTGCTCTTTTTATAGAAGCTTTTACTATGTGGTGTATTGGTGTTCCATTGGCATTTTTAGGAGCATTTTATTTTAAATTACCTGTACACTATGTAGTAGCATTAGTAACTGTAGAAGAACTGTTTAAATTTATTCTTGGTATTCCAAGATTATTGTCTAATAAATGGATAAGGAATATAACTGAAAATATGTGATTCTATGAAAAATAGCCAAGTGAAATATTTTACTTGGCTATTTTAGTTAAAATTTGTATCAAGTATTCAGTTCCTTTGAATCCAAGAAAAAGACCAATGATACCTGCTATTCCTGCCAAAGTAGGAGGAGCTGGTAATGGAAGTTTAAGATATGAAAAAATACTTCCTGTAATTGCTCCTGTTAATAGTGCCATGAAAACAAGCTTCATGATATTGCCCCCAAGTTTACTGTATTAGTTTTTTACAGCATTTCTCCACATTTTCATAGACTAAATTTAAATCAATAGTTGTAAGTTTTCTATTTTCTAATAATATATTCCCATCTACAATAACTGTGTCTACATCAGATGGATAAACAGAATAAGCAAGAGCAGAAATTAAGTTATGTTTAGGAAATAAATGAGGACTATTTAAGTTGATTAAAATTAAATCTGCACATTTTCCAACTTCTATAGATCCAACTTGATCATCTATTCCTAAAGCGTATGCCCCATTTATAGTTGCCATCTTAAGAGCAGTGTGAGAAGGTAAGACAGTACTATTATTTGTAACAGCTTTATTAAGAATACATGCTAATTTTATTTCTTCAAACATATTTAAATTGTTATTACTACAAGAGCTATCTGTTCCTAAAGCTACATTTACACCTGTATCTAAAAGTTTATGTATAGGAGCAAATCCATTTGCAAGCTTTAAATTGCTTACAGGATTATTGAGTACATGAACATTTTTTTCTTTTAAAATTTGTATATCTTCTTCAGATAAATGAACGCAATGAGCAGCTAAAGTTCTTACGTCAAATATACCTATGTCATAAAGATGTTTTACAGGAGATGTAGAGTATTTTTTAAAACTATCTTCTACTTCTTTTTTACTTTCACTTAAATGAATATGAATCCCAGTATTTAATTCTTTGGCAATAGGAATCATTTTTTTTAAGTAATCAGAAGAACAAGTATAAGGAGCATGAGGGGCAATCAAAGTTTTGATTCTATTGTTATTAGATCCATGCCATTTTTTATATAAAGATTTACTTTTTTTAAAAGTGTCATCTTTTGAATGATCAAACAATGTTTCACAAATAAATCCTCTCATCTTTGAATCTTTTGCAGCATTTCCTACAGCATCTGCAAAATTATACATATCATTAAAACAAGTAACTCCTGATAAGATAAGCTCTGCAATGCTTAGTAAACTTCCCCAATATACTATTTCATGGGTCAAATTTTTTTCAATAGGCCATACTTTTTTTGTAAGCCATTCCCAAAGAGGAAGATCATCTGCATAATTTCTTACTAAAGACATAGGTAGATGAGTATGAGTATTGATAAGGCCTGGCATAATGATTTTATTCGATCCATCTATAACTTTATCATAGTAAGAAATTTCTTCTACATCTCCAATGCTTGAAATAATACCATCTTCTATTCCAATATCTTTTTTTTGTATAGATACTTCTTCATTTTGAAATAATAGTAAAGATCCATTTTGAATTAATATTTTCATAAAATTACGCTCCTTGTACGTTAATAACGAATGGAATCATTTTGTGTTATGATTCCTTTAATGAGTGGTTTTTTATATACTTTTTCTTTGATAATATCATAAGCATCTATAATCATAGATTCAGCTTGTGCTTGTTTATCAATGCTATTTGCATAAATGGTAGCAATTTTTTCTCCCTTTTTTATAAAGTCTCCTATTTTTTTATGAAGAACAATTCCAACAGATAAATCAATAGGACTTTCCTTTGTTTCTCTACCTGCTCCCAGTATAAGGGATGCTATTCCTATTAAATCTGCATGAATACGATTTATATATCCTTCATAAGAAGAGGAAATAGGAGTAATAAATTTTGGTATAGGAAAAAGATTAGGATCATCTACAAATTTTTCATCTCCACCCTGTATACGCACCCATTCTTTTAATTTATCAATTCCTTTTTTAGAAGAAATGATGTCTTGAAGAATAGTTTTAGCTTCTTGTACGTCTTTCGCTTGTTTTCCTAATACAAGCATATGAGAACCTAAGGTTAAGCAAAGCTCTGTTAAATCATCAGGACCATTTCCATTTAATGTATCAATCGCTTCTTTTACTTCTAATATATTTCCTACAGCAAATCCAAGAGGTTGATCCATATCTGTAATTACAGCCATAGTATCTTTATTCATACCTATTCCTATATCTACCATTTCTTGTGCAAGATGAAAAGAACTATCTAGATCCTTCATGAATGCACCACTACCAGTTTTTACATCTAGTACAATGGCATCTGCACCAGATGAAATTTTCTTACTCATAATGCTACTTGCAATTAAAGATAAATTATCAACAGTAGCAGTTACATCTCTAAGAGAATAAAGTTTTTTATCAGCAGGAGTCAAATTACCAGTTTGTCCTCCTAAAGATATTTTTATACGATTTACATTTTCGATAAATTGTTCTATACGCAAATTGACACAAAAGCCTTCAAAGGATTCTAATTTATCTATAGTTCCTCCTGTATGACCTAAGCCTCGGCCAGACATTTTTGCAACAGGAACACCTGCTGCTGCTACCAAAGGAGCTAGTATAAGAGTAGTAGTGTCTCCTACACCACCAGTACTATGTTTGTCTACCTTTATACCGTCTATTTTTGAAAGATCTATAGTATCTCCACTATTTACCATAGCCTTTGTTAAATCTAGTGTTTCTTTTTTGTTCATCTTTTGAAAATAAATAGCCATCATAAGAGCTGAAACTTGATAATCTGGTATATCTCCCTTTGTGTATCCTTCTATGAAAAAGTTTATTTCTTCTGTAGTTAATTCTTTACCATCTCTTTTTTTTGCAATAATATCATACATTCTCATTTTATTCACCTCTATATATTTTTGATTACATTTTTCATAAGAAGAAGAAACTTTTCTCTTACTCTTTGAGAAGTTTCCATTACCTCGTTATGATCTAGAGGCTCATTAAGTATTCCTGCTGCCATATTGGTCATACAAGAAATACCGATGACTTTGATTCCACTATGTATAGCAATAATCACTTCTGGAACAGTAGACATACCGACTGCATCTGCTCCAAGTATGCGTACCATTTTTACTTCTGCTGGAGTTTCGTAGGTAGGACCGCTCATGCAAGCATATATTCCTTCTTTGATAGAAATATTTAAAGACCTTGCAATTTCTTTTACTCTTTCCCTTAAATCTTTGTCATAAGCATTAGACATATCAGGAAATCTTGTACCGAATTCTTTTAAATTTTTTCCAATCAAAGGATGATCTCCAGAAAGATTTAAATGATCAGAAATAAGCATCAGATCTCCTGGTTCATAAGAAGTATTTACAGCACCAGCAGCATTTGTAACGATTAAAGTGTTTACTCCTAAAAGTTTCATAACTCGCACAGGAAAGGTTACTTCTTCCATTTTATAACCTTCATAAAAATGGAAACGTCCTTGCATAGCAATAACTCTTTTTCCTTCCAAAGTACCTATTACTAACTGTCCAGCATGACCTTCTACAGTAGATACAGGAAAATGTGGAATCTCACTATAAGGATATATTTCTTTTTCTTCAATTTGATCGGCTAATGAACCAAGCCCTGATCCTAATATTAAACCTATTTCAGGATGAACTTTTGTTGTATTTAATATATATTTAGCAGATTCTTGTATTCTTTCATACAATTGCATATGATGACCTCCCTAATAATTATAATTTGTAGTTTCATTTTTTATAATGGCTACAGATGCACTTGCACCAATTCTAGTAGCACCAGCTTTAATCATTTTTAATACATCTTCTTTTGTTCGTATGCCTCCAGATGCTTTTACACCTAGTAAGTCTCCCACAGTTTTTTTCATTAAAGCCACATCTTCTACAGTTGCTCCTCCTGTGCTAAATCCTGTAGAAGTTTTTACAAAATGAGCTCCTGCTTTTTTTGAAATTTCACAAGCTTTTATGATCTCTTCTTTGGTAAGTAAACAATTTTCAAGAATGACTTTTACTAAGGCTTTATCACTTGATACATCTACAACAGCCTTAATATCATCATATACAAAATCATAATTTTCGTTCTTTAAAGCACCTACATTGATCACCATGTCAATTTCAGTAGAACCAAGTTCTATAGCTAAAGAAGTTTCAAAAGCTTTTACGGTTGTAGCTACTGCTCCTAAAGGAAAACCTATTACAGTAGTTACCCCAATAGAAGTATCTTTAAGCTCTTTTGCTACATATTCTGTAAAACAACTATTTACACATACAGATGGAAAATGGTATTCTTTTGCTTCCTCGCATATTTTTTTAATATCTTCTTTTGTTGCATCTGGTTTTAATAAAGTATGGTCAATCATAGATGCAAGATTCATATGTATCCCTCCATTTTTGTAATTGGATAATCATGTATATGTTATAATCCTATCTGAAAAATATAGTATTGTGAATAGACTTTTTAAAAAATAATGGAATTTAAGTTGATTTTATTATTTACAAGTGATACATATCTTATAATATATGTGAATAAAATCATATTTGGACAATATTTTTATATTTTTGACATTGTATATTTTATGGTACAATCAAATAAAAGAATACATGTATAAGGAGTTTTCTTATGAAACAAAAGATATTGATTGTAGAAGATGAAAGAAGTATAAGAAGTTTATTAAAAGTTACATTTAAGACAAATGGCTATGATATTATAGAAGCAAAAAGTGGAGAAGAAGGTCTTCAAAAGGCACGAGAAGAAAAACCTATCATAGCACTTTTAGATGTAATGTTACCAGGGATTAATGGCTTTGAAGTATGTAAAAAATTAAGAAAAGATTTTCAAAATATAGGAATTATTATGCTGACAGCTCGTGGACAAGATATGGATAAAATATCAGGACTTCAATTAGGAGCGGATGACTATATGATCAAACCATTTAATCCTACAGAACTGGTTTTAAGAGTACAAGCACTGATTCGACGTATGAATCATGAACAAAAAGATAAAAATAGTGTTCCTAAAAGTGGGCCTTTCCATATTGAGACACATGCACATATTGTATATAAAGATGGAAAATCAATTGATATGACACCAAAAGAATATCTACTTATGGAATTATTTTTAGAGAATGAAGGAAAAGCTTTTACAAGAGATGAATTGTTAGATCGTGTATGGGGATGGGAATATGTAGGGGATACCAAGATTGTAGATGTGAATATTCGAAGACTTAGAACAAAAATAGAAGAAGATTCTTCTAAACCTGTTTATATTGAAACTGTTTGGGGAGTAGGATATAGATGGAAAAAAAGAGATGAAGAGTAATTTTAGGGAGAAACTATGAAAAGTATAAAAAAAAGATTAGTGATTAATTTTATGTTGGTAATTTTTATCAGTGTTTTATTTTTAGAAATATTATTGATTAGTTTTGTACGACAATATTATTATAAAAATGTAGAAGATGTACTTACCAATCAAATTATGATTTCTTCTGAATTTTATTCTAGATATTTTTCAAATTCTAATTTAGAGGATAATGTATTAGATAATGTAGATGTATTTTGGAGGCAAACTCCTGCTCAAGTTCAGATTATTAACCTTTCAGGAGAAATGTTAATGGATTCTATTGGTGTAGACTGGAAAGGGAAAATAGAAACAGAAGATGTAAAGATGGCGCTAAAGGGAAAAAAAGGCACATGGACAGGATCAGTAAATTATGATGATTATAATGTAATGTCTGTATCTTATCCCTTACAATCTGATAAAAAAATTGTTGGAGTATTAAGATTTACTACATCCTTAAAAGAAGTCAATGAGGGTATTAAAAGAATCTCTTTGATTTTTTTAAGCATAGGAGCTTTTGTAACGATTATTTGTGGTATAG
Source organism: Anaerophilus nitritigenes (assembly GCF_004138215.1). Lineage (GTDB taxonomy): Bacteria > Bacillota > Clostridia > Peptostreptococcales > Thermotaleaceae > Anaerophilus > Anaerophilus nitritogenes. The sequence goes on from NZ_RYYS01000054.1 coordinate 61,426, forward strand.
TAAGTATTTTTTTAGCCAATACCATAACAGGCCCCATCAAAGAAGTTACACAAGTCGCAGAAAAAATGGCTTTAGGAAATTTTAAAATCAAAAGTCACAAAAAATTTGATGATGAGATGGGAAAGCTTTCGGATACTTTAAATTTTATGGCAGAGGAAATTATCAAAAAAGATCAACTCAAAAATGATTTTATATCTTCTATTTCTCATGAAATAAGGACTCCTCTTACAGCTATTAAAGGATGGGCTATAGTTTTGAATCAAGATGATTTTGAAGATAAAGAAACCATGAAAGAAGGTTTAAATATTATAGAAAAAGAAAGTGAAAGACTGACCTTTATGGTAGAGGAGCTTTTAGATTTTTCAAAGTTTGTTTCAGGAAGAATTATATTAAATAAAGAAAATGTAAATATAAAAACTTTAGTTAGATATATTGAGAAGTATATGAGTCCAAGAGCCCAAAGGGATCAAATAGAGTTTGTAGTAGATTATGAAGAAAATATGTCTTATATGGATCTAGATGTAAATAGAATGAAGCAGGTTTTGATTAACATATTAGATAATGCTTTTAAATTTACACAAAAAGGTGGAAAAGTAAATTTTTCTACTTTTTATAAAAATGGATATATATCTATGAATATAGAAGATAATGGATGTGGTATTAGTCAAGAAGACCTTCCAAAGGTAAAAGAAAAATTTTATAAAGGGAAAAACAGCAAATCTCAAAATGGTATTGGACTGTCTATTTGTGATGAGATTATAAAGCTTCATAAAGGAGAATTCAAAATACAGAGTGAGCTCAATAAAGGGACAAAAATACAGATTTTATTACCGATTGAATAGATGTGGAGAAAAAGAGATGAAAAAATTTTTTTTGATTGTGATTATGGTTATGAGTGTATTTTTACAAGGATGTATAGATGTAAAACTAGATGTGGGACAAAGTATTGTTCCTCCTAAAAATAAAATTATTCCTATTCGAGGAACTTGGAAGGTAGAAAAATATAAAATAGCGAATGAAAAAGTGGAGAAGGCACAGATTAATGAGTGGATAGGAAAGAGTGCTATTTTTCATGGAGACTATGCTATTTTTGCAGATGAGATTAGCGAAGAACCAGAATATAAAATAAAAAGTGTAGATGCAAAAGAGTATTTTTTGTATACTCATAAAGTAAGTGATAAAGATTTAAAAATTAAAAATAAAAAAATAGAGATTATTTCTATTACTTCAAAAGAGAAGCATTTTTATGATTTTATTAAAATAGATGAGTATACATTAATTGTGTATATAGATCATGTATTTTATTATCTAGAAAAAATTTCTGATACAACAAATCAAGTGTTGATTGACAATAAAAACAAAATGAATCAAAATGGTAAAGATTTACAAACAAAAGAACCAGATATTCTTCGTTCAGGGGTACTCATAGGATTAAGAACAGATGTAGTAGATAATACAAAAGAAAATGAAATCTATAGAACTCTATGGATTGCTACTAAAAATAGAAAAAAATATCCTGTTTTAGAAATGGTAAATCTAATTGTTCCTAGAAAAAGTGGATTTTGGATGATCGGTGAAAATAGAGAGTTGCATGATCATAAAGTAAAAGATCAATTATTTGCTATTCCTATTGAAAAAAATGAGAAACCATCCTATGAAGAACAAGAAAAAGTGAATAAAGATATATATAGAAAGATAAAGTTTGTAGGAAATGATTATGTAGCATTAGAATATCAAAACAAAATGAAAAATTTCCAAGTGCTTTTGATTGATCATATACAAGGTAGCGAAGGAATAAAATTATCCGATGTAGTAGGGAAACATGGAAAAGAGATATATCTACAATCAGCTCAAGGATATTTAAATGCTACAAGGAAACAAAAAGAGCTGTATGAAATTAATGAAGAAAATTTTAGCTTGGTTAGAAGAAATGGACATTGGATTTTAAAAGGAAAGATAAATGTAGGAGAATATGAGCCTTTAGAATTTAATATTAATATGTTTCCACCTTATAAAATGGTTCATTATGATGAGCTTCATGTGTCATGGAATGAAATAAAGGGAAGAGTACCTGAGGCTATAGATGCCTATACTTCTCCGAATAAGGATTTTGCAGCAATTGTAACCCATGAAGAGATCTATATTTATCTAATTGAGAATAAAAAACTTGCTCTAAAACCTATGGAGAAAATAAAATTACAAGAAGGAGAAAAGGTTGTAATGGCAGAATGGGCTACGGCAGGTTATGTAGAGAAGTGGGAAAATACTTTATATCAAATAGGATCTCCTAGTGAATAACCTATTGAAAAGGAGAAATAAAATGTATAAAAAATGGATGAGTATACTGACGGATGTTGAATTATTTAAAAATATACAAGAAGATGAGCTATATACAATGTTATCTTGTGTGATGCCTAAAATTGTTTCTTATAAAAAAAAGGAACTTATAACAATAGAACAAAGTGAAATTACTGCAATAGGAATTGTTTTAAAAGGAGAAGCCATTATTACAAAGGAAACTATGGCGGGAGATCGAGTGATTATGGCAAAAATAAGTAAAGGGAATATGTTTGGGGAAGTAGCAGCTTTTGCAAATCATAAATGGCCTGCAACGGTTGTTGCCAATACGGATTGTACGATACTATTTTTTCCTGCTGACAAAATTGTAGGACTATGTTCTCAAACCTGTTTGGGACATAGAGTTTTGATACAAAATATGCTACAGATCGTTTCACAAAAAGCATTGATTCTAAATCAAAAAATTGAAATTTTATCTTTAAAAAGTATAAGAAAAAAGATAAGCATTTATTTATTAAAACAATATTATATGAATAAAAGTTTTTTATTTGAAATTCCACTAAAAAGAAATGAACTAGCAGAGTATTTACTTGTATCAAGACCTTCATTATCTAGAGAGTTAATTAAAATGAAAGAGGAAGGAATTTTAGATTTTCATAGAAACTCCTTTAAAATATTACATTTGGATGCACTTAAGGAATCCTTATAAATGAAAAATAATCATAGTGGGCAACATAAGTTTGATTGGAATATTTATGTTGCTTGATTTTGTAGACGCAGTTATAAAAAACGTCACTAAATTTTCAAATTTGGAAAATATAAAGAAACGATCGAAAATAGCATTA